>CAYWWJ010000007.1:27145-79288 GCA_964462055.1 uncultured Neisseria sp. | reverse complement strand
ATATTATACGCTATTCATCACGGGGGCAAGCCCCCAAGATGTTCGCTATGCGGTTTAAATCGGCTGACGACATAATATCAAAGCTAGACCCAATTATTTCGGTCATTAATGCATTAGCTTGGTGGATAGAATTATTTAATATAACTTTACGCTCTGCTTTACTAGTTGAATTTTGAACTTGTTGCATAGCGGTATCTGTTGCTGCATTTATATGCGCCAGCAACTCAGGATGATTTTTTTTCACAACATTACGGGCGATTTGCACGGTATCATTGTCAGATATTTGCCTAATAATATTGTGTCTAGATTGCATATTTGCATTGGAATTACCGTAATTAGCTTGTACTGCAGCTGTAGCCATATTTAACTCAATTCTTTTAAAAACATATACTTAACCACTTTAAAATTAAAGCGCGATGAGTATATACTCATTAACATATTTTACATAATCTGTAAACGTTTTTATAAATTCCTGCGGATCAAAGGCATTGTTTATGCCATTCGTGGAATTAAATCCGTTTGAAGCAATATTCATCGCAAATTTCGGATCAAAATCGCATAATTGATCATACAGACCACCCAATTTCGACTGTAGCAAACCAATATCTAAATTGTCAGAATTTGCAGAATCGTATGCATAATTAAACAACGAACCCAAATCATTGCATACAATGTATTTACTATTCCCATCCGCATCAATACCATCGTTAGTAAAATCATTCGATGCAACATATCTGGGGTTTTGAATATTGGTCTTGTATGGAAATGATATTCCGCTTAAGCTAGCATAAGCAGACATCACCTCATCAACAATACTTGACTCTGTTTCTACATCTGAAGTCTCTACATTTTTAGAAGCTTCATCCGCTTTTTTGCTCATCTTAGTTTCAAATAACATCAAACATTCATGAATCAAAGGAAGCGTATAACCGCCATCTACCAAGTTTTGATACTGCTCCGCGACAAAGTCATTTTTAACAATATCATCCGCTCTCGCAGATAAAGCATTATCGACATCTGACTTATCTTTTTGCGTAGTAGAATCTTTGTCATCCTTAGAATTTACCTCTTTTTGCTCAGTAGATTTTGTCTCGTTCTTAGAATCCGCCACTTTTTGTGCCATAGATTCTAGAGCTTCATTAATAATATCGTCCATTTGTGCGTCTAAATCAGCTTCCACATCTGCAACAACAAGGGAAGTTGTAGTAGTTTGTACGCTATTTGTAGCAAAATCACTAACTGTATTTTCTGTTGTAGTACAGTCAGAATCTGTTTCCACTACATTACTACGTATAAATTGCGTTGCAACCATAGCAAACTGACTTGGCGCCAAAATTTGCATTAGCTGACCAAATTGCGATAAATCATCTGCATTAATTTCCCCTGCCGATGAATCATCTCGCTGTGATACTTTCACCTTAACGTGCTCAGTAGTTGATTCCACAATCGGTTTATCATAAGCAATTGAGGTATTATCAGAAATAGGAGTAGCGGTAAAAGATGTCGCTTTGTAGTCAGACGACAGTACTGATGCAAGCTCCGTCAAGACCTCAGATGTTAATTCGTCGGAATCAGAAATTAATTCACCAGAATCAAAAACTTTGCCGAATAATTTGTCTATCAACAAAGTTGCTAAATCGGTAATTACAGCATCATCACCTGTTTCGTTAGTAATTACGACGGATTCCAATTGTGCCGCATCCGAATCTTGCAACTGCGCCGACGCCTTCAGTGTCTCCAGACACAGTGTAGCGTCTTTGCTTGCCGTAGAACTCTGTGTATAACCATCGCGCTTATCTTTTAATGCAGCCAGACTCATAATAACACCCCTTGTTAATTGCTTATGCGAAATACAACCCCCACATAAGCGGGGATTACAATGATTATGCTTAGCTCCACATACGTTGATTGATTGTAGATTGCGTGCTAACAAAGCTCAACATCGCCTCAGTGTACTGCGTATATATACTCATGTCATACTGAGTTTGTGTAGACAATGTCGTTGACACAGTACTACCAGAAGATTTTGCTGAAGTCAGGGCAGTTGTATAACCCTGTAAGTTAGTTTTTGTGTTTTCACTGGTAGAACTATTCCAGTCAATCACAGTCGTTGAAGTTGAACCTGAAGTTGTTGTAGTTTCTGGCAACATATCAAGCTGATCTAATGTTGGGTCAATACTAGCAATTTCTGTATTTAGCTGATCCACATAATTCGAGAATGTGTCTGTAAATTCATTTTCACTGAAGCTACTGCTAGATACATTCGAAGCGAAATCTGGGTCAAAAGCACTTAGTTGATCATAGAGTCCACTCAATTGATATTGCAAATTAGCAATATCAGAATTATCTTTATTAGCTGGATCATACGCATAGTTAAATACTGCACCTATATCATCAAGCGTAATATATTGAAGGCTACCATCATCATTTTCAAGATATTCAGAATTACCACTCTTATCTATAGGATTATCAGGATTGGTCGTTATGTCAATAGGAGTATCACTACTATCATAATCTGGATTTGGCACTGGGTCAGTAGTAACATATGGACACGAAACTTGACCTAAGCTACTAAATGCCGAAAGCGCCTGATTAATTGCATCTGTTGCATCTGTATTTGCCGTTGTTAATTGTGCATCTACTAGTAACAGATTAATTTCATTAGCTGACATGTTAGCAAACAACAATAAGCATTGATAAATAATACTGATATTCGTCTCCAGTATTAAACATGTTTGCATATTGATTGCTACCTCCAGCATAATTTACTGAACCATTGCCAGAACCATCGCTAGTACTATCACTAGCTCCTAATAAAGAAGACGAAGTAGTAGCAACTGTGCTAGCTGTTTCATCATCACTATCGGTAGTATCAGCAGGGTTCGTGCTTGTCATCATTGGCGCTGCAGTTGTTTCTGTTGTTGCAGAGTTTAACACTTTCTCCACAAGAGCATTCATTTGCAATTTAAATTCGTTGCGAATTTCCACTACGTCAGAAGACGATTTTGCTGATTGTAATTTACTGTTAAGTGATGCAGTAATTGTATCAACTTCTGTCAATAATTCAGGATTAGCCTCAGTAACTTTATCGCGAATAAATTGTTTTGCCATAGCAGGTAATTGGTCTGCCGACAAACCTTCCATCGCTTGACTGAATTCTGGCAAATTAGTCAATACTGAATAATCGATTTGTGATAATTTTGATTTCAATTGACCTACAACTGACGCAGAGTCAGAATTATCATTTGTATCTGCTACAGAATCTGAGTCAGTAGAACTACCATCGGTATATGAACCACCAGATAATTTAGCCATCAACAGAGCAGCTAAATCTACTGTTGAATCAGAAGCTTCTGATTGTGAGCCAGTCTTATTAGTTGCATCTTGCACATGACGTTTCAAGATTTCAAGACCAAGTGTAGCCTCACCAGTTTCAGAATCTTGTGAATATCCTTCAACTGTCTGTTTTAGAATTGTTAAATCCATTTTAGTTTCCCTTTAAAAAGTTATTAATATACTCGAAGAATTTGAGCCATAGACACAAGTGTCAACAATTCAAAGCCAAAGAGTAAAGTTTACATAAACACTTAACCGAATCTACAAGTAGTAAATTCATAGAAATATCATATGCTTAACCACTTTACAATTCGAATAAACCGAGTTTTAAAGTGCGATTAGCATATCACATTAATTGCCAATATTCGTCGCAATCTGTTTCATCATACTGCCCATGCTTTCGGTAACAGAACTATTCATTTCCATTATCGAAGTATAAATCTGCATATTTGCTTGAAAAATTGCCAAATCTGTTGGTGACGGGTCTGGATTACTCTCTAACGCCGTCATCTGAGTTTCTAGCTGTGCAGACACGACATCGGCAGCTGGATTTAAAGCGTCTTGAACCATGTCCATGGTCATGCCAGAATATGCTGGTAACATAATGTTACTCCTTAAAACTGTTTATAATTAATTCCATAATGATTTATGTGTTATTATCATTATTCCCAACTTCGTTATCTGTTATCTCATTAGAGATTTCACTTTCATCATCTGAAATTTCACTTTCGTCGCTTGAGATTTCACTTCCATCGTCTGACACTTCACTTCCATCGTCGGAGATTTCACTTCCATCGTCTGATACTTCAATTTCGTTGTCTGCAATTCCATTACCTGCTGGTTCAACTGCATCATAATTAGGGAAATGCCAAAAATTTGGATTCAAATAACGATAACTTTCATCAACATCATATGTAACATCATGTCCACCAGCAGGTATAAATAGACTAGGATATACTGCAGTACTTATCGACCATGCTGGAGGCATATATTTATGCTGGTCACCTATATGACCACATATATCACTAGATATTACTTCCGTGCAAAAATTTTCCAGACCTTCCAAATTTGGATCGTTATTAACAACTGGTGGCCTACGATTTGATAGTAGCATACTCCATACATGCGTTAACGTCTTCCATTGCGGAAATTGGCTGTCTGGATACCGTATATAAGCCTCACGAATTAGCAATTTACCAATCTCTGCAAATAAAACAGCCCTATTCTCATTGGTACCAAACATATACTCACATGACAATCTTGCAAATACTGAAGCAGCCATAACGAGTAATATCTCTTCAGATATATTTGGAAACTTACTCTTATATTGTACCAAAACATTTTCTGCAAAGCCGTCAACCAATTTATATTGTTCTCTATAAATACCAGGCTACGGAGGAATTTCATTATATGTTATTACATTATTCAATAAATTAAATAACTTTTCAGAACCAATTTCGCCAGTTTCAAAATTAATTTCAACAAACCCTTTATAATTAGTACCATCAGAATGACATAATAACTCACATCTTTCAGCTAACTCTTCTGGAAAAATTGCTCTAAATGTTCCAGCTATACTATTGTGTAAAGCTGGATAATAATATGGCCAAAATAAACTAAATTTTTCCTTGAAAAACTTAGTTAAATTAAAATCATGCATATCCGTCTGTTGCCACCCCTCATCTACCCTTGATATGATCTTAATACGAGAATAAGAATAATATTGATCCTTCTTATCCATATCAATAGCTGCGCATACATATTTTAGATAATATCCAAGAGGCATTAATACTAGCCCACCTTCTTTAGCCGTAAACAATAAATGTCCACTCAATTTTAAATTGTTTTTAGCATCAAAAATATCACTTTCATAATACTCATCAACATGATTATTATAATAAGGATTAACCGTAACAACACCTCCTGCTAATATGGTTTCTGCACATTGATTATATATTTCACGAAAACCCTTGCAAAGCTCTGTTAAACCACCTTGATTGCTAAGTATAGATAATCCCGCCATTACTGCATTAATTAAACCATTAAACTTGTAAAAAAAATCTTTTCTTGCGTCATCTGTTGTTAAACCACGAGATATTTCCATTAATTTATCTGCAAATACGCTTAAATAATCTGATTTAAAAGCTTCCATACTGCTTGAACTAGTCATCTTATACAAATTAGCATACAATCCTAAATTATCTAACACCTCACGACTAAGACCTTGAATCTTAAATGCTGGCAATTTACTAATCATAGATAACGCAGCATTTACCAGATCTCGTAATGATTCTTCTGTAGTAAATTCTTTACCATCACTATTAACAGTTATAATCTTTTGTTCTATTAACCGATATAGTGATACTGGTTCACATGTAAATATCATATTAAACGCTGGATGCGGCAACCCCCCTGGAATACTCCATAATGGAAGGTACGCTTTAACAGCTGGCTCTTTAGCATACTTATTCAGCAGTTCAAACACATCTTTATTAATTAATATCTCAGGGCTTCTCTTTATTAACAAAGGTAAAAGAAGAATCAAGAATTTCCTACGTGCACCTTCTGGGTCTAAATTACTAGCATTCTCCAATTGTATTAACTGAACTATCTGATCCTTAGATGTATTTAAACGAAACCCATATGCTTTAGCTATTGCTTCACAAATCTTAGCTAAAAACGGTATATAATCAGAATGAGATGCTACCAAAATCCATTGTTGAATAATTTTTTTATCATCGGGAATAAATGGCATAATCTGAAATAACTTTGACTTAGTTATTCCTAACTTTACATATTCTGTAAATAGTTTGATACTACAATTATTAAATAGTTTCTCATTTATTACTTTTAAAGCATCTGTATTAAAAAATTTTACTAATTTAACCACAATTTTTGCAAAACTGGGTTTAAATGCATCAGGAATTTCATTACTCGACAAAATAGTCACCAATTCAGCAACCATGCCAGTTAAATCACTTTCATTAACTTGCGAAGAAGACATCTTCTCATTGATAACACCTATCAAATTAATAAGTTGCTCCATCACAACATCACACGCCTGATGCACAACTTCTTGTTCAGATAACTCGGTAACAACTGGCGCTACATCATTGGGTGGAAAAAGTTCAGATGGCTTAGCTTCTTCTGTTCTTTGACGTTTATTAGACTCAACACCTTTTTGTTCATTATCATACCAATCTTTGTGCTCACCATCATCTTCACCATCATACTTATTATCAACTTCGGTATCATCATGCTTATTTTCAGGATCATTAAAAGGTCTTTTATTAGCTCTATTTGCTGACCCTATATTACTATTTCCATTGTTTGGAAAATTTCCACCTATGCTACTCATTCTTTACCCCTATACTCTCTATTATAAATTTACGATTATTTTCCAGCCGTCTTGTTCTTACTCAACGCTTCGTCATATGGATTTGTTTTTAATTGTTTATCATTAACCATCACATATCCTTTTAGCTTATAAGCATCACTTAACCAAACTATTTTTGGACTAACCAAATACAATGTGGTAAATTTCTCTTGCTCACTACTACTCTTGAAAAACCATCCCAATATAGGAATATCACCTAAAAGTGGAATTTTCTTCTCAATATTAACCTTTTTATCTTTAGTATACCCAGCAAGCAATAGACTTTGCCCTTCAGTAATCACTGCCTGCGAATTTAGTGAGCTCTGTACCGTTTCAGGCATTTGATTCGTCAATGATGTGTCAACATTACCGTCTTGCAATGCAATTGATAACTTAATTTCTCGTTTACCATTTTCATTAAAAATTACATGTGGCGTTACTTGCAATGAAGTTACAACTTGGGCTTGGTTAGATGCGCTACTTGTTGTTGTGCTACTACTTGAGCTAGAACTAGTTGTACCACTAGTATTCACATAAAAGCTATCGGTCACGCTCACTACCGCAGGTATATATATCTGTTGTTACAATTGCAGGTCTTGACACTGCTTCAGCAATTTCTTGCTGTTGTAAATAATCTAAGCTAGATAAAAATGTGCTTGTGCTATTTAACAATAATTGACCTGAAGCAACTTGTCCATAAACTGTAGATAAACCAGCGCTCGGTGTAGTAGTTGATAAATTATTTGCACCATAGCCAACACCCATAGTGCCATTTGACGCCCACCAATTGATTCCCTCTTCATTTAGTTTTGTGTTGTTTAAACGCACAACTAATACATCAACTTGAATCATTGGAGATGGAACATCTAGCACATCAATTAGATTTTTATAAATACCTAAATTACTCTTTTTATCACGAACAATAACCGTATTTAAATGAGGATCAGCCTGAATTGATGGCGAAGAAAGACTACCAGCCGTACTATCATCTGCATCTGTAGTAGACGCAAGAGCGCCAGATTTTTTATCTGCACTGCCTAATTTACTATCTGATGCATTATTTATTAATGGTTGCGCAATTTTACTTAACAATGGATTTGAATTAGCCACACCTCTTCTATTTGTTTGACCTTGTAATAAATCTTGTAAAATAGTTACAATTCCAGGAACTGTAACTGTTTGATTATTTATAGTTAATGTAACATCATTTGCATTTGCATATTTCAAACGAAATACAGCAAATTGTTGATTAACAGGTGAAACATCAAGGCTTTTAATTTGATTTATTAACATTTCTACGTATGTACTTGGTCCACTGACAACAACTTTGCCACCGCCTTGTGAATAACCAAATTTGCTATTTAGTAGTCCCATTTGATCAAGGCTAGATCTAATTGTGTTAATTTCATCAGTTGACACGTTAATTGAACGCGTAACTTCTACACTTGACGTTAATTGAACGCGTAACTTCTACACTTGACGTTACGTAAAGCGAACCTGAGTAAATAAACCAACGAAAGCCATATTTACTGCTTAACGTGTTCAAAACATCTACTTCGCTTTTAACATTGAAACGCCCAGTTACTATTTGATTAAGCGTAGAAGGATTCAAATCTGCTGCAAAATTTATTTGCAATGCATTATTTTTTGCGTATTGACTTAATGCACTTCTAAGCGTATCGTGCTGATAAACATACACGAAATCTCCGCCTGATTTATTTGCTGTGTTAGAATTGCTGTTGTTAAGTAATGATAGGACATCATTACCACTAGATTTATTACTAGTTTTGTCGCTGGTTGAATCAGCATATGTATAACTTGAACTTATTAATAAAAGCACTAAAATTTTTTTTATCATTTCTTTAACGACCTATAAATATTTAATTGGATTCTAGCAATAGCTAGAACAATAAAGTCTGTGGAGCGATAACATCAATTTAAATTAGCGTATTAGTCATATTTGAGAAGCATATTGTAGCACAACATACATAAAATTTCTCAGTCATTTTGACTAAAGTGTTGTAATTAATCGTCATCTTCATCGTCAAACATCATATTACTATTATCGTCTTCTAAATCAATCACCTTTAAGCACTCTAGTTTCGCCTTAGCTTTCTCTATTTCTTGATACGATAACACAACCACATTTGGAAAAGCCTTCTCAACAATAGAGCGTAAATAACGGCGAATATCAAATTGCGTAACGATAACTGGGTAATTAGTTGTAAATGCTTCAAATTCCGTTTTTAATTGAGCAATTATTCGATTCTCAAAAGCTGGATCTAACGACAAATAGCTACCACCATTATTGAAACGAATACCATTTCTAATCTCATCTTCTATCATTTCACTTACAATTACACAATTAATTACGCCACGTCCACTACCAAATTTATGTACAATATATCTACTCATCGCTTGCCTTACGTATTCAGTTAAAACAACCAAATCTTTTTCAGTTTGCGCATTTTCCAAAATAGTATCTACGATCAATTTAAAATTCCGAATCGAAATATCTTCGCGAATCAGACGTTGCAATATTTCAGTTAATTTACTCAAAGAAATCATGCGTAGCACTTCTTTAATCAAATCTTGATATTCGGTCATCTTATCGATTAATTTCTTCACTTCTTGCATACCAAGGAAATCACCCAAATGCGCTTTGAGAATAAGTTTCACGTTATTGGCAAAAAACTCTTCAGGACTAATGTATTTTAATGAGAATTCGTCACATTTTTCACCGAAACTTGCTGGAATCCATGCGCCTAATTGACGCGAGCCAAAGTCAGCAGTATTGTTAATAGCATCATCAACATCAAGCGCACTAAGACCGCGCATATCCTGATCTACATATAAAATTTTATCCGTAAAAAATGGCACATTTGCTACAGGAATTTCCGTAATCAACACTTGATAGCTATTTTTCTCAATTTTATCTGAATAACGTAAAATAATATTTGGCAATAAAATCCCTAAATCCATTAAAATATCAGTTTGCGCTTTAGATAATGACGATTTTATAGCTTTGGTCAATACATCACTACGTAAGTTTTCAGCAACTGCAATAATAATCGGTGCCAATTTCCAACTTTCAAAATTGCTCGGAATCTCAACATCACCAGAAGAAGCTGGTTTTTCCTCGACCACGCCTCCTGCAGTTCTTTCCTCACCTGTTTCAGCAGATGAATCTTTACGACTGACTAATTTAATTACAACGATTAACACAGCTATCACTAACAAGAAAACCCATTTTGGCATTCCTGGAATAAACAACATAACGAGTAAAATTACCACAGCTGCGATTAATGGATTACGCGCCTTAAATAGCTGCTCTAGCACATTCTCACCAAGACTAACTTCTTCGTCTTCATGCGATACACGTGTAATCATCATACCAGATGACAATGAAATCACCAGAGCTGGAATTTGTTGCACCAAACCATCACCAATTGTCAAAATTGAATATGTCTGTAGCGCTTCGTTGAAACTCAAGCCGTGTTGTACCATTCCGATAAGTAATCCGCCGATCAAATTAATTACAATCGCAATCATACTGGCAATCGCATCGCCCTTAACGAATTTCATAGATCCGTCCATCGCACCAAATAATCTACTTTCTAGGGTCAGATTACGCCGCATTTGTTTAGCTTGTTCGACAGTAATATTATTCGCACGCAAATCGCTATCTATCGACATTTGGCGCCCAGGCATCGCATCTAACGAGAACCTCGCCGATACTTCTGCAACCCGCTCCGCACCTTTGGTAATTACCACAAAATTAATGATCGTAATAATCAAAAATACAATAATACCAACAACTATATTACCGCCAACGACGAACTCACCGAATGTATAAATAATCTGACCCGCATCGCCATTTAGCAAAATCAATCTGGTTGTAGATACGGTAATCCCGATTCGGAGCATAGTTAATATCAACAATATACTGGGAAATGAACTCAAATTTAGTGGCGAGTTCATATACACAACAACCATTAGAATAATTATTGTCAAACAAATATTTGCAGCAATAATTACGTCCATCGCCTCGCTTGGGATTGGAATCATCATCATACCCAAAGCCAAGACGATTAATATTACCAGCGAAAGCTCTTTCTGCTGTGATATTCTTTGTAAAAACTCATTCAAATTTTTCATTATTTATCTATTACTAACTGTTTTTCAATATATTTGGCCAAAATTTGGGCGCGACTTAATAATTGTGGATTTTTAACCACACGCAATAATTTATTTATTTGATACTGTGCTTGGTCAAATTCGTTTAGCTCAACTAAACAATTTGCCATATAGTACAAACAGTTTTCGTCTTTATCTAAAATATAAGCATAATTATAAAAAATAAATGCTTGCATATAATCTTTTTGTTGTTGGTGTGTACTTGCAATTGACTTCAAATAAGTCAGATTAGACGGTTCAAGAAGAATCAATGTCTCAATAATCTTCTGCGCGCTGTCATAATTACCTGACTCAAACTGACCAACAAACATATTATATAAATGATCTTTTTCTTCTTTTTTTACCTTAACCTTAGTCCCTGATTCTATAAGTTTTCTTATTTTCTGATAATCTTGCATGATAAAACTTTCTAAAATTTGTATTTATAATTTATGAATACCCAGTACTCTTTTTAAGTTTACCCTCATAGGATAACTTACTAATTTTTTACGTTCAAAGATTACAAAATATGAGTTTGTATTAATTCGAAATCTATTTGGCAAAAACTCGCTAACGCTCAAACAGTTTGCCAAATTACGCTTTCTTCATTAACAAACTCTATATTTCTCCATCATTCACTAAAAAAATTAGTAAGTTATCCTATTTACTTAAACATTCAATAAAAAGTGAGTACTTAACTGTATAAAATAATCAATTATATGTAGCCAATAGCATATGAATCAGCCGAGACCATCCATCAACAGATATAAATAACAGCAACTTAATTGGCAGCGATATCGTATTTGGCGACATCATCATCCCCATCGCCATAAGAATATTGGACACAATAATATCGATAATCACCGACGGCAAATAAATCAAAAACCCAATTTTAAAACCTTGCGTGATTTCACTCACCATGAAAGCAGGGATTAATACCAACAAGTCATCTTGACGAATATCTTCTGTAACATCTTTTTTCCAAAACTTAGATAAAGACTGGTAGAAAAATAATCGTTCATCCTTTGTTGCATGTTTCCCCAAAAATTGCTTTAATGAAACACTTGATGCCTGAAAGTCGCTAATTAAAGCTGTATAAGAAGTTCTATCGCCAGTTTGTGCTGACTGTGTTAGCGCCTGAAAACTCTTATTATACACAGGACCCATAACATAAAATGACAAAATTAAACTGATACCGTAAATCACAATATTTGGTGGTACAGATTGTACACCCAAACTTTCCCGAGCTAAAATGCAAACCATAGCGATTTTAATAAACGAAGTCGTAAGTACAAAAATTATTGGAATTAAACTTAAAACAAATAAAATTATCATTAACGACATTGGATCAGTATTACTCATTTGTTGTATTACCTTTACTGTAAACTGTTAACTCATGTTGTTTAAGTTCTATATCCTGTACTAGGTTGTCTGCCTCTACTTTCAACGAACTAACAACATCACTTTCTTTTACTTTCTTCATTAGGTCTTGTATACGTATCAATGATTCTTGTTCTTTTTCCAAAGCGTCTTTTGTTTTACTTAACTCTTGATTAATTATTTGGTTACGTCCTGTTTCTGTAGTATCAATACTACTGCTTGTATTATTCCCCCATTCTCCCAAATCTTGAAGGTTAACTATAATTGGATATTTACCCATAAACTCTACACTATTATTGCTAACTGAAACCAAACTAAGACCTTTTACTATTCCGCCGACAAATACTTTTTCTCCGCCATCAGTTACAATATAAGATGGATTACCTGCATATACCATAGAAATTTTAAATGGCAATACTTGAGCTAATTTCTTAATATTTAGATTTACATTTACCACAGGATATTTATTTTTAAAGTCATCAATTTTGGTTTTTAGTTGTTCCAGAGTTTTATCATCCAAATAACCATCAACATTAATTTCAGGTAGGCTGTAATTATATACAATACTTAATTGATCTTTACCTAAAAAGCTAATATCGCTTAAGAAATCTTTTGTAACAACACTAGAATCAAACAAATTGCTAGTATTTACATCAACACCACTTGGTAATGCGTTGTTAATATCTATTTCAGCATCAGATAATTTGTCGTAATTATCGATTACACCATTTAATGTAAGATTTCCTTGCGACGGGTCATAACTGACTATGATATTTTTTAATGCATATTTTGCCAATGTAGTTGTAATAATATTTTTTGCAGCTGGGTATGTGATTAATTTGTACGTAATTTTTAATGACTTAAAGCTCGCGAAATAATGTTTAATAAATGTCACATCACTTTCACCCTCAACAATACCAGAAATAACCATAACATTGGCATCATTGGTCAAAATTAATGCAGAATATTTTTCTGGAAGATTATCCATTTGTTTATTTAGCAAATCCATTTGGCTAACATCATTTGCTTTACTGAATTGATTATTCGACGCGCTCAAACAAACGTATATTACACCAGCAAATATCACTAAAAAACTAATCGACAATATCCATAGATATTTCTTCATCGCTGGTTTTATATTAAGTGATGAAAATATCTTTTGTTTCCATAAAGCAAATTTAGATGTTGGTTTCTTGGCTTTAGTTATAACTGGTTTTGTATTTTCAATCTCATCGGCAAAATCAAAGCCATCTTCATCTGAAACTTGATCTAAATCAGCAGCTAGAATCATTTCATCGTCTGTTTCATCGAAGCCAACAGCTTCATCAAGTTGTTGTTCTATGGCTAATTCATAGCCCCAATCTTTAGAGTCTAACTCTGTACCAATAAGTATTTTGGTATCATTTACACGAAATGAACTATTGATATTGAGTTGTTGTCCAAGCTCTAATTCTTGACCATTAGCCAAATACACAGACGCATTAGTAGCTTCATCTAGACGTATGAACGTATCATCAACACGCGTAAATTGACATTGATATTCGGTGGTTTCATCACCAAATAGAAACACATCACATATACTAGTATTTCCGATCGTCAAATTTTCTTTCACGTCATTGTCAAGTACTGCACCATCTTGTAACCCTGAACAGATTTTTATTTGTAACATTTAATCAATTCCATAATGTAAAGATTAATTCTCAAAGTATTAAAAAATGTGTAACTACATAACAACATCTTTCATAATATACAGAATAAATTAACTTTTTCCTCATGAGTTATCACAAAATCGGTAAAAAATTAATTTATTCTGTATATTGTAAATATCACTGCTAGATAGTTACAAAAACTCAAAGACAAAGAATGTATTATTTAGGGGCTTTAACTAAAGCCTGTAAATTCTTTAGTTCAACATCAAAAACTGCACCATCTTTAATGTTTTGTTGCAATAGTTTGTTAATTCGGTCATTCTTAGCTATTGCTTCATCGGCTAATTTATCATTCCCAGCTTTGTACTCACCAACTTTTAACAAAAATTCTAACTCTTGAAATTTAGACAACAATAGTTTTAAATGTCGTGCGCCGAGCATATGTTGCTCCGTAATAAGCCTATCGCCAATACGACTCAAACTCTTTAACGGATCTATTGCTGGAAAATGACCACGCTCAGCCAAAGTACGACTAAGCACAATATGCCCATCGACAATCGACTTTATCTCGCCTGCAATCGGATCTTCTTCGAGCTTATCACCCTCTAACAATACAGTGTAAAAAGCTGTAATTGATCCATGTTTATTATTTCCCGCGCGTTCCATTAATGCTGGAAAAGATAAAAACACCGAAGGCGGATACCCACCACGTGTCGCAGGCTCTCCTGATGACAAACCTATTTCGCGACCAGCACGTGCAAAACGCGTAATAGAATCAATAAATAATACGACTTTTTTACCTTGATCACGAAAATATTCAGCAATAGTTTGTGCAACATATGCAGACTTCACCAATTCAATTGGTGGTTTATCTGAAGTTGATGCTACAATTACTAATTTAGGAAAAACCTCCGACCCAAGCTCTAACTCAATAAACTCATTAATTTCTCGACCACGTTCCCCAATTAGCCCAACAACGATAACATCAGCCTCGATATTACGCAGGATCATTCCCATTAATGTAGTTTTACCAATACCAGGAGCAGCGAATATTGCAATACGTTGACCGCAACCACAAGTATTAAATAAATCAATGCATTTAACACCTGTCAATAATTTATCAGTAATAATTGGACGTTCCATTGGGTCTGGAGCTGCGCGCTTAATATCATAACTATAGGAAAATTTCTTTGATTCTTCACCATGTAGGCGACGTACAGTATTACCAAATCCATCTAAAACTGATCCAAGAACTGAATCGTTCAAAGTAATTTTAAATCCGTCTGAATATTTTCTAACCAAACAATTGTTAGATAATCCGCGAGTGTCGCCATATGGTAGAAGTTTCGCTTCAGAATTGTGAATCGTAACAACTTCAGCATACATGTTTATTCCGTGTTTTAGATCGGTAATTAAACATAAATCGCCGATTTTTACATCAGGAACATGAGCGATAATAATCGTTCCCACAGATTGGGTTAATTTACCCGACACTTCAAGCGGAGAAATACTTGATAATGTACTACTCAATTGCTGAGTTTGCAGATTAAACTGCTCTTGGCGTTTATCAATTAGTTCGAGAATCATTTTTTTGCTCAACTGTAACAACTTCAACTTGATCGGGATTTAGTCCAGCAATTGCATGACTAACTAAATTTTTAATTCGCCCTAAATATAAGTCTATTCGTTGTCCACGCTTGTACTTTATCAATACCGATGCAGTTGGCTTAACATCATCTGGAGTTAATAATCCATCACTTGAACTCGGGATGCTCACATTGGTTTTAACCAACACAACCCCGTTTAACTCAGATAACATTGCGGATATTTCTTGATTTAACGCATAAACAACGCGTTCGTGTTCTTCAGTTGGCGATGATATGTAACCATCTTTAGGGAATAGATCTCCCAGATTTTGAAATTGCTGCTTTGGTCCACCTTGTGAGCCAGCGATATTTAATGCATTCACCAGATCACTTTGGGAAATCATAATATTGTATGTTCCGTCTTTTTGTTCTGTTTTTGTCGCAGAAATATTATTTTGACCAAGCAGTAAAACGATTTGATTAGCACTTTGTTGTGGTAAATTGCTATATAATGTGGTCTGTGGTGATGAACAACTGACTATTAACAAATCTAAACTAAACCCAAAGCTTTGCATTAAATATTTAAATTTATTATATGTATTTTGCATTTGATATACCCATTGAATAGAAGAATTCACCCATAAAAAGGCTACATACTCAAACAGCTTCGTCATACTTGAATCTACTACGCTCCTAAGCTATTATTTACTAGCCGTCGTTGCTTGTTTAATTCAATTATTTTGAACTTGTTTAAGTATAAAAGAATTTCTTTTTAATTTAATAAACTGGTTTAGTTCAAATAGATCCATTAATTTATCTTCAGAAGAACGTATTGTAGCATAAACAACTTATTTTTTTTAAGTCAATTCGACTAAATTATTCTGTATTAAATATGCAACACTTGATTATAAACACTACTATTTAAACCACGATCATTTTATTACCATCAGAATATCAACCGAATACTAGAAACTCCGTCTCACTAAGTATAAATTACGCATAAGAGAAATTATGATGGCATTCTAAGATGATAGGCGGAACAGCAACAAAAATTACACCCAAAATTAAGTTTTGTATATGGTACTTAATATATCCATTGAATAAGTTAGTTTACTCATAATAATATGAAACATTGGTTGCATATAAAAAATTAAAATAAACATCGCAACTAAGCTTTTAAGTGGCATTGAAATAACCGTTACATTTAATTGAGGAATAAATGAAGAGACGAGTCCCAATGCAAATTCTAAAATAAACATTAGTACTATAATAGGAACTGCAAGCATTACAGAATAATAGCAGTACTCTGAAAAGATTGAAACAATATCGCCAATACTAAACTTAACAACAAAGCTAGCCAATGGTAATATATTAAAACTCTTAAACAAAATATCAAAACAAAAAGCAATACCATTATTAATTACCAAATATGTAATAAATGCTTGAAGTAATAATTTACCAATTGATGAACTTGGATTATTCGTAATTTTACTAACCGCAGCACCCATTTGTTCACCACGTTGCAAATCAATCACTTTACCTGCTGACTCTATCGTCCAGATTGGAATTGCTAAAATATAGCTGATACAAGCACCATAAGCAAATTCCTTTACCGCTAACATCATAAAAAATATGAAATTAATTGATACTGGAAGTTGATACTTTAAAACAATTATACCGCTTAGCAACATTGCTAATGAAGACTTTAACAAAGTGGGGAAAAATGATTTACTAAACAATGGACAAATTGCCATTATTCCATAGCATCTAGCAAAAATCAACAAAAAACTATACAATAGAATCATTGGATCTGTTGTTAGCAGTAGACTGCTACCTAGCATAAAGACACTCTCACTAAATTTTATTTGGAATAATAAATTGAAAAGTTATTTTGACCTGTTTTGAATTTTGTTACTCAAAGGACTAATTTCCATACTGACGGGATTGTAGCATAATAACAAATAAAATGCATATCACACAAAAATGTTATAGACAAACTATACTAATTTGTGATAGGACATTTGAAGCCGCTAAAAATTTCTAACATTACCACTGAAACTATTAATAATACTATCTTATAGCGCATATCTTAAGAAATAAATTAATACAAGATAAAACAATATAATTTGCTAATTTTTGATAAAATTGCTAAATTATTTTAAAAATTTATTAAGCACTAAAAATATTTTCAAAACCATGTAGGTTTTTTGCAGATTATGTAGACTACTTACCAAAGAGAAAAATCTACAAAAAAACCTAACTCTTGGTTTTTGTTGAATGTGCAAAATATTTGATATACAATATAAAATAGTGTTAAACTATTTACCTGTATTTATAATAATAACAAGGAGAATTAATTTGATACGCTTAGGAGTTAACATAGATCATATTGCAACGATAAGAAATGCTCGCGGTGAATCATTTCCCAATGTTGTTGAAGCTGGACTTGTTGCTGAAACACATGGTGCTGATTTGATTACCGTACATTTGCGCGAAGATAGAAGACACATTAAAGATAATGATGTTATATTATTAAGACAAACATTAAAAACTCAGCTAAATCTCGAAATAGCTGTTACTAGTGAAATGATTGATTTTGCGCTACAAATTCGTCCTGATTACGTATGTTTAGTTCCAGAAAAGCGCCAGGAATTAACAACTGAAGGCGGATTAAATATAATTGACAACTTCGATAATATTTGTGACGCCGTAGCAACGCTTCAAGATAGCGGAATTCGTACATCGTTATTTATTGATGCGAATCGTGACCAGATTACTGCCGCAAGTGACGCCAATGCATATGCTATCGAAATTCATACTGGAAATTATGCTACAGTCAAAGATAGCCACTTAAGCCACCCAGAATTTGACAAAATTAAAGTTATGGCACAATATGCCGATTCTCTTGATCTTATAGTCAACGCTGGTCATGGATTACATTATCAGAATGTACAAGCGATTGCAGCTATTCCACAAATGCATGAATTAAATATCGGCTTTGCCATAATTGCACATAGCGTGTTTAATGGTTTAGGCACATCTGTTGCCGAAATGAAACGCCTAATGCTTGCTAGTCGTGGATTATAAAATATGATTTACTCAATTGGTCACGATTTAATTGAAAATAAACGCATCGCGCAACTAATCGAAGCGCATGGGCAACGTTTTATCGACAAAATGCTCTCAAAACAGGAACAAATTATTTTTAATCAGCACAAAAATCAAGTGAATTACCTAGCAAAGCGCTTTGCCGCAAAAGAAGCGTTTGCTAAAGCATGTGGCACAGGAATACGTGCGCCGATTTTAATGCCCAATATCAGCATTTTAAATGATGAGCTTGGTAAACCATATTTTGTATTTGATGATGCAATTGATTTTTGGTTAGTAATGCGTAAAATAAATCGCTGTCATATTTCACTGAGCGATGATGAACTTATTTCCAGCGCGTTTGTCATACTCGAAACTGCTAACTATACTCATTGTCTTTGAATCTTGGACTTTGTCGTATTGACAAAAAAAGCTCCTAATGTATTAATCATACACGTCGTCGCTTTTTTTCTCAATACTTCGCGCCCACGAATCAAATACTTCGAGTATTAATTAAATATTGGAACAAATATGCAATTTAAAAATATCGCGCTAATTGGTAAATACCAAGCAATAGAATTAATAGAGCAAGTTCTACAGCTTGCAAAACACCTGAAAACAAAAGGTTTCAATATATTTATTGACTCCTCAACGTATTGTGCAATTGAGGGATTCGGTGAATTTGAACACGGCGAACTTGATAATTGGCTGGACAATTTAGATCTGGTAATTATAATCGGTGGCGATGGAACTATGCTTTCTGTTGCGCGAACAATTGTGAACCATGACATTCCAATTATTGGCATAAATCAAGGTAAACTCGGGTTCATGACAGATATTAGCATCGAAGAAATGAGTAACACTATAGATGATATGCTGATTCGACAGAATTATACACTTGAATCTCGTACGCTACTTTCAGCAAAGGTGATTCGCAATCATAAGCTTATTTTTCGCTCGCTGGCGCTTAATGACGTAGTTATTTCGCGAGGCGCTATTGGTAATATGATAGAATTCGATATTACAATCGATAAACAATTTGTCCTTTCACAAAAATCAGACGGCGTAATTTTCTCTACTCCCACAGGTTCAACCGCATATTCATTAGCTGCAGGTGGCGCTATATTACACCCACATGCGCATGTATTTTCAATGGTATCAATTTGCCCACAATCATTAACTAACCGACCATTAGTCGTAAATGATGACGTAAAAATTGAGTTTACATTAATTCGTGAAAATGCAACACAAATCCATTTTGATGGACAAGAATGTTTTGATTTACTATATCAAGATCAAGTTGTATTAACCAAACACAATAAACGGTTGAAGATATTACACCCTACGCAATACAATTACTACAGAACATTGCGTAGGAAATTTGACTGGTCAAAGCGTATTTCTTAAAACACGCCACTAGACGAATAAAGCCCAAATATAATTTACGATTTTACGATATACTCGGTACGTTATTTATCATTTTAGTGTTTAGAATTTTTTTCGCTTTCAAATATTGGGCATTTAAGCTATCGCAACTTTTACCAGCATACATGCCATATAATTGATGCCTTAATTCTCGTCCACAAGTAGGTGTTAATATCGAATTCATTATTATATTTATAATAGCATTTCTTTCCACTTCAGTATACTTACCATCCTTTACAGACATAGCGAGCGTAATTGCCCCAATTAATCTAAATCTGACGATAGTTGTGCTATCAATACTATTTCTATCCGCAGATTTCATATAAAATCCCAACCCATCGGTACTAGACAAATTGATTAATACTGCCGCAATTATATATAATATCATGGATCTTTCTATTGTACAGAATATTTGTAAATTGGATATTTCTTCAACTATTTTATTCCCTAGAATGCTAATCGATGGGATAAGACATGGGTCAATCTGATTAACTACATTTAGTAACTCATCTGGTATAAGCAGTAAATTATCCTTGCTTAATATTGGGAATAATTCTATTATAAATGTTACATTACATTGACGAATTAGATGAGATCTTATTTGCAAAAATATACCATTTGCACCACTTAGTTCACTATCACGAGTTTGCTCCATAAAACGTTCTTTATAAGAAAGCGTGGCAGATCCATTTTGAAATTTAAGCATTTCGAAGATGACTATTTCAAATTTAGATTCTAATTCTTGCATATCAATACCAATTCGTTGGAATAATTCTTTAAAATAGACAAGAAGATGTGGTGCAATAAAAGTATCCACAGTAAAGATGGGTTCTAGTAATTTAAATAGCGCTTTTGGCATAGTAGATTTATACCTGACAGCATCAACAAATGTTATTATACGCGTTTCAAACTCTTTCCGTTCGTTTCTTTCTATAACAATTATATTTTCTAGATTTATTTCTTTAATTTCTGGATTTAGATATCCCAACTTCGAAATTAATATTAGGGTGTTGTAATTAATTACAACTACAGATGAAGGGTCGTTCAAATCTAAATCATGTGCTATACAATAATCTCTTGCTAATTCTAATTGTATTTTTATATTATCTGGTATTGATTCATCTTGCAACAATTTTAAAATATTTTCTAAACTACGATAACACATTGTAGCAATTACATATTCCCACCAAATATCGTCTGAACAATCTGCATTTCTCATTGCAAAGTCATTTTGTAGAATCTCACGAAATTGTATTTCTTGTTCATCACTTATTCGCTTATTCCAATTCATATATTTTCTTATGATGCCATGAGCAATTTTAATCCGTTGATTATCGACACAAAAAACAGAATTTGTAGGCGGTGTCGGGTCTAAATCAGTAAGATATCCATCAATAACAAAGTCAGTATTTCGATTAATCAAACCTTGTGAGTCCTCTAGCATTTTATATAATTCAAAAGTCACATCACTCAATAATTCTACTTGTGAAAAGCTTAATCTTGCCCTTTCAAAGAAAAAGTTCCGTTTAAGTATTGAGCAAATTTTAGCCATAAATGATGCCATATTACTAATAATTTGGTCTTCATCCATATTAGCCATTGTTTTATTTACTTGTTTTAATGTATTTACTACAGAAATTAATTTCGGTTCATCAAAATTTCTAAAGTACTCATATTTCTTAAAGCAACACTTAATATCTGATTTTATATATTTTGTAATTTGCTCCTCGAATCTATCTGATTTTAAATCGCGTACTAAATTATTAAAAGCATCTTGATTCATCAATGGTATGACAGCGTTTAATTCTATACCAAATTTTTTAACAACAATATTATCTAATTCTTCCATTGAACATGGAATTGGTAATAATTCAGTTTTAATTTTGCGCTTAACTTCATCCTCACCAAGCTCTTTGATAAAAAATGTAATATTTTGTGGCATTACATTAAATAATTCTAAATAATTTGTTGTTAAATCTAATGTTTTTCCACAATCCTCATTTGGATAAAAAACTGTATCATTGATAACAATAATTGAATTTTTCTGGTTCTGTAGCCATTCTATTAATTCTTCCTTATTGCAATTCTGAACATCATGTACAAATCCTTCATTTCTTTGCAACGTATTACATTCTAATTCATCTACTACATCACAAGATTTTTCTTCATTATTAAATCCATAAATAGAGTTATTGCTAATATGTTCAACAGCTTTGATAAAAGTATTTATAATTATAACTTGCCTACCATTATGGGCTTTATTATTCAACTCATACGTGATGTATGTTTTAATTCTACTTATGGGGTCTTGGCTTGTTTTATTGCCAATATTTTTATTAATTATTGTGGGGTTTGTTATTCCTATATGCATTTATGAATTCTTTCATTATAAAATTACAGCCCAATATTATATATTGATATGAATCTAAAATGATATCACATTTTTGTGTCTAAATATAAACTAGCCTAAAATGATAAAGGCTTGAAGACATTACATCCTACGCAATATAATTACTACAGAACATTGCGTAGGAAATATTATTTTATTTTAAGTTCATTAATTCCTCCATGAGCTTTGCATTTTCCTCCTCAAGCGCCTTCTCACGTGCATTTTCCTCACTCTTCCTCTTAAGTGCATTTCCCTCGTCAAGTGCCTTCTGACGCGCATCCTCTTCCTCACGCTTCCTCTTCTGTGCAACTTGTTGCTGAATAGCTTCTACTTTATTTTTAGCTCCATTATATATTTGACGTGCCTGCCAAAGAGTATCAATAAACTTCGTCACTTGTTCATCATCTGATGTGATTTTACCAAGCAATTGTTTTAATCCATCGTGATCCAATGCACTTTCTTTAGTATCACATTTTAAAAAACAGCTTACTATAAAATCCCAAGCTGGAATTCCAGAAGTAATCATAACAAACGTTGCTATTGCTGAAGTATTTCCAAATAATTGCATTCTTTCTTGAGCTGCTGCTGGAGTTTGAAAGAACTCTAACGTTCTCATATAATGAATTATTTGCTTTTCCTTCATTTCTAGTTGCCTAAGTCCTTCCACCAGCTCCACCCCTTTTAAATCCTTAAGAGTATTTCCGCTCATATTTGGAATAAAGGTACACATTCGGTTCATAGGACCTGATGGTAAATATAAAGTTTTGCCATTTTTGGTAATTGGCATAGCTCCGCCGTTTCCAATAGCGCCATTAGAATCTATTATTCCTATTTTCCATTCTCCATTTTTTTTAGCAAGAAAAGTATTTTGCAAAGAGAAATCTGTAATACAAAAACCAGCTTCGATGAGCATATTCAGTTGTATAAAAACCTCGCCAATAACCGTATTGGGAATATCAAATCCATAAGCATTATTATGTATTGATTCCAGCTGTCTTGATTGTGTCACTAATAACTTAAATGCTTCCCCATATTCGAGAGGATTCAAATAAGGCATAACTTCTCTATGACCTGACTTACTAGGTAATGCTACACATGGAAGAAAATAATACAAATCCTGTGCTATTATAATTTCAGCCATTTTAGCTTGATTTGATATAATTACTTCAGGAGGAATAATGTTACTCCACCTAGGATTATCGGCTCTAGGAAAATACTTCTTTTTTACTAATTCATCATCAGCTGATTTATACACTTCACCAAATCCACCTTTACCTATAAGTAATTTTTTAGAATCTTGGCTTAAATCAGTTTGTTTAATTCCTTGCTCAGCAATGCAATATTTATCAAGATCTGTAGTTATATAGTACTGCTTTTTTTGGTTTTCTGGATTATATTTACGCGATAAAGTTAACGTTCTCTCTTCAGTTAAAGAATTCTGCTCATAGTAGTAAGTTTTATTTGTATTATGACTTAATACCTTTATTACATTATCTAAATTTTTATATGCTTTATCAAAATCTATATTTTCTGAACTGATATCTCCACCATCATTGTTATATAATAAATTCAAGTCAATTCCAGCTGTATCACTAGCGGCAAATAATCCAATAGCAACATGAAATAATTGCCACAATATATCACGATCAAAGTTATAGCCAGCATCGTTTAGTTTCTCATGGCAACTGCTGCAAAAATCTAGATCTAAACCATCATTACAAATTTGCTCCTCTAACTCTGCTAAGGTCTGATTGATTAAATTAGTTACCTGTTCTTTATCTGTATTATCTACGCTACACACCAGCTGATGCTTAATGAAAACTCCAAAATTTAATAAATTCATTCGCTCATCAGGTTTTGTAAAGCGGAAAAACCCTTGCGTAATTTTAATTTGAGGCGGTGGTGAAGAAAATTGAACTATATCATCCTTACTTTCTTCTACTCCGTTACTTTCTTCTTCCTCTGGAAAATAGTTTATCGGCAAATTACCTTCAACTTGTTCTGTAGAAGAATTTGCTGGAGATTGAGCTCTAATAGCTCCATGACTTGTTGGACTCGTTGCGTTTGGTATCATGATGACATTCCATAAAATTTTATTAAAAAATATGCTATATTCAAATAAATTCAAAATAATTTAATTAAAAAAACGACGACACATATTAATAATAAGTTACGAGTGTCGTATAATTCAACTGCGATAACGATGTTTGAGTATATTAATTCTTCAATTAGTCTAAATATTAGCGCATAATTGTAGCATTTTTACAGATCATAATATTTAGTTAAAATAGCTACCCTCTTATTCATATAACCCAAAAGCCACTGTTTATTCATATTTACAACAATATAATGCAAAATATTTCACACACCACACAAAAATGTTATATACAAATAGAATAATCATGTGCTAAAATGCATCAAAATATATTATTTTATTTAATGTGCAATTGCTTGTTCTTGAATGCAATACATAATAATTAAAACAATAATTTAACATTTTAATGGTAAAAATGGATAAGATTAACAATGTTAGCGCTTAAAAACACTTTTTTAAGCAAAGATAAAACTAAAGAATGGTTTTATCAATGACTAATTAATCACCACATAATGTTTTCAACATTTTATTTACAGCAAAATGTATCAAGCAATTGTAATAACAAAATTTTTTAAAGTGAATACAAAATGGCAACAACAGTCGCTCAAACTACAAACTACCATTATAATATATCGCAGTTAGCAAATCGTTCTTCAACAAATAAGGAGAAACAAATACAAGACGCTCTTAACAATTTTTTGACATTATTAAGCGATAATAATTTGAATACACAAGATTATATAAAGGTCTTATGTTCTAAAAAACAAACAACATCCATATGCATATTGAAAATGCTTATACATAGGTGTATTGTCACTTTTCAAAAGAAAAATTATAACATCATTAACAGATATAACCTAGATCAAAATCTGATATATACACTAATATCCGATACTCCACCGGAAATAACGACTGCTTTTGATAATTATCATACTGAAAATCAAGAGGCTATGAGAGGTAGTAGTTGGTGGGGGTTTCAATCAAGCAATATTTACAATATTCCTAAATTAATAGATTTTGCTGATATAAGACTTCAAGAGATACTTAATCAACATTCCAACTACTTTCCACAAATTGGTCAAACAAATAGCGGTGATGATGAAGAGAAAACTAATGACATTCAGGCTCCCACTGTTCAAAGGATAACACCAGATATTCAAAAAAAGATAATACTGCAAACCGAAGTAGAGGCTTTAACTCGACATGGAACTCAGGATAAGCAACAGAGAATTGAATATCTATTTAATTTAATAACTAATTCATTGACTATTAATAAAGATGGTACGATTAATGTTGAATTACTCGACCAGTTCATCACTCTGTATAAACTACAAGAATCTTGTACAGCCTTAGATTTATTGCATTATAAATTGTGTAGTTTTAGCGATTTTGTTAATAGTAATACAGACCTAAAGCTTAAGGAATATAATAAATCAAATCCAATAACTTGGAACGAAGGTCATAAATTATATATAAAGATTGAAAAGAATAATTCCCATGAATTAATTAATAACAAGGTTAAGTTTGGAAATTTTAAAGGTTCTGGATGGAGTAAAAATAATTATAATCCAAATAGTAGTGGCTGGTCGTCCGATAAGAATATTACCTTAATAAAAGCTCAGATCAATGGTTATATAGATAATTTGAACAAGCAGATAGATGAATTTAATAGTATGAATGATGAATCCCAAAATAAATCTAATGAAATCAAAAAAATCAGCGAAGAACTAATCACAACAAATGACGTTAGCCTAAATATGCAGCAAAAAAACAAGAATTGATGAAGTTATTCACAGAATTCGGAAAGCTCAACCTTGATATTAAGAATCTTTATAACGAAATACATCAACAAGCGAAAGACATATTTAATATAAATTTAACTGATGATAATTACCTGACTGATACTAAACAAACATATAACAGCGCTATCGCTAACTTTGATTCAAAATTAGCAGAAGCACAACAACAATATGAAACTAGAGTTACACAATTCAGAGAAATAAATACGAAGTATGATGAACTATTTAATTACATTATGATGACTATGTCAGATAAGACAATTGATTTCTCGCAATTAGATAGATTATTACATGAATTAAAGCTACTTGATAATGAAATGAGCGATTTGCATATGCAAATAAATCAACAAGCAACTACATTGAGAACGCCATTAATAGAACGTAAATCTTTGTTAGATGAAGCTAAAAATGCGATATTTAATGCCAAACAACAAAAATTTGATATGATGTGCGAGCAATACATTTCAATAATAAGGGAAATTTTTGTGTTGTTATGTGCTGATTATATAAGTGATTGGTCAGAAGTCACTAAATTACATTACGATTTAGAAAGCTTACATAACAAAATACAGAATATACTGCAGAATCAATCTGATATTAAAATTAATAAATTAGATTGGATGGATTTTAATGATGTAGAACCAATAATTAATCGTGCTAAATTTAGAAGGATGCTCGAAAAATACCAAGAAATATACGATACTATATTCCAAATTATCAGCAGATCTGGTGACATAGATTTATCAAAATTGGATACTTTATTCAATGAACTAAGTGTTCATGATAGTGAACTATTAAAAGAACAGAAAAAATTAGATTTGGCGCATAATCCAATAGAATGGGAATCTAAGTTAGAGGAAACTAAAAATGCGATATCTCGCGCTAAGCAGAAAGCAATTGATGACGAAAATTATCGTATTCAGCATACTGCAACATATGTAGTGACAGAATTTAAACGATTACTTAATGAGAAGCCATCTGACTATATTATGGAGCTCGCGCAATTAATTACCAAAGATGACAACATTTTACATGAAAATATTTTTCAATATCAACCAATACAACTAAATTTCGAAGAATTAGAAGAGTTAGAGCACGAAATGAGTAAATTAACCAAACCCACAATTTTTCTTGGTCATGAAATTTACATGGCTTCTTACAATGTTGCTGGATCTAATGTAACAGCTCAAACTACGGCAATAATTCCTGTATCATGTTTGAATACAAATGTTGTTGCAGATTGCATGCGCGATTATGATTATAATGATGGCATCATATACCATGTTGTGAGGTGTGATAGTAAATACACTATTTTTACAAATGAAAGTTATCATTGCATGATTGGAACACGTAGTATGACAACTGAAATAGACAGTCAAAATATATTGGACATGGTTTGGTTTGCTAATCGCACCCATGATGATAAGTTATCTAGGTCCACGAATAGTGAGGGATTTATACCAATTGAGCCAATGTTTGCATACAAGCTAGAAAAGATGGAAATAGGAAAAACTTTATTCCGTGAATACATTGAGAAATATTTTAAACCTTCATTTTTTGCGGTTCTTATAAAAGAGTTAATTATACATATGGACGTAAATAATAGATTACCTGACACATATAAAAATGAACTATTTCTATCTCTTGGTGAAGTTATAAATAATAATCGAGAACCTCAAATAAATGGAAGACTTAATTTTATAAAATATAATGCTCAAGCTATAGACCTAATTATAGACATAAACACCTCAGATCAAAATCATATAAATATATATAATTTTGTGTTAAATAAGCTAAGAGTTCAATTATTTAATAATAAGATACCTAATACTATAGAAAGGATAATTATGTTTATAGTAGTTATTCGATTTTTAAGACTATCAGCAATTTCTAAATTCGGTTTGGTAGGTAGTAGCGAGCCTATTACACGAACACTTGCTACATTGTTATTGGAGGAATTACAAAAACGATTCCCAAGGATTAATGACTATGAGGTTACTATTAATAATTTATTGAATAATGATGTTCATACACAAGATGTAGCTGAATGCACAGCTCTTACTTCAGTTAGTGGGGTTCTGACTTATCTAAAACTAGGTTATTGCTCACAACTTGCAACAGACCATTTGCTAGAGATTTTAGCGCAAATAATGAATGCATTACAAAAGTATGATAATAATACGTACACACAGATTTATAATATGATAAAAGAACATGGCATATTTATGGAGTCTAAATGTCATGAACGTCGACCTGTGGGAATTATACTTCATGAAAGGATAGAACAGAAATTTGATAATCTGAAACGGAGTCTTACCCTGAGAATAGAAGGATTGAATAAAAAATTAAACGAAGCGAGAGAAGTAAAACCACAAAAGTGGATGGATATATATAAACTTCTTGAGGATATTAATGAACTCAAGGGTAAATTAGAAAACAATGACAAGAACAGAGAGAAGGAAATACAAAAACTTAACAACAGATTAGTAAATTACACTGACCCACATAAGTTATTTCATTTATTTGCAAATGATCCCACTAAAACAGGTGACCACTATGATAATGAACACAAATAGCAATATTAGTTCTTTATTAATTCAATTATTTTTATAATTTTAGCAATAGAAAGATTTACTTTGCCCACACTGATTGAAGATTCAATAAAAATTAAGCATGATTATTTAAAAATGTTGTAAAATCTATACTTATGAAAATAGAATTAATGATAATTTTAATATCAAGGAAATTCAGCCAATGCTAACGAAATTAAATATTAGCAATTTTTTATTAATCGACAAAATCGAACTCGACTTTAACTCTGGACTAACCGTTATTACGGGCGAAACAGGCAGTGGCAAATCAATTATTATTGATGCGCTAATGTTAATTTTTGGTGCGCGAGCAAACAGCGAAATAATTCGTAAAGGTAGCAATCAAGCTATATTTGCGGCAGAATTCACCATAAAAGATAACTCGACGGTACAAGAATGGTTGCAAGAAAATGATTTAACCAATCCAGACGATGCAACTATATTACTTTGCCGACGGGTTATTGATAACAACGGCAAAAGCAAAAATTATTTGAATGGCACGAGTGTAACCAGTAGTCAAATGAAATCCATCGGCGAAATATTAATCGACATACATACGCAACACGCATCAATTGCATTACTAAAACCAGATAATCAACGCGCATTATTAGATGAATATGCAGGGCTAAATTCGCAGACTAAACAATTAAGCACCTATTATAAGCAAATTACCGACCTAGAGCACAAAATGCAACAAGCGCTTAGCCACAGCCAAGATTTAAACATAAAACAAGAAATATTAAATGAGAAAATTAGTCGACTCGCTGAGCTTAATTTAGGCGAAGATGAATGGGAACAACTAAATAATGAGCATTCGCAACTTTCAAATGCGCAATTAATTATCCAAGAGCTTGATTTTGCCGTGAATCTGATCAATGACAAGGATGAATCATTGCTTGAACAAATCAATCATTTGCAACAACGATTAAGCAAAATCGCTGAATTTAGTCCGCGATTAACCGCGCAAATTGAAATCCTTGACAGCGTTGAAGCCGAAATGCGCGAAATTTATCACGAATTGCAATCTGCCACAAATAATATTGACCAAGATCCGCAGAGTTTAGCAAAAGTCGAACAACGCATTGAACAAATTTTTAGTATCGCTCGTCGTGAGCGGATTACGCCTGAGCAAATTATTCCGAGCTTGAGCGCTTGGCAGGAAGAGTTGATTAATATAAATCAAGAATATGATCTGGAAGCGATACAAAAAGAGCTCGATGACACAAAAAATATCTATATGCAAGTTGCAACAGATGTCAGCAACAAACGGCAAAGCGCAGCTGTAGAATTAAGCAACAAAGTTACGCAAACATTGCATATGCTGGCGATTAATGGTGAATTCAAAATTAATTTGACCAAACTTTCTCAATATGCCAGCTATGGCTTGGAACAAATTGAGTATCAAATTGCCTTCAACAAAGGAATGGAATTAAAACCATTGGCAAAAGTTGCATCTGGTGGCGAGCTATCCAGAACCGCATTAGCTTTGTATGTAATTCTAAGCACTCATAACCCGCCAGAAATAATTATTTTCGACGAAATTGATGTGGGTATCGGTGGCAAAGTTGCCGAAATCGTGGGCAAATTACTTGCGCAGTTGGGCTTATCCAAGCAAATTATCTGCATTACGCACCAAGCGCAAACAGCAAGTTGTGGCAATAATCATATGGTTGTAAGTAAAATCGACACCGACGATAGAACAATATCTCAACTAGACTACGTAAATAATAACGCAAGAATAAACGAAATTGCGCGCATACTTGGCGGGATAAATATCACCGACACGACGCTGAAACACGCAAGAGAAATGCTTGAGCATGCCAGAACTTAGATGTAAAAGTCTAGACTTCATCTGACAGTCCCCATTTAACTGACAACTTCTGTAAGATTGCTTAAGTTGTATTAGTTTAGAATTTTACATATAAAACAATGTCAAATATACTCCTCGCCACGAATGGCAAGGAATATTAAATCAAGTTCGTGGCTAAAAAATCAAGCCTTGAATTGTTGTGTTTATACTATTGTAAATTTCGTTATATTCAGACATCTGCTTTAGTTGTAACTCTTGTTGTTGCAATTCATTACTAACACTTTCGATTTCAGCCTGTTGGTTTCTGAGATTCTCATGAATCTTATGTTTATCGTTACCCTGATTTATTTCATATAATAATCTTGATGGATTACCAACGTTCGTATCATCAGCTACAAAACTAAATTTTGCTCGTTGAGTTACCATGGTTGATAATGAATCAAACATTGTTTGGTCTTGATTATGTACATCAACTAGACATTGTAATTTTTGAGTAGTTTCTGTAATCAAAATTTGTAGCTCCAAATAGTTCTGAGTAATAGCATTAGTTAAGTCTGAGGAGCGCATTTTTATAAGTTGAATGTCTTGCTTACGCGCATCTGTATCACTTTTATTGTTAAAGTCTGCAGTCTTAATATCTTCATATAATTTTTTAAACTCATTTCCAGTTGATGAATTATCTGTATTTAATTCCGTGACTAAAGATCTAAGTTTATGCTCTAAATCTATTTGATCACGCATTAATTTGGCTTTAGCATTGTTACATTCTAAGTCCATAATTAACACTTGATTACTATATTTATCCTCCTGAGTTTTTGCTCCATATATTTTAGCCTCTACATCATCCTTAATCTCTGCTCCATCCATTTCTGCCTCTACATCATCCTTAATCTCTGCTCCATCCATTTTTGCCTCTAAATTAGCAAATTCAGTAGCTCTTTTTGCTTCAATTTCGCTAAATTTATCACTAAATCTACTGATAATTCCTGGAATTGTTGCCATTTCTTTACAAATTAACTCATCATTAACTTCTTCTTTCAAAGACTCAGCTAATTTACGATATTGGGCATCAGTAACAATATTACCAAAATGTGAATACTGCATATCACCATTTTCTATCTCGATATGAACAAAGCTCTCTTCTTTTAATCTTAGTAATAAATTAATCATTATTTCTATATTTTCACGATTTTCTTTAGTCACGGGATTATATGGATAATATTCGTTAGTAAATGCCTCTACCCGACTAAGTATTAAAGATGTTTTTGTTATATTGTAATAATTAGTAGTGGTAGATGAATTATTCGATTTTGATAATGTCAACCAGACTTCAATTAACCCCAACCCTGCAGCATCGCCACAATTTTGTGCATATGCCAACATTAAATTAAAACAATTAGTCAATGCAATATTATTTTCTTCATTTTGAGTAGCCAACATGTGATTCATCATGCTAATTACTTTAGTTAATAATGTTCGCATGCTATCACTATGATGATTATTAAACGTTAATTTTTGGAAAAATAACTCAACTGTTTTTAATTGTTCACTACCGATTTTATGCAATAATAATGTGGGTGTTGGCATATTAGCATTAACGTAAATCTTTTGTAAATGTTGATTTATTAAAGTCGTAGGAGTCGTAGCACTTTGAATCATCTGAGGGGAGAAGTCAATCCTTGTAGATTCAGATAAACCAGTAAATGTATTTCTATCTATTGGAGGTAAATAATTTCTAGATAAATTAAGGAGTTTTAAATTAGGTAAACCAGCAAATGTATCTGCATGTATTTGAGTTAGTTGATTTACACATAAATTAAGCAGTTGTAAATTAATTAAACCGGCAAATGCATTATTACCTATTTGAATTAGTTGATTATTAAATATTAAAAGATTTGTTAAATTAGTCAATCCTTCAAATGCATTACTATTTATTTGAGTTAGTTGATTACTAGATAAGTTAAGACCTTCTAATCTAGTCCATCCTGCAAATGTATTGGGATCTATTTGAGCTAGTCGATTATAAGCTAAGGAAAGGTCTCTTAAATTAGGCAATCCTCCAAATGTATCTGTATTTATTTGAGTTAGTTGATTACCATATAAATCAAGCCAGCTTAAATTAATTAAACCAGCAAATGCATTGGGATCTATTTGAGCTAGTCGATTAGAAGATAAGACAAGGTCTATTAAATTAGTCAATCCTTCAAATGCATTACTATTTATTTGAGTTAGTTGATTACTAGATAAGTTAAGACCTTCTAATCTAGTCCATCCTGCAAATGTATTGGGATCTATTTGAGCTAGTCGATTATAAGCTAAGGAAAGGTCTCTTAAATTAGGCAATCCTCCAAATGTATCTGTATTTATTTGAGTTAGTTGATTACCATATAAATCAAGCCAGCTTAAATTAATTAAACCAGCAAATGCATTGGGATCTATTTGAGCTAGTCGATTAGAAGATAAGACAAGGTTTATTAAATTAGTCAATCCTTCAAATGTATTACTATTTATTTGAGTTAGTTGATTTCTAGATAAATTAAATGGTGGCAACTCAGTAAGCCCCAAACCAGATAAATCTAAGGTTTCACTCCTATTCGCTATGCATGTTTTAATCTTATCACTTGCTTGTATACGCGCAGCTCTTTCACCTTGTGGTGCATGATTAACCCAATTGTTTAATATCATTTCGGTAGAATTATTACTCATAACATTTTCTGTGTTGATGCCTCTATTATGGGAGAAGTCAATCCTTGTAAATTCAGGTAAACCAGCAAATGTATATTCATCTATTGGAGGTAATTCATTACCAGATAAATCAAGATATATTAAACGCAAACCAGCAAATGCATCGCGATCTATTTGAGTTAATCGATTACCAGATAAGTGAAGCTCTTTTAAACTATGTAACCCAGCAAATGTATCTACATGTATTTGAGTTAGTTGATTTCTAGATAAGCTAAGATGTGTTAAATTAGGTAACCAAGCAAATGTATATGCATTTATTTGAGTTAGTTGATTCTTGGATAAGTTAAGTATTTTTATGTGAGAGAGTACATTTAATAAATTAAATGGTGGCAATTCAGTAAGCCCCAAACCAGATAAACCTAAGATTTCACTCCCATTAGCTATGCATGTTTTAATATTATTACTTGCTCGTATACGTGCATCTCTTTCATCTTGTGGTGCATGATTAACCCAATCATTTAATATCATTGCGGTAATCTCCGTAACAACTACATTGTATTCACCTGGGATTTTTTCTACCAATAATGTCATCATTTCTTTAAATAAGTCAGTGTTTTTATTCTTAAGCGCTAGCATCAAATTAGAAACTGTATCATAATTTCTATGACCATGTCGCATATTTATTATTGGTTGGATTGCAGATTTAATTACTTGATGTCTTTTTTTGCTTGAATAAGACATGATTAATTCTGAATACTGTATGATTTGCTCAAGTGTTAGAACTGGAAATTTTTGTTTAAACTTTTCAATCTGTTTATCGCATAATTCATTCAATTCATTATGATTGTACGGATTTTTGCTAAATCCATGACCGTGGAACAAATCGGATTTTTCAGTGATTACTCTTTGGTTTTTAAAATCACTTGCGGCTTTACTTGAAATTTGTAGATAATATTCTTCACTGTTATTAACGCCGTCAATAAAGTTAAGTAGCTTCTTACTCAATAAATCCAATGACGTTTTGTTATTTCCCAACGATTTCATGATGCTGTACTCTTCGAAAAAGAAATCAAGCAATTTTGTATCAACATTTCCAGTTTTCTGGTTTAGCGTTAATGAATCAGTTATTATTATAAATAATTCTTCTATTTTTTCTTGTTTGTTTGGATTACCAGCTTCAGCTAGATAATTTATACCTGCAATTACTCTATTATTTTGGATGCCCATAATGTCAACCTGTCTCATCGTAGGAATTCTGGGAGAATTATTGTAAATTATTATTTTATCAGAGTCTTTTGTTTCATCTTCATCGTCGGATTCTATTGTGTTTTGTTGTATTTGTTGATTATTATTCTCTTCAATAAGTTGATATGTGAAACCTAATAATCCTGAGATGATGTAGGTATTGCCACTTAGATTAAATCCACTACCACTTATACGAAAGTGTTGATCAATATTGACTCTCTCGCAATTATCAAACGCATCTTTTATTCCCTTTGGAGTATGCTCCAACATGGTATTTAGCTTGTTTAACATGATATTTCGCTGAGAGGGATCTTCTTGACTCGTATTCTCAAGAAATATATTAATGAGCTGTGCTAGTATGTATGTGGCTTTTGTTAGCTTAGGATTTTCCGTTAGTTGATCTATAAATTTATCTTTATCCTCTTCACTAAGGGTATTAAAATTCCGTAAAGCGTCTTTTATTGTGTTTTCTTTATCTGAACTATTATTTATCAGCTTTGGTATATATAGTGAAGATTGAATAGCAGTTGCCATTTTGAGTTTCCTTTGTGAAAGTATAAATACAATGGCATTGTTAATATTATATTTACTTTAAAAATTTTAAATTATTTAAATCTCGACTTTATGAAATTTTAATTTATTATAAATGCGTATTGTTACCAGACAAGTTGTCCTTGTTTTCTCTTGGTTTAACAAAACACGGCATTGTATCATATTTAAAATAAAATTACTATCACATTTTTGTGTTATAGAAACCTTACTCGCTTTTATTGAATGTTTGAATAGATAGGATAACTTACTAATTTTTGAACGCCAAATTAGTAAGTTATTAGAGAGTGTAAATTAAGAAATTGAAAACTAGAATTATATAATTAAAGCGGTTTTTTCTTACCCATAATAAGCACAAAAAACAGCGGAATAAACAATATAGCAATAAACGTAGACCCCAGCATTCCACCGACAATTCCCGTACCAACGGAATGTTGCGCATTCGAATTCGCACCAGTTGCATACACCAACGGCAACGCGCCTAAAACGAACGCTAAGGATGTCATGATTATCGGGCGAAATCGCTCTCTTGCCGCCAATAATACTGCATCAACCGCATTCATTCCAGCTCTAAAATGTTCAATAGCAAATTCTGTAATCAAAATCGAATTTTTAGCAGACAAACCCAACAATGTAATCAGGCTAATCTGAAAGTATAAATCATTATCCAAACCACGAAAAAGCAACATTGCTCCAGCGGCGCATAATGCAAACGGAATAGCCAAGATCACAACAAATGGCAAACGCCACATTTCGAATTGCGCCGCCAAAACCAAGAAAATCATTATAACACCAAATATAAATGCCAACATCGAACTGCTACTAGATGATTGTTGTTGATAACTAATTCCATACCAGAATGAACTATAATCGCGTGGTAATTGTGCTTCGGTCGCCGTAGTAATAACGCTCATTACGTCATTAATCGTATATCCATCGTTTGGCTCAACCACAACTTTAGCGCCCAAATAATCATTAAACCGCTCAATAACATCTGGCGCTGTGTCAAATTTCGTTGTCGTAATGCTGGATAACGGCACCATAGTACCAGTTGTACTTTTTACCATTAAGTTATTCAATTGAAATGGATTCATTCGGTACTGAGTATCGCCTTGCAAAGTCACCCAATATAAACTGCCCATTTTATAAAAATAATTTACCAAATTTGGTGCATAATTACTACTCAATACATTATAAATTTCCGCAACATTTACCCCATACATTTTGGCTTGGTCAACACGTGGCAAAATATTCACTTCGGTGTCATTCGCATTAAAACTGAAATACGCCTTTTTAACTGCTAGGTTAGTCTGTAATTTTGTCACCAATTTATTTAAATTATCTTGCAACAAATTATAATCGCCAATCACCTTATCTACCACATAAAATTCAACGCCATTGGTACTACTTAAACCATCGATCGCTGGCTGATTATACGCCACAAAATTAGCGTCTTTCTGCGTCAAACCATATGCATTCGCCGCATCAATTAATTGCGTAACCGTTGATTCACGCGTATCCCAATCGGTTAATGCGCTAATTACCGTTGCAACATTTGTCTTCTGCGCACCAGAACCAAGACTATCAACCCCAACTAATGCAATATTATTTTCAATGGCTGATTCACCCATCAAATGGCTAGTATAGCGTTTTGTAACATCCGTCGTTCTTGACAATGATGAATTATTCGGCAATGTTATTTGCGTTGTAAAATACCCTTTATCTTCATTGGGTATAAAGCCAACAGGGATTTTCATATAGATGATTACCGTCAATGCAAATACGCCAATGCACACACATAAATAGCTAATTTTCCACGATAAAATATGTTTCACCAGCTGAATATATTGCTCAGTTATCCATTCAAAGCCCTGATTAAACTTGACAAAAAATTTATTTGTCACTGTAAAATCGCTTGATTTGCGTAGCATAATTGCACACAATGCTGGAGTTAGCGTTAATGCAGTTAAACCAGAAATGATAACTGCAATGGCAATGGTGATGGCGAATTGGCGATATAAAATCCCGCTTAAACCACCCAAAAATGCCGATGGAACAAATGCACAACACAATACCAATACAATTGCAATCAACGCAGGCGCTACTTCTTGCATAGTTTTGACACTGGCATCAAATGCGGATAATTTCTCATGATGCATAATGCGCTCGACATTTTCTATAACGACAATAGAATCATCGACCACAATCCCGATCGACAATATCAAGCCAAATAATGTCAAATTGTTGATACTAAACCCAGTTAAATACATTCCAGCAAATGTACCGATCACCGCCACAGGGATTGTTAAAATCGGAATTAATGTCGCTTTACCTTTTTGTAAGAACAAAAACACTACTAAGATTACTAATAAACAAGCATCACGTAGCGTTATTAGCACATTATCCAGCGCTTTTTGCACAAATTTGGTATTGTCAAATGAAACTTTATAACTGATACCCTCTGGGAATTGCGTGGCTAATTTTTGCATACTCGCCAAAACGGCGCTGTGCACGGATAATTGATTCGCGCTCGGGTCCAAATATACCTGCAAACCAACAGTTCCCGCGTTATTCAGCAGACTATCGGTATCGTAACTTTGCGCACCAAGCTCAACTCTAGCAACATCTTTAATTCGCACATAGGCGCCACTTTCACTACGTAACACAATATTCGCAAATTGATCTGGGTCGCTATAATAGCCAGTTCCATTTAAATTAAACGACAAACTATCGGTACCATCGGTCGGTGGATAACCAGTCTTACCAACAGCAACCTGCACATTTTGCTCTTTAATTGAATTGCTAATATCGTCAACGGATATACCTAATTTCGCCATTTTATCTGGTTGTAGCCACACACGCATTGAATAGGTTCTACTGCCAATCATATCCACTTCGCCCACACCTTTAATTCGGCTGAGCTCAGTATAAATACTACGATAAACGTAATTACTCAGATACACATTATCATAACGCCCATCGCTTTGCATAGCTATCGACATTAGCAAATTTTGCGAGCTCTTACGCATTGTAACGCCAAGTTGTTGTGTGATTTCAGGTAGAATTGGTAACGCAGAATTTAGACGGTTTAGAACATCTCCCACAACATTATTTAGATCAGTTCCAGTTGCAAATGTTACCACTAAATTATAAGTACCATTGCTTGACATCACTGAATTCATATAAATCATATTCGATGCGCCATTCATCAGATCTTCAATCGGAGAGGCAACAGTTCGTTCTAAAATTTTGGCATTCGCTCCAGGATACTGAGCACTAATTGTAATTGTCGGTGGCGTAATGTCTGGATACTCTTCCAATGGCAAATTCATCACCGACGTTAACCCACATATAACGATAATAATTGCAATTACCGAAGAAAATACTGGGTTTTTAATAAAAAATCTAAGCATACTGTAACCTATTTATTCCGTGAATTCTTGTAAATTTAATAATATTTTTCGTAAAACAATATTATAACATTTTGAAAGCTTTTATGGGCTTTAATCAAGCACAAACTACGGAGGTTCACAATATAGCATACTTTTTGAGTGAGGTAAAAATCACACCCGAAATATATGATAAATTCTAAAATTCAATGCTATCATCAATATAAGGAGCAGATGGCTCAATAACTTTATTACATAACTGTTCAAATCCATCTTCGTCTATAAATGGCGCTGATGGTTTTACTTGATTTCTTATACCAAATTCGTCTTCAAAAAAATTATCAAAGGATGTAACGGAATTTACATATTGAGTATCAGCATTAGATCTCCCATAAAAAATTCTATCGAATTCTGTAAATACATCATCAAACTTAATATCATTATTTCCAGCATATTCTACTCCCATATTTTTATTTACTTTGGCAGATTCATTTCTCATCTTTCTCTGAGATTCCGCATCTTGAATAAATCTACGCCTTTCCAGTCGCTTGTTGTATAAATGCTCAATACGATATGGCATCACCTCTTCTTTATTACGCCCAGCAACAAAAGTAATAATATCACCAGTTTCTGTAAAGTTTGATAATTGTTGATCTGAAAACCAACTCAAATACGTCCGTAATTCTCGATCCTCTTCAGGGGATATTTCGCCTAAAGCCAAAGTTTCCCGCCCAACTTTCTTCATAGCATCATAAGTTAATAAATTATGGTTGCATTTTTTATCTATTCCCTCTTCAAATTCTTTAATAAATTTATCTAACTCAGTTTGATATTGCGATTGACTAGCCTCGCTGTTAAGCGCAACAAAAATAACACGTTTACCTGTTTCACTTTTATTTAACCCAGAAGTACTAAACTTACCACTTTTCAATGATCTATACCATTTATCAGGTTGTTCTTGAAATAATAATATAAGTTCAGTATCATTCGGAGGCGTAATAAGACGACTCATCGCATCCTCCTTGCGGTAACGCTCGATTAGTTCTTCAGCCGCTCTAGCATCTTTTCTGTCAGGTTTAGAATCCTTAAAAGGAATTGTCAGCAATAATTCTCTCAATTCTTCTTCAGGAAATGCTAGTTTTTTTCTTTTTAATATCAGAACAGTTTGGTTAATTTGAGATTTCGTTACAAGCTTGGTTCCGCTGTATTCCCGTAAGAGATTACATAAATTAGCGGGTTCATCTTCAATAAAATAAGGATGCGTTTTATCAAGCGGAAGCATACGCTTATGAATATAATTTGTAGCGCGCCACATTAGTTGCATTTGCTTAAGATCTTGTTTTATCGTAATGCTCTTTCCATTAACACGGACAGTTACAAACTCTAGTTCAATTTTTACAATAATAACAAATAAAGGTTCTATGTGAAATTCCTTACCACCACATTCTCTAAGATATTGTTGTAAATTTCGCTTGTCGAAATTATCTTTCTCTACTATACCAAATATCTTTAAATAAGCAATAAATAAAACCTCAATTTCAAGCAAGGTAAACTCTTGCCCAGGAGTTCGAATACTCGCATATTTTTTAATTGATTTTAGCGCTATTTGTATTTCTTGTGAACATTGACTAGAATCCACAACACCCAATATTGATTTTACTATTAGATGAGCCTCAATAGCACTAGCTCGTTCTAAACAACGCACTAGATATTTCCCCGCGGCGTCAGGAGTCTTAAATTTTTGAGCGCCAAATTTTATAATGGGTTGCAACTGATGTTTTGATTCTTCCTTAGTTTCCTTACTCTCAAATTCCTGATTTATCTCTTCTGAAAATTTAATCGTAGTAATTTTTTTTAATTCGGTAAAAATTCCACTAAAATTGTACCCAGAATACGAATCCATATGAAAAAACCCCTCATTCGGCATTATGCCTGTTGTTGTAAAATCCTCCAGCTGCACATCAGTCATTCTTAAACATAATTTTAAAAAATCATCTCTATTGACTAGAGGCATGATAGGTAGCTTGAATCCTATGGTTGAATAAGGTCTATGTTCGCGTATATGAACAGAAATCAAACTATTTAGTTTAGAATCAGCATCATTGAGTAACTGAGAATAAGATGAACACTCCATAGTAATTAATAATTCTTCACCTATTATTTTAAATACAATATCATTTTTACCCACTAAATGCTGGTTTCGATAGGGGAAAACATCATTAATTCTTGAGTTGGTATTAATAAAATTTTGACCAGTAATATCAGAGTTTATCTGCAAAAATTGATTAAATCCAACCTCATTAAACTCATTGTCAATAAAAGCACGCTCCACTCCAACTACATTTATATAGATAAGAAATAACACATTAAAAGCGAATGTAGTAGGGATATTATTTCCACCAAATAAAGTGTTAGTTTTAAGTAAAATATTTATAGCACTGCTTATTTCAACGTCTATTTCTTGTAATCCATGATCAACATTCGGGTATACTATAATATAGTTGAAAATAGCTAATTGTTGTGTATGAGTAGCCTTTTGGATCTGCTCAGCGACCAATGTAAAAGTTTCTATTTTAGATGGTGAATTATTTTGCAATGGATTAAATATTGAACGATTGAAAAAATTTCCTATGAATTGCGTAGCCATTTTAATTCTCCTATCAATAAATATACTAGAAGTATTTGATTCATGAATGCGAAGTACTGACAAAGCCAAGATTTAAAGAAAACTCAATCTTAGGAGATTAATATAACATAGCAGAATATGATTTGTATATAACATTTTTGCGTGTATACTCAATCAGTTTCTTCATACTTGAATTTCAGGACACTCCTAACCTATTACTAATAGGTGTCGTCGCTTGTTTAATTCAATTATTTTGAACTTGTTTGAGTGTAGGGCGAGATTTTTTATATTGGTGATTTTGGAATAAACATCTTAACTCGACCGATGGTTCGCAAATTATATTTACGGATTGCATAATCAAAAATGAAAAAATAAATAATACCAATTATAGGTCCTACGTACATAAGGTAAATTGGGTTAGTTGAAATGTCGTAAAATAATAAGTAATCCAAGGCTCCTGCAGAAAATGTGAATCCGAGATGAACATTAAGCAAAAACATAATCGCCATAGATATCCCAGTTAAAATTGTATGGATAATAAATAACATTGGGGCTAAAAATACGAATGATAGTTCTATTGGTTCAGTGATACCAGTAAAAAACGAAGTTGCTGCCATGGATAAGAGCAATCCGCCGACGATTTTTCTATTTTCAGGTAAGGCGTTTTTATACATCGCCGCGCACGCTGCTGGAAGTCCAAACATCATAATGGGGAAAAATCCAGCCATAAATCTACCAGCTTTTGGGTCACCATTAATAAACCTAGGCAAATCTCCATGAATAACATGGCCAAATTGATCTGTATACGAACCAAAAACAAACCATACCAAGTTATTAATTATATGATGCAATCCAGTTAGGATAAGAAATCGATTCACCACGCCATATATGAATAATCCGATAGTTTCAGAATTCATAATCCAGTATGATATATCATTGATTCCAGTTTGCAATCTATGCCAAATATGACCTAATCCTACACCTAAAAATATGCTGATTATTCCAACTATAGTTGGCACAAATCGTTTACCACCAAAGAAAGTAAACGGTGTGGGTAGAATTACGTTGTAGAAATTATTATAGGTGATGGCCGCAATTATCCCACATATTATCCCACCCAAAATTCCAATATTACTAGCTGGATCAATATAATTTAATGCTGCATTCATAACCACGTAACTAACACAAGCGGCTAATGCGCTAGAAGTGTTTTTATCACGGGATAACTCCATTGATATAGTAATTGCAAATAATAATGCCAGATTATTAAAGATCGTACTAGCCGCCACAACTAAAAACTTAATATTTAATAAATCTGGTTCACCTAACCTGAGTAAAATTCCAGCAATTGGAATTATTGCAATTGGTAATAAAAGTGCTTGACTTAGGCGTTGTAAAAACTGTGTTATTTTTTTATGGCGCATAATTCAACTCATCACTAATAAGTAAATCATTTTGGGTTAGTGTATCAGTTATTGCATAGGTTCTTGAATTATTAGATTTAAGCAATTCTTTTAGTTTATCTATCGTATATTTTTTATCTAAGTTTGATACTAATAGCTTTATTTCTACTGGAATATGCATTTCTTCAAAATAGAGCATGTCCCATTCTAATTCTAAGGATACCATCTCTGGAGTAGAGAATGGTATGAACTTGTTAAATAAATGGTATGAAAATTTAGCATATTCTTGAGTATGAGCTACAAATATTAACCACATTTCAGTAATCGCAATATTTGGTGATGGCCTAAAAGATTGATTATATTCAATAAACCATTTATTATGAATCCATAAATGCGTTTTGAGAGTTTGTAAAATTTCCATGCACTCTATATTTGTCAGTGAATATTTATCTTGAAATGCATGTATAATGAAATTATCATGATAATTATGCTCCAGAATGTCTTCTAAAGTTAATTCACCTTGTGATTCTAAAAATTTTAAACAAATCATAGTTCACCATTTTGATTATGAATATTTTGTGGTGTGTGTTGTGTATCAAAGCATATTTGTGCTGGATATTCACAATTGGATAATTCAAGATGTTTGGTATAGCCGAGTTCTTGAAATGGAGTATCTAATTGAATTTTTGCGATTGTGGTTGTTGGTTTTTGATGTCGCGGCTGCGCATTAACTACTGTAATGCTAGCAGTAGTTAATGTAGAAATTATAAAAATGACAGCAGTTTTGTAGCGCGAAGTTTTAGTCCTAGTGCAAAAGTTCATATAACCTCCAATTGGAATAATTTAGATTTATTTTATAATGCATTACCTATGGAACAAATTGCGATGCCAATAATTTTCATTTCACTAATATTAATGGTCTGATCTTTATAGTTATTATTTTCAGAATGTGTAATTATTCGCCTATTGTTATTAATATCAGTAAATAATCTTTTAATAAATAGTTTATCTTTTAATAAAAAAGCGTATATTTTATTTTCAATGAATTCTAGGTAATCCGTATTGATCAAAATTTTGGTACCATTGTTGAGCAATGGCTCCATACTGTCACCAGATACGCTTAAAGTATATAATTTATTAATATCTCCAGCATATGTTAATAATAAATCTCTTGGTATTGAGTGTTTGGTAACGATGTTTCTGGCTGATAAATACTCTCCATTACCTGCGGATAGTTTAGCATTATATTCGGGTATTTCAATCATTAGCTGGTTTTTATTTTCGGTGATGGGTTTATCTAAGTACCCGATTTCTAAATTTAAGCTCCCCTCTATTTGTCGTGCAAATTTCTCGGTAAATGGTCGTGTTTCACTGAAAATTTGTGAGAAATAAGCATTATTTTTCCCACAGGCATCAGCTAGATTTTTTAACCCCTTGTACTTTTTAGCTAATTCTAAAAGATTTTTAGTTCTTATTTGTTGTATATTCATTTGATCAGCACCACATTTAATAAATGTTTGTTAGGCTGTATTTTAGCATATAATAAATAGTGCACGGTAAATTTAATCAAATTATTTATATTGATATGGAGAAAGAGTGATTTTTAGAAATTTTGATAAAATATTTTCATCATATAACGCGCTAATTAGACTAACAATTTCAATAATTTACGAAAAAACCAATAAAAAAGATAAAATAATTTAGCAAAAGATAAAACTATATGATATACTAATGACCTATAGCATAAGCTTAGTTAATTTATTATTATCGTTTGACTAACCAGAATTTAAATTCTCACGTGAGTAAAAATAACATGTGATTCAATAGCTTAATGTGGTTTAAATTGAGTGACAAGATAAGAGTTTAAACAATGGTATTATGTAACCTATAAATAAACTTGGCTTAAAATAAAAAAGGAGATGATATGAGAATCGGAATAATAGGTGGCGGAGCCTCTGGTATTCTGCTACTAAATGAGTTGATTTCTAAAGGAAACCATCAAATCAATGAAATACACATATTCGATAAAGAAAATTTTCAGGGGGGACTAGCATATAAAACAAAAAGTGCACAACATTTATTAAATATGCATGCATCAAAAATGTCTGGTAAATATGATGATCATACAAATTTTATTAAATGGGTAGATTGGGTAGAGCATTTAGATTTTAGCGATGGGTATGTACCAAGAAAGCTTTACCATAAATATTTATATGAGATGTTTAATAGCATTTTGTTAAACCATAAAACAAAAGTTCATCATCAATATGATGAAGTAGTTGACATAACTACATCAGGTCAATTTCACACAATACGTACAAATAATTCAAGCGTTACAGTTGATTATTGCATATTATGTACAGGACACGGCGCACCAGAAGATATTTACAGGTTACAAAAGCATGAAAATTATTTTAATGATCCATATATAGTTCAAAATATCAAATTCAATCATGGTAATGTTGGCTTAATCGGAACAGGCTTAACATCTATAGATAAATCATTAGAATTATGTGAACTACATAACGATATTCAAATAAAATGTTTTTCACGCAGTGGAGCATTTCCAAATATTCAAACTAATTATATTGATGAAAGCCTAAAATTATTTAGGCATAAGATATTAGACTATGTAAATAGTAAAAAGAATATTGAAGCAGATGACCTAATTGAGCAAATTGAATTAGGTATAAGATATCATTGTGGTGACAATATAAAATTCACTTTGCGACAAACTGATAATGGAGCGCTAGAACTAGAAAAAAATATACGTAACGCAATATCAAACCAAATAAATAGCTATAGTTATTTAGCAGGTATTTCTGATCTTATGTGTGATGCTTGGAGTAAAATGAATCTCACACAAAAGTGGCTATTTGACAAAAAATATTTATCTGAATGGATGAGACTTAGACATGCTATGCCACTTCGTAATGGGGTAAAAATACTAAAACTTATAAATGAAAATAAATTATCGTTACATCCACTTATTGCTGATGAAAATCCAATTCATGTTCGTGATAAGTTTGAAATTAACATCATCAATTCAAATAAAATACATTGTGATTATTTATTTAACTGTACTGGTGCTGCCAATGTATTTGACGATAATAAACTATTTGATAAATTACTTGAATCTGGTTTATTGTCTAAGCATGAACATTCAGGTGTAAATTGTGATTATAAAACAAATAAAATCATAGATGCTAGCGGAAAAACAAGAGACAACTTTTTTATTGTTGGAGCTGCGACACGTGGCGTATTCTTTTATGTTAGTGGCATTGATCATATAATTAACAGAACTAAGGTTGTGGCTAAATATATTTGTGAAGGTGCTAATTAATGAATAAAATTGCATTTTTTGTGGGGTCAGATTTAACTTCTCATATAGTATTACAAGATACGTTAAGGATATTGCAATCTAAGGGTATAAAATCAGAGGTATTTTTTCCAATACATAGAATCAATAATAAGAAAATGCCATATGAATTACAGATCTTAGCAAAATATGAGCGTGGGTGTCTAAATGAAATTATTTACCCGACTCTTGAAGATGATCTTATAAATTCAACATTAGATTCACAATATGTATGTCCTGCGCATTTTAAAGATAGGTTTGGGGTTGTAGCGACAAATATATCAGATATAAATGCAATATCATTCAAGAGCAGAATATTTCATGAATTTAATGTGGTAATATCAATTCGCTGCTATCAAAAGTTTGATTTAGATTATATTGAGCATTTTAAATCTCAAAATAAATTTATTTGGAATCTTCATCCTGGAGATTTACCAAATTATAGAGGCGTTATGACGTGTGTCCGTGCGATGCATAATGCTGAAAAATTTCACACATATACATTGCATGAAATGAATACTGAGTGGGATGCAGGCCCGATAATAGCAAAAATGCCAATTAAGCTAAACAGAGGGGTTAGCATGCTACAAAACATGTGTAACTTGTCTGTTACTGGCTCCAAAATTATTGAAAATGTAATCAATATGTTATTAAATGGAGAACTAATTAACCAAGATATTCAAAAAGCTCATAGGTACTATTCTTTTCCAGATACTCAAGACTTTCAGAAGTATAAGCAAAATAATATTAGCTTGTATGATCACAATTTCATGATGAATTTTTATATAGATATGTTTTTTCCAAAAAAATATAACGATGAAGAAAAAATACGAAATAAAATGACAAACTATTTTAATGGGGGTGTAAAATGACTTTTTTAATATTGGCTATTTTTGGCTTATTAACTGGCATAACTGCAAGTTTATTTGGCTTTGGCGGTGGCTTCATAGTTGTTCCATTGCTATATCACATTATTGGTGCAGATAACCCAAATTCAATGTATATAGCTGTTGCCACTTCTACTAGCATCATGATAATAAACTCTCTAAATGCTACATATAAACACAATAAAAACAAAAATATTATGTGGAACTTCGTGTTTCCTCTAGTGTTTTATATCTCATTAGGCGCGGCGCTCGGTGTTTATGCCACTAAATTTACGAGTAATACAATTATTAAATGGGCATTTGTAATATATATGAGTTACACAATATATGATTGCATGCGCAACAAACAATTTATTCACAATACTACTACTAATGTTACAAGCATGAGTAAATATTTAAATTTTATTGTTGGAATTATAATTGGATTTATTGCGACGGTTTTAGGTGTCGGTGGTAGTGTTATGACCGTGCCATTGATGCGCAAACTTGGCGCAAAAATGAAGAATGCAGTTGCTATTGCAAATCCGTTGAGTTTTCCTGTTGCCCTTGTGGGTGCAATTGGTTACACAGTATCAGCACATGTGCAACATGTAGATTTGGGAGGTGATTATATAGGTTTTATATACTTGCCAGCATTCTTATTTATGGTAATTGGTGGATTCATTGGAGTTCCGATCGGCTCACGGCTTACATCAAAAATCTCAGATGCTATACATGCAAAAGTCTACATTTCATTATTATTCTTAGTATTAATTGCAATGCTTTTATGAAATGTTTTTTAAAACAGTAACTCCTCATAGATCCTATGTCTGGTTATCGTGCGATCCAAAATAATTTTATTTACTTACAAAAGATTCGACTTGCGAGGCTATATTTTGCGCACTATTGGCAATTGCTAATTCTCGTGCTTTTATTGCCATCAATTCGCATTTTTCGCGAGTAAGATTATTCAGCAACTCATGTAATGATGTAGCAGTCAATTCATCCTGAGGTAATAAAATAGCGGCGCCTGCATTTACCAGCGCGCGCGAATTATGCGTCTGATGATCATCAACCGCATATGGATACGGCACAAATATCGCAGCAACACCCACAGCAGATACTTCGGCAATGGTTGAAGCGCCAGCTCGACAAATAATTAGATCGCAATTGGCATATGCGTAAGCCATATCGTCAATGAAATTAACAACATCAACATTCTGAACATTATTTGTCACATATGCTTGCCGAACTAATTCAGCGTCGCTCCGCCCAACTTGATGCGTAATTTTAGCAATATTGTGTAAATTATTCACCGCCAACGGCACTATTTCATTTAACGCTTTTGCGCCAAGGCTACCGCCAACAATCAGAATATTTAATCCACCACTACGCATAGCATAACGTTGCTCTGGTTTTTCCAGACAGGCAATATCTTCGCGCACTGGATTACCCAACACATATTTACTTTTTAACACATTGGGAAATGCAACAAGCGTACGCGTGGCAAATTTAGACAGTACCCTATTGGTAAATCCCGCCACAGCATTTTGCTCATGAATCAGATTCGGCTTATGTAACAACCACGCCATGACGCCAATTGGAAACGTAGCATATCCGCCAAAGCCTATCACTACATCTGGATTATGCTTAAATAAAATCACCAGCGCCTGCCACATACTCCGTAAAAGCATAAACGGCAAAGCGATATATTTCAAAAATCCTCTACCACGTATCGCAGAAATATTGATTCTCTCTAACGGAATATTGTTCTGCGGAATAATTTTATTCTCAATGCCATTAACTCCGCCAACCCAAACAATATCATACTTAGTTGCCAATATCTTAGCTACACTAAGCGCGGGGAATATATGTCCACCAGTGCCACCAGCACTAATCAGAATCGTTTTTTGTAAACTTTTACTCAAGTAATTTCACCTTTTGTTTATTTTCATAATCAATTTTTAATAAAATCGCAATCGCCACACAATTTACCAAAATCGAGCTACCGCCATAAGAAATAAATGGTAAAGTCAGTCCTTTTGTTGGCAAAATTCCAATACACACACCAATGTTGATTGATGCTTGCATAAAAAACCAGAAACTTATTCCTTGAGCCAACAAACATTGGAATTTGCGCCCGTGAATTTTACCAGCCGCAACAGCAATTACATTAAAACCGCGATAAAAAATCAAGGCAAATAAACTAAATACCACCACAACGCCAATTGCACCAAATTCTTCGCCAATAATAGCCAAAATAAAATCGGTATGCGCCTCTGGTAGATAAAAGAATTTCTCAACGGAATTACCAATCCCAACACCAAACCAACCGCCGTGACCAAACGCCAATAACGAATGACTTAATTGATATCCTTTGCCTAAGGCGTCTTCCCATGGGTTAAATGACCCCAATAATCGGCGCATTCGATATGGTGTTGCAATTATTAATACAATAAATGCAATTGCGCCAGAGCCTAAAAGCCCGAAAATAATTCGTTTATCGATATCAGCCATAAATAAAATACACAGCGCAATAATAAATACTACAGTCGCCGAACCCATATCTGGCTCAAGCAAAAGTAAAACTCCATAAGTCAATATTACTAGTAATATCGGCAATATATCATGACGAAAATTCCTTAACTGCAAGGTTCTGCCACTTGCGTAATATGCGGTATAAATTGCAATACTGAGTTTAGCCAACTCCGATGGTTGCACATTTATTATGCCGAAACCAATCCACCGCTTTGAGCCATTCACCATATGCCCAATATGCGGAATTAACACCAAAATTAACAATGAAATCACTACTATAACGATTACAGGCGCATTTTTCTGCCAAAATATAGTTGGCACAAAAAACACAAAAGACGCCATCACAACACCAATTGCAACCGCAATACTATGTCTAATCAAATAATAATATTGACCACCAATGCTATTATCCCGCGCTGCATATGCAATTGACGCAGAATAAACCATAATCAAACCAATTGCAAGCAATAATAACACAGCTGACAAAACTAGGAAATCAATGCTACGAGAATCGTTATCGCGCAAAATTGAGCTTTTAACTTTGGTTAATTTTTGCATTGATATAATCCACAAAAACTTGAGCGCGATGTTTATAATTATCAAACATATCCCAAGACGCACATGCTGGGGACAAGACTATTGCATCACCAGATTGTGCATTTAGCATACACACATCAATAGCTGCTTCAAGCGTTTCACATTGAGAAATCTTGACACTCAGCCCCTCTAATACTCGCGCAATAGCCAGTTTATCCTGCCCGATAATCGCAACGCTACTACATTTATCTTGCACTAATTTACGTAATGGTGTAAAGTCCTGCCCCTTACCATCGCCACCTAAAATCAAATGCACTGACATATTTAAACCATTGATTCCTGCACACACCGCACCAACATTGGTACCTTTCGAGTCATCAACATAAATTACACCGTTATGTTCCAAGACCTTTTGCATACGATGTTCTAAGCCACGAAATTCACCCAAGGCTTTTTCTATTATGGAATTTTCTGTCGCACTTAAACCGATTCCAGCAGCATGTAATAATGCAATACTTGCAAGACAATTAAAGTGATTATGTCGTCCGATCAAATTGATTTTGCGATAAGGAATGGGGTCGTGCTCATTGCAATAAATTTTCTGCAAATTATGTCGCGACATAGCCATGACTAATTGATCGTTGGAATTTAGCACTTGTGCGCTAGCATTATCAAAAATACGGGATTTGGCATAAGCATATTCAAGTAAATCTTTGTAACGATCTAAATGATCTTCAGAAATATTCAACACAGTTGCACTATCTAAACGCAAACTATAGCACGTTTCTAATTGAAAGCTAGATAATTCCAGTACAATCAATTGCGGAATATTATTATTCTTTGTAATTTCCAAATAACTAGTCAATACAGGCGTACCAATATTGCCTGCAACTAGCGTTTTCAAGCCCAATTGTTCAGCAATAAACCCGCACAAAGTCGTAACGGTTGTCTTGCCATTGCTACCCGTGATTCCAATTACCTTAGATTGCCAATTTGCAATTGCTTGCGAGAATAACTCAATATCGCCAACAACTAATTTACCACTAGAGAGCGCTTGTTGCAACACAGGCTCGTAAATTGATACCCCCGGGCTGATTACGATAATATCAATATCGCTAAAATTTACATAATCTAATTTACCACAAATCAGCGGGATATTAAATTGCATAACCAAATCTTGATGAGGCGGATTGTCTCGCGTATCAAATAATTTACCAATATTAGCTCGATGATGATTTAGATAATTGATAATGGATAATCCAGTGTCACCAAGACCAATTACGGCGAATTTATTGTGAATCAAATCTATTTTTTGCATAATCTCTCATTTTGAAAGCCATATAATCATATTTATTCAAATTTAACCAAACCAGTAACATACAGTTTAAGAACCAGTTATAAAAACAATGCTTTAAAAAAAGTTTACATATAGGCATTATTATAAACTATTTTATACGTAATGATAAACATTAAGTAGAAAAAATTAGCATTTTATTACTCCTCACATTTTCGATAAATCCAATTTTCAATTACTAATATCATGTATCATTTCCTCAATTTTTTTCAATATTAATATTAATTCTATGTGTTCCTCAATTGGGTTGGAAAGAATAACTATAACTCCTAGAATTGTATTCCATTCGTGTGTAAGAATATCTGGTAAGTTAATTATTGTAGCTTGCGCATTATCTATATTTTGATGTTCCATGAAAATCGTAATAATATTTTTTATAGTTACTAGAAAATTAATTTTTGTGTTAGTTAACTTTAATTTTGTTATTCTGATTTCGATATAACCAAGAAGCTCATCTGGTGCGTCTGATTTATCGACGTTTTCAAATAACCTGGTTAATAATTTGGACTCACATTCATAAGGCATTTGCATTTGTTTTATCTTTATTATGTATGGCGCAAGTACAAGTAGATCTTCTCTTGTAATTTCATTTATCATAGAAAAAAGCAAGCCTACATTATCAAAGTCTACATTATTATGACTATAATTATTGATTGCTATGATTATATTCTGAAATTTGCCTGGTAGGCTAATGCTCAAACCTACTAATAATTGTAATTGATGGCTGCCTTGATAATCCTTAATAATTACAAAAACTATATCATTAAATTGGTCTGGTAAGCTAATGCACAAATCTACTAATAATTGTAATTGATGGCTGTCTTGACACTTAATAATTACAGAAACTATATCATTACATTTGTCTGGTAAGCTACGGCACAAATTAGCTAATAA
>CAYWWJ010000007.1:0-27045 GCA_964462055.1 uncultured Neisseria sp. | reverse complement strand
AAACTATATCATTACATTTGTCTGGTAAGCTACGGCACAAATTAGCTAATAATTGTAATTGATTGTTGTTTTGACACTTAATAATTGCAGAAACTATATCATTACATTTGTCTGGTAAGCTACGGCACAAATTAGCTAATAATTGCAATTGATTATTGTTTTGACACTTAATAATTGCAGAAACTATATCATTAAAAAATTTATTTGGCAAATGCTCACATAAATAAGTTAACATTTGTACTAATTGATCATTATCACGACACTTAATGATAAGTAATTGAATTATCTGGGTGATTTTATCTATTTGACTTCCGCATAAGTTAAATAACAACTTATTACGTACGCTAATTTCTATATTTTGATGTAATATATACGTAATAGCCTCATTTACATCCATTGTGAATATATCTTGTGACACCTCATATGGATTGTTGTATAAATGAAAAACCCCTTGTCGATTATCGTTGTTTCCAAAATAATAATTAAGAAGAGGTTGTCCAAGAAAATGATTCATTGTTAAAAACTTTAATAGTTCAGAACTTTTAATAAATATTTTTATAAATTGGTGTGAGTTTGGGTCATAGAATTTGAGACCATAGGTTGATTTTTTTGTAAATATCACAAATGTCATCGCATGATTCTCATAATTGGGATTCCGTGTTTTCCAGAGTATATATTTTGTACTTGATATTTCACCATCATAGTCACAGCAAAGGTTATATAACGCTTCACCAAAGTTAGTATTATCTACATAAACAGATTTATCGAATCTATCTCCGATATAAAGGCGATCATATAAATTATGTGTAATAAAGGTTGATTTCGTTAATTCTGCTTCAGTATGTGGTCGTTCACTTAGTTTTAGACCGGCAGAAAAAAAGAAAAAAAATGCAAGATGTCTACAACAATACACATCAGAATGTGTTCCGTCATTAAAAGTTCCCTTTGGATCACGGGAAGAATATTCGATAATGCCTATCTCTTTTTCATTTTTATAATAAAGTATTTTACGCCCTTGTGCAGTTAACTTTGTATTTTTTTCTGTAAGATAATCTGGTGGTAGTTCTTTGTAAGTAAAACCGCCAAATATACTTTTTAGCGATGAAATCATTTTAATTCCCTTTTATATATAATTATTGAAAAATAAGATGCGCATATAATTGCCATTATGGTAAAAATAGGCAATCTTTATTAAAGATTACTAGACGGGCTAGTATATCCACACATGTTGCAATTATACAACAGATATTGAATATATTATTTAGGCATTTTGACTAATGTATTTTTGGCTTTTTAGAACTTACGCATTGACAATATAATGCAAATTATATACATACCCGCTGGTAAAGAAAATGGTGATGTAGAAATTCAACATTCATCATTTGAGTTAGGTGATATGATGCAGGTTAATGATATATTAGTAGAAAAAGGAAATACATCTTTACACGTAATTGGTAGTTTAGAAACAACCCCACTGTATATCTTAGGAGAGGGCATGGAAAATACAAGTGATAGCATAAAAATGAGTCTTCACGATATTAATTTTAACGAAGCTTGATTGTAGATAATCCCACTAGCAATAAAATAATGCTGATAATCCAGAAACGCACGACTACTTGCGTTTCTTTCCACCCTTTTAATTCAAAATGATGATGAATTGGCGCCATCAAGAAAATACGCTTTTTATGAATTTTATATGAACCAACTTGCAATATCACAGAAATTGCTTCCATAACAAATACTCCACCCATAATCGCGAAAACAAATTCTTGCCTCAATATAATGGCGATTGTCCCTAATGTTGCACCCAACGCTAATGCACCAACATCGCCCATAAAAACTCTAGCAGGATAAGCATTAAACCACAAAAAACCCATGCACGAACCGATTATTGCGCCACAAAACACAACAATTTCGTTCGCTCCATAAATATACGGGAAAAGTAAATATCCAGAAAAAATCTTATTTCCCGCTATATAAGCAAACACAGCAAGACCAATACCAACTGCAATAATTGGAAATGAGACTAATCCATCTAAACCATCGGTTAAATTTACCGAATTCGAACCACCAACAATAACAAAATACGTCAAAACTAGGAAGCCAACTTCGCCAAATGGATACTTCATTGATTTAACCAAAGGAATAACTACTTCGGTTGCATTAGGCAATTTAATTACATACAATAAGAATAAACCAACACCAATCGCAATTAATGATTGATACAACATTTTTACCTTACCAGGCAAACCTTTTGAATTTTTATATACTATCTTACGATAATCATCAACAAAGCCAACAGCGCCAGTTGTGACCAATACAAAGAGCAATATCCAAATGTATAGATTTTTTAGATCGGCAAATAAAAGTGTTGTAACAACAATAGAAACAATGATTAAGACCCCACCCATCGTAGGAGTTCCAGTCTTCACCAAATGCGTTTGCGGACCATCCGTTCGAACATTTTGCCCGATTTTTAGTTTAATCAGCCAATTAATTACCAGATTACCTATCGCCAATGACACAAATAACGACACCAGACAAGCCATCAACGCGCGAAATGATGTATACTCAACAACACGGAATGCGCCAATTAATTTTTCTAACCAATGAGCTAACCATAAAAACATATCAAAACCCCATTATTACCACATTTCTCACTTTTATCAAATATTTAACTAGATATAAGTAACTTACTAATTTTTTAGTGAATGATGAAAAAATGTAGAGTTTGTTAATGAAGAAAGTGTAATTTGGCAAACTGTTTGAGTATTAGCGAGTTTTTGCCAAATAGCTTTCGAATTATTACAAACTCAAATTTCGAAATCTTTGAACGCAAAAATTAGTTAGTTATCATATAGAGAGTTAAATTAAAAAAGTGAATACTGTGGTTATTATTTAATTAATCCAGCAACAACTTCGTCTAGGTTCATTGAATTTGACCCCTTGACTAATAACGTTGCATTTGCCGGTAAATTTTGCATACAATATTGTACCGCATCTTGATTACTAACAAAATGCATTTTTTTACCATGAAAAGTATCGTGCGTAATTTTAGCTAATTCGCCGACAGTCAATAACACATCAATACCTGATTCTTGCATATATTGCGCCATTTCTTTGTGAACATCAACCTCAAATTCACCCAATTCCTTTAAATCTGCAAAAACCACCCAATGCGGATGACCAAATTCACCAATTGCATCAATCGCAGCCTTTACCGATGCAGGTCCAGCATTATAAGTGTCATCAATAATTAACGCACCATTAAATGCAGTTTTGCGCTCTAATCTACGCTTATAACCAGGACATTGGGATAAACCAGAAGTTACGCTATTGAAACCGCAACCCAAATTGTAGGCAATCGTCGCAGCGCTCACCGCATTATTCTTATTATGCTGACCAATCACCTTAAGTTGTAGATTAATTTCGTCGCTAGCATAATTTATTCTCGTCAAAGCGTTGTCATCGTTACTGACTAAATAGCATTTTGTATTCGTAGCACCATATTGAAAAATGGAAATATCATTCCTACTATGCAAGTATTCAAACCACATCGGCGCGAAAGGGCTGGTCGTATTGACGCAAGCTATTCCACCAGATTGTAAGCCAAAGAATATTTCGCCTTTAGCCCGAGCAATATCCTCTAAGCCAGTAAAAAATCCTGCGTGTGCAAGATGTATATTATTAATCAGCGCAATATTTGGCTTAGTCATTTTACTCAAATATTCAATTTCGCCAGTATGATTCATGCCCATTTCAATAATCGCAACTCTATGTTTAGGTTCCAAACGCAATAGCATCAACGGAACACCCAAATGATTATTTAAATTACCTTCCGTGGCTAAAACATGTTCGCTGCCAAATTCATTATCACAAATATAACGTAGCATTTCTTTAACCGTAGTCTTGCCATGACTACCTGTAATTGCAACAATGCTTAATGAATTCTCATGTTTAATTTCTTGATCCTGCGAATTGATTGGATCTAATCCGGTGGCGAATTGATCACGATATTTACGGGCAATTTGCCCCAAGGCAATAACAGTATCTGGGACATAAATCAGATTCGGCTGAGCAAGCCCACAATCATGACTTACCAATGCAGCTATATTTGCAATATTCTGCAGAATCTCCAATACAAAATCATGTCCATCATGATTTTCGCCTTTAACCGCGACAAATAACGTATTTGCAAGGACTTTACGCGAATCAATCACAACTAAATCTAGCATTAAATTAGGGTTAGATTCGGCGGATAATTCGCCACCACACCAAGCTGCTAATTGCGCTAAACTAGTTTGTTGCATTTAAAACATTCCTTTATTTTGCGCATCAATTAAAAATAACGCTACGCCATCTTCATGATTAGTTGCAGTCACGCAATTGGCCTCCGCTTTTATATGGTCGAGGCTATTACCCATTGCCACGCCTAAGCCACAATCGCGGAGCATTGGAATATCATTCTCGCCATCGCCAAATGCAATAACTTCATCCATCGCAACGCCGTAGCTTTTGACTAATTCGCGTAATCCATGAGCTTTTGATGAATTACGACATTGTATTTCTAAATATTCGTGCGATGAAAAGCTTACATTGATTGTATCTATTACTTGTAATTGTTGTTTAATTGCTTCTAATTCCTTGCGAGGCGCAGTGAGCGTGACTTTGTTTATTCGTTGCAATGTATCCAAATCAACAACTTGTGGCTCAATTTTTACATGGGAAGCTTCATCTTCTACCCTGTCATTTATCTTATTTACATACCAATTGAACCCGTCATAGCAATTTACCACTAAATCGCTTACTGCTAGTTGTTTAACCACAGGTAAAATTAATTTAAAATCAAACTGATGGCTAAATACTATTTTGGAGTTATCCACAACTAAGCTACCATTCAAACCAACAACATGTGATTTGGCGCCCAAATCTGCAGCAATAAGTAATACCGATTGCACGGGTCTAGCACTAACCAATACGGGAATTATGCCAAATTCGGTCAATTCGCCAATTACTGAGCGTAATTTATGACTAATTTTATGATCATTATCAAAAATAGTTCCATCTATATCCATTGCAATTAGCTTATATTTTTTTGTCATTATGCACCTTTTTTAATAAATTCTTGGACAATTTCTTGATCGGAGAAATGATATTTTACCCCTTTTATTTCCTGATAATTTTCATGCCCCTTGCCAGCAATTAAAATAATATCGCCAGATTGCGCATTAGCAATTGTTTCCAAAATCGCATCTTTTCTATCGACGATAATCTTGACGTTATCCTGTTGCGCAATATCTTCAACAATATCGGCAATAATCAACTCAGGCTCTTCAAAACGTGGATTATCCGATGTTACAATCGCAATATCAGCCAGACGTTGTGCAATATTCCCCATTAATTTACGCTTGGTCTTATCGCGATTTCCACCGCAACCAAATACGCAGTATAATTTACCACGATTTTCGATATTCTGCAACGCGTGTAATGCATTTTGCAATGCATCTGGCGTATGCGCAAAATCAACGACAACCAAAGGACCATTTTCTATAGCAATAGTTTCGATTCGCCCGACAACTGGATTTAGCTTAGCGATAATTTTTGCAAGATCTGAAAATTTAATTCCACGCAATAGTAACGATGCGGCAACAGCCAAGACATTTGAAATATTAAATTCACCGATTACTTTACTTTCAACCAAAGCGTATTCGTTGTTATAATATAGCTCGAAGCGTGCGCCCCACAAACCTAAGCTAATATTTTGCGCAGTCAAATCCGCCGAATTACAAATTCCATAGCTAAATTTCACTTGTCTCATGGGTAATTCATTGTATAATCGCTGACCAAATTCATCGTCGGTATTAATTATCGCACATTCTAGATTATCCCATTCAAATAATCTTTTCTTCACCTGATAATATGCCTCCATTGTTACATGATAATCCAAATGATCCTGTGTTAAATTGGTAAAAATTGCTTGCTTAAATGCAACACCATTCACCCGCCCCTGAGCCAACGCATGCGACGAAACTTCCATTGCTACAATATCAACATCATTCGTCACAAATTCATTGAATAAATGCTGAAGCAACAATGGATCTGGCGTAGTTGCTGCATAATCATTCAAATTCGGGTAAATTCCACACCCAGTTGTGCCGATTATCGCCGTTTTATTATTTAACAACGAATATACCTGATTTAGCCAATGACTAATCGAAGTTTTGCCGTTGGTGCCTGTAACACCGATTGTGTATAATTTTGTTGAGGGGGAATGTAGCGCTTCTGAGGCGAGAATTCCGACATATTGCGCCAAATTCTTCACCGCTAATGACGGAATTGCAATCGGCAAATCGTAGCCGTCTTCATACAAAATAAAGCTCGCGCCGTTGTTAATTGCTTGCGGAATAAAATCTCTACCGTCTGCGACAGTTCCCAAATACGCGCAAAATATATCTCCAGCGCGTAATTTACGGCTATCAATACATAAATCATGCGTGTATAATAAATCCCCCAATGTGGATTTGATATTGTTAACGATATTTTGGTTAATTTGAAACCTCTCCGATGACGATAAATATGTGTTTTTTAGCATAATGGGTAATTTTTATTACGTTATTATACCAAATATACGAAATATCTATGAATCTAACTTTAATGTAGCATCTCAATTTAAACTGTCTTTTATAACTGAGTCCCCACTTTTTAATGTTGCTTCTCTTATAGGATAAATTATAATTTTTGCGTTCAAAGATTACAAAATATGAGTTTGTATTAATTCGAAAGCTATGTAGAACCTATTTAGAATCTTCCAATCTATTGCGAAAAGTACTAATTGGCTATAATTTTACAAAATTTTGTTCGTAATAGATTAACTATTACTAAAAAATTTCATAAAATTCTATCTCAATTATTCCTTTTCTCATAACGATTAAAGATCCTAAATAGATTCTAGCAAAAACTCGCTAACGCTCAAACAGTTTGCCAAATTACGCTTTCTTCATTAACAAACTCTATATTTCTTCATCATTCACTAAAAAATTAGTAATTTACCCTATTTATTTAAACACTCAGTAAAAAGTGATGATTGGATTATCTTTTATGCGTATTTTTAGTTTTTATCTGAAGATTTTACTTTTTATTTATATTAAAATTATAAATTAAGCACCCCCAAAAACCCAAATAAGTATTGTATTTTATCACATTCGAATTCAGTAATATAGCTTATTATGTCTTATACCACACAAAAATGTTATAGACAAATCTACTCAATGTGTAGTATAATGCATCACTAGTAAATTGTATAATACCCTACATTTTTTATATCTTTAAAAACTGCAAGGTATTATATTGTAAAACACAATAAAATATTTTAAGAGAGAACACAAAATGAGACCTTCTAGCATAACAAATACACCCTCAATAAAACCTTTAACTTTAACACGTGCAGAAAAAACGAAGCTCGTTGAACGTACAAAATCTGATGATGGGCTTAAAGATTTAATTTATACTTTTGTTGATACATTCACTACTGAAACAATGAATGCAGAAATTGCGACAACAAATACAAATGTTACGGAATTAATAGATAGCACGCAAAAAGATGCAATAAAATTAATTAAAGCAACATTAGAAACAACACAACATCTTGTAAATGATAAAGCTCCTGAAAAAGTTACAGCTAAAGAGATAATGGTGGCGCTGAAAAATAAAGAAATTTACAAAATAATATTTCCGAATAATCTGACTAACGACACAAATGATACTCAAATAGATAGTAATGCTCTAGACAATGATGAACCTCAAGTGACTATCACAACCGCAACCGATACTCCTTTACAAAAGTTATTCAATACAATTATTGATAAGCTACCGCAGATTTGTGAGCATCAAAATGTTGAGATTGATAAATTAATTGGAAAGACTTACACTAAAACTGCTAATGATGTTATGGAATGGCTAGATAAAAAAACTAATGAGATTAAGAATAATACTAGCAAGCCTATAACTCCTTTTCATTTGTTGTCTAAAAATTTACCTATAGAAACAGAAAGCAATGATAGTGAGGTAGATGAAGTTAAAGAACACCATGACAACTACGAGCAAAAACTATCACAAAATAATTTCCTTGATAATCAAAATAGTGAAATAAAACAAGAGGACTATAAAATAGAAGATACATCTACTTCTTCAGATTCATATAGAGCAAACGTAAAAAAGTTTCTAGCAACAAATAACTCTAATGAATCAATTAAAGCAGATGTTGATAAAAAGTTAACAGGTTTTACCTCTTCAAAGTTTTTTGCAACGCTAAAAGCTACTGATCGAGTAAAAATCTATGAGTTACAAATTAATCACCTTCTAACAAACGATGAATCGTTATCACAAAAACTATCAAATATTTCACAAGAGTTATTTTTAAATAACCCATTGTTTAGCGTAGAGTTTTCAGAAACATTAGTCAAAATAGCATCGACGGCGGTGTTCGAACTGGAAAATAATCAAGCAAAAAATAATCAAGCAAATAATACTAACAATTATAAACAATTGAATAATCAGGAAAATACACAAAATAGCGAAATTATAAATAATGATAACGAATCGAAGTCAAAACAACAAAATGAATCATTATCTACACAGGATAAGCAAAAACTTATTCATAATGAATTAGTTCTAAAAATTAAGGCGCAATACCCTGAACATTATGCGAGCGAATGTAATAGATTACAGCGCGCTATATTTGCAAATCGTATAAATAATAAGATAGATGAGGAAAATAATAAAAGCGATAGGTGGATTAAATATGAACGTATAGATTTAAACTCCGCTAAAGGTCACGCTACATTAGGACGTTACTTATTAGCATATGCAGAAAATGACGATATAAAATTTTTCCATGCTGAAACCAATATTGTAAAATTACTAAGTAAATTTAAATTGAACCCAATTGGTGAATACAGTAGAGAAGCATCACAAGCTTTTGCTATACAATTTATTACAGACAGGAAATATACAGCTTTTAAACCAAATGGACAATTTGATTTTGATAGTTTTAAACAATGGCTATTAACAAGTAACAATCCACAACTTCAACAATTATTCAACAATTTAACTCAACGACATTTTGAAGGGATATACCTGAAATTAGAATCAAATACAACTGGTGTAATTCAATATAAGATTTCATTTTCATCAGGTTCAATTGTCAAGCCTTCAACATCAATAAAATTATCATCTGCACTTAATGTTATGTTCCAGCAGCAGCAAGTAATTAACTACATGCTAACACGATTCCCAGATACAGAAGAAGCACGTCAAGTAATTACTGATTCAGTAGCCACAATGGCTCCTGACGAGTTAAACTGTGCTGCTGGATTAGCGAGAATAGCTGCAAAAGGCGATAATCAGAATATTTATGAAACCCACATACTTCAAGAATACATTAAAACTCATGGTGGTTATGAATTAGTATATGGCATTTACCGACCAAACGTTGCAAATTCAGAATTTATGAAACTGAAAAACAGAGAAAAATTTGTAATTACTGCGAAAGAATTTATAGAACAAGAAGACATAAATAAATTGCAAAGCACGCTAGATATGTTAGTGGCATCAGATGGGAAGTATGACAAAATTACATCTTTTAATCAGAAGGAAAATCTAGGAAATTTAGGCACAATGTTTAATATTATGGGTAGTGGAAGGATAGTTCATCCTATAATTAGACATTTAACCAATACTTTACAATCTAAAATTGATCCCACTCTTTACACTAATCGAGACGGAACACTTAATGAAAACGACAAGGTATTTCATATAAATAATTTTGCTAATACCCAACTTAGTTTATTTAAAGACTATAATGATGTATACAGCAAATGTCAACAAGCTATGGCTACAGATCCTCACATTCGTAGTAACTTAATTTATCTTACTGATAACTATCCATTTGGCGTTTTCATCAACGGTAGTAGCCGTAATATATTGATATAAAATCCCCCATCATTTGCTTGCGACGCTGTTTTTGTTCGCAAGCACAAGCTTGTCGGGAGTGACATTCATCATTTGCAATGTTTGCCCCGCAATTTGGCTAAACACTGGAGCAGCAGTTGCAGAGCCGTGATAACCGCCTTTGCCAACTTCATCGATCATTACCGCAATGATTATCCGCGGGTTTATCGCTGGTGCAAAACCAACAAATGAGCCAACGTGCTTTTTGTTGGAATATGTTGCGCCGTCTAATTTTTGCGCGGTACCTGTCTTACCAGCAACGGTGTAATTCGCCACTTGCGCAGATTTCCCAGTACCGTCTGTCACAACGTCAGATAAAATTACACGCATTGTTTCTGCAACTTGTGGGGAAATTACCTGCTCGCATACTGGTTTTGCGCCAGTAGCTGATTTGTAAAACGTAACTGGCAAAATACAACCATTATTTGTGAATACGCTATATGCATGCGCCATCTGAAATAAGCTAACCGAAATACCATAACCATAAGACATAAGAGCATGATCTACAGGATACCATTTTTTCCAATCACGCAAAATACCATTTGTCTCACCTGGAAAGCCTGTACCCAACTTCTGACCAAAGCCAATCGAACGATAATACGTCCACAAATCTTTGGCTTTGTACTTCATTGCAATTTTAGATGTTCCAATATCGCTTGAACGTTCAATAATCTGTTTAACCGTCAAACTTGGATAAGGATGATCATCAACGATCAATTTTGGTCCAACTTTATATGAATGAGTGTCAAATACAGTACTTGGATTAACCACGCCATCGTCCAAAGCTTTGGCAATTACCAACGGCTTAATAATAGACCCTGGGTCGTAAACATTGGTCGCCGCACGATTTTTTAGCATATCTGGAGTAACATTCTCACGATTGTTTGGATTATACGTCGGCATATTTACCATAGCTAATACTTCGCCAGTCTTGGCATCTAAAACAATAGCCGAACCACCTTTTGCTTGCGATTTATCGACCTGAGCTTTTAATGCATTATAGGCGATAAATTGAATGCGATTGTCAATCGACAACTCAACCGATTTGCCATTTGCCATCGGCTTTGTCACACCTATGTTTTCGACAGTAGCACCTTGTCTGTCACGCATAATTTTTTGACTACCATCATGACCGATTAATTGATTATTGGTTGCATATTCCACGCCATCCGCACCCATATCATCAATATTGGTAAAACCAACTAAATGCGCAGAAACTTCGCCATTCGGATAATAACGTTTGTATTCTTGCAAATCATGTATTCCTTCAATATTCAACGCATTAATTTGTGTCGCCAAATCTGGACTAACTGCACGTTTCAAATACACAAATGTCTTTCTTTTATCGTTTAGCTTATCATTTAACTCGCTAAGTGGAATTTCCAACACTTTTGCTAGGCTATTCAACTGTAAGCTGGTTAATTGGGTAAGCTCACGCGGATCTGCCCAAATTGATGAAACTGGCGTACTAATTGCCAATGGATTGCCATTTCTATCTGTAATTGCACCACGTGTACTATCAAGTTTTATGGTGCGCATTACGCGAATGTCTAATTGCTTACTCAAAAAATCATCTATTCCAACATTAATATATACTAACCGCACAGCAACTATAATTGATAAAATCAACGCAAACCAATTAATAATTTTTCGTCTAACTTGGCTAGCGCTTCCTACTTGAGCATCAACAAAGCCGTCTGGACCCAATGTTCCGCTCAGTGCATTAAGCTTCATATAAAGCTTTTGCATTTCATTATTTGCTAACATTTTTTAACTCCATAACATATTGTTTGTTTGCTGCCATTAAACCTGCTTCTTTTAGTGCATACGCCTGTAAATTAAGTTGTGATGAATACATTGCATTCTCTATTTGCAATTTGCTGTAATCTAGGTTATACACTTTTGCTTCGTTTTCTAATTTCCCAATTCGTCCATATAATATGCGTGCATTATAGCGTTCTGATACCAATAAAAATGCGCTTACTATCAATACAGCCAACAATACCAGATTGGTTGCGCGCAAAATAGGATTAAATTTAAACATAATTATAACCTCTCCAAACAGCGCATAACCGCACTACGGCTACGCTTATTTTCTTCGAGTTCTTTATGACTTGCCTTCATCTTTTTTGCAATAACTTTGTATTCTGGCGCTTTGTCTGGCAACATTACCCATTTGGGTAATTTCTCTGCTGTTGATAAATTATTAAACGCTTGTTTTACTATTCGATCTTCTAATGAATGAAAACTAATTACAACAATCCGCGCATTTTTATTCAATAGTTCGGGAATATCATTTAAAATTGTTTCTAAATCGCCAAGCTCATTGTTAATAAAAATCCTAATTGCCTGAAATGATCTTGTTGCTGGGTGCTGCGCTTTATCTTTTACATGAATATTTTCACTAATTATACTAGCTAATTGCGTTGTAGTTTCTATTGGTTTCTGAGCGCGTTTCGCCACAATTGCTTTGGCTATTTTCCGTGAAAATCTTTCCTCGCCATAATGCCACAATACGTGTGCAATTTGTTCTTCGCTAGCATGATTAATCCAGTCTTTGGCACTTTGCCCCCGCGTATTATCCATTCTCATATCTAGCGTTGCATCAAAACGAAAACTAAAACCGCGTTCTACCGTATCTAACTGTGGCGATGAAACACCTAAATCAAGAAGAATCCCGTCAATTTTGTTTATATTCAACGCCGCTAAATGCTGCTTCAATTCAGCAAAACTGTCGTGTATTAATCTAAACCTCTTATCTAACATATGTTCGTGAGCATAAGCAATAGCATCAGGATCTTTATCAAATGCTATTAATTGCCCATTCACCCCTAATTTAGCCAAAATTGCTTGCGAATGCCCACCACGACCAAATGTACCGTCAACGTAAATTCCATCTGGCTTTATTGCCAATAAATCAATTGATTCATCCAGTAATACTGAATAGTGCGACATTTATGTAATCCTAAACCTAATTTAATTGCAACTATTTTATATAAACCTACGTCCTAACTTTTTTAATTTAACTCCTCATAGGACAAATTATAATTTTTACGTTCAAAGATTACAAAATATGAGTTTGTATTAATTTAAAAGCTATTTGGCAAAAACTCGCTACGCTCAAACAGTTTGCCAAATTACGCTTTCTTCATTAACAAACTCTATATTTTTCCATCATTCACTAGAAAATTATAATTTGTCCTATTTATTTAGACATTCAATAAAAAATTGCGGAATAAGATTTATATAACTACAATGAGAATCCATTTAATAAGCTCGCCAAATCTTCAGATGAAGCGTTAAGAGCTTTTTCTGTTTCAGCTTGCCACTTCGTATTATCCCAAAGCTCAAAGCGATTACCCATTCCAACTAGAACTAAATCTTTGTCTAGTTTAACCATATTTCTTAATGCAAGGGGTAATAATAGCCGACCTGTTTTATCCATTTCGATACTCTCAGCATAACCAAGAACTAACCGTTGATAACTTTTTACAAGTGGATGTGAACCTGTTGGTAATTGCTGAATTTTATCGCGTACCGTCTCCCAATTAGACTCTGGGTATAAAAGTAGGCATTGCGCAGACTCTAGAGTTACAACCAAGCGATTGCAAGTCTCCGCTAAAACATCACGATATTTAGCAGGTATCGCTATCCGACCTTTTGGGTCAAGACTGAGATGACTTACTCCACCAAACATGATTTTTACTCCACAATTATACACTTTTTACCACAATACACCACTTTAACATATTTTATATTAAAAAGTCAACTTTATTTTATTACAAAAGCTACATGTTTGGAAAAATGGGGGAATTGGGAATTGTTTTATTATGAAATAAAAGATAGCAAAATTCGTAGACTTTGTCACATTACTAAAAGCTGTCATGTATTACTCATACTTATCAGCACTTTTGTAGCAATGTTCCTAGCCCACGAATCAAATGCTTAATATTGGAAATAATAGCGTTAAATTACAAATAGCATTGCTACTTATAATTTAAACGCTATTGCTTATTTTGGCTCTACCTCCTTAGTGGTAAGCAACAGGAATTTTAGGGGTTTTTTATGCTGAAACATCACTATTTATAAAAAATGCTTCTGATGAATGTTGCTCAACAGCTTCTTCAAATGGCGCCGATGGCACAGTTGGTTGTTGCCCCCATTGATTCAATTGACCTAATGGCATAGTAGATTGATTTATCCTATACATTTCTTGAGTATAAAACTGATAAATAAGTTGCTCTGAATATCCCATATTTCTTCGCTTGTTGCACTGTTCTAACAATACTCTAAACATATGATTTTGATTTTGCAACAGCAGCTGTTGATTTTGCAACATAGCTTGTTGTAATGAATATTGATATGATGGTGGCACCACTTGTTGGCCATTAACAACATCAATTTGCTGAATATCATGTGCAGGAGCATAGCCAAATGACGCAACATCATTGTACTGAATCGGCACAGCAATAACAGTTGGCATATTTTGCGATGATGGATAACTTTGATTACCATTCACATTCACCAAAACTGGAGAATCATTGCCCAACCAAGCCGAAGTATCTTGAGGTTGATACTTTATTTTTTTGTCTTGATCTGAAGAACCACTAGGCATTTGTGTATCAGATCTTGGCGAACCTCCACCTTTAACCATTTGCAATAATTTACGACCTCGACTCTTAACTCCAGCAAAAAAGCCATTATTTGATTGATTTTCTGATTGATTTTCTTGTGCTGTTGTCTCGGAATCTGAAGTTACGCCATATTCATATAGCCCACGAAGTCTGCCCACGATACTTTCCCAAAATCCACCAGTTTGTGCGGTTTCAGAAACCCGAGACTCATAAGGTGGAGCAGATGGCTGAATACCTTCTTTCTCCTTCTCACTTACCATTGTATTTACCTCATTAGATAATGATTCATGAGGTGCTGATGGCAATGGTGCTTTCGTAATAATACCTCCTACTGTTTCATCAAATTCAGGGTATCCACCACCAAAAAAATCGTCTTTACTATCTTTACTAGGCTGAATAGGAGTATTAATCATCAGATTGCTTCCATCTACAGAATTTGGTTTATTTTCTTGCTCCAAAATCAATGGAGGTTGCGGAAAACATTGCGGAATATTACCACCGCTTATACCGAATTCGTCCTCAAAAAAATTATTGAAATAATCGCCTTGAGGATTAAAAGGTTTAATATTCTGCATACCTGTATGATCCACACCACCTGATTTACTTTCTCCGAAAGTATTGGTTATTCTGCTAGGTGGAATGATTTTTTTCATATTATGTAAATATTTAATGAAATTAGGCTCTAATTCTCCATCTTGTTGTACCAATATTTCAACATTTCCACCACTATCTATGAAAGCTGACAATTCTTCATTAGAGCGCCGATTGAAATATACCAATAGTGATTGCTCTTCTGCAGGTGATAGCATTTCACTTCTACGTTGTTTAATAAGTGCTTTTATTGCACCAACAATTAAACGATTATGCTTGTATGATTCATCCATAGCTGCTTGAATTGAATGAGTAAATTTCTTAGCTTGATCCGAACCATGTTTCTCCTGCAATAACCTATAAATGATAGTTGTAACAAATGGTCCTTCATGTGGAAAATTAACAGAATCTATTTCACCTGAAGCAAGTTTTGATAACTGATCAAAAGTCAATTTTGATAAAAATGTACTCACCCTAATTACAGGTAATGGTAAGTAAAACTCATGCATCATATATGCACCATGACATATTCTGATTAATTTTTCAAGCCATTCAAAATAACCCGTAATATACCCTGTTGCAATATCACTTCCATTTTTAGTATAAATATCACGAAGATGGAACCTTAATTTTTCTTCAGGGAATGCATTAGACCCAGATAATATATTAATAATTTCGCTTGTTAAATTAGTTGCACCTTCATTACTTAATATTTCCAATAAATGTTCATTAAGCTGAAGTTCTATTTTAGGATCAAAATAACCTGTTCTAGGATGATTTTTTTCAGCAGTTAGTTGCAAAATTTTCTGTTCTAATTGTCTGCGTAATTTAATATGTTTAACATCTTGTTTTATACGAAATTGATGACCCCCAATTTCAACCAAAACATCTCTACTTATACGATAATTACCCAGATGAATCACTTCTGCGCTTATACTAAAGCTCATACCTGTCAGTTCTTCAAAATAGCAGAGTACATCTTTCCAATTAAAGTCTCTTATCCCAAACACCCTTATATAGGCAAAAACTAAGAACCTAATTTCACTGCCTGTGAATTGTTTCCCAAAAGCCTGATCAAACCTATCCTTTTCATGCTTCGCAATTTCTAAAAGCGAAGCTTGTACATCACCCGGTAGTTCACCATAGTTTTTCGTTAATATAGCCTTAACAATTCCATGAATCTCAATAATAATAATATTATTATTGTTGTTCAAATACTTAGTGAGATATTTTACAGCATCTTGTTTATTCGTAAATTTCAGTGTAGGTTGTTCAGTAAGCCGAAGACTATTAGCTACATCAATTAATTCTGAAACACGAACTAACACTGGTTGACAATAAGTATCATCTGAATTACTTTCGGGTAACTCGCTTCTTTTAATATACGCAAACAATTGTTCAGCATTAAAACTACCAAATAAGCTACGCAATAATCCATAATCTGGCACAATACATCTATTAACACCAGCATTAACCAATAAACCTAATTGCTGAGTTTTTCTTGTAGCTTCATCAACTAATTTACTATGGTTAGGATATGTCTTTATAAGGAAAGTTTCCCCATCTATAGAAATTGATATTCCTTTTAAAGAAACACTCATAAAATTCACTTTTGGAATAGACAAAATACCTACACAATCTTTACAAGCGAATACTGTCAATTCATTAAGGCTATTTTTAAACTCATCCTCATCAAATAAGCCACCTGTAGGAAAGAGTCTGCTACCCTATATACGTATACATGCAAGAATTAATAATTTAACAGCGTTATCAGACAAGCTGTTGTGAATACCTAACATACTTACTGATTGCGACCCTTCTTTATCATTCACTATTACTTGAATTGCAAAAGATATATCTAATCGAGCATCAGAATAATTTAGCAATATCTCATCAATTATTTTAGAAGCATTTGCTTGACTACCTCCCTGATTAAGAAATTCCACCACTAAATCCATAGCTTCTCGTTTTGTAGCGAAAGACTGCGACTCAACTACTTCTATGACTTCGTTTCCTTTTGTTTCTTCTACCGTAGATTCTTGATTTACCGAATTGCCTTGTGTTTTTCCCTCTGGGAATGATTCTGTCAAATCAACAGCCTGACTTAGAGTGTGAGTTGGAACCTCTGGGAATACTGGTAAACCACCAGAATTTACCTCACTGTTTGGTAATTCATCAACTTCATCTTGAAGGCTTTCATAACTAGGTTTAGTTTCTTCATTAACTTTATTTTCAAGGTTTTCAGGTGCTACAGGTTCTGATTCAGGTTGATTTGTAGTAATCTCCGATTTATTCTCACTTGATGTAGCAGGATATATGCGTTTTAATTCATCCCAATCTTTATTAATTGATTTTGATTCCTTTTCAGTTAATCCCTTCATATTTAAAGGGTTCGTATCTGTTAGTTCCCCTTTATTTACAAATGCTTTCAATTGCTCGAGCGTCATACTTAAAAAGAAACCCATCTGGGAATTAAGTGGAATACCTGAATAATTTAATCGTAATTGAAGATTTGATAAAGCATCAGTTAAACACTCAGCATAAGGTGTGACCACTATATCCAAATCTATGCCTTCACCACTTATTTTAAACCCCACAGTATTTGATACAGTACCGTTATTATCTTTAATAACTGGGAGATGAGTATAATCAACTTCATCAAAAGAACCATTTACCTTAGTCTTAGCAGACATTATCCTAAACCATTGTTTAAATCCATGTTCGTTGAATTTACCATAAAAAGAATTTTTAATTCCAACCGAGATAATATAGAACAAAAAGAGTGCTTGACTTGTTGAGTTAGTAAATTTATTATTTTTACCTAACAATTTATCGACATATTCATACTTTGCCAAAACACCCAACGCAACTCTTATTTCTGGAGAAAGTAATGTATCGGAAGAATTACCAGCTTGGACAAGTTGTTTAAACAGCTCGAATCGTTGAGCTTCTGTCATTTTTAACATGAAAACATAGATATCTTGAAAAGCTTTACTTTTAGATGGCTTCTTTTGTGGCAAGGGTTTATTTGGCCCAAATAGTTTTTTTGAATTCACCTCTTTATTTAGCAGAGTCGATGGCATTTGATTTGGTAATGAATTAGTTGCAGAATCGTCAGATTTATATTCAGAATTATTATCTTGATGAACTCTATTATTACCACCTAGAATATTAACTGTATATTCTTGCAATGAGATTACTAACTGGTCACCCTCGTTTCTAACTCTTAGCTTATCTAAAAATGAAGCATTCAAGCGTAATGGAAGAGTATTTATACCATCAATATTACAATTCGTTCCAACAAATTCACCCAAAAAAAATTTGAACTCATTTTTATTCTCGTCACTTAAATTAGACATATCAATATTGTTGCGTTCGTTCAAGAAAATCGACAGAGTTGCCAAAAATAACAAGAATCGTAATGAACTAGGCAACTTTGATAGAGACATTGTGTTGTGCGATGATAACCCAAATCTTTGCTCTTGTAAGGTTTGTATTCTCTTTCTATCATTACTTGTCCATTTCGAACTGATATAAGATGAATCACCACTCAATATGTAACTAATTACCTCAAGTGCAAAGTCGCGATTCTCTTGATTGAATATTTTTGTTGACAACGCAGTTAAAGCGCTTTGTTTTTGTATAACTCTTTCATCTCTAAAAATACCCTTAGATCCGTTGAAATTGTTTGATAATCTGCCGTAATTATTAAATTGTGGTAATACACTGCTCATTTTTTTCCCCATTGCTAAATATAACTATACCTATTGATGCTATACTCAAACAAATTCAAAATAGTTAAATTAAACAAGCGACGACACCTATTAATAATAGGTTAGGAGCGAAGTAACATTCAAGTAAGATGAAACTGTTTGAGTATATTAAATTACTTTAATTAAAACTATACACTCACAGCATTTGATTCGGGGGCGCGAAGTATTGACAAAAAAGCGACTACGTGTATAAGCAATACATAAGAGCTTTTTTATCAATATAACAAAGTCCCAGCTTCAAAAACAATTAATATATGTGCGTTTGTGGTTTTTCGTAATAAATACACCAATAACAAGTAGTAAATATATCACAGAGTTATCTAATCTGTATATAACATTTTTGTGTGGTGCAGATAAAAATACCAACAATCTGTAGTTTAATTTCCACATAATTTTGTTGGTATATAAGACAAAGGTAGGACTTTAACAATTTGAACATTAGCGAATAAAAAATATTTTTTTCTTAAAAAATTTTGTTCACAAACAAAAAACCACCAATTATATGGTGGTTTTTAAAAATTACATTCGTGATTTAATATGTTCTTGTAGCTCAAGTAATTCTGAATATTCAGATTCACCGTCTTCTGTAAAATCAAAAGCATTATCAACTAATTCTAACGCAATATCATATTCATTTAGCGCTAAATGGCAGATTATCAGATTATATAATTTAGAATAATTTGCTCTAAAATAATGAATCGACATTTGATAATATTTAATTGCTGCATCGTAATGCTTCAAATGAAAACTAATTATTGCTAATGAGAAAAATACATCTGTCAGGCTTGGCATATAATAAAAATTATTGGCAACATGATCAAAACAATCTAGCATTTCTTTATGCCTTGACAAATTCCCAGTTTTAATCAGCTCAATAATTCGACTCTCAGCAAAAGCAAAAAAGGTTGGATCATAATGACTAAGCTTCAACATACCAATAATTTGCTCAAGGTTAGACTGCGCAATTGTCGCTTTCGCATGTTGATATAAAACGAAATAATCATTTGGACCACAATAAGTAAGCATTTTTTTAGTTGCATAAAGCGTATTTGGAATGCTCTTAGCTTCATATCCACAGGCGAATACCATAGTTTTTAACCCATGCGGACTAGTTTGGTGCCAGCAATTACCACCCATATGGCGAATATAACGACCAATAAAGTCGAAATTAACTTGCAACGAAAAACTTCCGTGAAAGGCAATATGTGGCGCTGAATTATTACCATTTACCAGTTTTGTATCAGCTTTGTCACTAGCAATAACCAAAAGCGCTCCATTAGCGATTTTATTGAGTTTATTAATCGCATCAATACCAACAATTGGCACCAAAAGTGTTAGATTAGAAAACTCGTTACAATAATCTTGCACAACTTGTTGCAACACATGATCAGTAAAATTAATCTTTTGTTTATCCAATAATTTACGTGCGAAATCTAATTTGATATTGTTACGCATATTAGGAATTAATTCCTCCATACTCATTTGAGTTTCAGTGTATGGTCTTAATTCTTGCTCGTATAAATTGCCATTTTCAATAACTAAACAATCATGCCTAACGCTATCAAACACATAATTAGCCACTACAATTAATGGCGAATCAGCTACAACTAGTGGCTTATTTGCATAATGCAATGTCAAACTATCGGAAAACTCCAAGTCAAATACGGCAAAATCTAGTTTACCTTGATCGATCCTATCCTGAAGATATGGATTATCCGCCCAATATTCGAAAGAAAATGTATCAAAGTCAGACATAATATAGCAATAATTAGTATTTTCTAACCCATAAACACTCAAAATTGACTCTAATGCTCGCAAAAATAAAAATGCAAATTTGCCAGAACCAGCGCCTAATTCCAATATATACAATGGAGATTTGTTTAATTTATCTTGAGAATTCAGATCGAGAATTTGCCCTGCGACAACTTCTGCATAGCTATATGCAATATATGGATTGCTCGTAACGTAAAATGGAACTTTATTATTCCAAGATTCGATACCGTGTTTTAAAAAAAATTTACGTTGCATGTCCCAAAGAATAGAGTCAGAGAGACGTTTATAATTTTCTAAATAGTACATAATTCATTCACTTTATAAATAAATATACTTAAATAGTTTCATCATACTTGAGTTTCGTTACGCTCCTGACCTATTATTAATAGATGTCGTCGCTTGTTTAAGTCAATTATTTTTTAACTTGTTTGAGTATAAATGCATGAAATATTTTAATTATCTACAGAAATTTTAAACGTTACTACCCAGGAATTGATCTAAACAGTAACCTTTAAACTTAGTAGCCCCAATATTCAAGAAGCTCTATATGGGAGCTTCTCAAATATATTCTAAAACCCAACTAATAACCAAGCGTACTGTTACACTGCATCTGGTGTAACACTGATTTTGATTTTAGCATGTACATCATGATGTAACAAAACACTAACTTCAAATTCTCCAATAGTTTTTAATGGGCCATTTGGCAATGAAACTTCAGCTTTTGTAATTTCAACACCAGAATGTTTAACCGCTTCAACTATGTCAAAAGACGTAATTGAGCCAAATAATTTACCATCCACACCAGCTTTTGCTGAAACAACAAATACTTGATCGTTAATTTTTGCATGACGATCTTGAGCATTTGCTAATACAGCATCTTGCTTGCGCACGTAATCTGCCTTTTTAGCATCAAATTCTGCTAAATTAGCTGGAGTTGCACGTTTAGCTTTACCAACAGGGATTAAGAAATTGCGCGCATAACCGTTTTTAACATTAACTACATCACCTAGATTGCCTAAATTAACAACCTTTTCTAATAATATTATTTGCATGAGATTTTATCCTTTAGTGTTGATCAGTATATGGAATTAATGCTAAGTATCTAGCACGCTTAATCGCAGTTGACAACATACGTTGAAACTTTGCTGATGTACCAGTAATACGTGATGGGATAATTTTCCCAGTTTCTGAGATGTAACTCTTTAAAAGTTCTGCATCTTTATAATCAATTTCAGTAAAATTTTCTACCGTAAAACGACAAAATTTCTTCTTTTTTAAAATTTGACGTGACATTTCTATATTCCTTTATCCAAAAATGTTAATTGCTTAACATGTAATACAATTTGCTTATCTTTATTATTGCTTAAAAAGCCTTTTATTAATATTATTCGCCCCAACAAGTCAATTTTTGCCGTCTCTTTATCGCCAACCAATATGCAATAAATTGCATGTTTTACTTGGCGTTCCAAACCGCACTCAATCTGCGTTGAAGTACCCTCAAGAACAAACGAAACCACTGGTAACCCAAATGGCGTATGTTTTAATGGATAACAACGACTTACCGTGCCACTTAAATTAACTTCATTAGATACTAACATTTTAAACTAAAGATTTAGCTTTTTCATCTCTCATAAAGCAAGATGGCTCAATAACTGCAGATTTCTTGCTAATTACTATATTACGTAATACTGCGTCGTTAAATTTGAACGCATGACTTAATTCATCTAGCACAACATTGTTGCATTCGATATTCATTACTACATAATGAGCTTTGTGTAATTTTTGAATTGGATACGCTAAATGTTTACGCCCACAATCTTCTAATCGGTGAATTAGTCCACCGTTATCAGCGATTAATTTTTTATATCTATCAACCATATTTACGACTTGTTCACTTTGATCTGGGTGGACAAGGAAAACGATTTCATAATGACGCATGAATACTCCTTACGGTTCAAATGACCTCTTGCCCATGCTTTTGGCAAAGAGGAAGGTTCATACTCTTTGTTTTTGATTTGGACTTTGTCATAACGACACTATCATCCACGAATTAAACACCTAGAGTATAGATTAATTATAATACACGAAACGATTATTATAGCATAAACCATACAATTTCTGTACAATTATTTATAAATTCGCGGAATACGCTCATTGAATCCGCATAAAATCTCATAGCTGATTGTATTACACAAAGATGCGATTTGTTGCAACAAAATCTCTTCTCCAAACTGGCACCCAATCAACACAACTTCGTCGCCAACATATGCTTCACCATCCGCACCAATATCTACCATAAACATATCCATACATACGGTACCAGCAATTTTATACCGTTTACCCCTAATCAAAACTGGCGCAACATTAGATAGGCAACGACGGTAGCCATCACCGTAACCAATTGGCACTGTCACTATGCGCGTTTGCTCATTTGTAATATATAAATGATTATAACTTATTCCTGAATTCTCCATAACCACTTTGAAATAACTAACTCGCGATTTCAGGCTCAAGCATGGCTTAATTTTACCTAAAATGGAATTATTATATTGTGAATCAACATTCGGGAAATAGCCATAGCTTAAAATTCCAGGGCGCACCATATCTAAATAACTCTCAGGATAATTACACAACGCACCTGAATTTGCAATATGACAAATAATTTGCGGATTACATTTTTTAGCATAATTCACAATTGGCATAAAATCCGCTAGTTGCTGATATGTTGTGGCTGAATGCAATTCCTCACTACTAGCAAAATGCGAATATACACCAACTAGCTCCAATACATTGCTATTTCGTACGTAATCAATCAATGCATAAGCGCTATCCTGACGCACGCCAACACGATTCATGCCTGTGTCAACTTTAATTTGCACCTGCGCAGTTAGCGAATTTTGTCGACAATAATCAACAAGCAATTGTGCTTTATAATTTGACGAAATCGTGATTATCAATTGATTGCTAATTAGACCGCTAATTTGCGCTTCATCAAATGCGCCAAATACCAAAATTGGAATCGTAATACCAGCATTGCGCAACTCTTCACCCTCATCTAAACAAGCAACAGCTAAATAATCCACATATGGCTCAGCGATTTTAGATATTCCGCACAAGCCGTGTCCATAAGCATTTGCCTTTACTGGCAAACAAAATTTTGTCGTGCCAATTTGGCTGCGAATTAGGGTTAAATTCTCAATAAATTGTTTAATATCAATTTCTAATATGGTTGGGTGCATTTATTCTTCCTATATACTCAAACAGTTTCATCATACTTGAATTTCACTACACTCCTAAACCCGAGTCCTCAATTTTTTAATTCAATTATTTTGAACTTGTTTGATTACAAATTATTAAATTAAACACGCAAAGACAACGAATGTAACTAGATTTTAACATATATGGTAAAATATTGTCTGTTATTATATACTAAACGGAACCATTAATTATGCAACAAATCCCAGAATTAGCGCTTAGTCACTACAATATTTATGGAACCTTAAAAGCTCTACATATAATTGCAGTTGTGTGTTGGTTTGCGGGCTTATTTTATTTGCCTCGATTATTTGTATATCATTCGATGACGCAAAATCAAGTAAGTCAGAATCAATTTAAAACAATGCAACATAAATTATTTTGGTATATTATGACACCATCTGCCGTAATTACCATTATCACAGGCGAAATTATTGCTCATGGATTTGGTTTTGCTGGAATATGGCTACATATTAAAGTATTTCTCGTTGGTACGCTTGTAATTTACCACATTTGGTGTTTTAAACTTATGGATGATCTAGCCAAAGATTGTAGTACAAAATCACACAAGTGGTTTCGCGTATTTAACGAATATCCAACGCTAGTTTTAATTGCTTGCGTCTTTCTAGTGGTTTTAAAACCTTAGAATATGTGAGTGAAATAATTCCACATTATGCAAACGCAAATAATCAACGCCATTATTTGCTAGATAACAGGAAACAAAATTCGTCATTGGATCACGTTCAGCCACAGAAATATTACTAAAATGCGTAAACAAACTTTTTCGTGAATGCCCAACCAATATCTCACATGGCAATTGGCATAATTGATTAATATGCCGTAATATATACCACGCTTGCGCTGGATTTGTGCCAAATCCTATACCAGGATCCAAAATTATTTGCTCACGACTAAACCCCTGCGATAGTAATTGCTCAAGTTTGTTCGACATCCAAGTATGTATTAATTCAATCGGGTTTGTGCCCAACGGAATTGTCAATTCACGCTTAACTGGCACACTTAAGCTATGCATTGCAACATATATTTGCCTGCTATCGCGAATTGCACACAATGCGTCATGATTCAAACAACCCGACACATCATTAATAATATCAACCCCAAGCGCAATTAACCGCGCCACATTTTCGCTATGATACGTATCGATGCTTAACTTAAAACCATAATCACGTTTAAGCGCCAAAATCTCAGGTAAAATCTCGTCTAAAATCTTCATTTCCTGCTCAAAACTTAGCGCCACAGCATTTGGTCTCGTTGATTCAACACCCAAATCAATGATACTCGCGCCAAAATTGACCTGGGCTATAATCTGCTTACACGCATTCTCAATATTATAAAAATCACCGCCATCAGAGAATGAATCAGGCGTGTAATTTATAATCGCCATCGTCTCAGTCAACGACTTAAAACTACGCAATACGGCGCCATATTTGCGCCCTTCATTCTCAATCAAATGACTCTCGTGCTCGTATTTAATCCATTGCAACGTTTGCTCAATTTCGCTAGTCGCCCAAGCGATTAACATGAATTCATTATATTTGTATTCAGCTGGATTATAATTCACACCATCGCCAAGACACATTAACACTTGATTAAATTTAATTTGTGGCAAATGTGAACAACCAACTACAACATAAAAATCATCATCTAAAATATAAACAGACGAACGCTGGTAATCATTTCCACTAAACGCTTTCATTTCTAAACGGCATTCGCGTAAAGAATGCGACTTTATCATAAAATAATGCATGTTTTTTACTTTCAAAACTAAAAACCATGAAATATACTCTTTGTAAATTAAGAATATATTTTATCATTATTAGCGAAGTTTGCGACAATATTTACAAAATCCAACATGTATTTTTCTCTCAGAATTGAACCCTGAACATATTGCATCACATCTACAAACGTTTCTTGTCCCTTTTTATCATATCTCTCTGTAGATTTTTTACATATTTTTGTATATTAATGCTACATACACACAAAAATGTTATAGACAATTTCATTTAAATCTATTATAATCATGGCAGAAATATGTAATATATTATTACATATTTAACAAAAATAGCTATTTAACTTTTATGGAGCAAAAATGTACAAATTTATCAAATATTTTTCAACTATAGTAATACTATCTATTAATATTTATGGTTGTAATACCGCAAATAATTCGGCAACAATCGCATCAGTCAATTCTAATATAATTTTACCAACTGATTATACGCCAATGCAACAATATCAATCATGGATAACTAATTTATCTAATTCTGATTACACAGTTGCCAAAGGTAGTATATTTTTAATGCAAAATAGCGATTGTGCTAAGTTTATATCTATATTTAATAGCTGTTTTGGACAAAATCCTGCAGCACCATATATAATTCCAGAATTACCAGTAGAATCATCTTACGTAGATCCACATTATGCTACAGAGCTACTTGATAAGGGTCCACAAGGTGAATCTACAACAAATATATTTTATCGTTTAAATAATAATGATGCTATGATGGTATTAGTATATTATCCACCGAATGCAGCATATTTTGGTTATCAAAGCTATGTATTTACTCGTGATGCAAATAATTACAGCAATATCACGCCGCCACGTGCAAGAAATATATCGCCAAACCCTAATCGTTATGAGTTATTTGCAAGTATAGGTAATGATATCAACAACGTTGTCGTTACAAATCAGTACCTATCCCCATGGAATGGTAATGTGATTCTCTATATTACGACACCAAATTCATCTTTAGCCTCTCAATTAGTAGCAAATGCTACTGCAAATGGGATTAATCCTAATTCTATATTTGTTGAACCAATTGGGGATAATGTTATAACTGGCGATGGAGAATCTGCAGATGATTTAATCACTTTAATTCGTTATGCAATGGTTGATCCTAATTATGCTGAACAAGCAGCAAATTGGGAAAATTCCTTGAGATGGTATGATAACCTCCTCAATTAAATAATTGAATATTGATTAAATTTTT
>CAYWWJ010000006.1:0-80382 GCA_964462055.1 uncultured Neisseria sp. | reverse complement strand
TTGATATTTTTTTAACTATTTAGCAAAATATAGTTGACAAGTTATCATAGAAGTATTAACATTTAAATTATCATAACCTTTACCTATTGAATATTATATTTAAATTAAACACTTAGATACTTTACACGTCTCTGTAATAACGTGTAAAGCACCGTAAGGTTACGTATGATTATTTATATTGGCATAAAAACAATCAGTATTTTGTATAAAATTAAGCGCCAATTACCATAGGTCTCCTTCATAAAAATTGACATTTTCATCTTCGAACCATAGTCGAAGGCAAAATGAAGTGCAGAGTGTAATTGTACATGAATTAATAATAAATATCTAGATCCAATATATTGGAGCTACACGCAACATATTGTTATAATTAGTAATATTTTAACAGCTATTTTGACTAAATTTCTTGTGGTTCTTACAACGTTTGTCTAACTAATTGATTTATATGGTGTTTTTTAGTTATTTTGTAGGTTTGAATTTTTGATAATTGTTGAGGTTTTTTGTGTGAAACTTACTTTAGTTTTCACACTTTACTGAATGCTTAAGTAGCTATACTATAAATGCCTAATTTTTGAACGAAAAAATTAGGCATTTACCCTATAAAGAGTATATATTGAAGAGATGAACTGAATACCAACGCCTAGTGCGCATTATGAAGCGAGTGGCGTAATTTCAATAATATAAGTTCCAATACATGGTTCATAAAGGGTTTGTGGAATATGATGTTGAAACCCAGCATTTATTAGGTAATCACGTAATGCATCAACGTCATTTAACATGATGTTTAATTTTTTGCATATATATATATATACGTTTTTTTATAATAGTGTCCGTACTTCTATTCTCTTTGTCTGGATGAATTTTGTTTAAATATGTAGCAATACGACTATGATCCCATCCCAATAAAAGTAGAAAACATATTTCTTGCTCATAAGTAGTCAAAATTTCTTTGCATTTATCGGTGTTATGGCTTGGTTTTATAGTACGATTTGGATTCGCAAGAATATTGATTAGATGTGAGATATTTGAATCATATCCATGATAAACAATTCCTAATATCGAATTACTTTGCTTATGAATTAATGGGTATTTATTGAAAATTCTGGCCTTTAAACCATCTTTATAGTTTAGTATATTTAATGTGGTTATTGACTGTGGTGCAGTACTTTTTAAAAGCAATTGTTCTTGTTGTTGATAAGTGTCGGCAAGTAGCGATACATCAGAACACGGAGTATCATGGTCAAGTTTGCCAACAAGTTCCTGAGCGTGGTTGAATCCTATGCACGTGGCATAGTAATCTGTTGCAATTATGTGTCTAGACTCTACATCTTTTATGCCAAATAAGATCTTTGAGTGTTGCGCCACGACATTTATGGATTCTTTTAATTCATTTATATAGCGAATTTGATTTTCAGTATATTCATGTGGTTTTACCAAAGTATAATTGTACACGTCTTATCCTTTATATTCTCTAGAAATTATTTTTAATGCATATTGATTACTCCAATCTTACTTTTTTATTTTACATACTTAAATAAGTACAAAATCATTGAATTTTATGATGCCGCCAACCCATTATTTGTCAGTGTTGTTGCTTGTATAATTCAATGATTTTGTACTTGTTTGAACGTAGCATGAATATTATTCGTTTAGAGATTACAAAATTTGAGTTTGTAATAATTTGAAAGGTATTTGGCAAAAACTCGTTGTATTCAAGTTATTTGCCAAATCACGCTTTCTTTGTTAATAAAACTCTGAAGTGATGCATCTTATTTATTACGAAATTAGTGTTTCTTGCTATGTTTTGTATATTCAATAAAAAGTAAGTAATCTGGCTGTAATATTTATCTAACAGTGTAAAATGTTAAATATGATGAATGCACCTCACTGCCGATCTTCCCTTTTATTGTTAAAGATATTATGTATTATAATCTATTTTGCTAGTGTTTGTCTATAACATTTTTGTGTGTATTAATCTGGTGAACTTAGTTTTGTAATTTAATTCAAATCAAATACTTAGTCTTTTTTTATGTAATTTATTATCTCATGAATTACAAAAGGTGGATTTGTAATCATCCAAAAATTATTAACCAAAATTAAAGAATTTTTTGTAAAAGCTAGAACACGTATTGGAAATTTGTGTTAAAATTATGCACATTATGCTTAAAATAAATACAATTTAAATGTGCTTTGAGTGTTTGGAATTGTGGATTAGTGTGTCGATAATTCCAAACAATGAGTATATAAATCACAAGGAATGGATATGTTAAAAGTTACTTTACCTGATGGCGCAGTGCGAGAATTTGAGGCGGAGCTTACTGTATTAGATGTTGCAAAAAGTATTAGCCCAGGACTTGCAAAATCCACATTAGGTGGTGTTATAAATGATGTAGCGGTTGATGTAAGTTTCACAATTGAGCACGACTGTGCTTTAAAATTAATTACCGATAAAGATGATGCTGGGTTAGAGATTATTCGCCATTCCACGGCACATTTGTTGGCGCAGGCGGTCAAGCAATTGTATCCAAGCGCGCAAGTAACAATTGGTCCAGTAATAGACAATGGATTTTACTATGATTTTAGTTATGAGCGCCCATTTACATTGGATGATTTAGCTATTATAGAAAAGAAAATGCAGCATTTGGTGGAACAAAATATTCCTGTTGAACGCAAAGAAATGCCACGGAATGATGCAATAAAATATTTTGACTCGATTGGTGAACGTTATAAAGTTGAGATAGTTGGGGCAATTCCTGAAGAGCAGGTTATCTCATTGTATACACAAGGTGATTTCACAGATTTATGTCGTGGACCGCATGTGCCTTCAACCAGCAAATTGCGTGCATTTAAGTTGACAAAAGTTGCGGGTGCATATTGGCGTGGCAATTCCAATAACGAAATGTTAACTCGAATTTATGGTACAGCATGGAGAAGTAAGGAAGAATTACAAAATTATTTGACCATGTTAGAAGAAGCCGAGAAGCGTGATCACCGTAAAATCGGCAAGCAATTGGATTTATTTCATTTGCAAGAAGAGGCTCCTGGAATGGTGTTTTGGCATCCAAATGGTTGGAGAATTTGGCAAGTTGTTGAACAGTACATGCGCACAATGTTTCAGAAATACGATTATCAAGAAGTTAAGACGCCACAGATTGTTGACCGCAGTTTGTGGGAAAAGTCGGGACATTGGGAGAAATTTCGTGAGGATATGTTTGCATTAGAATCAGATGAACGTCAATTTGCAATTAAGCCGATGAATTGCCCGTGTCACGTGCAGATTTTTAAGCAAGGAATTACCAGTTATAGAGAATTGCCTTTGCGTTTGGCGGAATTTGGTTCTTGTCATAGAAATGAAGCCTCAGGTGCACTGCACGGGATAATGCGCGTCCGCGGATTTACGCAAGATGATGCGCATATTTTTTGTACGCATGAGCAAGTAAAAAGTGAGGTTGAACGATTTACTGAAATGTTATATGAAGTGTATAATAAATTTGGGTTTAATGATGTTTTGGTTAAATTATCGACTAGACCAGAACAGAGAATTGGTGATGATAGCGTGTGGGATTACGCTGAGAAATCATTAGCCGATGCGTTAGATGCAAAAGGATTAACGTGGGAATTAATGCCTGGTGAGGGCGCTTTTTATGGACCTAAAATTGAATTTGTGTTGCGTGATTGTATTGGGCGCTTGTGGACAACTGGCTCTGTGCAATTAGATTTGTCGATGCCAACACGGTTGGGCGCGGAATATATCGCCGAAGATGGAAGTAAGCAAACTCCAGTTATGTTGCATCGTGCAATTTGTGGGTCTTTGGAGCGATTTATCGGGATTTTGATTGAGCATTATGAAGGGAAATTCCCTTTATGGTTAGCGCCAATCCAGGTTATTGTGTTAAATATTTCTGATAAACAGTCAAAGTATGCTAAAATCGTGCATGAGGAATTAAAGTCTCTTGGGTTACGTGCGGAAATTGATCTGAGTAATGAAAAAATTGGATATAAAATTCGCGAGAAGACGTTACAAAAAATTCCATATTTATTGGTAATTGGCGATAAAGAAATGGAAGAAAATAAGATTACTGTACGTTGTTTAAATGGTCAGGATCTTGGTGCTATGAGTGTGAGTGAATTCGCATCTCATATACTAAAATAAATTTAAGGAGTTAAGCTATTAGCGCTGAAAAACAAGTTCGCATAAATTCTGCGATAAACATAGAACAAGTTCGTTTGGTTATTGATGAAACAAGCGAGCAACTTGGTGTCGTTGGAATTAGAGAGGCGATGAGAAAAGCCGAGGAATTGGGTTTAGATTTGGTGGAAATTTCGCCGAATGCAAATCCGCCTGTGTGCAAAATTATGGATTTTGGCAAATTTAAGTATCGTGAGCAAAAAAAGGCTCATGAGGCAAAAATGAAACAAAAGCAAGTGCATGTCAAAGAAATAAAGTTACGTCCTGTAACTGATGATCATGATTATCAAATTAAAATGAGAAATGCCAAACGATTTCTGGAAGATGGCGATAAAGTAAAATTTGTCGTACAGTTTCGTGGTCGTGAAATGGCACATCAAGAACTTGGTTTGCGCTATTTAGAACGCGCAGAACAAGATTTGATTAATGATGTTGTTATTGAACAAAGACCAAAAGTCGAAGGACGCAATGCAATTATGATCGTTTCGCCGAAAAAAAGAGCGGTCACAAAGTCAGCTTCGAGTACAGAAACAGCTACAGATACAGAAGTTACAACAAATGCGAGCTCTGATACAACCGAGACGCAATAATGAAAGTAAGTGGTTTCACGTTTATTAAAAATGGAACAGTTCTTGGGTATCCATATATAGAGAGTTTGAAGTCACTACTTATGTTGTGCGACGAAGTTGTTGTTGCGTTAGGCAAAAGTTACGACGATACTTTAGCGCGCGTGCAGGAGATTTCAGATCCGCGATTGAGAATTATTGAAACTACGTGGAATGACAAAATGCACGATCGAGGTTATGTTTATGCGCAACAAAAAATGATAGCGCAGTTTAATTGTACTGGAGATTGGGCATTTTATCTTGAAGGCGATGAAGTAATTCATGAAAAAGATGTGCCAATAATTCGTGCACAAATGGCGAAATACTTAGGTGATCTTGAGGTGGAGGCACTGGTTTTTGACTATTATCATTTTTATGGCTGTTCAGATTTATATGCCTATTCACCGCGCTGGTATCGGAAAGCACCACGGATAATTCGTAATAGTGTGCGCAGTTGGGCGCCAGATGGCTTATTTTGGTTAATAATGAATGAAAATAAGCGTGGAATATATCCACGTGCAGCGAATGTTGGTTGCCATTTGTATCATTACGGACATGTGCGTTCGATCGCTAATATGCAAGAAAAAAATCGGCAAGTAGCAACTTATTGGGGGCATGAGCCTCGCTCATTTGATGGATATGCAGATGTAGATTCTTCGACGTTGAAAACATTTACTGGAACCCATCCAGCGGTGGTGCAGAACTGGTTAAAAACAGATGCAGAACAAGCATTTAAACCAAATTTGCAGTATAAATTGAGTAAGCGAGAAAAGAAACATCGGTTTATGCTTTTTTTAGAAAAAATATTAGGTGGAATAGATCTATCAAAAAAACATTATAAATTGATAAGAAAATAATACTGAATCTATTGCACTTGAAGTATTTGGATATACAGAATAATTAATTTTTCTCTCATGAGTTATTACAAAATCGGTAAAAATTAATTATTCTGTATATTGTAAACATCACTGTGAAGTAATTACAGATTATGAATAGGGATAATATATGAGTGAGTTAGAGATCAATACATCATCGTGGCAAGCTAAGTTGTTAATCAGCTTAGCTTTTTTATCGGGTTTTTCAATCCCAATTTCAACTGCGTTAGAAAATATTGCAACTAGCCTATTGTTGGTGGTTGCTTTATTGATGGTGAGCATTAGAAAGCAAATATTATCTACATTAAAACAGCCATTTGTGTTGTGTTGCGTTATATTATATATATTATTTATATTGGGTGTTACGTGGAGTAATGCACCTTCTGCTGATATTATTCGTATGTTGGTTAAGATGCGTAATTACCTTTTCGTACCAATATTTGTCGCGATATTTTTATTTTCGCCATATCGACGTGCATTAATTATTGGTTTCGCGTTTGCTGTTGGAATAAATCTATTATTGTCATTATTTACGTGGTTAATCAATTATCCAATACTACAAGGTGCGCATTCGGGTGGCGCTTGGACGGTATTTCGATCACATACTTATCATACGAGTTTTATTTTATTGTTAATGGCTGGATTACTGGCTGGGATATTATCTAAGAAAATTTCCGGTAAATACGTGATATTTTCGGTTATTGTCGTATTACTTTGTATTGTCGACGTATTATTTATAACCGATAGCCGAACTGGTATGATTATGGTATTCATTATTTTAGCGTTGGTGTTTTTGCAGTGGCGTCTAAAGCAGGGGATAATTATCTCAGCGATATTGGTATTACTGGTTCCAGTTGTATACTTTAGTTCTCCAACGATTAAAGCACGAATGACACAAGCTCAAGAAAATGTCACTTCATTTAAAGATGGTGGCACTGTAGATACGCCTGTTGGTGTGCGCATGGAATTCCATCGAGTAAGTACATTAATGATTAAAGAAGCGCCATTTTTCGGGCATGGGACTGGCAGTTTTGCCATGAGTTACAAAGATTATGTGAGTAGAAATAACGGTCCTAAAAATGCTGGAGGTGGCTTGTTGGTTTCAGGAAATCCGCATAATGACTATATGTGGCTGGGTGTTGAGCTTGGCGTGGTTGGAATTTTATCATTAATTGCGGTTATTTTAAGCTTTTGTTATCAATCCAGACGATTGCCGGCGCCTGAGAAATGGCTTGCAATAATATTAGCTGTTGCGTATGCAATAATCACTTTGCAAAATTCATTTTTTACAGATAATATTTCTGGCATTGGGTTTGTGTTACTGGCAAGTGCCATAATTGGTGGAAGATTTTTTCCATGCCAAAAATGATTCCTATTGTCTTGCATACTAAGTTTAACAATGGCTTTAAGTTTGATTAAACTTACACTGGTTTGCGTAGCGTTATTTTAATATCGGTGCCAATGTTTTTTACATCAATAAATTGCCACATATGTTTATTGATGAGATCGTTTATTTCAGGCAATATAAACATGCTTTTTGCGGTGTTGCCGATTAAACATGGTGCCATATAAATCACTATCTCATCAACTAGATTTTCTGCTAAATATGCGCCGCTCAAGTGAGGACCTGCCTCAAGCATTACGTAATTACAACCGTGATCACCTAATCGTGTCAATAAAGCATTTAGATTAATTTTTTGAGTCGCTGGGAGGGTAATATCATTCCATACGGTAATACCTGCTTCTGTGAATTTGTTAATGCTGTCGGGGGATTTTATTGTCGTTGCAATAATTTTTCGCGTATTGTCACAATCATTGCTGTGGCTTTGGTAAATTTTCGCTGTAGTTGCAGTTTGCAAATCACCGTCAATGACTATACGCCACGGGTTTTTAATTATGTCAATATCGCGAACTGTCATGCTCGGGTCATCTTGTAATACGGTGCCACTTCCCGTGATAATAGCACAAGAACTAGCGCGTAAATAATGCGCGTCAGTCCTAGCGACATTGCCAGTTATCCATTTACTTTGCCCATTGTTTAATGCCGTTTTACCATCTAATGATGAGGCTATTTTTAATGTGACCCATGGTTTTCCATGTTTTACACGTTTCATGAAACCGCGGTTTAATTCGAGAGCTTCTGATTCGCAAATGCCAAGAGTGACGGGAATTCCTGCTGATTGCAATGCGGATATTCCACGACCAGAAACGAGCGGAAATGGATCCATGCAAGCAATAATTACACGCTTTGGTTTGGCTTTTATTAGCGCGTCAACGCATGGTGGTGTTTTGCCAAAGTGGCTACACGGCTCTAGCGTTATATATATTTCTGAGCCTTCTATTTCTTCGTGAGTTAATTTAGATAAGGCGTCAATTTCTGCATGCGCGCCACCACTATGGTGATGGAATCCGCTCGCAATAATTTGTTTATCTTTTACTATAATACAGCCAACATTTGGATTGGGCGCGGTAGTATAGACCCCACGCTTTGCTTCTGCTAAGGCTAATTGCATAAAATGTATATCGGTTTCATTCATTATAGATATTATGCCCCGCAATTTCTTGTTTGGCTAATAGATATTGTCGATTTTTATTTTTCTCAAAAATTCCGGTGTTTATTACGCTAATAACTTTAATTCCATATTTTTCTAGTTCAGCAACTTTATTTGGATTGTTTGTCAGCAGTTTAATTTGTTTTACGCCTAATGCTTGTAGCATTTCTGCTGCCACTTTGAAACTCCTTAAATCTTGTGGGAAATTTAGGATTTCATTTGCTTTGAATGTATCAATCCCTTTTGCTTGCAATGCATATGCATCAATTTTGTTATAAAGTCCAATGCCGCGTCCTTCTTGGCGTAGATACAATAGAATTCCACCAAATTGGTGTAATGTGCTTAATGATTCATTTAGTTGATCGCCACAATCACAATGTGCTGATTTAAATACATCACCAGTCAAACACTCCGAATGTATGCGTACCAGTGGACAATTGTTTTTCTCCGCGTCTTTATAAATTAGCGCAATATGTTCTTTTTCATCAGATAAATTGTAAAAAGTCGCCAACCGGCCTATTCCAAAAATATTTTCGAACTCAATATTGGTTCTTACTGTGCAGATCATGATTATCTCACTTTTTATTTCAAAGATTATTTATTGTATATTCAATAGCTAAAAGTCACGTATCAGCTTTATCATATAATTAACTCTCGGGTTATTATTGTCTTTATCGGTAATGATTATAACATATATGATGTTTTATCAACACAGTCCCCACTTTTTTAAGTTATTTTATTTATATAAATATTCAGTAAAAATAACGTCTATGGTGATAAAAAAGTATTAAATAGAATTTTTTATATTCTAAATAAATCAATATGTTAAGTTTTTGACGATTTTAGTTATAAGTTTTATGATTGATAAATTTATATTAAAATTAAAAATAATTTAATTAATTATTTCAGTCTGTTAGATGTATTAATTAGCATTATTTTATATTAAATCTCTATAAAATAGAAATAATTACGTTTATATATATGAACATTATCTATATTTTATAGATTGTTCGTCAACCTTTTGGGTGGCTTTTTATTGACCTTATGGTTATTTTAATAACCATAAGGTTGATTAAAGTAGCCATTTTTAGGGAATGATGATTATGTCTATAAAAACAATATGGAATAAATTAAAATTAGATTCTAACTGTTATGAAACGGTTAAAATTATAGCTGAACGCTTCAATGTACTTTCTTGGGCGTTTGGTGGAATTAATTATTTGGGCTTTAATATCACTGGATTTGAAAAAGGTCTGGTCGTTGTAATTGGCTTTGCTTGTTGCCAATATGTTTCGTTGAAGTTGATGGCAAAGGCTAAAAAACTGTCTAAAAATTGATGTTTTTAGTAATTTTGTTATACTCAAATAAGTTCAGAATAATTGAATTATACAAGTGACGACATCTATTAATAATAGATTAGGCGCGTAGTAGAATTTAAGTATGATGAAACTATTTGAGTCTATGCTTTAACTTTTAAATTACACTAGTACATATACCAACAAGGATTAGACCTACGTTATTGTTTAGTTTATCAAATGATTATGTTGTCACAGCGTCTCTTTTGTATAAATTCATATACATGACGACATTCTGTTTCTAATACTCAATTGACATCCTAACAGCAATAAAGAGTCTATCCTTGTTGTGTTATCTATTATTATCGTTTTTAAGTCGGTAGTTAATCAAGTCTTTGACAGTAATTAATTTGAGATTATGAAGTTCTCCTAAGCGGAATAAATCATCGCGCCGCGCCATTTTTCCGTCGTTGTTGATAATTTCACAAATTACGCCAGCTGGCTTCGCATTACAGAGCCTGGCTAAATCAACCGTGGCTTCGGTGTGTCCCATGCGCTCAAGCACGCCGTTATCCATCGCAATTAGGGGGAACGTATGCCCTGGACGCCGAAAATCATGTGCCTGCATTTTATTGTCCAAAACCATTTTTATAGTAGTTGCTCTGTCCATGGCGCTGATTCCAGTTGTATTAGAAATGTGGTCAATGCTCACTGTAAAAGCAGTGTTGTAATTGTCGGTATTATTAATCACCATTCTGGATAGATTTAATTTTGTAGCATATTCTTGCGCAATTGGCATACATACTAAACCGCGTCCGTGGGTAATCATAAAATTTATTATTTCAGGTGTAATTGTTTCCGCTAAAGCAACAAAATCGCCCTCGTTTTCGCGATCTTCGTCATCGCAAACAATTACTATTTCACCATTTTGTAAAGCTGTTATTGCATCATCAATAGTATTAAACATGTGATGTAGCCTGAGCAGCAAGAACATATTTACCCAGCATATCGCATTCGATATTCACTTGATCACCAATCTTCTTGGCGCCAAGGATTGTATGTTTTACGGTGTGAGGGATTAATGCCAGATTAATAGTATTATCCGACAGCCCAAAAATAGTTAGGCTAATTCCATCAACGGCAATCGAACCTTTATGGATGCAATATTTAACTAAATTAGAATCGCATTGCAATGTGTAATTAACTGCATTATCCACGGTCACGATATTGGCAATGGTAGCCATTCCATCAACATGTCCAGTCACAAAATGCCCGCTTAATTTGCCGCCAACTCGTAATGAACTTTCCAGATTTACCACATCATTAACTTTTAATTTGGCTAAATTTGTTGCAGAATATGTCTCAGGCATAATGTCAACACTAAATTGTGTTTCAGTATAATCAACAACAGTCAGACAAACGCCATTAATCGCGATGCTATCCCCCAAAGCTACATCGTGAAGAATGTCTTTTGCGCCAATGGATATACGCATGGATTGATTGATTACCTCAACAGATTTAATTGTGCCGATTTCTTGAATAATTCCAGTGAACATGACAATTCCTTATATAATTCTTTGTAGATTCAGTGCTACATTGTACATTCTATGCGCTTGATTGTCAAATTTTTATACTAAATAAATTCATGCAATTGCTAATTAAATTTATACATAGCAAATAAATTTTTGCTAAAATATAGCCCGCGAGTGAAAAACCTCAATGGTGATGGAGTTTTAAAGTAGGAATTAATTAATGATTTCAAAAGATTATATCGGCAGTCCAAACACTTATAGTTATGAAGGTGCTTTTCTTAATATCTCATATTTTTCCGGTACTATCATGGAGCGTAAGAATATTGATCGTAACGGAAAATTATGTACCAAAATATTTGCAACCAATAGTGTTGATCCAGAAAATCAAGCCCATTGGATTGAATTTACTTCGAGCAATGTTCTTGCTAATAAATATGATATTGGCGCAGAAATTAAATTAATCACCAATATTGAGTCGACGAAATTTAATTTTGCTGGTCAACAATTGTATCAAATGCATGCAACTATTAAATATATTGATATTCCGAGTATTATAGATAAAAAAATTCCCAGCAAAAAAGAAAAAAATGAGCAATTACAATATTTTAGAAGTCTAGCGAAACATGAGCCGACAACTGCGCAAATAAATACCGTAGATGAATTAGAAGAATTTATGGAAATTAAAGACTCTAGATTTGCGCAAATTGCTAATCAAGTCTTCATTTCTGGTATAGTTGCAGGTTATCATTTCAAAGTTAATATGCAAAAGCAAACTAATTACGAGTGTCTAATTGTGTATTTATTGCAAAATTATCTACCGTGTAAATATGATGCAGATGGCAATATTTTGGAAGATAATAACAATTACATCGTTGTTCGAGTGTATGGCAAAGATGTTAAGGCGATTATGAATCGTTTATTTGTGGGAAAACCGATTTTTGTGCAAGGGCGCTGGAAGAATGAAGTTCTGGAGAATGAATTATCTGAAAATGAGTTGGAATCATTCATGCAGAAATACATTTATACACGATCGAACTATTTTCACGATGCCAACATTCGCACTAGTAAAAAAGTAGCTAGAACCGCGCATATATTGGAGATTCCTAGCTGGTATGAGAGATTTTGCCTAGACAATGAGTGAGATTCCGTTATTGTTGATAGATGGATTCAATTTCGATGAACTGTCCAATGTTAAGTTGATGTACAAGCACTGCAAAACGATTATAAATAAGAGTAGTAGCGATTTAGCGCGTACGAAATCGCTTTCTTGGCTGATGCATGATGGAATCGCGAAGAATGATTTTGTTCACTGTTGTAATTACCTGCAAATTCGTCCGCTTTTGTTGCGTTTACGATGTATTTACAGCCTCTATCAAACGGGCGTATATACAAACTTTAAAAGCCAGCAAAAATCATTGCCACGCACTTTTATCCGCGAAATCCATTTTATTTTTTCGGGGAATCTTGCTACCAATTTGGTTAAAATTTCTCAATATTTATATATCAATATCTCAACGAATTACAACGATATGCTACGTGATTTACATTTTATGTTGGGCATTAGCATTAGGGAAATTATCGAGCTAGTAGAATTATCGGTTGTGCATAATTGGGTTGGCGTGAATGGTAATCTGGTTTATTTTATTGGGCGCGACCCAGCGAAATATTCGTATTCAAGATATAATTGGGCGGATGATTATGTTTTTGGTGCGTTGAATGAATCATCCAAACTCTCATATTTTTAATTTTACTATTATAGGATAACTAACTAATTTTTACGTTCAAAGATTGCAAAATATGAGTTTGTATTAATTCGAAAGCTATTTGGCAAAAACTCGCTAACGCTCAAACAGTTTGCCAAATTACGCTTTCTTCATTAACAAACTCTATATTTTTTCATCATTCACTAAAAAATTAGTTAGTTATCCTCTCTATTTAAACATTAAGTCAAAAAGTGAGAACTGGGATATGAGTATTGAGGATTTATTAACCACTTATTATCAAGATAAAAATATTAATGATTTGTGTAAGAATTTATACATTTTGAATTCTTTAAAAATAATGAGTAATAAATATAATTTACCTCATGAAGATTTTATAAATACATTAATAATTCACATTTTAGAGAAGAATATTCTGGCGAATGTGCTTAATGATAAGCAATTTTTCGTGATTTGTAAAAATATTGCGGTGGATTTAATTCGGCTGGAGAATAAGGCAACGCTAATTGCGCCAATTAAATTGACAAATAATAAGCAAACTTTGGCGGAATATATTAATGGGTTGTGTGCAAAATACAACATTAATAAGCTGCAATTCAGTAAAATTGTGGGTATTAATTATGCTACATTATACAGATATATCAACAAAAATAGCATGGATAAAATTAATACACGTTTTGTGCAACAACGCTTACGAGAATTTAAATCGCAAAATGCAGAAGCGTTTCAAGATGCGCAATATTATGCGAATAAATTTTTTATTAAGTATAAAGATTTTAAAAAGACGGAGATAAAAAGTATTTGCAATGTGTCGTTTACGTATCTTAGTTTAAAGCATAAGAATGGATTGTCTACAAAACTTTATTATAAATATGAAAAGATTATGCAAACTAATGCTAAGTATGCGATTAAGCTATTCGAATTGGTTGATGGCAGGTTAGCACGCTTTCAAATTGCCAATATTTTGGGTATTAGTGAACGTGAATTATCGAAGCGGCTTATTGGGTTAACTGAGGCGGATTATATGAGCATTAGTAATAAAGTAATCCATTTTTTACTGAATGATGTAGAAATATAGAGTTTGTTAATGAAGAAAGCGTAATTTGGCAAACTGTTTGAGCGTAGCGAGTTTTTGCCAAATAGCTTTTGAATTAGTACAAACTCATATTTTGTAATCTTTGAACGGAAAAATTAGTTAGTTATCATATAATAGTAAAATTAAAAAATTGAGTACTGGGATTGTAAAATCCATAATAATAATTTTTAGGTGAAGTAAATGAGTGGTGCGGTTCGTGAGATAAACAATAAGATTTTAACTATTGCAAACAGATTATTTTTATGTGCGTTAGCCATTTGTGCAGTTGTGTCGCCAATTTCATGTCTAATTGGCTTGGTATTAGGCTATTTCACATTAATGTATTTAGAGCGGTATGTTCACGATAAATTCTTTCTTTTGTGGGCGAATTTAATGTTCATTGCCTTTTTAATCCTTGAATATTTTTCAGTACAATACAACGGTTATATATTTTATAGGTATAATTTCTTTGACTTTTTCCACGCATATTTTGGCTCTACTAGCACAGAAATAATATTTTCCGTTGGCAAATATGGAATTTTAAATTCGATTATCAAATTATTGTCAAGCTTATTTCTGATTGATTATAATATTGCGGGCATCAATCATTTTTCAGTGTTAAAAGAATGGTTTTTTTCGATTAATAACTTCATTTTTATTATTTATTCGTATGTGTTATTTATTAATTACAAATTAATTTTGCCTGTGGAGAAAAAAATTCTCCGTGGAATGGTCGCAACCGAGCCTCGCGATAACACTGTTAGCGACGATAACGATTATAAAATATTACGCAAGATGTCGGCAAAGTTGGGGCAACACACACATCCTCTGGGCGCAACGAATATTGGTGTGACATACGATAAATTGCCGTACGTAATTTCAGATGAACACGCGAATACACATGTGCTTTTGGTTGGTACAACTGGTGGTGGCAAATCCGTCACTATGTATAATTTTATTGAACACGCAATTCAAGATAATTTACCAGTGATTATCATTGATGGTAAGGGGTCACGGAAATTAATTGACGAAGTTAAATCTTGCGCCAAGCATTACAACCGCCAGTTTAAATTATTTTCGTTGAATGGTGAATTAGCCACGCAATATGAATTATGTTCATACAATCCATTGGCAGTTGGTGGGCAAACGGAATTAAAAGAAAAAATGATGGAACTTAATCGCAAAGGGGAGTCTATTTCACAAGGTGCTGCATTTTATCAGGCATTGGACGAAGGTTTTATTCAGTTTGTATTTCATATATTGATTTTGAATAAAGTAAAAATCGATTTACGCACGGTTGGCGAATATTTGGTTGAGGATAAAATAAGGGAACTGGTGAATAAAATATTGTGTAATATTCGAATTTCGCAAAAAATCAAGACAGATATTAGTGAGCAACAAGCTAGATTTCAGACGCATGGGCAAAATGGTAAACTCGAAGGTATAAAGAATATCATTAACAATTTTAACTATTCGCAAGTTGGTGAATATTTTGACACAAGCGAAAAGTCGGAGTTGCAGATAATTGATATACAAAAAGATGTTATTGAAAACAATACTGTGGTTCATTTTAGCTTGGCTGCTGGGGCGTTTATTAATTTTGTTAAGACGGTCGGCGAAATGGTTATTTTAGATATTAATGCGATATTTAGCAAGGTAGAAGCGACCATTGGACACAAAAAATGTTATTTAATAATTGATGAATTTACGGCAATTAGTTCCAATGCGATTAAGCAAACTTTATCGCGGAATAGGTCTGCTGGAATGCATTGCATTCTTGGTACGCAAGGAATGTCAACCATAGAAGCAGATGCTCCGTCACTTGCGCAAGAAATTGATACTAATCACGGGATAATTATTATTCACAAATGCAAAAATAATGCTGATGCTGAACAATTAGCGCAGAATATTGGTACCAAATGCACAATGTCATTAACAGCGCAAGTTGGTGAAGATGGCTCTACTGGCATGGGTAGCAAGCGTGAAATCCGTGAGTTTTTGATTCATCCAGATGAGATTAAGCGCCTGAAGAATGGCGAAGCAATTATTTATAATTCGCTAAATTTTGAATACAAGCGTGTAGTTGCAAGATATTCACGATTTATTAGCGATATGGAAAATTAATATAGTTAAATGTGCTATAATTTCGACCTCTATTTAGAGTGTTTTTGGTTTTTGAATTGTTGACACTAGTGTTTATGACTCAAATATTTCGAGTATATTAGGTTATTATAAGTTATAAAGGAATTTAGAAATTGAAGATTATGGGATATTTTCCAACAGTGGGAACTAATAGAGCGGTAATTAGTGGAGCAAGAACTTCTCGTAATACAAAAGATAATATAATCTGTGGAATAGGTAAATTTTGTCAAGGTAAAACGCTTTACACGCTGACTTGTGGCGATAAGTATGAAATAAAATTGATGATGAATAAATTAAATCAACAAACTAGTTATTTTTTTTATACAACAGATACAGAATCAATAATATATTGTGGTATTTTATTATACACACATTTTACGACAAATATTCCTGATGAATTACAAGAAGTTAGAGATTTTTTATTCGAGCAATTTGACATGGCTACTACTATATCAAGTAATGATGGATCTTCATGGAGAGATTCATCAGATAAATATTTTCAGCAATTAATAAGGTATTTACATAACCCTATTCCAGATAATAATCTAAGAAGTTATTTTGGGGGTAGACAAGAGCATGATTTTCCACGGATAGTTACTTCTTTCGGTGAAATTCCAACGCGATTTGGTATTGCTCAGATAAATTGCGTGGTACTTGATTATAAATTTCTGCGATTACGTGAGGTTTTATTCCTTTCTAATAGTTCGTTTACTGACTGTACTCAAGTGCAACTAGGAGAATATTTTACTTTCTTGAAAACGCATAAAGCTGATTTAGAACTATGTTATGTAGAACAGACTAATCTGGCTACTGCATTTAATGAATTTAAAAATGTGCTGGAGAATGTAAATAATTATTTAATGACTAAATATGAATTTTATGTTTTTGAGCTGATATGTATTCTAATTAGACACTATGAGTACAATCATTCTGATATTATATCAAACTTGATTCAGTTATCAGCGAATGAAATTAATATGAACTATATAATAGCTGAGCCTATATTTGATGCAATGTTAGAAGGGTGTAGCGATAATAATAAAAGTGCCCTTGTCGAGATGTTGTTTCAAAGGTTCACAATTGATTTAAGGAATACTATAATCAGCATTTAGTTGTATATATGAGAGATATTGCTAAGTGGTTACATTAAACTTAGCTTTGAAATAAAGTAATCGCAATGCGTTGAATATCACCACTAAGCTTGAGCCTTCGTGTATAGTAACAGCGACAACTACGTTGGTGATTCCAGCAATTCCGCCGATCACCAATAATACCACAACACCAAGCGAGATAAACAGATTTTGGCGGATAATTCGATTCGCCTGCTGACTTAATTGTATCGCAATTGGCAATTTATCTAAGTTATCATTCATTAACACGATATTTGATGTTTCAATCGCTACATCGGTTTTTGTGCCACCCATTGCAATGCCGACGGTTGCATTTGCCATAGCAGGCGCATCATTTACGCCATCGCCAACCATTGCAGTATAGCGATAATTCGCATTAAGTTCACGGATTGCGATAACTTTATCTTCGGGTAATAATTCGGCTTTAACGCCGTCTAAGTGTAGTGTACTTGCAATATTATCGGCAACGATTTGATTGTCGCCAGTTAGCATAATAATTTTTTCTACACCAGATAATTTCATCTGCTGCAAAGTCAACTCCATATTGTCACGAATTGCATCTGCAATACCAATTATACCGAGGAATTTATCGCCAGATTGAATCAACATAATTGTGCAACCTTGTTGTTCTACTTTGATAATTTCATTATTAACTTGTTGTGCAATTACATCAAACATTTTACTACTACCAATGCGGATTTCTTTGCCATCAATTTCGCCGCGAATTCCTTTGCCACTGATATTTTGCACGTTATTTAATTCGCTTGGCGCAATATTTTTCGCCTGACAATATCGCACAATCGCATTTGCTAATGGATGCGCACTATGTTGTTCCAAACCATATGCAATTTGCAATAGCTCATTTTCTGTGACAGCAGAATCAAAACAAACCACTGTTTTAACTTCTGGCTTGGCTTGTGTGATTGTACCTGTTTTGTCTAATGCAATTGCCTTGATTTTACCGAGATTTTCTAGATGCATTCCGCCTTTGATTAGAACGCCTTCACGTGCAGCGCGACTAATTCCAACTAATACAGCAACAGGTGTTGCCAATGCAAGTGCGCAAGGTGATGCAGAGACTAACACGATAATAGCTTTTAATATAGAACTTGACCAAGTAAGCCAGCCAAACAAAGGCGGAATAATTGCGATTAATATTATGCCGATTAATACCATTGGCACAAAAATTCTCTCAAATTTTTCGGCAAACATTTGTGTTGGTGATTTTTGAGTCTCAGCCTCGGTGATCATACGTAACATTCTAGATAATGTAGTGTCTTTGGCTAATTTGCTTACTTCAATTTCTAGTAAGCCTTCGCCGTTCATTGTTCCAGCAAATACATTGTCGTTAATGTTTTTTTCAACAGGAATTGACTCTCCAGTAATAGCTGCTTGATTAATATTGGAATATCCGCTAATTATAATACCGTCACAAGGAATTACTTGTCCAGATTTTACAACAACAACCTGTTTTAGTTCGAGTTCTTCGACCAAGATTTCTTTTGTGTCACCATTAGCTAATTTAATAATCGCTTTTTTCGGCGAAATATCGGTCAATGCTTTAATTGAACGTCTGGCTTTATTTAATGCAAAATGTTCCAGCGCATGACCGATTCCAAACAGGAATAATAATAGCACGCCCTCACTTAATTGCCCAAGTAGCCCAGCGCCGATTGCGGCAAATATCATCAGTCCTTCGATGCTAAATTTTCGTTGCATTAAAGAGCGAATGGTTTCTTTCAAGGTAACAGCGCCACCAGGGATATATGCGAGAATCCAAATTATAATTGCGATAGCTGGAGAACCAGTATAGTGAAAAATCAGACCCGCAAGCCACAATAAGCCTGTTGCAATACTTAGTATCACTTCTTTATATTTATCCCAGAATCCATCACCATGACTGTGATCAGAGCTAAGATCATGACAACTTGTACCGTGTTTGTGTGGTTTATGTTCATGGGTGCTATGTTTGTGATTTTTATGATTATGTTTATTTGGCGTATTTGATAGATTAATTTTAGTTTTATTCATCCTATTCTTTCTATGTTTGTAGACTGTAAAAATTAATCACTAACATTTAAATGTGTTTATATGAATTGTAGTAATCATTTTTTATAGCATTCTATAATTGTAATTCAGCTAATGATCAATAATACCCGCAAAAAAAGATATTATAACATATAATTTACATCACTAAGAACTAAATATTATTGTGTATAAAGTTAAGTTGTGAATGTAGCTAAATTTGTCGGAAAATTATCTATTAAGAAATATTGTTAGTCAATTTAGCTATTTTATTGTTAATGTGCGTAATTGTATTGAATTAAACATAATTTTTGCTTCTAAGAAATAATACCACACAAAAATGTCATATACAAAGCTGTATATGATATGCTACAATCCTATTCTTGAATTTGTTGGGTATTTCTCAAGTAACAAGTATCAAATAATTTATGTAATGCTTATAAATTATAGCTAATTAATAAGTATCTAATGTTTAATGATTGAAATTATTATGTAGTTAATTCATACAAAATTATTCAATAGAATCGCACGAAATTTCACCTAGTCTTGGGGGAATTTAAATTACGGTTATTAAGGAAGTATAACATGTTTGGTGTCCAAAAATTTTTACAAAATACGGCTTTTCAAATTATGAAAAGATGCTTTGGGGGTGAGTCTAAAGATATCACCACAAATAATTTGCATTGTAATAATAGAATATTAAATTCATTACTAAGTGTTCCTGGTATCATTACGGCAGAATCTCTCCCTATACGTTCATTTTTAAGAAATGATCTTTTGAGTAGAATCTCATCTATTAATATGAATGAATTTCAGCCACAAATACTAAAACCATTTACAGAATTTGGTTATGGAGTAGTGATTCAAAAATCTTTGAGTGAGCCAGATTGTTTTGAATTGAGTCTACTGCATCAACAGGCAGGCATACTAGGTAACATATATGAAGTTATAGAACCGCTTTGTAGGTTAACATCTGAGCAAGTAAAAAATTTAAAAGTTAGCAGTCAGGAATATCTAAATAGCATAGATAATTTAAGTATATTTAATACCCCGTTACATTATGAACAACATCGAATCGATCCGTGTGATCATTTATTTATTGTGCCAGCAACTGGGGCAGTTGAGGATGATTATAAAGAGTTATTAAATTTAGACCATAATCCCTTCAATGTGACTATTATGCAACAAGGTCCTGATTTGCTCGCTAGGAATGTAGAAAGCTTAGTACAGCAACTCTGTGCTCAGATAATGGATCAACATAATCAACATGGTAAAAACAGATTTGTAATTCATGGTGATAGCAGGGCGTGTATGGTGATATTGGAAGCTTGCCGTAGAATTAGATTAATTAATCCAGATATTAAATTTGTATTGTCGTTGAATGACCCAACGCCAGGTAATATCGGTTTTAATGGAGGTATACTTAATAATTCTGAAATACCTTCTAACGTAGAGGCTTGTACCTTATATTATAATGCTGGCGTATTTGCGAGTGAGATTATTCCAAGTAAAGCTCTTACTTTTGGTGGGATTAATGATAAAATTATTTTGCAAGTAAAAGATCCAAGTAAAACTTTTTTAAGTGTAAGGATTAGGCCAAGTGCAACACATATTCATGTGGAACCAATACATGTAGGAGAGTTATTAGATAGTAAATCAATTGAGACTGGGGTTTTTGTACATGGTGATGTGAATAGAGAATATGATTCAACAAGTTTTAGGAATAATGGTACACCAAATCAAACACTAATCAATATGTTAAGTAGGAGTTATTTATTTAAGTCAACATATGATGTGACTCAGAATAGATATAAAAGCACGCAAAAAGGATTCACCTTTTCTGGTGGCGCTTGGTTTGAGAATGGTAGAATTTATAATGCTGATGTTTCTGGATATAAAAGTCCTTGGTCTGAATTTACTTATCTTGAAGCTACTTTTAATAAAAATGGAGTTCCTATTGGTCCAACACTTATTGAAAATAAGCATGGGCAAATATATTTATTGGTATATGAAGTTAATGGAAGTGGTAAATTTGACACAGAGGCAGATAAACTTTTATTTGTTCCTTTGGCTAAAGATTCACCTCTTGGTTATGTAGAATCAGTTGGCGGAGATGAAGAATTTAGTGATGAAATTACTGCACGTAAAATATCTAAACAGGAAGATTTCATCGACCATTGTAAAGAAAAAATAGAAGAATTTCGCAACGAACGCAATAGGAAATATACTCCACCAAGCTGGCTTGTAAATAAAGATTATATTTAGCAACCTTGTTGGAGTAAATGTTGTACCTGTTGATGTGCGAGACATCATTCAGCACGCATATGCGGAAAAAATATCACGTCGCGAATTGATGCTACATTGGTAAGCAACATTACCAAGCGATCAATTCCGATTCCGCACCCGCCAGTTGGAGGCATTGCGTACTCTAACGCACGAATATAATCTGCATCGTAATGCATGGCTTCATCGTCGCCAGCTTCGGCTTGTGCCGCTTGCTGTTTGAAGCGTTTTGCTTGTTCCTCTGGGTCGTTTAATTCGGAATATCCGTTGGCAAGCTCACGCCCAACCACAAATAATTCGAAACGCTCGGTAATTTCTGGGTTAGTATCCGATTGGCGCGCTAATGGCGATACATCCAGCGGATAATCACAAATAAATGTTGGGTTCCATAGCTTCGTTTCTGTAGTTTCCTCAAACATTTCCAGCTGTAATACTCCCAAACTATTTGCAGGATGCTCTTTCTTCGTTAAGCGCTTTAGCTCCGCACGTAAAAATTCGGCATCTGACAAATTTGCTATGCTGTATTCTGGATTATATTTATGAATTGCCTCGACCATATTTAATTTGGCAAAATCAGATTCTAGATCAACTTCTGTACCTTGGTAATCGAATTTCAACGTGCCGATTGAGGCTAATGCTGCTGCGCGGATAATTTCTTCAGTAATTACCATCATGCGTTTATAATCGGCATAACTTTCGTAAAATTCAAGCATCGTAAATTCAGGGTTGTGTCTAGTTGAAAGACCTTCATTTCTAAAGTTACGATTGATTTCAAACACGCGTGGTAATCCGCCAACAATCAGTCGTTTTAGGTATAATTCTGGCGCAATACGCAGGAATAACGGCATATCTAATGCATTATGATGCGTCACGAATGGTTTTGCAGTTGCGCCACCAGGAATAACGTGCATCATTGGAGTTTCTACTTCCAGGTATTGATTATTGATCATTGAATTACGAATTGAGTTTGTTATTTTTGAGCGTTTTGCAAATACATCTTTGGAGTCTTGATTCATGATTAAATCTAAATAACGTTGGCGATAACGTTGTTCTTGATCGGTTAGGCCGTGGAATTTCTCTGGCAATGGGCGTAAATTTTTGCTTAATAATTTAACCGTTGCAATATGTATAGTCAATTCATTGGTCTTGGTTTTGAATAAATATCCTGTTGCAGCCAAAATATCGCCAATATCCATGTGGGTAAATATACTGTAATTTTCTTCGCCTAATGCTTCTTTGCTAACGTAGATTTGCAAGCGAGAATGACCATCATCAATTGTTGCAAAAGACGCTTTACCCATAACGCGTTTTAGCATCATCCGTCCAGCAATTGCAACATTAACATGCGTTTGTTCTAATGTTTCTTTATCTAATTCGTCGTATAGTTTATGTAAATTTGCAGCATTGTGTGTTGGCGTAAAATTATTTGGGTAAGCGTTTGAATTGCTTCTAATTATTTGTAATTTATTGCGGCGTTCACGGATTAAATGATTCTCGTCAATTATAGGGGTAATGTTATCTGACATTTTGTTCTTTCATGAAAATTTGTACTCAAAGTATTTTTATACTCGAAGTATTTGAATTGTGGACGCGAAGTATTGATATAAAAAAGCGACGACGTGTATGTTAAATACATTAGGAGCTTTTTTTATCAATCCGACAAAGTCCAAGATTCAAAGACAAAGAGTATTAGCGTCTTTGTATAATTGATATTAATTGTTGCTCTAATTCTTCTTGGCTAATTAAAATATTACCAGTCTTACTACAAAAATCTTGCAAGTCTAATTTGGCAGCTGGGTCAGTAGTAATTACTCTGATTTGTGTACCACTATCAAAATTAGCTAAGAATTTTTTTGTTTTTAGTATTGGAAGCGGGCACATTAAGCCACTTAGATTTAGCTCTAACATTTTATTTATGTAATCTAAGACCACCAAATGATACATTTTTATTATCTGGTTTTGGCATATTTGTATCATATGATTCTACATTAAATTGCATTCCATGTCCATTTTCTTTACTAAACAACGCAATTATATTTGCTACTGGAATTAGTATTTCATGAACAACACCATTAAAACTAGCCTCAAAACTCAGCCAATCTTTGGTGATTTTTAAGTTTTTGGTTGCGTTATGGTGTATGTTGAGGACAATCTGATCATCGGTAACGTAATTCATTGGCACGATAGTATTTTTATCAATTTTAGTTGTTAAATAAGGTGTAAAATTGTTGTCTTTACACCAATCATATAACGCACGAAGAATGTACGGTTTTTGGCTAAGCATTTTAAATTCCTGTGTAAATTATTTCATATTGCGTTCAGCTGGAGTTAGTGAGTTCACAAAGCTTTCGCTACTAAATTGTGTTTCTGCGTATTTCATCATATTGGACCATGATTTTTTGGTTTCAAGCTCATAGAATTTTAGGCGCCACAATAGCGGAAGCAATGCCGCATCAAGTAGTGTAAAACTCGAACCAAACAAGTATTCCATTTTTTTATTTTCACTAAATGCAACAGCGATGCTGTCCAAGTGTGATGTTATTAGCTTCTTGGTTTTTTCGAGCTCTTTTTTTATTTTCGAATCTTTGGTGTTCAAATTGCTATCTAAGAAACGAACTTGCTTAAATAATTCACGATTGAAATGATTCATAAACATACGCATTCTCGCTTTTTCTGCTGGCTCAATTGGCATTAATTGAGGATGAGGAAAGCGTTCATCAATGTATTCGCAAATTATATTTGTATCAAGTAAAATTAGGTCTTTCTTTTTATTATTCTTGTCAATATCATCAAGTAAAACAGGTGTTTCATTGTATGGGTTTATTTGCATTAGGTCGCTACGTTGATTAATATTCACATCAATAATTTTGAAATCCATGTCTTTTATATGCAAAATTATGCGTACCATATGTGAGAATGGGCAACGGGAATCTGAGTATAAGTGAATCATTGAACTTTCCTTATTTATACTTAAACATCTTCAATTATTTTGAACTTGTTTGAGTAATAATTACAATATAAAATTAAATTTTGTTGATGAACATTATACCATGAATTTTAAAATTTGTCAATAGTCGTTGTGGCTTAAAACCCGCCCATTTACCTCGGAAGTGCGACAGTATTGCGTCTATTTGGATACAGTCGGTTTAAATATTTGTTCATAATCTCATTAGGTGTTAAAAATCCAAGAGCCTTTCTTGGTCTATTGTTTAGTCTATTTTTATGACTAATGCTTATTTTTATGTCTATTTTCATCCGTCCACACTTTTTACAATTGAATTTCCTCCCGAAACTTTCGGAAAATTATCTATGAGCATACTGATACTATAACGATAGCGCACTTTCGCGCGCGCGTACGAGTACTGTATTTAATTAATGATTAATTTTAATTTTTATTAATAAAGGGGCGTGATATGAAAACTCTAAAATTTCTATCTTTATTTTTCAAAAAAGCAATTCATACGCATCATCTCGGTATAACGCTAGATGCATCTAAAAACATTATGGGTACACCTGGCGGAGGAATAAAAGAGGGTGCATATTGGGTGTATAGGGCTCAGGGTGGTTTATAGGAAATCGCTCATATTCATGTTAAAACAATGTGAGTAGTTTTCACATAAGTTTTGTTATATATTTAATAAGACTATAACGGATAAATTACTCACATCATAATAATATTTTTATGGATTAATATGTATTTACATGTAAATGACCATATAAGATTAGCATGTTATAATGACGAAATGGTGCTGTTTGATCTAAGAAAAGATAAATTTATTATATTAAATAAGAATGTGGAAAAAGTTATAACATTTTTACTATCAAATGAAATTAAACACTCTGACTCAAAATACTGTATCCCAAACACAACAAATATCATTCTTGATAATCAAACATTTAATGATATAATACGTGAATTATTAAATCAAAAGGTATTTAATTCACAATATTATAATATACCATCTACTGTAATTATTAGAAAAAAAGAATCTACTGGTGCTTTTACTGGACAATGGAAATTATTAGATAAAGAAATTGTATCGGAAATAAGTTTTTTTGATTTTGTTAAAAATTTATATTTTTTGTTAAAAGCTAGGATTTATACTAAAGTATTAGGTATTAATTATCTCATCAAAGAAATCAAAAAATATAAATATAACAAATACATTCCTCATTGTGAAGACAGTATAAATAATTTGATATATACTCTTAATGAAGCATGCATATATTTTCCCACAAAAACTAAATGTTTAGAATGGTCAACTGCATTTATGTTTCTAGCAAAAAATAAACATTTAAAGTGTAATTTAGTTATTGGTGTACAGATAACCCCATTTCTTTCTCATGCATGGATAGAAATTAAAAATAAACCATTATTGGATTCAGTAGAAATAGCTAATAATACAGTTATTATTTTACGTGAACCATTTACCTCGGATATGTAATATGACGTCAATTTGTGGAATTTATTTCAAAAATAAACCTATACCTAATATAATAAATAAATTAGAATGTTTTACATTGGGACAAAAAAACTTATGTTCAACATATAAAAAATCTAATCTATACGTAAAAATCGGCATGGAATCTGTTATTGGAATAATTTATGATAATAATACTCAGTTGTTATGTGGAAACATATTTAAAAATCGTACTAATGCCACTGAAATAACTAATAATACGATTTATGACAAAAATGACTTACTTAAAAATTATTGGGGAGATTATGTTTTAATTACTATTAATTCTGATGAGATAGAATTGTTTGTTTCTCCATTTAGTAACTTACAGTTATTTTACTATGATTGTTTAGATTATATTATGTTTGCTACACAAATATCTTATTTATTATCATTTCATAAATTAAAATTAGATGAAAAATATTTACATTTATTTTTGCTTAATGGAGATTTTATTTCTAATTATACACCATTTGAAAATATAAAAGAAGTAAAAAATGGACATAGTATGTATTTTTCAAATAAGAATAAAGTATCCTGTCAGAAAATATGGAAATACCCAGAAATTGAAAAATTTAATTCTGAGCTACAAATATGTAATTCCCTAAATAATGTGGTGTCATCATATTCTTCAAAAGTGGATAGTATCTTTTTAGAATTATCTGGAGGAGTTGATTCATCATCAATACTATTTGCACTTAACCAACTTAACCATCATAAAAAAAACAATAAAATATATGCATTAAATTTATTTGATAAACATATTAGTTCTAGTAATGAATTAAAATATGTGTTAGCTCTAAAAAACAGTGTTGATTTTGAATTGATAACTATAGATTATGAACAATGCTTACCATATAGTAGAATAGATGTTAGTAATTTTCTACCAAATAAACCATCAATCACATTTAGTCATTTAAAAAAAGAAAAATTATTAGTAGAAATTGCAGAAAATAATGCAAATAACTATCTTTTTATGAATGGGCATGGTGGAGATTCAGCTTTTATGTGCCCACCACTAACTGAATGTTTGTTAGATATTGTATTTGATAAAAAATCAAGACTATTCATGACAAAACTAAAAGAGCTGGCTATTTATTATAGAACAACAGTATGGTCACTTCTTGCTGAATGTTTTGATATAGTATTAAAGCATTATAATATCAAATCTAACCTATTTGTGTATAATAAAATTGCACCATGGTATTTTAATAAAAGTGGTATACAGAATATATTATATGAAAGTAGCTTCTATATTAACAAAAATAAAGAAATATATCTACCTGGTAAGCGTGTGCAAATGAATAATATTGATATAACATTAGCCAGTACATTAGTTAATTTAAAAGGTTGTAATCAATATAGTGTATTTCCATTTTTGTCACAACCAGTAATAGAATGCGCACTAAATATAAACACATATGACTCATTTAAACATAATTATGATAGACACGCTTTTAGAACGTCTATTAGTAATTTTTTTAATACAGAGGCGGTGTGGCGCAATAACAAGGGAGAAACAACAGGTGTTTTTCATAGGAGTTTAAATGCTAATAAGGATTATATATATGAGCTTTGTATGGATGGATATATTGCAAATAATCTTAAATTAATTGATAAAAAAGTACTAGAGCGTTATATTCAACAAATTAGTAAAGGAGTTGGAGACTTTCAATGGTCATTAGATCATTTAATGTGTATGGAAATATTTATTAACTCTTGGCACAATTATGATTATTTGTAAATCTTTAACAATCATGTCTAGTATCATTTTATTATTTAAAGCTTTATGGATTAACAATAATAAATATAAGTTACTAATTGTTATAAGTTTTATTATGATTATTCTTTCATCAATAGGGTTAGCACTCGTTCCTTTAATATTTAAACATTCAATTGATTTAATCAAAAGTAATTTAGAACAAAAAAATACCACAACTACGTTGATTTATTTAATTTTATTGTCTTATGGAATTGCTTGGTTACTTATCCAATCTATGGCCATAATAAGAGCAATTCTATCATCAATAATTATTAATAAGTCGTTAACGAAAATGGTTTCTAAATTATCAAATCAATTAATTGATTTGGATTACAATTCTCATACAAATAAAAAAACTGGTGAATTAATTAGCATAATAGATAGATTTATGATAGCAGTACCACAGTTTATTGAGGGGATTTTCATCCAAATTGTACCAATTGCAATTGAGGTGATTGTAGCATTATTTGTTGTTGTTAAATTATTTGGTTTGATATATGGAACTACGTTGTTGTTTACTATATTGTTATTTTTGATACTTAGTCTCATAACATCAAAAAAAAGTATTGTAATGCAACTAAGAGAAAATGAGGAAAAAAATAAATTTTCTAATTATCTACTTGATATACTGCAAAATTATGATAATGTAAAGTATTTTAATAATGAAGACTTTGAAAAAACTGCAATTAAAAAAATTTTAGAGAGTAAACAAACAACCACTAATGAAATGTATTTGCGAGTAGGTTTCATAAATATCTTACAAATTATTATTGTTGGATTAGGGCTACTAATTATAACAATGAAATCAGGCTATGATGTTATTAATAATGAATTAACGTTAGGTGATTTTGTATTATTAAATACATATGTATTGCAATTTTCTATCCCGTTTAGTTACTTTGGGTATGTTGTTCAGGGGATTAGACGTGCGTACGTTGATATAAATGTAGCTATACTATTGTTAAATAAAAAAAAGGAAGATAATAGTTATAATATAATACAGCCAGACTGTTTTAAACATATAAAAATTGATTTCATAAACGTTACATATTGTTCACCTGATACTAACAAGGTTATATTAAAAAATATATCATTTCAAATATCAAATGGCAAAACATTGGCAATTATTGGGAAAACAGGGGCAGGTAAGTCGACAATAGTAAAATTAATATTGGGAGTTATAACCCCAACCTCTGGACAGATTTTAATTAATGATATTGAGCTTAAAAATATACCCCCAGAAACTGTATTTGGTTTTACTGGTATAGTTCCACAAGATTGCTCGCTTTTTAACAGAACAGTAATTGAAAATATTAGATATGGAAATTTAAGCTCTACAGAAAATGATATAAATAAAATTATAGAATGTCTTAGTTTGACTCATCTTAAAAAGGATAATCGTACTATAGGAGAACGTGCAGTTAAGATATCTGGAGGAGAAAAGCAAAGAATAGCAATAGCAAGGATACTTTTAAAAAATCCAAGTTTTTGCGTGTTTGATGAATTTACATCTTCATTAGATATAAATACTGAAAAAAATATTTTACAATTAATTTCAGAATTATTTAAAAAGCAAACTAAATTAATAATCGCACATAAACTACATACCATTCAAAGTGCAGATCATGTTATTGTTCTTGAAGATGGATTAATTAAATCTGAGGGAACATATAATCATGTGATAGAGGATTGAATGAGCATACTAATGGACTGATAAGACGATTCTTTCCAAGAAAATTGATTTATCGAAAATAACAGATGTTGAGATTCAAAATGTGCAAAATAGGTTAAACAATGGCGCCCCATATTTTACCAGGGTTGAATATATTTTGCCGATCAAGTTGTCGCTTTATTTGTAATGATAAATTGTAGCTATTTTTATCGCTATAAAGCAAATACCACAAAGGTTTTAATTGACCAATACCATGTTCAGCAGAAAATGTGCCGTGATATTTATGAACTGTATTATAAACGAGTTGATTAATATCATGTTCAATATTGGATATGCATTCATTATTGCATTTTGGAAATTGTACATTATAATGCAAATTTCCGTCGCCTAAATGCCCAAAAACAACTAGCGCACATTCTGGATAATGGTTTATCAAGATTTGTTGGCAATCAATTAAAAATTCAGGAATCTTACTAATTGGTAATGCAATGTCGTGTTTAATTGCACGACCATTCATTTTTTCAGCCAGCGGAATTTGTTCCCGATATTGCCAAAGTTGTTGCCTTGTTTTATGATTATCTGCAATAATTGTCTGATTCAAATCGACATTGCAGCTTTCTAAGATATTATATATTTGTGCACAAAAATCTTCGTTGTTAGTTTCGTGTGAAATTTCAGTTGAATGTAGCTCAATTTCACATAATATAAGCCAATTAGCGCTGATTGGTATTGGTGTAAAATGTGTATTATGTATTTTTTGGGTATTATTATCTATAATTTCAAAGGCGCAAATATTGGTTTGGCTTTGTAATTTACGGAGCAATTTAATTGCGTCTTGAATATTAGCCACACCACACAAAATAGTTAAATAATCGTAAGGTTTCGGGTAAAGTTTAAGCACTGCTTTAGTTATTATTCCAAGAGTTCCTTCGCTACCGATAAATAATTGTTTTAGGTCAAAATTGGTATTATTTTTTCGAAGTGTATTTAGCTGTGTGATTAATTTGCCATCTGGGGTAATTGCTTCTATTCCAAGAATCAAATCACGCATAGTCCCATATTTTATAACGTGCACGCCACCAGCGTTGGTTGCGCAAATTCCGCCAATTTGGGCGCTTCCTTCGCTTGCTATACTAAGTGGGAAATATAAGTCGTGTTGTAATGCAAGCTGTTGTACTTCTGCAAGTGTATATCCAGCAGATACAGTGATACTTAGGTTGTCGTTATCAATACTTATTTCTTCGCGCAGTCTGCTAAAATTCATAACAATTTGTTGCGTATTTGCATGGGCACATGGTACAGATCCGCCACATGTGGATGTATTTCCGCCCTGTGGAACTATTGCCACGCATTTTTCTATGCAAAGTTTCACGATATTTATTATTTCAGTCGTTGTCTTGGGGAACACAATCGCAAGTGCGATATTTTTGTAGCGCCCACGCCAATCTGTTATGTGCGTTTGTTGTTGTAGTGTATCGGTTATAATTCCATTTTTGCCAACGATTTCTTGCAATAAACTAATGACATTTTTACTCATCCATTTGCTCCACTATGCTTAAGTAGAAATCAAGCGAATTATGTGCAATCATTCCCGTAGTTAAACTACTACGCCAGAGTTTTGCGTGTTGGCAACCGTGATAAAGTCCTATCATGTGGCGTGTAATTTGTTGCAATTTTACACCGTGATTTTGCATTTGGTGCATATATTCAGCCATGGATAATGCAATTTCTTTGCGACTACGAGTTGTTGAATTCATTGCATTATGATAATACAATTCATCCATTTGGCTAAATAAATACGGATTATAATAAGCTTCGCGACCAAGCATAACGCCATCAACATTCTTTAGATGCTCTTTAATCTCTGCATGCGTTTTTATGCCACCATTAATGATAATGTTTAAGTCGGGGAAATCTTGCTTCAACTGATAAACAAAATCATAACGTAATGGCGGAATTTCACGATTTGCTTTTGGGGACAATCCTTTTAATATGGCATTTCTAGCATGAACGATAAATGTATTGCAACCAGTATTTGCTATTTGTCCGACAAATTCTTGCAAATAATTGTAATTGTAATCATAATCTAAACCAGTACGATGCTTGATTGTAATTGGAATCGACACAGCATCTTGCATTGCACGAATACAATCAGCAACCAAGCTAGTTTCGCGCATTAAACAAGCACCAAAACTGCCAGACTGCACGCGTTCAGAGGGGCATCCAACATTGAGATTTATTTCGTTATAATTGTAATCTTGACATTTACGGGCGGAATTTGCCAGTTTATGCGGATCAGAGCCACCTAATTGCGCCACGATGGGCTGTTCTTGGGGATTGAATCCAATTAATCGCTCGAGATCGCCGTGCAATACTGCATCAGCAACCACCATTTCGCTGTATAAAACGCTATGTTGGGTAATTTGTCGCATAAAGTAACGATAATGTCTGTCTGACCAGTCTAGCATGGGCGCAATTGAAATTGTATGATTTAAAATAGAGTGCATTACTTGACCTCAAGGACGGTGTATTGATTCAATTGTTGATCTAATTTTTTGCTGTCAATTAAATTCGCTAAAAATGTTTCCGTAGTTGTGCCATCAATTTGTGTGAGCACAATTGCGCTGGGTAATTGCTGTTGAATTGTCGGCAAATCTTGTTGTTTAATTACTAAGTAAAATGGCTTATTTGTTTGTGTAATTTGTGCCAAATCTGCTTGGCGCTTATAATCCTGTGTTGTGTGGAACTCTAGACTTAACAGATTCGCGTGATAATCAACAATTAATTGCTTATTTTGTGTATTGAGATATTTGGCGATTTGATAACCTGCATCATATTTGGCATAACCAATTCCATTAACCAATTCAAAGAAAATAAACACAATTGCAATGGCTATAGTGGGAAATAAGATGGTTTTTGACCAATTATTTTCATTTCTATAGTAAATAATTAGTATTATGCCAATAGCAACGGCGATAAGGCTGTATATCATTATGGATTGTTGTAGAATTATGCAACTAATTACGGCAACCAATGCGATTAATAAGTACGCAAGATATTTTTCTATTGCGTAAATTGGGTGTTTTGTATTAATGTCATTGTATGGTTTTTTTGCGCATAGCCATTGGGCGCTTATAATTGCAGCAAATGGGAAAATAATATTGGTATAATGATCTACCTGTAATGTAGACAAGCTAAATAAAATAAACGTTATAAAGAATGATCCAAGTAGAAAAATGATTTTTTCGCGTTCGGCAATAGTTGCTTGTTTGAAATTACGCAGCATTTTCCATAACGCTACAAAAAATATTGGCCACCATGGTAAGAATGCCCATAAAAATGTATGAATGAAAAATAATTGATGTAATGGCGGTGGGTTTGTGCTAGCAATTGGACCTGTGCTGAAGAATCTCCCAAATTGACTGTCCCAAAAAAAGAATTTCACGCCAGAAACGTGCGTATGTCCAAAAATAACTTTTTCTGGATGAAGGTCAAATTGCCAATAAAGCGCTAATAATTCTGGAATAGCGAAGACAAAACATAGTGCTAATGCGATCAACCACTTGGGACGAATAAAATTGCTAAATTGTCGGCGGTAAATCCAAACGCAAGCTAAACCGCTCATTATTGTGATAATGACGAAAATCCCTTTAGTCATTAGTGCAAGGCCGGTGAAAAATGCGCCTAAAAATAAATATTTTATATTTAATAAATTCATACGAACAGTGACTTTGGTCACTACTTCATCTGCTAATTGTATGCTTTCTGATTCAACTGGTGTGAATAATTTAATTTTATTGTACATTAGCCAATAATAACATGCGGGAATAATTTCTCCCAGTAAAAATGCTTCTGCGCGAATGTCGATTGCTGAGGTCATTAGGTGAAATATGCTCACGTAAATTAGCATTGAAATTAGCGCTATATTTTCGTCATATAGTTCTCTTGCGAGTCGATAGGTGTAATATGCCCCTATCAGATTAAATAAAAATCCAGGTAAAATATAAGCAAATGTATTAATGCCAAATATCTTGAACGATAATGCTGTCAACCAAAATGGAAGATGTGGTTTATCCAACCAATCTTGTCCGGCAAAAGTGAGATTTATCCAGTCATTGTTTATAATGATATGCTTTGCAATGCTGCCATACCAAGGCGTAAATGTAGTACTGAGTCCAGGGAAGAACATGCCTAATGCATTTATTAATATGATTACTAATATAAGTACCTTAAGATGTAATTGAGTTCTCATTTAAAACCTTGAAAAATGCGTATGTCGTTTTTTGCAAATACCGCCATTATTATACATTGTTTTAATGATAAGTTTCAATTTTCTATTTTTTTATTCCATTTTGGACGTCTAAAATTATGTGGACAAGTTGATTTAAGCTCAAGTAATACTATTAGTCCTCGTCACTATTATCATTTTCTGGATTATTCTTAATGTCTTCCGCGACATTAGTGATCATTCTTGTGGTACCGGAAGTTTTTGGTGTTGCATAAGTAACTTTTTTAATTTGATTAATAAAACTTGCGTCAACCATACATGCAATGGCATGAAATGGATCAAATACATCCATATCTCCATTTTCATGTACTTTATGAACCATAATTACGTGTCCACCAAGACTAGCAATGACCGGCCCATGTGAATCAATTTTATTTCTAAGTGTATTTGTATTTTCTCTTGGACTATCGTTGTTAAGCTCCGTAGTTTGTATATGATGACTTGGCATCATCATTTGTCTTAAAGCAGATTCCATTTTACCCTCACGAGATAATAAGTCATGCTGCTTGCGCAATTGAGCTACACTTATACCATTGTGTAAAGCCAACATATTTGTACATGCATATGTGCACCCAAAATATTGATCTTGAGGGATAAAATATCTTGTTTCATCATCAACTCTATATGTAAAAATACGATTACTGTTATAAGTGTGTGGTGTAATTATTTCCCCATCAGCACTACGATATTCAATACTAGTTTTAGTAAGGACTGGTGCACAATAAATGTCTTTTATTAATTCTGTTGGTATATAACTTTCATTACTAGAAAGACCTGTTTTTATCCTTTCCGTGAACCTAATCTTAAAGTTTTCTACTTTTTCCATCCTCTCGCTGGCGCTGGTATTTTTATGTTTATTATAATCAGCACGAATACTACCTAGAGGTTCTCTGTATCCTCTTTCGCTGCTGATATTATAAACCATGCAATCTAAAGTACGTGGATATATCTCTCCCAGATCTTTAATAAAGCTAGTATCATTAATATTTCTAGGAATTATTATAGTATTATCATTGTTTAGTTCTGCTACCCAAGGTGCATTCTCGTTACCGCTTATAGCATTTTGTTCTATATTGTTAATAAGTTCTGGGTTTATATTTCTAGGTGTTATGATAATCGACTCTTGATAATCAAATGTTTTTGTTTCCATCTCAGGTAGTTCAGGATTTTGTGATAAAATTTGTTGTTGAGTAGGAAATATTAAACTTTGAGTAGATCTCTTTATAACATTATAATGATTTTGCTGATTAGATTTGTTATCTGTGCTTGTATCAAAATTTTTTGTTTGTGTATATCTTATTAAATTTTCGGCAGTGTCTGTATAATCAGTGCCAAATATACTTCTTATTGGAGTAGCCAATTTATCATAGTGATCACAAATTTTTGATAAAGAATCATTCATGTTGCCCAAAATAAGATCAATATTGCTATCATTAATATCATTATTCATAATACTTTGCTTTGCAGCGCGCAATCTTTCCGTAAAATTACCATTTTGAATTATTCTAACCGCTGGATGAAGCATTGGAAGTTGTGCAATATCTAATAATTCTTGATAATTTTTGTAAGCAGTTGTGCCATTGTTTACCTGTTCTTGTACGTTTTGTATTTTTAATTGGATTATTTGTTTCATCAATTGAAATTGTTCCTCGGTTTTGCATTCCTTTAAAAGTGCATCAACTTGTGAATTTAGTCCAGTAATATTTTGACTAGCACCACCCTTTACATATTGAGTTTTATTTGCAGTGTGATTTATTCTGGCTGTTATGTTGAACATTTTTATTCCTATATAAATTATAATATTAGATAAGGATTTTATCATGTGATGTCTTATTAAAATTTAGGCATTTTGACTAATATTTTATGAAAAGTTTGTTTCGGGAATTGCACAACCATGCTAAATAGCATATTGTAAAAGGAAGTTAAAGCTAACATAAGACAGTTATTACTTTTTTGTTATCATAATTAGTTGGTTAATTGCTTTAGGTGAATATATGCTTAAATCGGATGTGATTAAAACAAGCGAAATTAAGTTTAGCTAAAACCCGCTTGTATGCACAAAGTACATGCTAAATAAATTTGATGGAATAACAATAGTGTACCAAAATCAAGCAGGATCAAATTAAATTATGTTAAAATGTCGTAGTTTTATTAACTAATTAACTAACAGGAATTTAAAATGTTTAAACAAATTGTGGCTCGTGAGTACAATTATTCAGACGTGTATTTAAAGCCAAAAAAAACTTTGGTTAATAGCCGTAAAGAATGCGATACTTCGGTTGTACTGGGCAGGCATAAGTTTATTTTGCCTGTTTATGCGGCGAATATGAAGTCGGTTGTTAACCAAGAGAGTTGTGAATTTTTCGCTAAAAATGGCATGTTTTATACTATGCATCGATTCAACGTTGATCAGATAGCTTTTGTAGAACAAATGCAGCAGCAAGGATTTATTGCTTCAATAAGCATTGGCGTAAATGAAGATACTATTGCGCAGTTAAAGCAATTACAATTGGCAAATTTAGCACCAGAATTTATGACGTTAGATATTGCTAATGCGTGGTGCAATAAAGCAGAAAGAATGATTAAATATGTAAAAGAACATTTTCCACAGACATTTTTAATTGTGGGGAATGTAGCCTCTGCTGATGCAGCGCGCGAAGTGCATTCATGGGGTGCTGATGCCATAAAGGCAGGAATTGCTGGTGGCAAAGTGTGTATCACAAAAAATAAAACTGGGTTTCATCGCCCAATGGTAAGTACGGTATTGGATTGCGCAACATATACTAAAAAGGCTGGCGTTCCATTAATCGCTGACGGTGGGGTTATTGAACATGGTGACATTGCGAAAGCATTAGCTTGTGGTGCTGATTTGATTATGGCAGGTAGTTTGTTTGCTGGATATGATGAATCAGCTGGTAATATTATTGAGGTAAGTCTTGATGGTAGTCGAGTTAGATCATATAAAGAATACTATGGTTCTGCATCGCAATACAATAAGGGTGAGTATAAAAATGTTGAAGGTAAAAAGATTTTAATTGACTACAAAGGTAGCATGGAAAAGCTTGTGGTAGAGTTGATAGAAGATTTACAATCATCAATTAGCTATGTTGGTGGCGTTAAAGCTAATGATTTAATTAATGCTGAGATTATTTGTATCTCTTAGTTTATAAAAGGTTTATATATGCAGAGTTTTGCTGACCATTTTTTGGTAGCGATGCCTAGTTTACATGATAATGAATTTGCGGGTACGTTAGTATATATTGCAGAACATGATGAACGTAATGGTGCTATTGGAGTTGTAATAAATCGTCCTGTTGGACGTTCGTTAAAAAATGTGTTTAATAATATTGATGTAGAGAGTTATAATCCTTCGTGGGTTGATTATCCACTATATTGGGGTGGGCCAATTAGTACGGATCGTGGTTATGTATTACATCGTTGTATTAATAGTGATGCTCATATGCTAGAAATTAGTAATGATAAAGATGTTTTAGCCAAAGTCGCAAAAAGTCAATTTAGTACCAATTTGCTTATGACAGTTGGATATTCCTCGTGGGATGAAATGCAACTAGAAGCGGAAGTAAAAAGCAATGATTGGCTAATTATGAAGGCTAATTTAGACTTGGTTTTTGAAGTTGACCCAGTTAATCGACATGCTGAAGCCTTAAAAATGTTGGGGATTTCGAGTATTGCCAAATTGTATTCTGGAGGCGATATAATTGCCTAATTTGGTGGTTATGGCATTTGACTTTGGTTTAGAAAGAATTGGGGTTGCAATTGGTAATACCATGCTGCAAATTCCTCATCCATTAGCCACGATTACTGGTAACAATAAATATGTTAAACTGGAACAAATTGCTGCTTTAGTGGACAAATGGCGACCACAATTGCTAGTTATTGGTATGCCGTGTGTATCTGAAGGTGAGCATGAAAAAAATATACATGAGACAGCTAGATTACAAAAAGCACAGCTTGTAAATAGTATCAATAATTTTAAGCGTATGCTACATAATAAATTTGGTTTGGCAATTGAATTAATTAATGAGGATTATAGCTCTGTGGTTGCAAAATTGCAACTTCATGAGCAAGGCGTTGCATCTAAAGCGCATAAAGGTAAGTTAGATCAGTTGGCGGCGTGTAATATAATGCAAACCTACTTCTCTACTTTGTAACTGCTAGAACCCAGTTTTCACTTTGCATAGAATGTTTAAGCATATAGGATAACTTACTAATGTTGTAGTGAATGATGGAGAAATGTAGCGTTTGTTAATGAAGAAAGCGTAATTTGGCAAACTGTTTGAGCGTAGCGAGTTTTTGCCAAATAGCTTTCGAATTAATACAAACTCAAATTTCGTAATCTTTGAACGTAAAAATTAGTAAGTTGTCCTATGAGGGTAAATTCTAAAAAGTTAGTACTTGGGTGGTTAAGTAATTTTAAATGAAAATAATGAATAATGATATTCGATAAACATTTTGCGGTAATTGTTGTTGGTGGCGGTCACGCTGGCGTAGAAGCTGCATTAGCTTCTGCAAGAATGGGGCGCGCGACACTGCTAATTACGCACAATATAGAAACACTTGGACAAATGTCGTGCAATCCATCGATTGGCGGTATTGGCAAAGGACACTTGGTTAAAGAAGTTGATGCGTTGGGTGGAATAATGGCGTTGGCTACCGATCATTCTGGTATTCAATTTCGCACATTAAATTCCAGCAAGGGACCTGCGGTTCGTGCCACTCGTGCGCAAGCAGATCGCTTGTTGTATAAGGCATTTGTGCGATATACTCTAGAAAATCAGGAGAATTTGACTTTATTTCAACAAGGTATTGATGATTTACTGTTAGAACAAGATAAAGTTGTGGGCGTTGTAAGTCAAAGTGGCGTAGTATTTAAAGCTGATGCGGTTGTACTTACGTCGGGTACATTTTTGGGTGGTAAAATTCATATTGGATTAAGTAATTATACTGGTGGCAGAGCTGGCGACCCAGCAGCAAATCGGTTGTCAGAAAAATTGCGTGAGTATGATTTGCCTGTTGGTAGATTAAAAACAGGAACTCCACCACGTATTGATGGTCGCACGATTAATTTTGCTGTAATGCAAGAACAACCGGGGGATAATCCATGCCCGATATTTTCATTTATGGGGTTACGCGAATATCATCCAAAACAAGTTTCTTGTTGGATTACGCATACAAATAAAAATACCCACGATATTATTCGGGGTTCGCTAGATAGATCTCCAATGTTTACTGGTGTTATTGAGGGTGTTGGCCCAAGATATTGTCCATCAATAGAAGATAAAATTCATCGTTTTGCAGATAAAGATTCGCACCAAATATTTTTGGAGCCAGAAGGTTTAACAACGAATGAGTATTATCCAAATGGAATTTCAACATCGCTTCCATTTGATACGCAAATTCAATTAGTTAGATCAATGAATGGGCTTGAGAATGCACATATTTTGCGCCCAGGCTATGCTATTGAATATGATTATTTTAACCCTATGTATTTAAAATCTAGCCTAGAGTCAAAAGTTGTGCGTGGGTTATTTTTTGCCGGTCAAATTAATGGTACAACAGGATACGAAGAAGCTGCAGCGCAAGGAATATTAGCTGGAATTAATGCGGCGCTATATTCAAGTGAGCTAGATGCGTGGTGTCCAAAGCGTTTTGAAGCATATTTGGGCGTATTGGTGGACGATCTAATTACCAAAGGTGTTAGTGAACCATATAGAATGTTCACATCACGGGCTGAATATCGGTTACAATTACGTGAGGACAATGCGGATTTACGTTTAACTGAAGAAGGACGAAGGCTTGGTGTGGTTGGTGATAAGCAATGGGATGCATTTTGCATTAAACGTGATAAAATTATGGGTGAAGTTTCACGATTAAAGTCGATTTGGATTCATCCAGCAAATGTATCGGCAGAATTAGCAACCGAAGTGCTTGGGGTTGAGTTAGAAAGAGAATATTCATTGGCGGATATTTTAAAACGCCCAGAAATTAATTATACGGATTTAGCTAAATTTTCACAATTAGGTGAATTAATTAGCGATGATGAACGAATTTGTGAACAAGTTGGAATTCAAATTAAATACGCAGGCTATATTGCACGTCAACAAGAAGAGGTTGGCAAGCAAGCGTATTTAGATGAAATAAAATTATCCAATAATATTGATTACGCGCAAATTAGTGGATTGTTAGCAGAAGTGGTGCAAAAATTAAGCAAACAACAACCCGAAACTATTGGTCAAGCATCAAGAATATCAGGGGTAACTCCAGCTGCCGTATCTTTATTGGTAGTATATAATAAAAAAGGCTTTCCGCAAAAGGATAAGAATGTTACATAAGAAAATTAAGAAACGTCATTTACGTGAAATTTTTATATACGGACTTGTTGGACTAAGTGCATTAGGCGTGCAGTCGCTGATTTATCTATTGCTTGCGGGTAAGGGAGCTGCGCCATTATTGGCAACATTGGTGGGTAATAGTTGTGGCATGTTGATATCTTATTTTGGACACACGATATTTACCTTTAAGAAAACACATAAATTCTCGCGTAAGGAATTTATTAAATTTATCATTACAAACCTTACTGGCTTAGCGTTAAATAGTTTATTTACAATACTGTTAGTTAATATAATGCATACTCATTATAGTACAGTGCTTTATCCACAAGCATTTATAACCCCATTGGTTACTTTTTTGATTAGTAAGTTTTGGGTATTTAAATAGATTTTATACACAAACAGTTTCTTTATACTTGAATTCTACTGCACTCCTAACCTATTATAAATAGGTGTCGTCGCTTGTATAATTCAATTATTTTGAACTTGTTTGAGTATAATGTTAAAAGGATTATTTATGTTAATTATAGACAATACAACTCCAGATCAAATCTTGGCTTTGCAACAAGAATATGAAAATAGTGCCACGAATGGTGAGTTTAGCGATTTCTTTTATTTTGAGTTGGTTGATAAATTAGATAGTTATGTGCATCATCGTGAAGATGTGAACAAATTCATGCTGGATAGGCATTTGGATAAGGTAGCACCGAAATATTGGAGTCAGCTAATTTTATCGGCCGATGCGGATGATATTAATTTGTCGCAGTTTAATGAAGTCGTGTATCTAATAGCTGCGTATTATGCTGCCAAAAGTAAAGATGAAGATATTCTGATTAAATTATTGGAAATCTGTGGTAATACTGACTTAGATAGCGATACATTTTCTTTGGTTGTGGATATTTTTATTAATGATAATTACGATTCATCCAGCGCTGAAATTATTATGGATTTTGTTCGTGATAACATAAAGCAAGATAATTTTAAGCATGTTTACTATAGTGTTGTGGCATTGAATAATATATTGAATAAAGAACAATTGCTTGAACTTGATGAAATGGTTATATTGACGAATAGTAAGGGTAAGAGTGTTGCAGTATCAAGTGGTTTATTAAACGATATAGTTTATTATTTGATAGTAACCAAACAATTTCATTTGCTTTCAGTGGCTTCACGTGAAGTAGTTGTGGACAATTTAGAAAATGCTAGCTTTACACTTGTGCGCGAAAATGTAACTAATTTTGATGATATTGTTGAATATGCAGACAAATTAGGTGTTACAATAGTCGAATATAACAGCGATGTGGAATTAGAAAAGGTATATAAAGAGCTCGGACTGGATGTAGAAGATGATTATAATGAAGATGATCTTTTTGATGAAGATGATGCGTTAATAGAAGATCATCAATATCGCCATGATACTGACAATGAGACAAATATGTCTGGTGGTGACAATAAAGAAAAAATAAATCATGATGATCCATGTAGTTGTGGAAGTGGTAAAAAATATAAAAAGTATTGCATATGAAATATTGGTTAATGAAGTCAGAGCCTGGCGAATGTAGTATCGATTATTTAGCGACGTTACCTAATCAGACTATTGAATGGTTCGGAATTAGAAATTATTTGGCGCGTAATTATATGCGCGATCATATGTCTGTCGGCGATTTGGCGTTATTTTGGCATTCTTCATGCGCCAATCCAGGAATTTATGGTATTGTAGAAATAGCAACTCCAGCGCATCCTGATAGTTTACAGTTTGATATTAATAGCGAATATTATGATCCAAAGTCGACAAATGATTCCCCGCGATGGATGTGTGTTGATGTGCGCTTAGTTAAGAAAACTAGATATATATCAATTACTCAATTAAGAGAATATCCACAATTATCTGAAATGAAAGTTCTGCAAAAGGGTAATCGATTATCTATAACGCCACTTACTAATGCGGAATGGCAATTCATTCAAACTCTTTGTATTTAAAGTTTAGTATGTCCTCTCTAAAAATCGCATTATATCAATTTAATTCTACAGTTGGTGATATTGTTACCAATACCCAGAAGCTAATTCAAGCAGTAACTCAAGCAAAATCACATGGGGCGAATTTATTTTTAGCTCCTGAGTTGGCAATATGTGGATACCCACCCGAAGATTTACTTTTTCGTCCAGCGTTTTATGATGAATGCACGAAGTCGCTAGATTTATTTTTAGCAATTGATGATATTACGATGTTAATTGGCGCGCCAGACATCAACGGCAATGAGTGTTATAATTGTGTTTATGCGATTCGTGATGGGAATATTATAGGTAAATATGCTAAAATGTTGCTACCAAATTATGGCGTATTTGATGAGTGTCGTTACTTTACGCCAGGTTGTGCGCCATTGGTTATTGACTGTGACGGTATAAATGTGGGGGTGGTGATTTGCGAAGATATGTGGGATGTGGAACCTATTGCGGCATCAGTTGAGTCTGGCGCTGAAATTATTTGTATCCCGAATGCCTCGCCATTTGAGCGTGGAAAATTAGCTATGCGACAAAAAGTTGCGATGCATAGGGTAGAAGAGAATTCGGTGCCATTGGTGTATCTTAATCAAATTGGTGGACAAGATGAGCTGGTATTTGACGGCGGAAGCTTTGCGATAAATGCGGACATGAGCATCGCTGTGCAATTACCGTTATTTACAGAAGAGCTTGCATTAATTACGTATAACTCTTTGACGAAATCATTTATTACGAATGAAATATACTCAATAAACACTATTACTCAAGAAGAAATGGTTTACAAAGCGTTGGTTTTGGCATTGCAAGATTATGTGCGTAAGAATAATTTTACCAAAGTATTAATTAGTTTCTCTGGCGGAATCGATTCCGCATTATGTCTTGCTATTGCGGTTGATGCGCTTGGCGCGGATAATGTGCGTAGCGTTATGATGCCATCGCCATATACTGCAGATATTAGCTTGGTTGATTCGCGACAAATGGTGGCAGATTTGGGTGTTCAGTATGAAGAAATTGGCATTACGCCATTAATGCAAGAATTTGATTCCGCATTAAGTAACGTATTTCATGGAAAACAAGTTGATACAACTGAGGAAAATATACAGGCGCGAATCCGTGGTAATATTATAATGGCGATATCCAATAAATTTGGTTATTTGGTCGTCACAACTGGCAATAAGTCAGAAATGACAACTGGCTATGCAACATTATATGGCGATATGGCGGGTGGATTTGCTTTATTGAAAGATGTGGACAAAACATTGGTGTATAAATTAGCCCATTGGCGTAATTCATTGGGCGACAGCGTAATTCCTACACGAATTATAAATCGGGCACCATCGGCAGAATTACGCGCCAACCAGTTAGATCAGGATTCATTGCCAGATTATGCTGTATTAGACCAAATAGTGGAATTACTAGTTGAAGAAAATTTATCTAGCGTGGATATAATTGCACGCGGATTTGCTCGTGAAGATGTTGAGCGCGTGGCTAGATTGTTAAAAATGAATGAATACAAGCGTAGACAAAGTGCTGTTGGGCCAAAAATTACATCGCGAGCTTATTCGAAAGATTGGCGTTATCCAATTAGCCATAAGTTCAAGTTTTAAATGGATTACATATTATAACAATTCAACTAATTAGCAGTGGCATTTATTCTGTATTATGAGAGATGTTGCTAGGTAGTACGATTTTTTAAGGGAGTGATTAATTAATGACACAATACATTTGGCAAAATGGGGAAATGAAGCCTTTTTATGAAGCAACGACGCATGTTATGAGTCATGCATTACACTATGGAACAAGTGTGTTTGAAGGCGTTCGTGCGTATGAAACCGAAGCTGGTGAAACAGTAATTTTGTGTTTAGATGAACACGTAAGTCGCTTTTATTATTCGGCAAGTGCATTACAGATGAAGATTCCGTTTACTGAGTCTCAAATCAGGCAAGCAATTATTGATACGGTTAAGAAAAATAATATGCAATCTGGTTATATTCGTCCACTAGCATATTTTGGTTTAACGAATATCCGTGTAATGCCTGCGGATGATACGCCCGTTGATGTAATTATTTCATGCTATTCATTAAAAAATTACTTGACAACAGAAGCGTTACACGTTAAGATTAGCGATGTGATTAGAATTCATCCTAAATCAACCAATGTGGAAGCTAAAATTGGCGGACATTATGTAAATAGCTTGCAAGCATTGTTGGGTATAAAAAATACCAAATACGGCGAAGTTATTATGCTTGATTATGATGGCTATGTGGCAGAGGGTAGTTCGGAGAATATTTTTATTGTCAAAGGGAAAACGGTTTATACAACGGAGCGTGGAACAATTTTAAATGGAATTACACGTGGAATTTTGATTGAACTTATTCGTGCTGAAGGGTATGAGTTAGTTGAAACTAAATTAAAGCCCGAAGAATTATATGACGCCGATGAAATAATTTTCTGTGGAACTGCTGTTGAAGTTTGTGGCGTAGCATCGATAAACGATGTGAGTATTGCTGATGGCGTTGATGGCGAATTGACGAAAAAACTAAAACAATTGTATCACCAAATTTGTTATGGTACACATCCAAAATATGCGCATTTACTAACAAAAGTTTAAGGTATATTAACATGCTGGCAAAAATGAATTTCTTATATCTTATTATTTTTGGCGCAAGTAATATTGCTTTTGCTGATTGCCAATTTGCCATTGCTAATTATTCGTCTACTAAATTAGTTGCAACAGTTGGCTTTTATCATGGCGAATCAAAAACTCTTGATGTGCCAGCACGCGGAGTTAATAGCATTGTGTTAAAAAGTAATTTGGAATGCACTGGCACTACTAATTATGGTGGCGGAGTAAGTTTTATTCGTTTGGGTAATAATGTTAATACAGATGGCGGATGGGTTTACGTGCCAAATAACGATATGTATCGAGCTTTGGGAATTGTGCGTAAAGACAATAGCGGTGCGTTCATTAAACAGGCGAATAAAAAAGCTATACTCCTGAAAAATACATATAAACCAAATGCGGGTGAATTCTCCGTTCGAGTTGAGGACACAGGGGTTGGTCAGAATATTCATGATTACAAAGATTAGTAATCTTTGATACATGTAAATGTAGTGATATATTTGACACTGATTTGATCGATATGCTATAATGTTACTCCTTCTATAGAATGAAGGTAAGCAATTGTTAATTTAATAATAACTTAATATTTTGAAGGGAGGTTCGCTATGACCCAGATCACTTTTTTAGGTAATCCTGTAACTGTTGCTGGTACATTTCCAACAGTTGGTGCAGTAGCCCCTGAATTTACATTAACGAATGGTGACTTACAATCTACGAGCTTGTCAGATTATAAGGGAAAGATTGTCGTATTAAACATATTTCCAAGTGTTGATACGCCAACGTGCAGTATTGCATTAGAAAAATTCAATGCATGGTCTAAAAACTTAGATGCTAATAAATATCAAATTCTCTGTATTTCTGCTGATTTGCCTTTTGCACAGTCTCGGTTCTGCGGCGCTAAAGGGATCAAAAATGTGACTACACTTTCATCATTTAGAAACTCAGAATTTGCCGAAAAATATGGAGTTAAAATTGCTAATGGACCATTAAAAGATTTATGTGCTAGAGCGGTTGTAGTAATTGCTCCAGACGGTAAAGTTGTTTATACTGAACATGTGGCTGAAATATCAAGTGAGCCAAATTACACCAAAGTGCAAGAGCATATTTAACTTAAAGAAGTAGGTTCTAAAACCCGAGCGTAAAAATGCTTGGGTTTTTTTATCTAAATTTATGCCTAAATATAATACGTAGTTTTGGTCATTAGTTTAGAACTTGCCTGCATCAATAACTTTATTGGTGTCGGCAAATCTGCCGCGCCATAATTCTGCGCCATATGTGCGTGTTTCGCTTCATCATGTTTCATTTGCTCCAATATGGCTTTACTTTTTTCGTCATGTTGTGGAATTTGGTGTAAATGCTCGTCAAGATGCTGACCAACTTGTTTTTCGGTTTCTTCTAAAAATCCTAGATTCCATTTATCGCCCAATATCCCAGCGCCAACGCCAAGAGCTAGGCTACCTACATAAAATAGCGGATTCAAGTAACTAGTTTTGCCGCCTAGTTCGTTAATGCGTTTCTCTGTCCAAGCGAGATGCTCAATCTCTTCAAATGCGGCTTGTTCAAAAGCCTCCTTATTGGTTTTATCGCGTGATGTTAATGCTTGCCCTTGATATAAACCTTGCGCGCAGATTTCTCCGCAATGATCAATACGCATTAAACCAACGACTTGTTTTATCTCACTTTTAGTTAATGTGGTCTCTGGTATATTAGCGTCTGGGTGCTCTCGTCTTGATACGGCTTTTTGAGTTAACGTACGAAGCGCCTTGTCTATTTGTATGATGAATTTGTCAAGCATAATTTTATTTCCTATTATTATAAAAGCATAACTATATTGTAAACATCATTGCTAAATAGTTATATAAAAACGAGCTAATTGTTGTCTAGCATGACTTTGATACCGAGTAAAACTAATTCTGGAATAACATGATCAAAAATATTTGTTTCAGTAAACAATTTTGAAAAACCACCTGTTGCAAAAATAATTGGTTTATTACTTATATTATTCTCAGTAATTGTGTTAGAAATTAATTGGTGTATTAGACCTAATTGTGCATAGTAAATTCCAGATTGAATGGCTGTTTTAGTGTTTTTACCAATAGATATTTCTGGTTTTACAATATCCACGCCAAATAATTTATCAGTATTATGCTGTAGAGATTCCATCATTAGTCGAATACCTGGTGCAATTGCATATCCAAGAAATTCACCTTTGTGGTTAATATAGCAACATGTTGTCGCTGTGCCAAAATCAAAAACAATTATGTCTTTATTGGGCGATATTTTTTTTGCTGCAATTGCTCCCGCAATTAGATCAGAGCCAACTTCATTAGGGTTCTGGGTCTTGATTTGTATGTCTATTTTTATTCCATTTTGTAGTAATAATGGAATATGATTCAAATATTTAATACAAGTTGCACGAACTGTGTAATCAACAGATGGAACTACGGATGCAATACCAATTTTATTGATTTTAGTATAATCAATATTATTTTCACGTAAAACATTACGAATAAATACACCTAATTCATCTGAAGTGCCAATTTTTTTCGTATCATAACGAAATTGTAACAGCAGAATTTCTTGATGAAATATCCCGCCACATAAATGCGAATTTCCAATGTCTAAACATAGTAACATAACAAGTCTTTTCTGAAACTTTAAATTTTATACACATCGTCGCTTTTATCAATACTTCACACTCACAAATTAAATGCTTCAAGTATTACTTAATCTAATATTGAATTACGATAATTATATTCATTTATAATATGTTGTAAAATGAATTTTGCGACATTATCTTTGCTAGTTTTAGATAAGCTAAATTGTGTAAAATCTTTTTTAATTACTATCACCTGATTGGTGTCTTGATTAAAAACTTTATTATTGCTCACATCATTGGCTACAATTAAATCAAGATTTTTATTAATTAATTTAGCTTTAGCGTTCTCAATCAAATTCTGGGTCTCGGCTGCAAAACCCACAATAAATAATTTAGGGTGTTGTGCTCGCAAAATTTTTAATATATCAGGTGTTGGGACTAAATCTAAATTTATAGTATCAGTTTTTTTATTTTCTGTGGCGTATATGTTTTAACCATGTAATCACACACAGCAGCTGCGCCAATTACAATATCAGCAATCGGAGCTAATTTTAGGGTAGCATCCAACATTTCTGTACTACTTGATACTTGTACAATGTTAATTCCTTCAGGGGGTGGTAAATTGCTCGCACTAATTATAGTTACTTTAGCTCCTAAATTATAGCTATTTTGCGCTAGCGCATATCCCATTTTTCCTGAGCTATGATTTGAAATATAACGAACTGGATCAATCATTTCTTTGGTTCCACCAGCTGTAATAATTACATGTTTGCCAGATAAAGAATTATTTGGTGGCTTTGTTAAATCTGATATTTTATCAATGATTTCTTCAATTTCTATCATGCGTCCGATATCATTATCGCCACAAGCTTGTATGCCACTTGTTGGACCCCAAAAGCTAAATCCATGTTGTTGCAATGTTCGCACATTTTCTTGTGTAAGACTATTTTTCCACATAAGTTGATTCATTGCTGGAATAATAATTTTATTGGAGTTACTGGCTAGTATTGTTGAGGTAAGTAAATTATTCGCACTGCCATGAGCTAGTTGTGCAATAGTATTAGCACTTGCTGGACAAATTATAATATGATCAGCCCATTTTCCAAGATTAATATGTTGCATAACATTATTGTAAGAGTTTGGATTAACATTGTTGTCTAAGTATATATCTACACCCATACTTGATATCGCCATAGGGGTAACAAAATTCAGCCCATCTATAGTTATAATAACTCTGCAATCATATCCACTGCGTATTAATTTATGGATTAACATTGGTAATTTTATAGCAGCAATGCTACCAGTAATGCAAATAAGAAGTTTAGGCATGAATTTTATTAGTCACAAAATTAATGTTATTCTTGGTTATCCAGCACATTCTTTTTCTTTTTTTTAAAATTAAGTAGCCACATAATGTAGCTTACAACGGTATAAGCAACAAAAAAACCAAAGATTACTAAATCAGGATAAATAATCAGCAGTGTCAGCACTAACAAAAATATTAGCAGAGAGCGAAATGGTGCTTTATGATGAAAATGAAATTCTTTAAAACTATAGAATTTGACATTGCTTACCATAGAAAATGCAGCAATTAATGTTAATACCACAGTTAATGATTTTATAAACATGCCGGATAATTCATAGCTATTGCAAATGTAAATATACCCTACCAACAATGCAGCAGCAGCAGGCGATGGAAGACCTACAAAGAATTTTTTATCTACAATGCCAATTAGAGTGTTAAATCGTGCCAAACGAAGCCCTGCACATGCGCAATATATAAATGCCACGAGCCAACCAAATTTGCCAAGCGCGTGTAATTGCCAGCTAAAAGCCATCATAGCTGGTGCAACACCAAAACTCACCATGTCAGATAAGCTGTCAAGCTCAGCACCAAATGGTGATGATGTATGCGTCAGTCTCGCAACACGACCGTCAATACTATCAAAAATCATTGCAAATAATATTGCTAACCCTGCTGGTAAAAAATGATGTTCTACTGATTGAATTATAGCGTAAAATCCGCAAAACATCGCAGCCAAGGTAAACATATTTGGTAATAAATAAATTGGTGATACTTTGGTGCGGTTTATAAAATTTGGGCGCATTAACTCTCCATTCTTGCCAAGATTGTTTCGGTGGCACGTACATTTTGTCCGATACTTACCAATGGTTTAGCGTTTGTTGGCAAATATACATCAACGCGTGACCCAAATCGAATAAATCCATATCGTTGCCCACGACTTAGTTCGGCGTTGACATTAGTATAGCACAATATTCGTCTTGCAATCAAGCCTGCGATTTGTACTACTGTAATTTTTTGTCCAGATGGTGTTTGCATAATTATTGCATTGCGTTCATTGTCTGTAGATGCTTTATCAAAATCAGCATTAACAAATGAGCCGGCAAAATATTGAATATCGAGGATTTTTCCATCTACTGGTGAGCGATTCGAATGCACGTTAAATACATTCATAAACACGCTAATTTTAATTGATGGTGTTTTTTGATATGGATCTTCCATGTGTTCAATACAAATAACTTTACCATCAGCAGGAGATAAAACAATATTTGCATCCTGAGGAATATTTCTTGGCGGATCACGAAAAAATTGTATGATAAACGCGCTAATAAGTATAAATGGCAATGCTATCCAAAATCCGGCATAGATCCATAATGCCAAACTTATAACAACGCCAAGCGTGATAAATAACCAGCCTTCACGAGCTAGAATCGGGTGAGGGTAATGTCGCATAAATAAACTCCTTTAATCTTGTATATCTTGAATTAAATCATCAATGTTAGAAGCTTTTGGTGCAGATGATTCACCATGTGTTTCTGATTCAGCCCCGTTATTTGTTACAACTGATTCACTAATTGGCTGTTCAAATAGTTTCAATATTTGATTATGTTCTTCAGCCGTGACATCGCTTGCATTTCTGCCATAATTTTGGTCAATGATGTATTCATTGTCGCCTTTCCATGTAGCATTTGGTTTGATGGTAATCCCAGCTGGCATTGGTAATTGTCTAACTGGAATATTAGCTAATGCTGTACGCATGAAATCAATCCAAATCGGCAGTGGAATATTTGCGCCAAATGCGTGATTCCCTAAGCTTCTTGGCTGATCATAACCAACCCAAACACTAGTTACTAAATCTGGCGTATAGCCATTAAACCAGACATCTTTGGCGTCATTTGCTGTTCCAGTTTTACCACCGACGTCATCACGATGTAATTCACGATAAGCTCGCGCGCCCGTACCATATTTTGCCACATCTTTTAGTATGCTATTCATGACAAATGCGTTGCGAGGATCTATCGTAGGTGGCTGTAAACGTATATCATCCGCTTTAGTTTGCGCTAATAACTTACCTTTATCGTCGGTAATTTTCTGAATAAAATATGGATCAATTAGATACCCACCATTGGCAAATACCGCAAAACCACGTGCCATTTGCATTGGCGTTACTTCGGTTGCGCCAAGTGCCATTGTGAGATATGGGTTAAATGCTTTAGGATCAAAGCCAAATTTAGTAACATAATCAATGGCATATTTTGGCGTAATCTGGTTCAAAATTCGTACAGAAGCTGTGTTTCTTGATAATGTTAATGCTTGGCGGAATGTTATGTCGCCGAGGAATTTGCTATCATCATTTTTAGGGCACCAATCACCATTGGCACCACCAGGAAAACATATTGGCGCATCAGCAACTATGGTTTCAGGTGTAAATCCAGCATTTAATGCTGCGGAATATATGAATGGCTTGAATCCAGAACCAGGTTGGCGCTGAGCTTGCAGTACATGATTAAAGCTTGATTTAGAAAAGTCAAATCCGCCCATAAGTGCTTTAATGGCGCCATTTTGTGGATTCAATGAGACAAGAGATCCTTCAACTTGAGGTAGTTGGCTTATAGTCCAGTTATCAGCTATTTTACGGACACGAATAATTGCGCCACGCTTTATTTGTTTATCGCCACCGCTGGTTAAGAATTTGCGTACCCAATCTAATTGTTTACCACTAAATTCTAAGTCATTGCCATTGGCTAATTTTGCCTTAATGGAATTATTGCTTGCATCTGTAACTACTGCAGCTAATAGATCTCCATAGTTAATTTGCGTGTCAAATGCAGACATGATTATTTGATCGGTTGAGCTATCAAGACTCGCGTCACCTATATTGGTTTGCGCTTCTGCACCACGATATCCGCGACTAATATCAAATGCGAATAATCCATTGCGCAACGAAGTATACGCTGCTTGCTGTAGCTTGCTATCAATCGTTGTATATACACGAAATCCTTGCGTATAAATAGCATCGCCGTATTTATCATATAAGCTTTGGCGTGTCATTTCAGCAATATATGCACCGCTGTCGGTTGCGTCTTTTGCAGTTCCTTTGATTACAACGATTTTTTCTTCTAAGGCTTGTTGGTATTGTGCTTCAGTAATGGAGCCAATATCTCTCATGCGTCCAAGTACGTATAATTGACGTTCTTTAGCACGTTTTGGATTAGCCACTGGGTTATACGCCGATGGAGCTTTAGGGAGACCCGCTAATATTGCATATTGTGCGATAGATAATTTATCTATCGGCTTACCAAAATATGTAAGTGCTGCTTCTGCAAATCCATAAGAACGTTGACCTAAATATATTTGGTTGATATAGAGTTCAAGAATTTCATTTTTGCTTAGCGAATGTTCGATTTTATAGGCTAGCATTACTTCATTAAATTTGCGACTATAAGTTTTTTCTGAGCTTAAGAAGAAATTGCGCGCAACTTGCATCGTAATAGTGCTACCGCCAGATTTTATGCGTCCAGACATTATATTGCTTACAAACGCACGAAGAATTCCTTGGTAATCAATTCCAGAATGTTGATAAAATCTCTCATCTTCCGCGGCTAAAATGGCATTAATTAGCATTTTAGGTGTTTGTTCTGTTTTAATAAATATACGGTGTTCTTGACCAAATTGTCCTAGCATAACGCCATCTGCAGAATACACTTGTAACGGTAATTTCGGTTGATAATTGCGTAATTCATCCATGCTGGGTAATTTGGGGTAGCTTGTAGCGATTACAATAGCAATTAAGCTAACTCCGACTATACCTAATGTAATGAATAGACCAATTAAACGCAGAATGAATTTCTTCATTTATCACTCCCATTCAATAGTGGCTGGTGGTTTGCCTGATATATCATAAACAACCCGGTTAATTCCTTTAACTTCATTGATGATTCGATTTGCGGTACGAGTAATTAGCTCAAATGGCAAATTAGCCACAGACGCAGTCATAAAATCTGTGGTTTCAACAGCCCGCAGACTTACAACATAGTCGTAGGTTCGTCCATCACCCATCACACCAACGCTTTTAACTGGTAGAAATACGGCAAATGCTTGCGAAACTTTATCGTAATACCCGCTATTGCGTAATTCATCAATAAAAATATGGTCAGCTTTTTGCAATAAATCAACGAATTCTGCTTTAATTTCACCTAAAATCCTAACACCAAGGCCTGGTCCTGGGAATGGATGGCGATATACCATATTATGTGGAATTCCCATTGCAGTGCCTAAATTACGTACCTCGTCTTTAAATAATTCGCGAAGTGGCTCAAGTAGTTGTAAATGCAAGCTTTCAGGAAGACCGCCAACATTATGATGTGATTTGATATTTTGCGCTTTACCATGTTTGTTTCCAGCAGATTCGATTACATCTGGGTAAATTGTGCCTTGCGCAAGCCATTTTGCACCATCGATTTTGCTTGATTCGCGTTGGAATATCTCAACAAACAAGCGACCAATGATTTTACGCTTTTCTTCTGGGTCATTAATGCCACGTAGCTCACGATAAAATTCTTCGCGTGCTTCGATTTTTATGATATTTAGCCCCATATTTTTGGCGTATGTTTCCATCACATAATCAGCTTCATTTAGGCGTAATAAACCAGTGTCAACAAAAATACAAATTAATTGTTTGCCAATTGCTTTGTCGATTAATACACCTGCAACAGTGCTATCAACGCCACCAGATAAGCCTAAAATAACTTTGTCATTGCCAACTTTCTGGCGAATATTTGCAATAGATTCGTCAATGTAATTTGGCATATTCCACGAAGTATTGCATTTGCAAATGTTTAATACAAAGCGTTTGAATATTTCAATTCCTTGCTTGGTGTGAGTCACTTCAGGGTGAAATTGCACCGCGTATAATTTGCGTTTTGTGTCGCACATTGCGGCAATTTTGCAATCAGGACTTCTGGCGATTATTTCAAATCCAGCGGGTAATTCGGTTACTTTATCGCCATGACTCATCCATACTTGCATAAAATCACCGTAAGAATTGGTGCCATCGTGGATATTTTCTAATAAATCGCTGGTAAGTTTGTTGATTTCGGCATAACCAAATTCACGATTACCTGAGCTTTCTACTTTACCGCCCAATTGTTTCGCCATTGTTTGCATTCCGTAGCAAATTCCAAGAACTGGTACGCCCAAAGTAAATACGCTTGATGGCGCGTTTGGGGTATCTGTTTCATAGACGGAATTTGGACCGCCAGAGAGAATTATTCCACGGGGCGCAAATTCACGTATGAATTCGTCGCTAACGTCATATGGATGGATCTCGCAATAAACGTTTAATTCACGAATTCTTCTTGCGATTAATTGAGTTACCTGTGACCCAAAGTCAAGGATTAATATTTTATCTTGATAAATGTTCATTTTGTTGTAATGAGCCTCATATGTTATTGATTTAGTAAGTACCTAGCAATCTCTCTCATATATACAGAATAAATTAATTTTTTCCTCATGAGTTATCACAAAATCGGTAAAAATTAATTGATTCTGTATATTGTAAATATTACTGCTTGGTAGTTACATTATTTATTAAATTATTTACAGTACACCAACGTGCCTTCGTCTTTGCCAGACACAATGCGTTCTAAACTAGTTGGTTTAAATATATTACACACGATTAGATTCATATTATTGGCGCGACATAAATCAAAAGCCGACACCTCCATTACCTTGAGATTGTAGCTAATTGCCTCATCAAATGATAATTTGTCATATTTAATTGCATCAGCATGTTGCGCAGGGTCTTTGTCAAAAACTCCATCGACTTTGGTGGCTTTGATTAGTATGTCGGCATCCATCTCAATTGCGCGAAGTGCAGCCCCGCTATCGGTGGTAACAAATGGATTCCCAGTTCCCGCGACAAATATTATTACATTGCCGTCATCCATTCGTTTTAGCATGCTATCACGGTTATAACCTTTAACAATATTCGCAATTGGTAGCGCTGAATATATTTTTGATTTTACGCCATGACTTTCAAGAAAGTCTTTGAGGGCGATTCCATTCATAACGGTTGCCAGCATGCCCATATAATCGGCATTGGCACGTTGCAAGCCTAATTTGTCGCCATTAATCCCTCGAAATATATTTCCACCACCAATTACTATGCCAATTTTTATGCCTAATTTGGTGATAGTTTTAATTTGATTAAGGATTATATCTAGCGTTGCTATGTCGAATATGTTGCTGGTCGTGCCCATAAGAGATTCGCCAGAGATCTTGATTAATATGCGTTTATATTGTTGCATGACATACCTAAATTTATTTATTGAGGTTGTAATTATAACGTAAAAATCGACTGGCGGGGGCACAATTTGTTTTGTTGTGAATATAAATATGTTAAAGGTTTTTGCTCAAATTTAGCAGATCGCTTTCAATGTGCTGACACATATTCAACGTTCTATATAAATATGAATGTTGAGAATTTGATGACAATTATAGAAGAGGAAGCATTTTTATATAAATATTCTACTATTTCAAATAAGTGTTCCAATACCACACAAAAATGTTATATACAAAATGCATGTAAAACTGCTACAATCACACCCTTTGATAAATTATAATATTACTTTTATTCATGAAAATATGATAAAGATTGGTTTATAACTCTCTAATTATGCACAATATTATAAAAATTATTATGCAACACTTTATAAAGGAATTAAAATGCAACCTGCAAGCAATAGAATTGGAAACCATGGTCAAAGCAATGTCCCGCCACCACCGCCAACAAAAAAAGAGTTTTATTCAGATGCTAATTATTTTTGTGGATCAGTAAAAACAAAGGATGATGATATTGATATATGAGATATCATACACATTCAATGAAAATACTGCTATAAATAATCTTATATATCACCCAATTTCTAATATGGAACCTGTTGATAAACAAAAGTTTTTAATAAGATTAGAATCCTTGATATCCAATCCAAGCAATACGCCGTTCCAAAAAGAAAATTACATCACATTTGTTTCACTTATTGCAAAAATAAAATATTTAACAAAAAACATATTTTCTGGTAACTCAATAATTATTAAGAATCTATTAACTCAGCTTAATAATATCTGTGTACAATTAAATATTAGTTTTACAATGACCATGGAATTTATAAAAAATCGTAACTGGTATTGGATGCAAGGTCTTCCAGATACAACTAAAGATTTGATATCATTTATTGGAGTTGAAAATCTTGGAGATTTTAATGAATCTGGTGAACGTATATCTACGTTAGATTATTCATTCAAAGCTTGGTTAACCAAAAAATGTGACACTAAATCAGATAATTTTTTGCAACAGATCATTCCAATTAATACTATACCAAAGTTTATTGTGTCTAATGATGGTGGTGTTGACGAAGTCAAAGAAGAAAAAAATTATGATGATGAAACTAAAGAAAATATGCAGGAAACACAAAATAATATTTTATTTTTTACTGATATTTATACAGCAAATAGAATGAATGTTCGCGCGCAATTAGTCAACACCATTATTGAACGCCTAGCGAATGATCCAATTACGCTACATTGCTTTGAAAAATTACTAAATCCACCAATCGCAAATAATGTTAATGGAATTAACATTAATGAAGCACTTCAAGATCCTAATACGGTAATTACAAAAGGCGATGGAGACGCTAGCCCAGCAAGAGAGATTTTAAGCGGAATTTGGGGTGCGGCTGTTGTAAATCTTACTGAAGAAGGAATGAATGCCTTAATTCGCTTAATGCAAATAGAGGCTGAAACATTAAATAATATAAAAAACATATTGGTCGAAATGGAAACAATAAATATTTCTGGGCGTGAGATTACAAATCAAACCCAAAAAAATAATGAACTTCTTCAAATAAAGAGAAAAACTGATGAAATTGATGAAATTAATTCTTTAGAGGCAAAAATTAAGGAATCAAATGAGCAACTTAATGCTTTATCAACCAAAAATAGAGACTTACCGTCCCAGCTCTATAAATACTATAAAAATTTTCAAGAGAATGTAGAGGTTAAAACGTGTATACAGACCATTCATGCAAATATAACATATGGGACAACTATTATAACCGTGGTAAATATTGGAGATGAGATACATGATAGGTTGTGTTCTGAGTTAGATATCTGTATGCTAATAAGAGAAAATTTAAGTAATGCAGGTGTCAAGTATAAAAATGGAAACCACGATCGTATAGAAGAGATGATAAAACAAAATACTTGGAGGGATAGAGTAGCAAATATTTGTTCATCAGGTGCCACACAAGCTGGAGTATTCTGTCTTGATCGAAACATTAACCTTGAAGAATTATATAAGAAATCAAAAGCACATAGGGAGAAAGTGTTTCAAAACGCATATCTTCATACCGATTCATCTGGTAAAAAAACAGTTTATTGTCATCATGGATTTAAACAAATTGGTAAAAATGTATTTTTGACTTCTGTTGGTCCTATAGTAGCTAATACTCCAGAAGAATTGGTCGATAAAATGAATAAACGATCTATTATATATGGAATTAAGGATGACCTATTTGGAGTAATAGGAATATCATGCCCAGATGAAATTAGAATAATATGGGACGAAATGGATCCGGAATATTTTAATGAGTGTAAACTTCGAGACCCAAATTTAATTAGTAAGGATCTTGTTATTAATAGTGGTTCTATAGATCCGCTTATTTTAAGTGTGCTTGGTTTTGATAGTTCCACAAATTTTCGTCCAGGAGATGATGAAATGATACTTCCAAATAATCAAAACCCAGCATTCGCAAATCTTCGTATCGTACATGGACATAATGGAAAATTCAATATTGATCCAAATAAGAATAATGTGATCAATTTGAATACTGACGTTGGCACAACTGAAAAACAGCCTGTTATGGCAATTATTCTTGGGAGACAAGAGAAACCTATAACTGATGTTAATGAGACAAAAACACCATCTGGGCAACAGCAAAAACCTAAAGATTATGGGGTTTGGCGTCGTGTATAAATTATTTTGTAATCTTTGAACGCAAGAATTAATAAGTTATTCGTAAGATAATAAAATTAAAAAAGTGAGGACTGAGGTATATACTCAAACAAGTTCAAAATAATTGGATTATACAAGCTATGACACATATTAATAAATAAGTTAGAAGCGTAGTAGAATTCAAGTATGATGAACTGTTTGAGTATAGTAAAGTTTAGATGAAATAAATATCTAATCTTGATGTTTGATAAATAAAAATAAGTTGCAAATTAACCCATAATGATGTAAAATAATGCATATTAAGTTCAAAGGGGTATAAAAATGAGAGTACAATTTACAATTGATGAAACTCTTGGTGTCAAATTACAAAACGAAGCTCATGATTTGGGTTTATCAGTGAGTTCTTATGTTCGTCACATTATAAAAAAAAATCTAGAAAATAAAAAGTTAAATATAATAGATAATGCATTATTTGAAAAGTCTGAACGAATTACGTTTGATGAATTAAAAAAAGAACTAATTGAGGAATAGAGAGTGCTGGAACTTTATGAGAAAGCAACATTTCGCAAAAATGTGAAAAAATATAAACATAATAAAGCGGTTATGCAAGAATTACTTGATGTTATTGATCTGTTAATACATGAAAAACCAATACCAAACAAGTATAGAAATCACAAGCTAACAGGTAATTATAGCGGAATGATGGAGCTACATTTGCGTCCTGATAATTTATTGGTCTACATCAAAGTAGAGCATAAAAGTATAACGTTAGTTGCTATGGGTAACCATGCAGAGTTGTTTGGGTAATTGGCAATCATAGGCGGTAAAATTAATACGCAAAAGTCTTTGGATAAACTAATTAATACGTCTCAATCCCCACTTTTTCAATTCAGATAAAAGTGGGGACTGGAGTTGGTGCATTTATTTCTTGATTTTGCGTAAGCACGAATTATAACTACTCATTGTTACATTATTAAGCGCTCAGAAGTAATACTGCCAAGACGGATCATTAGCTATAGGCTGCTTATACATCGGGTTATCTCCGCTGTAAAATCTACGGTAATTAACTACATTGCTCTCTGTAATATTGCTTGGCATTGTACGAATAATGTCTCGGATATTTTTACCATACATCTGATTAAACTGATACGCGCTTTGGCATTTGACATTGTTGTCAGATAATTGACAGCTGTATGCAGTGTAGTCATTTAAATTACCAGTGTCGCTAAGTTTTAGGATTTTAAAGCCTGGATTATTGCCAAAATGACCGTTAAGCGCTAAGGAACTAATTAATGGTATATTATCTGGCAATAATGTCCAGTAATCTGCATGGTAATGCCCCGCATAAATTCCACTAATCACGGATGCATATTTGTGAAATAAATCGGTATATGACTGTTGCAGTTTCACATTCATAGCGGGAACTATTATTTGCGCTATACTATTACTTTTTTGTGCCGTTGCATACATATCAATGCCATATGGAATATGCTGTAAAATTATTACATGCTTACCTTGTTTTTTAGCAATGTCTAATTTATCGCTCAACCATTTTAGTTGTGCGCCTGCTTTATTTTTATCTGAATTTATAGCAGATAATATATTGCTATTTATTCCGATAATAGTTATATTTTTATTTAGTTCTGCCGTGTAATGTCCGCTATTTACAAAATCTTGTGTGACAGTATTGCCTTCTGGTAGATACTTGTTTAGTATTGGCGTCATTGACTCTAAGAAATTATTCGACGGAACAGTATAATCGGCGTTATCGCCATCGTTATTGCCAAGTATGTAGAAAATTTTTGCGCCTTTATTTGCGCTTTCTACTTGCGTTAGAATATATTCAGATGTCTTTAGACTAAATTTTGTCAAATTATCTTGAGTTTGTTTATCTGAAGGGGCATATTTCATAAATAATGAATCAAAATGATGTGTTAGAATATCGCCAGTTATAAATATATTTTGCACATTACTTTGTCGGCTGAATTGAGCCGCTTGTTGTAAACCATCTGTGAGTAGTTTATTGCTGGTTTCGGATTTGAATTTAATTTCATTATCATTCTTTAATATTTGTGGCCAATATTGAATATCACTTTCTATTAATTGTGTGAGCACTCGACACGGAGCGCTTTCACATTGTAAATATGGGCTAAAATGTATGTCCGTTAAAAATAACACATTAGTGGATGCAAATACTTTGCCAATGAATAACACAATAAATAATAAACTACGCATTTTTATCTTTCTTTAAAAAATATTTAATATATTCAAAAGTTGTAGAGCCTTATTATATTACATTTAAACGGCAATCATCAATTTTTTGAATGCGTTGAATGCAAAAATTAGGAAATTATCCGATGAAGGGTGAATTAGAAAAGTGATAACGGCGTAAAAGCTAGAACAAATACTGGAAATTAAATTAAAAAGTGATGAATGGAGTTTATGTTATAATATATCACTGCGCTGATGCGTATGGTATCTATATTTTATTGAAGGAATAATTTTGAAAGAAACGCCTAAACCCCCGAGCCATATTTATAAGTATGGTGCCTAATCATGTCTGATATATTACTAACGCTTCTTGCAATTTTCTTGGTCTTGCTAAATGCATTTTTTGTTGCGGCAGAATTCGCTATGGTTCGACTACGGCAAACACGTATTTCTTTTATAAAGAAGAAATATGGTATTCGTGGGCGAATGCTTGCTTATGTACAGCAAAATTTAGACGCTCATTTATCTGCGTGTCAGCTTGGTATCACGCTTGCTTCACTGGGGCTTGGTTGGGTTGGAGAGCCAGCATTCGCTTCTTTGTTGGATCCAGTATTAACATTTATCAATCTAACTTCTCCTGCATCAATTAAGGTTATATCATTTGTTATTGCATTTGGGCTAATTTCATTTTTGCACATTGTGGTTGGTGAGTTAATGCCAAAATCATTAGCGATTCGCCAGTCAGAAACCATCTCATTATGGACGGCTATTCCGTTATTTATATTTTCTCGTGTAATGTATCCAGCTATTTGGGTATTAAATTCATGTTCAAATTTATTATTACGTATATTTAAGCTAGATAAAACTAATTCGGGAGAACATTTTCATTCAACTGCAGAAATAAAATTTATTTTGAGTGCCAGCTATACGCATGGGGAAATTACCAAAGACGAAGCCGAAATTATGGAGCATACATTAGAATTCGCTGACCTACGAATCAGTGAGGTTATGCGCCCTGCAGACGAGCTTGTTATGTTGGATTTAGATTTGTCGGTAGATGAATTATTGCAGGTTATGCTAAAACATAGATTTAGCCGTTACCCAGTTTATGATAGTAAAACGAAGAGTATTTTGGGGATAATTCACGTTAAAGATTTGTTTGTAACTTCGTATACTAAAGAGAAACTTTATCAATTAAAATCAGTTATGCGCCCAGTGGTAAAAGTTTCGCATAGAACTCCTGCCATCGAAATGCTACGCAAATTCCGCCAAGGAATGTCGCATTTAGCACTGGTGTACAAAGGTAAAAAGCTGGTTGGATTTGTGACATTGGATAATTTATTGCATATTATTTTGGGTAAGATTAAAGATGAATTCCATAGAACAAAAGATGATTGGATTCCGCTTGCCAATGGTGCTTTTTTGGTAAAAGGTGATTGTTCCGTTTATTCATTGGAACAGGCGCTTGATAAAGACATCGATGATAATGAAGAGGGCGATGCCGATACCGTGGTTGATTTGATTGTGCATAGAATTGGTTATTTTCCAAAGCTTGGCGAAAAAGTCGAGTTGGACGAGTTTAGCGCGATAATCAAATATGTGTTAAATGGCGAGATCGAGTCGATCGAAATTCATCCTAAAGTAGAAGAAGATTAATTGTTATTATTAAATACTGCCAGCATATATATTTAGAACAATGAGCAAAGTTATAATCATATAGACTGAGCAGTAGTATTGTTTGGTAAATAAGATATATGCTAATAGCTACGGGCGTTCTTACGATTCTTGTAAAATGTCGACTTATCAATGATCATCAGCGCGAAGATATTGTGGCTTTGGCTTTGGACGAAGACATCAGCATTTTTGATGCGTTGTATAAACTAATTCCAGATCTAAATTCTAAGCGTGTGATCAATGCGTTATCTGCGTTTTATGGATATTCAATTTTAGATGTCACTACTTTAGATTTTGATAATTTAATCAAAGACATACTACCGATCAATTTCATTCTAGATAATCAAATATTACCATTGATAAAATCTGACAACAAATTACAATTAGCTGTTGTTGATCCAACCAATAAAGAATGTTTAGAATTAGTTGCGTTTAAAACTGGCTTAATTGTTGAACCAGTATTAGTTGAAGAACATCAGCTTTTAGCTTTATTCGCACAAAATAGTCGTTATTTTAAGACTATAAATCTAGATAAATCTGAATTAGAAAACGTGGAAATCGGTGCGGTCGATGAATATGGCTCAGCGAATGATGTGGTTAATTCCGACGATAATGATCAACCAGTCGTTAAATTCGTCCATAAAATGATTTTTGATGCGGTACAAATGGACGCCTCGGATATACATTTTGAGCCATATGAGCATATTTATCGCGTTCGATATCGTGTTGATGGTCAATTAATCGAAGTTGCGACGCCACCTGTTGCATTGAAAGATAAAATCGCAGCACGGATTAAAATCGTTGCCAAATTAGATATTGCTGAAAAGAGAATACCGCAAGATGGACGTCTGAGATTATTTCTATCTAAAACAAAGATTATAGATTTTAGGGTTAGTTCATTGCCAACAGCTTTTGGCGAGAAAATAGTATTGCGTGCATTAGATAAAAATAGCGCAATATTAGGCATTGATTTGTTAGGCTTTACCGATGCGCAGAAAAAAATAGTGTTGGATAATATTAATCGTCCATATGGTATGATTTTGGTTACGGGTCCAACAGGGTCTGGAAAAACAGTTACTTTATATAGCTGTTTGGGGCTACTTAATAATGGCAGTCGCAATATTTCTGCGGTTGAGGACCCTATTGAGATTCCGTTGGTTGGTATTAATCAGGTGGAGGTAAACGATAAGGCGGGACTAAATTTTAGCGTGGCTTTACGAGCATTTTTGCGTCAAGACCCCGATATTTTGATGGTTGGTGAAATTCGTGACAAGGACACTGCCGAAATTGCAGTAAAAGCGGCACAAACTGGGCATTTATTGCTTTCAACATTGCATACAAATGACGCTTCATCGGTTATATTGCGTTTAGTTAATATTGGTGTTCCAAGTTATAACGTTGGTGATGCAATGCTTTGTATTATTGCGCAACGACTGATTCGAAAGCTTTGTGTAAGATGTAAAAATCCCGAACATTTGAGTAATAATGTGCTTATCGGTGCTGGATTTAGCCAGAAAGATTTAGATGGTCAATGGACGCCATTTGCCGCAGTTGGTTGCGAATATTGTCATAATACAGGCTACAAAGGTCGGACAGGGATATTTGAAATAATGTCAATTAGCGATAATATAAAGCATCTTATTTTGAATGGTGCTTCAGCGCTAGAGATAAGCAATCAAGCTAGAATCGAAGGTATGATGACACTGAGAGAATCTGGTTTGCTAAAAGTTAGAGCTGGAATTAGCTCGTTAAAAGAAGTAGAAGCTAATACTCGGTAAGATAAAGGCTCACCAATGCGTGGGTCTTTTTTATTGCCTAAACCCAATCATATCATCAATTATTTTTATAAAAAAATGTCATAAATTCAGCTATTGTTGATCAACACTGCTTAATCACCTAAACTTCAGAAATCTATTAATCTAAGCTTCTTTAGCTAACTCAACAAAAATGTCGATTGTATAAATATAAGCAAACTGTTACAATAACTCCATAACCATATTAATGGATTTTATATAAGGTAGATAATTATGAATCAGAATCAAAAAAGTAAAATAACCCAAACAAGTAAAATCAAAAGCTCAGTAATACTAAGCATAAGTTTGCTTAACTTGGTTATTGCTGGATGTACTGGTGAAAGCAGCAGTTCTACCAATGGTAATGTCAATAATAAAACAGCCAGTCTAAGCATTGTTACACCAACTAATTACCCATCAGGAACTAGTATTGGTAATAACATTTCACTACCGATACAAATTATTAACCATGGCAATGCAACAGCAACTAATTTGAGCTATCAGATTAGTGACTCGGGGGATAATACCCATAACATCATTATTGAAGGTGGTGGTTCTGGATGTGCTACAGTTGTTGCCAATAGTAGCTGTAATCTGGTAGTTACGGTACCTGCTGAAGCGGTATCTGGTGCCTTTGAAATTATAGCTAATGAAAATACTGATTCAACGTCACAACTAGCTAAAAATAATCATTTGCAATCTGTGACTAAATTATTATCTCGTATGGTTGGTTTAAGTAATTTACCAAATAGTACTGATATTGGAGTACAAGGCATAAGTCTTGATTACCCAATGACAGTTGTCAAAAACTCTGATGGTAGTTCACAAGCTATGATAACTACGGTGGTAACCTCTGCAAATGCTGGTAATTTTAATACGATAAAATTAGTTGGTAAAGAGGGAGTAAAATTAAACGCGGTTGTAACACAACTTACTGGAAGTAGTGGACAAACTCCGTTTGCGGTAAATTCGATAGCAACTTTTGTGGTGAAAATACCTCAAGGCGTTGACAAATTCGACTTTTATTTACAATTATTAAATAATAATCAGATAATAGATACTCAAACTCAAGCTAATTCAATACAAGTTAAGGATAGTGTTGGAGTGTTAAATATGTTCCCGCGTTATTTTTATCTTAATGAAGATTATCAATCTCAGATCATTACCCTATATAATAGTGGGATAGATACAATTAGTAATCTTAATCTTCAGAACCAAGTTGCTAAACCGCTAATATTGACTAATATCAGTTGTGGTAGCACTTTAAGTGCTGGTGGCAGTTGCCAATATGCGATTAGTCTTGATCCAACGTATCAACAAACTAATAGCTTTATAAGCAGCGTAAGCTATAATGATAGTCATAATATTGCTAATACCGAAGAGTTAACAGTAAATTATGTAAAAAATGGTGCGATGACTATTAATAGCGATGGACAATTCAAATTTGCCGATACAACTACTCAAGTAGAATCTAGCCAAATAGTAACGATAAAAAATACAGGTATCACACCAATTAGCAACATTAGTTTTGGTGGATTACCAGCTACGTTTACTTATAGCACAGAGAGTGATAATAGCTGTAAAGTAGATACCATTTTGCAACCTGGTACTAGTTGTAATATAGGGATTAATTACCATAGCTCGCAAGCAATATCGCTAAGTCACAATCAATTAATGGTAAACTATAATTACACCACGGCTAAGGGTACGACTGTAACAGATTTTATTACTAAAGATGTGACGAATGAGACTGTTCGTGGAATTGAGCCGGGAGAATTGCAATTTAACACTAACCAAATAAAATTTATGGCAAACTCTGGTTATTCAAGTCGTAATGTTCAGGTATTATTAAATAATAGTTATTTACAAGGTGAGTTTACAGTAAATTTACAACTACAGGGCGACACTCATAATTGTCTATCAATAGCACCAAAAACCTGTACTTTGTCTAGCGATAAAAGCACATGTGAAGTTCAAGTAACCAATAGTGGATGTAACAATAGTGAATTAGCGCAGATAGTTGCAACTGCAGCTAATCATGATAATGCAGCGATGTCAATTAATGTTTATCTACCTATACATTAATATTATATACGCATAGTCAATCATATCGCTGTTCTTTGATGTAACGCTAAATTAAGTTACAATTATAAACAGCGATATGCCATTTTTATCAATCATTCCCGCAAAACAGTTCAATAAATGAGGTTACAATTAATCGTTTATGCTATAATACAGGCTTTGTTTAGCTTTAAGAGTGACGGAAAATGACAAAAATTTGGATATATGAAGGCACGGCAGCAGGAGACAAATTTGAATCAGGCGAAATTTATGCATCTAATATTATAGTTGCGCAAGCAAATTTACAGTCTCGTGGAATCAATGTTACAAAAATTCAAGCTTTACGAAAAGAAAGTAAATTTTCGCAAATTATAACGAGGTTTACATCTCCAATTAATTTTAAAATAAATCGTAATTCAGACCACAAATTAAATGAAATTAACACTAAGCAATTCAAGACCGCAAAACGTCGTAAACCAATTCATTTATTAAGTGAAATTGACGTTAGGAAATTAGAATCAAAAGTTAGCACACATCAAAAAGTTAGTAAAAAATCCCCCGCAACAAAAAAAGAAGTTTACGTGTTTATTCGTCAATTTGCTGTAGTAATTAAGTCAGGAATTCCATTACTAAAGGCGTTTGACATAGTGATTCGTGGACAGGAAAATAAGAAATTCGTACTGGTGTTAGAAAATATCAAATCTAGTATTGAGAATGGAATTAGCTTGACAAATTCGTTTGCTGCATATCCTAAAGTATTCGATGCGTTATTTATTAACTTTTTAGCAATTGGTGAACAAGGTGGAATTTTAGATATGCTGTTGGAACGTTATATTTTGTATATTGATAAAGTCGATGCTGTTAAACGCAAAGTGAAATCAGCCTTGTCTTATCCGACAGTGGTATTGATAATCGCGCTTATTGTTTTGGGAGTAGTTCTTGGTTTTGTTGTTCCGAGCTTTGAGAAAATTTTTACAAATTTTGGCGCAAAATTACCTATTGCTACTATTCTAGTGATAAAAATGTCCAATGTAGTTGCGAATTATTGGTGGATATTACTGCTGGGTGCATTTGCCACTTATTTGGGGTTTCGGCAATTATTTCGCACATTGCCAAATTTTAGGTACAGGGTCGAGTCGTTTGTTTTGCATCTTCCATTGTTTGGTAATCTGATTCGTAAATCGATAATTTCGCGTTGGAGTAGAACATTGGCGTTGTTATTTTCTGCTGGCGTGCCATTAAATGATAGTCTCAAATCAATCGCGATTGTGCTCAATAATTACGTGTATGGTGCAGCAACATTGATTATTCAGCGAAATATTGAAAATGGAGTTGCGCTGTCAGTGGCGCTAGAGGATACAGGAATATTTCCAAGCATGGTAAATCAAATGGTAGCGGTTGGTGAGGAATCCGGTAAATTAGAATTATTATTGAATTCAGTTGCGGATTATTACGATCAAGATGTTGATTTGGTTATTGATATTTTATTATCGTTAATTGAGCCACTCACGATAGTTATCTTAGGTAGCTTATTAGGCGGTATAATTATTGCAATTTATTTGCCAATATTTAATCTCGGCAATGTAGTTGGATAAATCATGAGTCTGTAATTGCAGGGTACGCTACCCAATCAGTCATAGCTAAATTGAAATTTAACTGATCCAGGCGCGCTTCCTGCAAAATTATGGTGCAAAGATCTAATTATTTATATTCATTTTCAAGATTGGGATTATTTGCACATGGAAGTTGGCGATGCGCGTCATTACCATAGGTTGTATTCGACTCCATATATATTCCGTTGTCTCTTATAATGTGCATAATAATTTGTCGATCATCATAATCGGAATTTAGATATAAACCATTTAAAAAGCGGAGTAAATCATCTGTTGCCATTTGCGAACAATTACCGCCTTCTAGGAAAACTATAATCCTCTGCAACGACTTAGAAGCTATAGGAACTTCATCAATTGTATAATTATATTCTATATTCCTATACGTTGAATTTTTTCTAGTCATGTGGATTAATAATTTCGTTGCAATAGTTCTCATAACTGGTTCTGAATATCCATGACTTCCCAGTTTTTTCGCTGATGAAGCTGCTAAAAATCTAATGCAGATCAATAACGTTTTTATCCTGTTATGAAATTCGCCACTGTCACCTTGTAATTCACTTAGTATTATCTTAGTCATGGCATTAGAGGCATGAGGGTTATCGTTGATTTTCTGTATTTCGTTCTCTAGTAAATGAAGTTCATTTTCGGTTATTTTTCCCGTATCAGCTTCATTATTCATAGTAACCCCATTATTTAATACGTAATCTATTTTATCCCAGACTCCTTTAGAGATAGTTATGTTATATAATACAATAATTTTTTGTAGCACTTTCATAACTTTTGAACTAGGAAAAATTTCTCGTAAATATGTACCAAATAAAAATATTGCTAGCTTGCTGGTCCCCAATTCATATGGGCTCATCGTTCTTTTTATGTTAATGCCTTCACTGCCCATTGATAAACTTATAACACGTTCTTCAGGTTTCTCATTTAGTTCTAGTCGTATTGTAGTAGTCATAGCATTAAAGTCTTGCAAACTAATACTTAGCAACTTTTTATCATATTGTATAATAATTTGTTCTTCTTCAGTTCCCAGCAGATCAATTACATTTTTTCCGATTTCGTTCAAACACGTTATAGGCAACATACACCAATGATCTGCATTATACTTTCTGATGACAGAATGATTGTCACTGGAGACAAGTACCCATTGTTGGTCTTTTGGTAGTTTTTCATTAAGTTCTAGAATTTGTGGATAATTTAATTTGATTTGGCAATCCTTATTCTTAAAAAAGGACTGCATATAGGATATACCTAATTTTGATATGATTATTATAGATGTATTTGGATTAATTGATAAAAGTTCACTCATGAATTCAGGAGTTATCTCAGAAATCTTTTTTATTACTTGAAGCCATGGATTGTTGTTGATGTGCTCACCATTTTCAACCATTATTGAAAATATCTTTATATATTCTGTTAAATTTGTCCTAACGTCGTTCATAAAGTTAGTAAAGTTATCAGCATCTAGATTGTTAATAACTTCTAGCAAATTTTTAGCTAAATGAAGAAATAGTTTTTCTCTACTTCTTTCTAATCTACCTGCTCGTAGTTTCTCTATAATAGTTGCCATACTAAAAAGTTGACGAAGTTTTTCATATTTATCACTCGTATCTTTGTCAAACCATTTTGATAATGATAGTGTATCTGTCCATTTGGTACTGATCTTGTAACGATCTGGGTTTTTTGTAGTAATGGGGATTATATATAACTCAAACCATTGTGCTGGGAACCATACTAAAATTTGAGAAACGAAATCCATATTTTTAGAGTGGTGATTCTTTATACTGTACAATAAATTAGTTAATAATTGTGCCATTTCCATGGATAAATTTGGTGGTAAATAGATCAACTTTACATCATGACTATCTAGAGTTGTAAATATAGTATTTGTTCGCTGAATTATATCGTGTTGATTATTTGATGTGCTATCCTTAATAAGTTCATTTACTTCCCTAATACTTTCTTGCAATTTTTCTTCACACTCATAGACATGATGAATTGTTGTTATAGTTTGTTGTAGATAGTCTAATTCTTCTTTAAATTGGTTAGCTTTAGCTTTAGCTATAGTTTCATTCATACTGTCACTAATTACTATTGCCTTTTGGGAATATACCACAGCTTCATCTCTAGTTCTCATATCGTCTGCTGTTTTTACAACGCATTCTAATTGAGTGATATGCTCTTGAGTTTTTTGGTGTAACTTGGTTAATTCATTGTTTATTTGCACCAGTCTATCCTTGCGGGTTTCTAATGAGCTTCTTAAAAATGCTTGATCCGTTGGCGTTAAATGACTAGCTTTTTCAGATATGTAGTTCATGGAATAATTAATTGTGGAAGTTGTTTCATCAAAGTTTTTGTTTAATGATTCAAACAATGCTTTTGCTTGTGAATTAGCTTTGGTTGACATACTATCTATTATGATTGGTACATTATTAATGACATTGAGGCCATCTTTAAAAGTGATGTATGTGTCATTTACATTTTTACATTGAGTTGATAGATCTTCATATGTTATCCTAATTTCACTGATATTGTTAGTAAGTGATTTGGTGGGTAATTGCATTGGCAATGCCTCAAGGTTTGAATTAATTTCATCGAGTTGTTTTTCAATTGCTTGTAGGTTTTTTTCTAATTCTGTGATTTTTTGTGGCATAGTTGTTACAGATTCCAAATATTTCACTTCATCCGATGTATTTTGTGGGTTTAGATCTTGCAAAATTTTTGTGGCGTTACTTATATAGTCATTGACTTTAGATATGTCTTTGTGAATTTTGTCAATTTTTTGTTGCAGTGGTGATAATTTTGTATTAAAGTCATTGATGCCGTCTTCAATTATTCTAGTAAAATTTTCTGTATTACATGTATTATCGAATAACTTTGACCATCCAGAACGTGGTTGACTATTACGTTGACTTGCATTTAGTAAAGTAGTCCAGGTAGGCAATAAATCAATTTGCTGTAGTGTTATATCAGTATCTGTGAAGAATTTATTTAACTTGGTAACAATAATGATCAAATCAGCATTCATCTTTATTTTTGGGTGTGAGCAACTATCAATAAAAAAGCTAATAAGGTAAAAATCTATATTACTATTATTAGTTAACGTTAGTGATTTTGTTAGCGTTGAAAATATATTCTCTATTAAATGTTGCCTATTCTTAGGGTCTTTATTTGTAACTAAAATGTCGATATCATTTTTCATCGCATCACATTTTAGTTTCTTACCCCTAGATTCTTGTTGCGCAACGTTAAAATTATCGGTTTCTAGCACATTATCTTTTGATTCTTCTTCATCTTTATTTTCCAAGTTTTTACCTATTGCAGATTTTTGTAGATGTCCATCAATTAATATATGTAAATTAAGCAAAAATTCTGGTATATTATAATAAGTTTGAAGCCAATTTATCCCTGAACCAGAAAGAAGATTGCCACTGACTTCAATATCAATATTGCCTATTTTATCTGTAGACAGTTTGTAAAGCGACTCTAATTTGCTTTCTGTATCTTTTGTCAAGGGTATTTTAGCTCCCGCGACAAATAACTTTATAAGTTGAATCAATATATGTGTTGAACGCTTGTTGGTAGGATAGTGTTCCAGCTCATTTATGATTTGGTCATGCCCACTACCTGGAGGTGTTGTAGCAAATTGAGTTAATGAGACAAGAATTTCTTCTTGTCTATTATGCCCCCATCTAGCAAAGTTAGTTGTATATGGTCTAAATTTTGATGCATTTACTGCCATTTGTATGATTCCTAAAATATTATTATAACAATTGCAAAATAAAAAGAATATAAATTCAATATCTTGCTTTATACACATAAGCTAAAATTGTGAACTATTTATAGATGACAACCTAATGCAAATCATGCATAAAGTATTTTCTCAATAGTGTATTCATTAATAAACGTCGCAATTATTTCATTAAACAGATTATGTTTTAATTTATACCGATTGATAATTAGCAGTTTTGATTTCATTATTTCAAGTTTACAAAACGCTAGAATTGCTCAGTATATATGGTTTTTTATTTTATTGCGTTACCAATGCCCACTTGAAACTTTTCAATATTGCAAACCTGCTTCATTGCAAGATGAAATGTTTCAATTAGCCAATAATCTGCATGTGCTTTTTCAAACACATCTTGAGTTATTACACTTGCAAGCACTTAAGTAGCCATTAATAATACTGATTTTAGCATAATAAGTATAGCGATATTTCAGGTAAATTGACTAAAGGTCTTACCTGAAATATCGCTTCTTTATTGTGTTGTATCAAAAAAATCCAGATTCAAAAGATTCTCGCTCCGATTCACTGGAGTTGCGCTCTTCATTATTAACTTTTGCAGTAACTAAAGATTTTATATTTTTACGAATGTTAAGCCCTGTTAAGGTACCCTGATTTAAAAAATCTTTTGTGTGCCTACGAATGTTTAATCCTGTAAAAGATGTTTCTGTTTTAGTTTTTTGCTCCGTATTTGTATCTGACGTAACAAATCCGAGGTAACTATTTATATCATTAGGATTATTAAGTATGTGTTGAATGGTACCTTGTATGGCCGATAAATCTTCATCACCAGTTTTATCAGCTGAAAATATGAGTTCACCATATATTTTAAAATCAAGCTTTTGTGTGCCATTATTAACTTCGCAAGTACATTTATTCGGATGTATCTCATTGAGTCTAAAAAAATTTACTACTTTTATAGCATTATCTGGAGCAATGCGTGCTTCAACAAAATTTTCGTATTGAGATTTCCGTATAATATACTGTCCATTATTTATCTGGTTAAACAACTGAATTGCAGCATCTTTTTTTGCCATTGTTTCATTCGGGTGAAAGATGCGACCAACTGGGAGTGATTTTTTAGAAGCAGTAGCTTCATCTTTAGTAGTTGCCCCTAAAATTATTTCTAAACGACTAGGGCTAAATTGCGTGCCATTTATTTCTATAGCATTCCCTGATTTGCTATCTGCGTTAGTACGTTGTCGTATATCTGCACTAAATATGCTGCTGACCATTTTTGTTCCTATCTTTTTTAAAAATATTTAATAAATTTATTCATTTTGAAATGAATGCAAAATTGTAGCATATTGCATATTAATGTGTCTATAACATTTTTGTGTGGTATAGATAAAAAATTCCATTATATTATAGGGTTTATTGAGTGAATAAGTAACTGCGACAATGTGTTATATTAATTAATATTTACTTTGTAGTGTTGTATTTTAGCATTGTAAATAATTATTTAATTATAAATTTGCACAAATTAATTTTATATGCATAAGATTTTTTAATTGCATAGGTGTGGTTTTTATGCATATTGTTGCTATATTGAGAATTAGTTATTATTCAAATTGTAGAACGAATACATTTGTCCTTACTTTTTACTGAGTATAAAAATTAGTAAGTTACCCTATAAACAGAGTAAATTAAAAATTGGATTTGTAATACATAAAATGGTTTATAATATAGCCTATACTCAAACGAATTCAAAAGGAGATCATTAATATGTATCAAGATTTTCTTGGCGGTGATATTATTTTTCGGCTTATTGTGTTATTTATATTTGGCATGATGTTTGGCAGTTTTTTCAATGTAGTAATTTACCGATTGCCTATTATGCTAAATCGTAAATGGAAGGCAGATTGCGCTGAATATTTTACCGATGAATGTAATTCCGACAATAACGATACAACTGAAAAATTTAATTTATCATATCCATCATCACACTGTGTAAATTGCAAATCTTCCATCCCTTGGTGGAGCAACATCCCGCTATTTGGTTATTTATTTTTGCGTGGAAAATGTCTTAATTGCAAACAACATATTTCATTGCGTTATCCAATTATAGAAGTAATTACAGGGCTGTTATTTGTGCTTTGTGGATATTTAACCAGTAATATATACATTCTGAGTACATACTTAGTTTTCGTAAGTTTTATGCTATGTATTAGCTTAATTGATTACGACACATTTTTGTTGCCCGACGAATTATCCTTACCGCTATTATGGCTTGGCTTATTTATAAACTTGAATGGACTCCTTACAACTAGTTTATTTGATTCTGTAGTTGGCGCAATGTGTGGATATTTAATGTTATGGATTCCATTTTGGGTATTTAAATTAATTACAAAAAAAGATGGAATGGGTTATGGAGATTTCAAATTTTTAGCGGCGATTGGGGCGTGGGGAGGGTGGCAAATATTGATTGTTGTAATATTGATATCGTCATTCTCTGGAATAATCTATGCATTGATTTTACGTCTATGCGGTAAATTTGCGCAAGGTAATCACATTCCATTTGGACCATTTTTGGCAGTTGGTGGATTGGTCGGATTATTTTGGGGGCGGAGCATATTAAAATTATGGATAGGCTAATCATTGGATTAACTGGATTAATCGGTAGCGGTAAAAGTGTTGTAGCGCAAATTTTGCATGAACAGGGTGCGTTTATAATCGATACCGATGTTATCGCACATGAATTAACCAAAGCTAATAGTAGTGTGATTTTTGAGCTAGTTCAGGTGTTTGGTAATGATATATTAAATGCTGATGGAAGCCTAAATAGGGTACAATTACGTACTCGTATATTTAATAATGATGAACTTCGGCTCAAACTAGAAAACATTTTGCATCCTAAAATTTTAGCAGAAGTAAAGCAGCAATTGCAGTCAAATAATGCGCGATTTGTGGTTATTGTTGTGCCGTTATTGTTTAAGTCAAGCAATTATTCAGCGCTGATAAATAGAAGCTTGCTGGTGGATTGTCCACAAGATATATTGATAAAGCGAGTTACGCAGCGGAATAATCTGACTAAAGATGAAGTTTTGCAAATTATAGCAACGCAGGTAAATATAGATGTGCAAAAGAAATTAGCCGATGATATCATTGTAAATGATGGTAGTATTGATGACTTAAAAAATAAAGTTACGCGATACTCTTCGTCTTTGACTCTTGGACTTTGTCGTATTACCAAAAAAAGCTCCTAATGTGGTATTAACACAAGTCGTCGCTTTTTTGTGTTAACACTTCGCGCCCAAGAGTCAAATACTTCGAGTATAAATTAATTAGTTATCCTATGAAGATTAAAATAAAAAATTGAAGACTGTATAAATTAGTTTGTCTTGGAATTAAGGACTAAATCAAATATGTTAAAATGGAATTTTCGCTCAAAGGCGCAATTACGTTCTCTTTATTGGATAGTGGTAGTTTTACTATTCGTGGGGATAATTTTGCCTGTATTTTTCTTTTTTTACTTTGATGCCAGCAAAGTCAGGCAAATGATAATTGAACAATTCAATACGGAAAATTTTGTCGTTACGATTGATGGTGGCGTATTTCCAAAAACATGGCATGGTTTGAGTCTAGAATTATCCAATTTAGGCGTGAAAGATAAAAATAATCAAGAGCTAATTAATGTTAGGAATGTTAGTTGTCAATTATCTTGGTTGGATTTGATTGTTGGTCAATACAAAGTAAAGCGTCTAAGTTTAAATGGTATAATGCTCAATAGTAAAGGCATAGAAAGTGCTGATTTACATAAATTACTCAATGTATCCCAGGTAAATAATTCGGTTTTCCGTGATTTGCGTTATTTAAATTTATACAATATAAATTCCAATGATAGTGGCAAATATAAAATCAGCGATGGTTCATTGCAAATTAGTCAAATAGGGAATGATGCTCAATTTGATTTAACGACAGAATTTGGTGAGTCACAATCTCATTTAATTATAAATGGCAGAGTTGGAACCTTCAATAGTAAAGAAGTTAATTTTGATGATTTTGATATAAAAGTATCAACGCCTAGTGGTGATCTAAATTTGCAATCAAAAGCTAGTTACCAAATTGCTAGTCAAACAATTTTTCTTGATAAGATTAATGGTAACTTAAATTCAACTTTATATATTGGCGATATTGCGGTTGATAGCATACTTTTTTCGTGGAGAAATCTTATTGCACAAAATATTGCATTACGATTATATACGAAAAATGATGCGGTTGTGCAGAAATTAGTCGCGAATATTCAGCAACTAACTACGCCTGATTTTAATTTGGTATATATGAATAATGTTGATTTAGATTATAATTTAAGCAAAGATAAAAATAAATTAAACGTAAACAGTAGTTTAAAAAGGATTAATTTAGATATGGATTCAAACATTACTGCAAGTGGGTGTAGTAATAAGATTTTGATAAATTCCCCAAAGTTGAAAAATAATGTCCTAAGTGCTAATTTGTCTGGTGAATGTGCTTATTTGGCAAAAGATGACCGAGTGAGCTTGGATTTGTCTGGAGATTTGAATAATGCCAAAGCAAAATTAAATTTACAGATTGAAAATAATGAAAGTATACCATATATAAATATTATGGGTTCAGTTGATGATTTAGATTTTTCTAGAATAAGTGTAGATAAGGCTGATATATTGCCACTGTATTCTGATAATAGTGAATTGCCATTTTCTTGGTTGGGAATGTTTAATATGGATGCAGATCTTAGTCTGAATCATTTTAAGTTAGATCGTATTAGTTTAGATGACGTGCAGGCTAAATTTAGTATAACAGAAAATGAATTAGATATTAAAGAGCTTAAGGCTGGAATTTATTCTGGTAATTTATCGGCTCAGGCTAAAGTTAAAAAAATTAGTACGGGATATGACATTTCTAGCGTACAAACAATACATAATTTGCAGCTACAAAATCTGTTTATGAATTTATTTAACATAAGCGCAATTAGTGGTAAGGGTAATGTTGATGTGAATGTTATTGCCAATAATGTTTTAAGTTATGATGATATTCGCAAACGATTGAGCGGTGCAATTGCAATCAATGCGAGCCAAGGTGCTTTTGAAGGCGTTGATTTCGATTTATTTTTGCATCCTAATTCCTTGACTGGTTTTAAAACAAAAAAAATGACGGTGTTCACATCATTGTCCGCAAAGTTTAATTTTGAAAGTGGCATTAGTTCTGCGGGAACGCTTAGTTTCTCTTCTCCGAATGTTTTAGCAACTGGTGGTGGTAGCATTGATTTCATTAAATCATTATTGGATTATAAATTAAATATAAAAAGTAGTTTGCCAAAGAATGCAGATAAGGTGCAATCGGTGTTAATTCCGGTTGCGATTAATGGGGATTTATTTGCGCCACAAATAAACATTCAAAATATTGAGTTAAAAGGGCAGCAAGTTCACCCGAAAGTTAATAAAAAAAAGAAATATTGAGGGATTATTTATGCTACAAGGAATGTTAACTGCAATTGTCACTCCAATGCTAGAAAATGGCGAAATCGATTTTGCGTCATTAAGTGTATTGGTCGAAAAACAAATTAATGGCGTGGTCGTTGGTTTAGTTGTCATTGGCTCTACTGGTGAAGCGGCTAGTTTGAGTCATGCAGAAAAAGTTTCTATAATTAATCACGTTATTCAGGTGAATGATTCGCGTGTTAAGATAGTAGTTGGAGTGTCGCAAATAGCCACACACGATGCATTGTCATGGGTCGAGGAGCTAAATTTAATACCAGGAATTGATTTTATTCTGACGCTTACTCCGGCATATGTAAAGCCGACACAAGAAGGGATGTACCAACATTTTAAGCAATTGGCTGAATCAAGCAATAAGCCTGTGATTTTATATAATGTTCCAGGTAGAACAGCTTGCAATATAAGCGATGCAACAGTGTTGCGTTTAGCGAATGATGTGCCAAATATCGTTGGGTTAAAAGATTCAACGGGTGATCTTGCTAGGTGCTGTTATTTGGTGAAGCATAAACCGAAGCATTTTGTCATTTATTCTGGCGATGATGCAACTTCGTTGGCATTTATTTTGTGCGGTGGCAATGGCGCTATTTCGGTAACGTCTAATATCGCGCCTGAAATCATGAGCAAGATGTGCCATGCGGCGCTTTTGGGTGATAAAAGTGAGGCAATACGATTGAATAATGTGGTTATGGAATTACATGTGGCATTATTTGTTGAAGCAAATCCAATTCCAGTTAAGTGGTTGTTGTATAATAATGGGATAATTAGTAACCCAATGTTGCGAATGCCATTGACGGTGTTAAGTAAGTGTCACCATGACTATGTAGCTAATGCGTATAGATATATCAAATAAGTTTGTAACTACTTAGCCGTGATGTTTACAATATACAGAATAAATTAATTTTTACCGATTTTGTGATAACTCATGAGGAAAAAATTAATTTATTTTGTATATATATGTTGCTAAGTAGTTACATAAATTTTACTAAAAGGTTTTTATGAAAAAATATAATTTACTTACTGCTTTGTTCTGCAGTCTGACGATATTAAGCGCTTGCGGAACTATTGATACAACGAGAGAATATAGCTCAGATGCGCCGCGAAATGCGGATTTGGTTGTGCCACCTGGTTTGTCAACGCCTGAGCTCAATACCAATTACGCTATGGTCGATGGAACTGTTGCAACTAATAAATCTACTATTAAGTCAGGTTATCAATTAGATCAAGTTAAGGATATGAAAATTGTTCAAGGTGGATCAGAAAGATGGTTGATTGTTAATAATAAGACGGTTGATCAAGTGTGGCCAATGATGATTAGTTATGTTAATCAATTAGGTCTTGCGATAAAGTCACAAAATCAAAATGTTGGTCTAATTCAAACTGATTGGGCGACCAGAAATACAACCGTTAAAGAGACTGGGATTCGTAGTTTGTTTACATCAATCGGTTGGGGTAGTATGTATTCGTTGTCAGCGCAATATATGTATCGTATAACCCTGTGGCAACAGGAGAGTAATACATTGGTATTTGTAACTAATTATCAAATGAATGAGGTTTACCCAGGTTGTGTTACAAATCCCAATATGAATAAAAATTATACAACAGATGATCAAACTACAAAATGGATGCCAGTACCGCCAGATCCACAATTAGAACTGAATTTTCTAATGCAGTTTATGGGGTTTGCTGGGTTTAGCCAAGAACAAGTTAAGCAATCTGTTGCAGTAGCGGTTGCTGCACCGAAACAGGCGCAATTAAATTTAGACAAAATTACGATTAATGATGCATTTGATCGTGCATGGTGGCGAACTGGTGTTGCTTTAGAGCGTGCAGGTTTGGGCATTAACGATAAAAATCGAAACCTAGGTGAGTATTACGTATATAAACTTCAGTCGCAGATCGATAATTCAGATAACGGATGGTTTGGTGGCTCGAAGGAAGATTTGATTACGCCAAGTCCTGTTTATCTGATTAAACTTGTTGCAAATGGGGATAATAGTACAATCTTGACATTGTCACCTTATCCAGGAGCGGTGGTTGATAAAACCTTTAATGAAGATAAATCTAAGTATTTAAATGCATTGTTACAACAATTGCAATAAAAATTTTGTGATTTGCAAACAGTGCTGCTTATATAGCTTGATAATAAGAGATTTTTGTAGTGTTAAAATTAAATAAATTACGTAAGTATTTTGCGTTACTTTATAAAGTACGAAATTCCTCTATAAATGAACAGGTAAAAATAGTTGGAGATATTAAGCGTCGAGGATTTTTAAAACAAGTTGTAGCTTTTGCTGCTTATGCTGCATTAAGTCGTGTTGCCTTTGCAAATAATAGCGATAATCCAGTATTGCTACCAGATATGGGTGACTCAGATCGGAGTAATTTATCGCCACGTGAGGCTGATTTTATTGGCTTACAGGTAATTAGTTCACTGCAAACAGATATGCTTGATGACTACGACACATTGTGGTATTTAAACTCTCTTGGCAATATGTTGGTGAGCTATTCTGCTATGTCTGGTATGGAGTTTAACTTTTATTTAATTAAAGACAAACAAATCAATGCATTTGCCTTGCCAGGTGGATACATTTGTGTCAATAATGGGTTAATTTATGCGACATTAACTGAAGCAGAGCTAGCATCAGTTCTTGCGCATGAAATTAGCCATGTGGTACAACGTCATATATATCGAAATATTAGTGTTTATAAACGTAGTCAATGGATGGCGATTGTTGGAGTTTTGGCCGCTGGCGTTATGGCGGTTGTGAGTCCAGCAGCGGCGATGTTGGCGGTAAGTGGTGGTCAGGGTCTGGCGATTCAAAATATGCTGTCATTTTCTCGTGATTTTGAGAATGAAGCAGATAGAGTTGGGCAAAAGATTTTATATAATGCTGGGTTTGATGCCCATGCTATGCCAGAATTTTTTGCGCGCCTCAATAAACAAGAGCAATTTAACAACAATGAAACTTTGGCTTTCTTGCGTACACATCCAGTAACGACCACGAGACTTAGTGAAGCTTTGGCAAGGGCAGATCAGTTACCGACCAAAATGCGTGAGGATAGTATTAGTTTTTTGTTAGTGCGTGAAAAATGTCGGGTGCGTCAATTGGGCGAGAACGCGTGTATAGATTTTTACGCAATGGCAATTCGTGACAAGAAATATACTAAAATTGAATCGCAATACTATGGCATGGCACTTGCTTATTTTTTGCAAAATAAATATAAAAATGCAATTGATACCATGGCAAAAATTAAAAATCCACTGTTTCAAGGTAACCCCATCGTGCTAGGATTGCAAGCCGAGCTTTTATCTGCAACACAAAATTATAAGTTGGCCGACAAATTATACACGCAAGCGCTTAGTGATTATCCAAGCCATAAAACATTGTGGATGGGGCAATTAAGCTTATATTTTACGATAAAAGACCTAAAAAAAGCAGCGGCAAAGTTGGAGAATTTAATTCAACGCTACCCCGATGATTTGGATGTGTGGGATAAATACTCACTGCTATATTCTGATAATTACTTGAATAATGCGGAGCGTAATCATTATGGAATTGCCAATCAATATTATTTGTGGGATAACTTTAAAGAAGCTGTGTATCAATATCAGCTAGCGTTAGATGCAGGAAAAGAACAAAAAACTACATTGGGGCCAATTATTAGTGCTAAAATGTTGGATGCACAAAATAAAATGAAAATTTATGGACAAAAATGATAGATATACATGATTTCAGCGTGAAAAAATAATTTCTGCTAACATATTGAATATGCTTTGTTTTATATTAAATGTTATCGGATGTATGAAAAAAAGATAAAAAAATGCTTGACAACATTGGATAATGTTTGTTACAATCCGTAACTCTACACATGGGGAGGTTACCCAAGCGGCCAACGGGTCCGGACTGTAAATCCGGCGGTTCTACCTTCGCAGGTTCGAATCCTGCCCTCCCCACCATACTCAATCTCGGTAGCAGATGCGGGAGTAGCATAGTGGTAATGCAGAAGCCTTCCAAGCTTATGATGAGGGTTCGATTCCCTTCTCCCGCTCCATAAAAAAGAATTCTGCCCAGATGGCTCAGGGGTAGAGCACTCCATTGGTAATGGAGAGGTCGCCAGTTCAAATCTGGTTCTGGGCACCACTTAGACAAATTAAACATTTTAATTTTATTGTAAACAGATTATAAAATTTTTGTAAAAATTTCTTTCAGGAGTCAATAATGGCTAAAGAAAAATTCTCCCGTGCAAAACCGCACGTAAACGTAGGTACT
>CAYWWJ010000005.1:28031-86013 GCA_964462055.1 uncultured Neisseria sp. | reverse complement strand
ATTCAATTATTTAATTGAGGAGGTTATCATACCATCTCAGCCTATATATTTATAAGTAGGCTGGCGGTATAGTTAAATCTTACCTTCTGTGTAGTAACGTATTTTATCTACCTAAATCATGATATTGGCATTGTTTTTTACTTTTATGTAATTCTACTTATATCTAAGAGTTCAGTATATAATAGTTTTTTATGAATTAAAGTTCGATTAAATACTGTACTACTATCCAACGCTTCTTTGAATTCATTCATAAATAAATTAATACTTGGCTCCTCATACCCAGAAATAATTTTTTGCAATTCACATTCTATTTCAGGTATTTTAAAGACTAAAAAGAACTCTGGTATTGAATGACCTCCCTCGACTAATAGTAAAGCACTTATCGTTCCTTTTAATATAGTATTAAATTGTTTCATGGTAATTTTTGGGGCTTTATTATCATCAGGAGAAAAGTGCATTATTAATACTTTTATCATACTTAATACCATTCCACTAGTACCATTAACATAATAGTTAGTATTTAGCTTTAATAACTTTTGTGGAACTTTTGCTTGATAATCAGTTTTGCTATCATCAGTAATACGAGTGCTAACTTCAGTGGTATCATACTTACCATTTGTAAAATCAAGTCTCAGAACATCTGGCACTGGATCTATAGATCGTAATGTACCCAGATTGATTAATCTTATCGGTGTAGATAAATTCTTTTTATTTCTATTGAGTTCGGTATGTGCTGTTGCTAATTCGGTATTTAAATTTTTTAATTTATTATTTAATTGAGTCAGAGCAACACTCTCCTTGTCTAAGCTATCAATTTTTTCCTTTATATCTTTAATCTGATGTTTTAGGGTAGAAATTTTAGTCCTTAAATTTCTGATATTATCTATTAGTTCATCGTTTCTGTGTTGTCTAGGATTATATTTCTTTATTCGCCCACGCTCTGTATAATCTGGATGTTCTTCGTAAACACCATTTAAAATAGGGCAATCGTACTCAATTATTTCTTTACATGCATAAATAAATCTTACAAATTGCTCAATTGTTCTATTCGTTTTGTCATTTAGCCTATAATCTGTGTTTGCTCCATTTTCTTTCATACTGACTAAGGTTAAATTCGTCATTAAAGGAGGGTAAGGATTGCTCTTTGTAAGAACTTCATCTAGTATTGTAGTTTCTTCTTCTGTCATATCTAATTCACTAATCGCTATATTCGCTATATTAGTTTCAAGAAAACGCTTTGTTGTATCATTATTTTTAGTTTCTGGCGTATAATCAATATCTAAATATGGAGGTAACATTGCTTCTATTTCATCCCATACCATTGTATTATCAGAGCCAAAAAGATATATTTTTTCAAGTTCATCACGTTTTTCTTTACAAACAAAGTATGAAGTATTTGCGTCGCTATATTGTTTATTATTTGTATCCAATATAAATAAAATTGCTTGTCCAGGAGAAATTTTGGTGATAACTATATTTTTATTCGGACTGATTAAGGACATGTCTTTAATATTCTTAGTTTCGCTTATTTCATCGCATGTGCTTTTTTCTTCTAGCTGCGGAAAATAAGTTTCATCATCTTTAATAATATGAGTTGGTGCATGATTGAGTAAATTTTCAATTTTTTCCATTAAATATTGACGGTCATATTTTGAATTAGAACAATTAAAGCAAGTATATGATCCACCTATTTCCATTGCATCTTCATTCATATATTTTGCAAATTCTTGGTCTACGCGTTTTAATTGTTCAATTTTACGATCAAATTTTGATCCATTTAATGTTCTTATGTTTTGTAATTCAGTTAATGTTTCCATCATGATATTTTTATTTTTTGGTGTCTTTAATCTCATCAAATTTATGTTAAAGTCACCTTTTTTTATATTGGATACCATTATTAGCCCCTGTAAAGTTTAAATCAATTATTTGATGTAGTTATAAACTACATTTAGGCGCATATTTTAGCATGCAGCACCAGAAAAAACATAGGTAAATTGACTAACTCACAAGGTTATTATGTATAATAATCTTTTGTAGCATTTATTATACAATATAAATAAATTTTAATAATATTCGTCCAGCATATGTCGAATATCAACATTTTGTTTAGCATGTATATCAATTTCTTTATGCATATGCCCATTTTTCAGCACGATAATTCTATCACCATATTTCTGCGCGATATTCAAGTCATGTGTGGTTAAAACACACGTAATTTTATGCTTTTTCAACAATTTGGCAGTTAATTCCATTATATTATTTACAGTTTTTGGGTCAAGCGCACTTGTGTGTTCGTCTAGCAACAATAATTTTGGCATGTTTAATGTAGTAAATGCCAATGCAAGAGCTTGCTTTTCCCCACCTGACAACCCACTAACAACCTGATCTAATTTATGCGCCAAATTTGGATTGAATACACCCAAATATTCTTGTAGAAATTGGCGTTCATGTTTAATCTTAGGATTCTTAATCAAACGATAATTCTCAAAAATACTTAACTGATTAAATAATGTATCTGTTGAGTTTTGATTCAGAAACTTTACTTGCTTGTAGAATTGCTTTAAATCATATGATTGTAGCGATTTCCCCTCAAAATAAATTTCTCCATGCGTTGCTAAATGTTGACGATAAATTAAGTTCAACAATGTACTTTTACCAGAGCCGTTGCTACCAAGCAAAATGATAAAATCACCCGCATTTATATCCAATGAAATATTATTTAAAATACGCTTTTCATTAAGTTGTAAATCGACACTCTTTAATTTCAGTAAAATATTATCCACCTTATGCACTTCCTTTATGTGGTTTATTTGCCATCCGCAAAAATATTACCAGAGTAATTCCCAATACCAATTTTAAATACAATGGGTCAAGATCGTATTTCAGTAATGTATTCATCGTGGAAAAATAAATGACAACACCCAGCAAACACGCAGTTAATTCAAATAACACCTTGTGCCTATTATGCTTTTTGATTAATTTATGTAGCAATTGACCGCCAATAATAATCGCACCAATACCCGTTAATGTCATTCCTAAACTCATATTTAAATCTGCATAGCCAACACTTTGCGCAGTTAAAATTCCAGCACATGCCGACATACAATTTGTCAATCCAAATCCAGCCATACGCCGAATTTCGATGCGATATCCAAGACGCTGTAGCAAATACGCATTCTCGCCCAGCGCTCGTAAACTTAAGCCAAATCTACTGCGAATTAATAGAAACCCCACCAAACAGACTCCAGCACTAAACAATGCAAGGTAGCAATTACCGATAAAATTACTCTGATTAAACGCCGCGGACAACATCGTTGTTTGACCCAAGAGATTTATATTTGGTCGACCCATTATTAGCAAATTTAGGCTGGTAAAAATAAATACCGCCAGTATTCCAGCCAATAGCGGATCAACTCGTCCTTTATATTGAATCAAACTTGTCACAATCCCTGCACATCCGCCAGCCAACATTGCTATAATTCCAGCCAAGACAGGATTAACCCCGATAACAACCAAATGCGCAAATAAACCAGCGCCAAGAACGAAGCTACTATCAAGAGTCAAATCTGTTGCTTGCAATACATTATAGCTAATGCTAATTGCGTATGCTAACGGTAAAAATGGTAGTATCTGGCTAATTATAGCGCCGATAAAATCTAACATGTGAGCTCCTTTAGTTTACGTATTCTACTGGATAGCCAGATTTTGTTGCTGCTGAAGTAATTGGTGCCAAATCTTGCCCACTTAATTTAAGCGAATTTTTATTGACAAATACAGTTAATTTAGTCATATTAACCATTGGCATTTGGCAAATATTTTTTCCATTCAAGACTGCAGCAGCAAGTATCCCACCTTCGATACCAATTTGCTTCTCATGCACGCCAAGAGCAAGCATTGCACCGTCTTGCACCGAACCCTGATCTGACGTAACCAATGGTAATTTTTTATCAGAAGCAATTTTAACTAGGCTTGGAATCCCGCTAACAACCAAACTATCTTTTAACACCAAAATCAATTGCGTATTAGCACGAATTGACTGCAATGTCGTGTTATTCAACTCACTTAAATTGCTAATCATCGCATTATTTACCGTAATTCCATATTGTTTAGCTACGTCTTTAGTTTTTTGAACATCAGGTAGTACTTTATCTGCACTACTGTGGATTAATAAAATATTGTTTACTTTCGGGTACGCTTGGTGAATAAAATTAAGTGTTTGTACAGCAGAAATTTCATCATGCACCGCAACTACATTACAGCCTTTTAGTTTACTTCTATCGGTAGCAGAGAAATCAGAAGCCAAACTCACCACTGGCTTATTTTGCACCATCGACAAAGTCATTTGTGTAGGACCAACCGCAATTGGCACCAACATGTCATAATTCGCATTTTTCATTTTCTGAATAATAGCTCGCTGTAAATTTATGTCATTTTGCGCATTCTCAATTTTTATAGTAACAGCGCCTTTGTAGTTCGCGGCAAAGCTTTGCTTGAATCCGCTTATAATTTCATCCATAGCCTTGTGTTGCAATGGCTCGATTATGCCAATTGTAATAGGTTTAGTGGTTTTTGTTGCATTAGCATCTGCGTAACTTATACTTGTAAAACAAGTACTTAATAACGTTAGTATGGTGATTTTCAATAAATTTTTCATTGTGTGCCTCTCAATAGTTTTATTTTCATAATATTCTCTATATCTGATTTTCTTAACTTAATAAGATTCGCCCCACGGGTAACATTAGCAATACTAACATTCAATTTCTTGGCAATTTCTCGATGTGGTTTTTGAGAAATAATTAATTCTTTTACTAAAACATAACGACGCATAATTGCTTCTTTTTCCGAAATAGTCAAGAAAATATCTAAAAACACATCAAGTTCTTCGGAGTTTTTACACTCCAAAATTGCTTGACGAAATTCATTCCAGCCAGTTTGATCCATCATTTTATTAATCACCCTATAAAGAAAACATTTTGTACTGACGTAATGATACATCATTACGAGCTATCTTGTCAAATTTTATTTTTCCAGTACTGAAATTAATTTCCAGCGAAACTCCAAAAATGCTAAAATTGATCCTGTGAAATTAATAGGATATTTCAAATGAATAACGACCTAAATAATGAACAATTTTTAGCTAAAGTTATTGAACTTTATGAGATTGTTCATGCTAATGATGTAATTTTACTGCTAAATCTTGATGGGATAGTTTTATATACTAGCGATAAGGTTGAAGAAATTACGGGAATGCCACCATCACAAGTAATTGGTAAAAATTATTTGGATTCATTACCATTACCAGAAGAAAATATTCCTAAGATTATTAATTCAATTGACAATACAATAAAAACGCGTAACACTCATGAATTTTTATCGATTAATTTAAATCGTATTGCGCAGATCCTCTCAACACTATACGACAAGCCAATATCTACCAAAACAATTAACAATATTATTCGCCAACAATTATATGCTAAATTTGAGGTTTATAATTTAGAATCCCTGCAAGATAAGCTATACAATCACGGATATCACAAAAATATTCCCGTTAGTTTTTTGTGTAATCTATTCTTAGACTTAAATGAAATTTAATATACTCGAAGTATTATATTAGAATTTTCGTAATTGCTTAGCAACAGCACTCATATATGCAGAATAAATTAATTGATTCTGTATATTGTAAATATCACTGCTAATTATGAAATTTCTACATTATCTAACTCAAATAGGATAAAATACATAGTTAAATCACACTAAAATGGAAACAACAATGTCAGGGAACAGTTTTGGTCAAATATTTAAAATTACAACATGCGGTGAATCACATGGTGGCGCTGTTGCCGTAATTGTAGATGGTTGCCCTGCTGGCTTGGAGATTGATGCGAAATATATTCAAGCACAATTAGATCGCCGCAAACCTGGGCAAAGCCACATAACAACGCCACGAAATGAAGCTGATACAATACACATTCTCTCTGGATTATTTCAAGGAAAAACAACAGGCGCCCCAATTTTATTGCAAGCGTATAATTCTGACATGAAACCTGAAGATTATAACGTGCTAAAAGATATTTATCGACCATCACACGCCGATTTTACATATGATAAAAAATATGGTCATCGTGATCATCGTGGCAGTGGCAGAGCTAGCGCGAGAGAAACATTGGCACGCGTTGCTGCTGGTGCAATAGCACAAAAATTCCTTGCTGAGAAATTAGGTATAGAAATACTCAGTTACGTTGAGCAAGTTGGTCATTTGTCTGCAAAAATAAACAATAAAATGGTTAAAATTGCCGACATTGAAGAGAATATTATGCGCTGTCCAGATTCAACAACAGCGCCGCAAATGATTAACTTAGTTGAAGAGGTAAAACTTGCGGGTGATTCGATTGGTGGCGTGATCCGTGGCATAATTCGCAATGTGCCAGTAGGGTTAGGTGAACCAGTTTTTGATAAGCTTCACGCAGATTTGGCTAAAGCAATGATGAGTATCAATGCGGCAAAAGGTTTTGACATTGGCGCAGGTTTTGCAGGTGTTACTTTGCGCGGAAGTGAACATAATGATCCGTTTAGCTTAGATGAGCATGGCTCGGCGTGCGTAACCAGCAATAATGCTGGTGGTGTATTGGGCGGAATTTCATCTGGTGAGGATATATTATTTCGTGTAGCGTTTAAAGCTGTGTCTACCATTAATATTGAACAAGACACTATAAATACACATAATCAAAAAGTTAAATTAAGCGCAACAGGTCGACATGACCCATGTGTATTGCCACGAGCTGTTCCAATTGTTGATGCTATGGCGGCATTGGTTATAATGGATCATTATCTACGACATAATGCTTATAATCATAATCTTTGAATACACTAATCACACTTTATACATTCGAATGAATCGATTTTTAAAGTGGTTAAGTATAATTATTTTATCTTTTTACTTTGCGTAAAATGATTTGTTATGGATATATATTTTAGGGTGAATTTATCTATGAAAAAATTTCTTCTAATTACTTCTACATTATCATTTATTTTAATATCATGCGCAAGCAAGCAAATACCTAATACGCCAATTACTTATCCCAATATTACCCCAATCGAATCATCAAACACTGGCACATTATTGAATGAGTCACAAATATAAAGCTATAATGTGGAAAGCTTGAACGCAAGCTATCATAAGCTATTTTGCGCTAATTTAGATAAAGAGGATTGCGACAAGAATAGTCAGAATATCAAATCTGCAGAAGGATTTGGAAATTTTGATTATAGTGCAAACCCAATTGTGAATAATCCATTATCCATAAAAAACATCTCTGGAATCAAGCTTCAATATACCACTCGTGGCGTATTTGGTGAAAAACGTAATGTTTCTGGATTGGTATTTATGCCACAAATATCCGCAGATAGAATTAAAGGCGTTGTCCTATTTTTTCACCCGACTTTATTAAGCAAATACAATGTACCGTCATATAATTTAACACATCCAGAAAATACATTACTCGCATCATTATTTGCGTCGCAAGGCTACATTGTTGCCGCACCTGATTACATTGGAATGGGCGACGATATGTCTGTGCCACATCCATACATGATGTATCCACAAGCAAATACTGACGATGGTTTATCAATGTTGAATGCATTACGCACATATTTAAATGACAGCAAAATACTACAGAGTACGTCGATTAATTTATTTGTGACAGGCTATTCAGAAGGTGGCGGATACGCACTTTGGTTTAGCAATTACGCACAAAATGACACTCGCTATATCGAAAGTTTAAAAAATAATGAATACAATTTAAAAGCAACAGTTGGTTCAGCTGGCGCTTATGATTTATCTAATGTTATATTACCTTGGTTATACAGTAATGTAAATGGACGTTGGTTTTCTAATCCATACAACACCTATAGCAGCATTCTTACTAGTGGCTTGAAGCCAGCATTATTAACAAATTTCTTGCTATCCTATACGTATTACAACAAAGGCAAGGATTATTCTGAATATTTTAACCCAGATTTCTTTAATATGCAATGCACTTGGTCATTTGATTCAAGTTGTATGATTCATGACAAAAAATACAATTTATCTCAGGTATTTAGTGTAAATGCGGATGATTTTGACATTGCGATGGCAGTATATAAATCTGCATCGTTTAAAGTTGCAAATGGTCGAATATACAGCGTATTAACAAACAATGTTGCGCCATTAATGACTAAAGATTTTACCAATGACGCTGAGTTTAAAAAATCACTGGCAAAAAGTGACATTTACAACTGGCAAAGTAAATCACCCATTACTTTAGTTTATTTAAAACAAGATTCAATCGTAAGTAATTTAAACGCAAAAACCGCTTATGCTACGTTAACCAATAATCATTCAACTAATGTTAAATATGTTGAACTAGATAACGATATACTGAAATCTAGAACTCAATCAGGCTGGAATGAAGGCATTGACCATGTAAATGGATTTTACTATTTATTGATACCAGCTTTGGCTACGTTTGAGCAATATAGATAAATATATTGCTCATGATTGACATATTTTGTTTAGCACTTTAACTTACAAACAATTGGTAATATCGTCAAATTCATATACAAAAATTCTAGCAAGCCTGCAACTATGAGAGTTCATTTGTTATTTCATTTAGTCTATTACCTCTGTGTGCTAGGTATGCATTCCTTTTCTTACCACTGATATCCCTATCCATCATCACTCTCTTACCTTTCATTTTATCATACTCCACCATCCATTTTTGTTTAAACTCACTTAAATATTGAAGGGTTAAGATGGTTTCTGTACCATCTTCATGAACAACGGTAGCTTTATCAACTAATGAATATAGGGTCATGATTTGATTATCTGATTTTTGCTCGTTAAATAAATTTTTGATGTCCTCATTGTACTTACTGGATTGTGAATATCGCAATACTGATGGTGGTGGAACAAAAAAACCTACTGCTTCATTATCATTATTATCATAAAATCGTAGTTTTAAAGAAAACTCTTTTAGTTGCATTCCATCATTTTTTAGTAGTTCTTTTGCATAAATAAGGGATAATGTACTACATGAATAGTTATCTCCTTGTGGATATAAAGGAAATAAGGGGTTATAAAAACAAGATAACCTAGATATAAAAACTTTATCTGAAGGTAACTCCGTTATAGCCCTATCTTGAGTTCGATGATAAATTGGTATAATGAAATGGGAAGCTGAATTCATAATAATTAACTCTGAATGACCTTTATAGTTCTCATAATCTATAAACATGTTGTTTTCAGGATGCACTTTATAAAAATGAGAAACAATAAATGCACTAAGTGGTTTCATTACTGATTGCATATCAAGTACTATTGAACGTAATGTTAACTGTTTTTTACCAATTAACCTTTTTTGCCCTTCTACTGTTTTTGTGGTTACATGTATTTTGATACCATGTTTTTTTTCATAATGTTTGGACATATGTGATATTTGTCGAATTGATAATTGATTATTTTTTATATTTTCATCATAATCATTGAAGAATTTTTCATTACTCAGGAACCCAATTTTTTTAGTAGAGCTTTTGCTTATGTCGGTTATTATTACATTTTCTCCTGTTTTTTCTTCAAGTTGAAAATCATTCGGTGCGGGTAAGAATATATTATTAAATTTTGTTTCTTCTATTAACACTTCTGATTTAAATTTATCATCCTTAGTCTCTTCTTCTATATTGGACTGTGGTAGCATGTCTGATTGCGGAGATCTGCTAATATCTTCTAAGCCTGAATCTATATTTTGTTGATTTAACCATCTTTGAATTTCAACTGAATCAACCTTAATTGAATTACTATTACAAGTTAAAATGTTTTTTAACTGAGTTGGCATCTGTGAACCAAAAAAAGAAGGACGATGTATAAAACATTGTATATTCAGTAATGTTAATTGTGGGAAACTATCATACAGTTCATTGCAAGATTTTGCTATACTTTCAAAACACTTTTCTATATCTTCTCTACCTTTGGTACTATTCGCTTTGTTCGTAAGAAGATATCGCACATTTGCCATATTTTTTAAAATTATTATTGCATGATTTTTTTGAGTTTGGGAAGCAGAATTATTTTCTAATATACAGTTTAGAGCGTAACTAATTAATTCATTTGAAGATTTTTCATTATTACTTGATGTATTCGCCACTTTTGCTTGAGTATAAGTTATCCCTCTATATGTATCTAAATGTTTATTTGGAGCAACATTATTACCTGTTAACGTACCAGCAAGCCCCCCACGACTCACAATCCAACAATCTTTTTTAAGATCTGCATGAATATGAGATTCACCATTTGTAGGCAAAGATGGTATAGCACTCTCCACCGAGTTAATGAACCATTCAGTTTTTTCTGTAAATTTTGATTTACTCTCACTCTTATTGCTATTTCTATTATCATTCCTAAATGTCTGGAATCCGTTAATTGTTGGCATATTTATTATCCTTTATACATTGTATTATTTGACTTTATTTAGAATCCCATTTGGTTTAAATTTATGTTAATTTACAACAAATGGTATAATTAATTGTTTTTCTATTAAGGTAAATATATTATCACACTAAATAGAATATTGCATATAACATTTTTGTGTGAGGTAAGAAATATTTGCGACTTATTGTTGCAAATTAGCATTGATTAAAGTAAGAATAAAAGACGCAAGATGCCAATATATATAAGCATTTTTATAATATTTGTCCGACTATAATAATTAATAATCATTCAAAAATGTTGCTATATTTCTAGACAAAATAACTAAATTGAAATTATGAATTAGATGTGGTAGTTAGAAAAAGTTTCGTATATAATTCGTCCATTTTTGCACTAGTAATAGGATCCATCGTGATTACCCTACCCCATTCGCGATTGGTTTCTCCGGGGAATTTATTCGTCGCATCAATACCCATTTTGCCACCAAGCCCAGAAACTGGTGAGGCGAAATCTAGATAATCAATTGGTGTGTGGTCGATTAATGTCGTATCGCGAACTGGATCACACCGCGTAGTGATCGCCCAAATCACTTCCTTCCATTGACGTATATCAACATCAGAATCTACAACTACGATGTATTTGGTATACATAAACTGGCGCAAATAACTCCAGATTCCAAACATTACCCGTTTTGCATGACCTGCATAGCGCTTGTTTATTGAGACTATCGCCATACGGTAACTACATCCTTCGGGAGGCAAATAAAAATCTACAATTTCAGAAAATTGTTTTTGTAGTAAAGGCACAAATACTTCATTTAATGCAACGCCAAGTATTGCAGGCTCATCAATTGGTTTGCCAGTGTAAGTACTGTGATAAATCGCATTTTCGCGCATCGTAATTGTTTCAACAGTAAAAATTGGAAACGTCTCTTGTTCATTATAATAACCAGTATGATCGCCAAATGGACCTTCTAACGCGGTGTCATTCGGGTAAATAAATCCCTCCAACACGATTTCAGCATTAGCAGGAACTTGTAATTCACTTAACACACATTTGGTTAACTCAGTTCTACTACCACGCAATAACCCAGCAAATTGATACTCCGAAAGACTATCTGGCACAGGCGTAACTGCTCCCAAAATTGTTGCAGGGTCACAACCTAGTACTACCGCAACAGGATACGGCATTGTTGGATGCTCACGACAATGCTCCATATAATCAAGCGCGCCACCACGATGATGTAGCCAACGCATAATTAATTTATTTTTGCCGATAACTTGTTGCCGATAAATCCCAAGATTCTGCCGTTTTTTATATGGCCCCTTGGTTACAACTAAACCCCACGTAATTAACGGCGCAACATCATCTGGCCAACAACGCCAAATTGGCAATTTGGCTAAATCAACATCATCTTTGCTAATAATTATTTCATGCACATGCGCTTTATTGATAACTTTTGGCAACATATTATATAATTGCTTCAGCATGGGTAATTTATCCCACGCGTCTTTGATTCCTTTTGGTGGCTGTGGCTCTTTTAATTCGGCAAGAAATTCACCAATTTTACGCAATTCTGCAATATCGTTTTTGCCCATCCCAAGCGCAACGCGTCGAACTGTGCCAAATAAATTCCCCAACACAGGCATATTGTACCCTGTTGGATTTTCAAACAATAACGCAGGTCCACCATGTTTTAAAACTTTATCACACAAAGCCGTCATTTCTAATTCTGGTGATACCGAGTCTGTAATACGTCTTAACTCACCTAATTTTTCTAACTCATTGATAAATTCACGTAAATCTCTGTATTTCATATTAATCCTGTATTAAGCTACGCAACATCCACACTGTTTTTTCATGAACTTGCAAACGCTGTGTCACCAAATCTAAACTAACTTGATCATCAGCTTCCTCTGCTACAGATAACATTGAGCGCGCTGTTTGAATTACAGCCTCGTGAGCAATGATCAATGCTTTTATCATTTCTACAGCTGGCAAATCTCCGTTATGTTCAGGGATTTTAGTTAAGCTTGCAAATTCGCTATAAGAACCTGGAGCAATAAATCCAAGCGCACGAATACGTTCGGCAATTAAATCCACAGCCAAAGCTAATTCTGTATATTGCCCTTCGAACATTAAATGCAATGAATTAAACATTGGACCAGTTACATTCCAATGAAAATTATGCGTTTTTAAATATAAAGAATAACTGTCTGCTAATAAATTTGCCAAACGATTAGCAATTGCAACTCTATGTTCTTGGTCAAAACCATCATGAATATGAAAAAATTGTTGTTTTAACATGATAAAACTCTCCCAAAAAAGTATTAATGTCTAGACTATAGTTATACATAGCAACGTGCTTTTACCAACTTGCCGAGAATCAAGAGTTAATTAAGGCAAGTAATCTTCATTGAAAACTTGTTCAATACTCCACTCACATTTTTCTGGGAATACAGCTTCACTGATACCTGTTTCCATTACAGCATCTGCTCGTGCTAAATCGTATGCGTCCAAGAAAATAATAGGCAATTTATTTTTTAATGATGGCATTTTTTTTAATCTTAGCGCTAATCTTCTACGTTGTTCTTTAATTGTGTATTTCCAACTATTGCCTTGTAAAATTGGTTGATATTTCCATTTAAGTAAATGCATAAGCAAAATCTCTAGTCTACTTTCTAACTCGTCAGCATGTCGATTACCCATGTCTTCAACCTCTTCAAATAAATGGCTTAAATCAAGTTTATTAAACGCTTTTGCTTTGATTAGTGCTGCTTGCTCTTGAGTCCAAGCATAAAAATCGGTATCATATAAATTTGAAGCGCTTTGCATAATATCTACTCCTTTTGTTATGTAGTAATTGTACCATATTGCAGTTACAACCCCAAATCTTTTTGCAAAATATTTTTCAAAGTTAATTTCTTCACCTTTGTTATCTTATGTTTTTTTAAATAAGCTCAAATCAAAAATTGACTTGTAGAGTAGCAATAGTGTACAATCTCGTTGTAGTAAAATTATTGTCTCCAAGGAATCATCCACATGCATATAAGCATCATAAAAGGAAATACACAATTATCCGCGTTTCGCATTAATAAGCTAAATCACAAGAATTTGCAAGCACATGAAATCTACCTAATTTGTAGCAATATAGAATTAACCACAGACGAAATAAACAAATTAGAAAAATTGCTAAATGGAAACCGTGTCAATGATATACAGCTAAATAACAACAATTTATTGATAATTCCACGTATCGGAACAGTATCGCCATGGTCATCTAAAGCAACCGAAATTGCAAAGCGTTGCATGTTGCAAAATGTGACACGCATTGAACGCGGTTTGTATTATTCCAGCGATACACCTATCACACATTTAAATATACATGACAACATGACTGAATCTGTATTATCAATCAATCAGGATTTTACACAGATATTTGCAACGATAGAAGGAAGCACATATACCGAAATTGATATTATACAAAGTGGAAAACAGGCACTAAATACTGTGAATAATCAACTTGGGCTAGCATTATCAACCGACGAAATTGATTATTTATACAATAATTACACTAAGCTTAATCGTAATCCAACAGACATCGAATTAATGATGTTCTCACAAGCCAATAGCGAACACTGTCGCCATAAAATCTTTAATGCCAAATTCATTATCAATGGCATTGAACAAGAAAAAACCTTATTTCAAATGATTCGTGACACACACAAACACGCGCCACAAAATGTGCTTGTTGCATATAATGATAATTCATCGGTAATAGCAGGCGCACAATCAAAACGTTTTCATAGCACAATTTCAAGTCACCAATACGATTACCATGATGACGTAACACACATTTTAATGAAAGTTGAAACACATAATCATCCAACTGCAATATCGCCATTTTCAGGAGCAGCAACTGGTAGCGGTGGCGAAATTCGTGATGAAGGTGCAACTGGACGTGGCTCAAAACCAAAGGCGGGACTTTGTGGATTTAGCGTATCAAATCTAAATATTCCAAATAAGCATAATATATGGGAGGCAAATAGCTGTCAAACTCCAAACTCAATTGCTACACCGCTAACTATTATGCTTGATGGTCCAATTGGTGCGGCAAGTTTTAACAATGAATTTGGTCGACCAAATTTATGTGGATATTTTAGAGTTTTCGAACAAAAGATAAATGGCGTACAATATGGTTATCATAAGCCGATTATGTTGGCTGGTGGTTACGGTAATATTAGCGAAAAACATTTATACAAGCAAGATGTGACAAATAACGCATTAATTATACAAATCGGCGGCCCTGGATTTCTAATTGGTCTTGGCGGTGGATCTGCCTCATCGTTAAATAGCGGAGAGAATCTAGAACATCTTGATTTTAATTCTGTACAACGAGCTAATCCAGAAATGCAACGTCGAGCACAAGAAGTTATCGATGCGTGTTGGTCATTGGGCAATGATAATCCAATTATATCGATTCATGATGTTGGCGCTGGTGGGCTATCTAATGCAATGCCAGAATTAGTCCATGCGTCAAATATGGGCGCTAAATTCGAAATTCGAAATATTCAAATCGAAGAAACCAGTATGTCACCAATGGAAATATGGTGCAATGAATCTCAAGAACGCTATGTTTTAGCTATAAACGAACAAAATTTGGATTTATTTAAACAAATTTGTGCACGAGAAAACTGCCCAATGAGCGTGATTGGCGTGGCAACTATTGAGCCACAATTAATTGTAAGCGATAGCAAATATAATAATACGCCTATTGATATAAATATGGATATATTACTCGGTAAACCGCCACAAACAATAAAAGACGTAAGCATTGACGAATCAGTCAATCTGGATTCTCGCCTGCACTCAAATGACAACACAAACAACAACGTCCAAGATTCAAAGACAAAGAGTATATTTGATCTAGAAGAAAGTATAACCAGAGTCTTAAGCCACCCGAGTGTTGCCAGCAAAGCATTTTTGATAAATATTGGCGATAGAAGCGTTGGCGGGCATACGGTGCGAGACCAAATGGTCGGACCATGGCAAGTTCCAGTCGCTGATTGTGCAATTACCACGCTTGATTATGTTAATTATATTGGCGAAGTTATGGCAATCGGTGAAAAACCCCCTATTGCAACGCTAAATGCAGCCGCTTCAGGACGAATGGCAATCGCTGAAAGTATTACCAATATTATGAGCTGTTATATATCTGACCTCAATGACATAAAATTATCCGCCAATTGGATGGCAAGCTGTGGCTCTCCTAATCAGGACGCGTTGCTGTACGAAACTGTATCTGCAGTAAGCGAATTATGCCAGACACTTGGAATTGCAATTCCCGTAGGCAAAGATTCTCTATCCATGAAAATGCAGTCAAATAATAACACTGTAATTTCGCCGATCTCAGTAATAATTTCTGCATTTAGCAAAACCCCAGACGTGAGAAAACATTCTACACCTGAGCTGAAAAATCACGAGAATACCAGCATATTTTTACTTCGCCTAAATAAACAAATGCGAATGGGCGCATCAATTCTAGAAGAAGTATATAGCCAAATTTCAACATCAACACCAGATATTGACGACCCATTACAACTACAGAATTTATTCAAAGTTATTCAGCGACTACATAGAGAAAACATTATTCTTGCGTACCATGATATATCTGACGGCGGGCTATTGACTAGCTTATACGAAATGATGTTTGCCAGTAAAATTGGTTTGGATATTAATATTAAAAATGATAATCTTATCCACAGTTTATTTAATGAAGAATGTGGCATTGTTCTTCAAATCAATGACAATCATATTAATTATTTAAGCTCTCAGGCAGCAAGTAATAATTTATATTTAGAATATTTAGGTAATCCATTGGCTGATGATAAAAAATTATACATTTCGCACAATGGAACCCTTGTCTATAGCAAAAATATAATTGAATTACAGCAAATTTGGTCGAATGTCAGCTATCAAATGCAATTATTGCGCGACAACCCAGAATGTGCACATAGTGAATATAAGAATCTGGATAATCCGGGCTTATTCTCTAAATTAACCTTTGATAACAAGCAATTAATTCAAACAAAATTGCTTAATTTTAATCATACGCGTCCACGTGTAGCGATTTTGCGCGAACAAGGCGTAAATGGTCATATAGAAATGGCAGTGGCATTTAATAAAGCTGGCTTTGATGCCTATGATGTACATATGAATGATATTTTGTCTGGTAAAGTTAAATTAAACGAATACATAGGACTAATTGCCTGTGGTGGATTTAGTTACGGCGATGTTCTTGGTGCTGGAGTTGGCTGGGCAAATAGCATTCTGTATAATCCATATTTATTTGATGAATTTAGTCAATTCTTTGCAAGACCTGACACATTCTCACTAGGCGTGTGTAATGGTTGCCAAATGATGTCTAATCTTGCCAGTATTATTCCTGGTGCGGATAATTTCCCCAAATTCAAGCGAAATTTATCTGAGCAATTTGAGGCGCGAATGTGTATGGTTGAAATCAATAAATCACCATCAATATTGTTTTCTGATATGCACGGTTCGCAATTACCTATTATTGTGTCGCATGGTGAAGGGCGCGCTGAATTTGATTTACCACAAGACCAGAAAGCAGAGCGCATTAGTTTATTAAATACAGCACAAATAACTATGCAATACATCGACAATAATGGTAAAATCACGCATGAATACCCGTATAACCCAAATGGATCGCCAGAAGGAATTGCAGCGCTATGCAATGCAGATGGGCGCTTTAATATAATGATGCCACATCCTGAGCGAATTACCCGAACTATAAATATGTCGTGGCACGATAAAAACTGGGGAGAAAATTCTCCATGGTTTAATTTATTCTTGAACGCTTATGCTTTTGTGAAGTAAAAAATGAAATTAGATAAACACATTTTTGATATAATTAAAAATAAGCTAAATACGCCTCGGGTACTAGTAGTGGGAGATGTTATGCTCGACCGCTACTGGTTTGGAGATGTGGATCGCATTTCTCCAGAGGCACCTATTCCTATCGCAAAAATTCAAAAAATTGAAGATCGCCCAGGAGGCGCAGCTAATGTTGCGCGAAATATTGCGAATCTAGGCGGAAATGCAACATTATTATCTGTAGTTGGTTTAGATGAAGCTTCAAAAACATTAGAAACATTATTACAGGCTGAAAATGTTAATGTAATTCTCAAACAAGATCCAAACATTAGTACTATCATAAAAATTCGGGTATTGGCGCGTAATCAACAATTAATCCGCTTGGATTTTGAGGAAGCGCCATCGCATGAAATCCTGACGGAAGTATTAGACACATATACCAATATTATTGATAAATATGATGTTGTAATCCTGTCCGATTACGGCAAAGGTGGACTTTCTCATACACAAAAGATGATAGAAATAGCACGTGAGCACAATAAAATTATACTAATTGACCCAAAAGGCGATGACTATAGTAAATATCACGGTGCTACATTAATAACCCCAAACAAAAATGAATTACGTTCTGTTATCGGTAGCTGGCAAAGTGAACAAGAATTACAACAAAAAGCACATAAGCTACAACAAGAGCTAAATTTAACGCATCTGCTTTTAACACGTAGCGAAGAAGGAATGACATTGTTTAGTGGAATGCAATCCACAAGCTATGCAACACACGCAAAAGAAGTTTATGATGTATCTGGCGCAGGCGATACGGTAATTGCCACTCTTGGCTTAATGCTTGCCAATAATGTGGAGATTCATCAAGCCGTACAAATTGCGAATATCGCAGCAGGGATTGTTGTTGCAAAACTTGGCACGGCTACTACCACGCAAACAGAATTATTAAACAAAATATATAAGGACACAAAATGATAATAGTAGTAACAGGCGCCGCAGGTTTTATCGGCTCAAACATCGTTAAAGCACTTAATAAACTTGGTTATAATGATATTATTGCCGTGGATAATCTACAAAATGGCGCAAAATGCATTAATTTAGCCGATTGCGATATATTAGACTATGTCGATAAAGAAGATTTCATTGCCGCAATTAACAATGGTGATTATGACAATCAATTAGATTACATTTTCCACCAAGGCGCTTGCTCAGCAACGGTTGAAGCAGACGGTCGTTATATTATGAAAAATAATTACGAATACTCATCGTTGTTGCTTGAATATGCTCAAAAAAATGAAGTACCAATGTTATACGCTTCATCGGCTGCGACATATGGTGCAAATACGCAATTCATTGAAGAGCGCCAATACGAAAAGCCATTAAATCCTTATGGTTACTCCAAATTTTTATTTGATGAAACAGTTCGTCGCTATTATGCCAGCGGTATCAGCGCGCCAATTGTTGGATTAAAATATTTCAATGTTTACGGACCAAGAGAATTACACAAAGGACGAATGTCATCTGTTGTATTACATAATTTTAACCAATATCAACAACATAAAACAGTGAAATTATTTGAAGGCTGTCAAGGATACGCAAATGGCTCCCAAATGCGTGATTTTATCTCCGTTGAAGATGTTGTTAAGGTAAATTTATTTTTCTTTCAAAATCACTTAAACGACGTTGAGGAAATCTCTGGTATATTTAATTGCGGCACTGGAAAATCATGTAGCTTTAATGAATTAGCACTCGCAACCATAAATGCATGTCGTCATCACGATGGCGAGGAGGCTATTAACCTTGAAACAGCGGTGTATCAAGGTATAATCGAATATGTTCCATTTCCTGGAGATTTATCCGGCAAATATCAATGTTTTACCGAAGCGAACATCAAAGCATTGCGCGATGCTGGATACAACCAAGAGTTTCTATCATTAGAAGATGGGGTGCGTAATTATGTCAATATGCTGAAATAATATTGTTGCATATTTGTATATCGTTCAGCTTGCTAACGTTTTACAAAAATAATAGTTTCCGAAAATAATTTGGCTAATCCTTTATCCATTGGAGCCAATCGCACCAGTCATGACATCCAAATTGATCCCATCAGACAATGGGTCAATATTTACGACAATGAGCCTATCTTGTAACGAAGAAGATACATCTTCATATAATCGATGATTTATAAATTCATCTAAATTAATGGCTACTGGAGAAAGTTTACATCTTTTTGCATTAGATGTTTTTTGTAACTTTTGATTATACAAAAATACCCTTCGATGATGCTTAACATATCCATCTAAAAATTTTGTAACTGCTAAAGTATATTGGTTTATATTGCGACTATATCTGATTTGATCAATAGTTTTGTTAAATCCCTTAATAACACGTATACGATTCTCTAAACAATTTACATCCAATCTAAATTGAATCTCATTTTTACTGAGACTCTCTAATTCATTATAATTCTCCTTGGACTCATCATCGCCATGAGGTAAAGAATAACTAACAAACTCTAGACATGCACGATATATTGTATAATTATTTACATATTTTGATGGCATATTTTCGGTTAGCGCACTTATTAATAATTGAGACAACAAAAATTTTGACTCTTTAAATAATTTACCCAATGCTTCCTTCATTGCATTAATTATTTTTGTATCACTCCACTCAGATGATTTTGCAACATCTTCATATAAATTAATAATTAGTTCTCTTAAACATTGCTTCTTTTCATCTGTGGTTAACTGAGTTTCACTTTGGTTTAAATAATCAACATTTAATGAGAATGCTGGGCTTGCTTCTAAGTAACCATTTGTTTCAAGTTCATCATTATTTATCTTATTTTGCATAAATTTATTGCAATGATTTTCATATTTAGATTTTTCATATTTAAGTCGCTCTGTTTCTAATTGCTTAGTTTTTGAGCTGCCCACACAAGAATCACTCTCAAAAGCATATTCCGCTTTTAGCCAATCTTGAACATCACGATCCAAAATACCAAAATTTTCCCATAAAATCTCACGTAAATGTCTAGGAACAGATGCGCTCCATACGTAACTTCCATTCTTCATAAATTTTAACATATCGTCAATTTGGATCCCTAGGTTTTCACAAAGAGATCCTAAATTTTGAAAAAGTAACCCTATTTCACCATCATTTACACTTGAATTAAGAGAGAACAAATATCGCAACCTAGCCGCCTTAATAATAAGATATTGCGCAGTTGTTTTTTTATTAATATCACCACTATTTAAAAATTCTTCTATCGTTTCACTTAACAAATCCTTGCCTGATTTGCCATAAACTTCATTCCATATGTTACTAAACTTTCGAACTTCCGAACGTCTTATTGCATTATACCGTTCTCGCACACTTTTTGTCGGTTTAGCATTATTTATTACTGGCTTACTTTGTGATGCTTTATTCACATCTACTTCACTTGATTTAACTTCATCACTTTGATCTTGTTCAGAACTATCTAAACTATATTTAGGGAAATAATCAATCTTCTCATTATGATTTTTAGACTCAATATTTGACGTATTCTCATTATTACCACTAAAAACACTCCAACTCTTTGATCTAGACTTTACCAAATCACTAGGAGTATTTACACTAGGAATACTCCAACTCATTATTCTACTTCTATCAATACCAAATCTATTAGCCATTATAAGCTCCTTTTATTATATTTATTATCGGTGCAATAAATCACATTACACACCAAGTGATAATTGTAATATATTTTAGGTGCATTTGTACAGCACATTTTTGTGTGGTACAACAATTAATATGGAATTTATCAAGGCTATTTTATTAATTTAAAGCGCTATAATTCAATAAATACAATAGATTTGCGCATCCAGAAATATTTATAACACTTAAAAATAATTGCATAATAGCTACACATTTTTGTGATTAATTTGCTAAAAGATAGGATTAATTTATTGATTAGCACATATAAACATAATAATTTTAGCCAATACTTGTTACTAAATATCCAAATTTATACTGTAAAAATAAAATTAAAATGTGAAAGTAAGATTATCAATTTATGTGGGTATATAATATTTGCACTTGATTATACACCCTATTAATTATGGATATAGTTTTCCTAATGGTGGAATATCTGCTTTAGACTTGCTAGTTTGGCGGTACACATCCATTTGGCGCATATAATTATATAACTTGGGATTTTGCGCACGAATTTCTTTATATATTTGTGCTTCTTGTATAGCTGTATCTGTTTTAATTCGATTTGCTTCATTAAATGCTGACTCAATGCTTAATGAATTTGCAACGGCAAATTTCTGTTGCATTTCCATATTCGGCTGAGTAGTAATATCATCTTGCGTAATCGTTGATTGTATCGAATTACTAATCAACAATGAGCTTTCTTCCTGAGTTGATACATTCCCCTGAATAACAATCGATTCCATAGAATTGTTAGCCAATAATGTATTACTCCACAAACTAATTGTGTCAACAACAGTGATTTTAATTCCATATTTAGCTAATTCTGTATTAATTGAGCTAATCAAAGTAATATCATCATTCAATTGACTTAAATCACTCGTAGCTACCAACGACTCAATTTGCGCACGAATTTCTTTAGTTATTACACTGGATAAATTCACATCGCCATCTGGCATTTTCTGTTTAGACAAATACGCTATAGGATCAATAACTTCCCAACTAACCAATAAACTCATAGTTACCGATTGTTTATCTTGTGTCAAAAGATTATCACCTAATGACACAACACTAGAACGATTATTTGTATATACGTAATCAACATTTTGCCAAATCGGCGTGTACCAATGTATGCCAGCAGTATATATTTGTTGCGTCGTCGTGTAATTGTTGCTGACTACTGCAACTTGATTCTGATTTACCGTAAATATGCCAACAAATAAAAATATAATTATCGCCATCACCAATATTACTAATAAATTTTTCATTTTAGTTACCATATTCATTTACAGATGTCCTATTAAGATCTCGACCACGTTTCACTGTGCGATCAACACTGCGTGAATCTTTGCTTATCGCAGTTGAATCATTATTTATCTTTACCGCAGTATTCTGATTATTTAATACTGAAGCCGTAGATTCTGCCAAAGTTAATAACTCTGGTAAACTCAATTGCAATAGTGGATAATCTTTCGATCGGCTAGCAGGAACATCAGCAAGTAATTGATAATATAATTGTTCGACAATCGCATTTGAATTAGCTTTGTATTGTGGCAATAATTGCTTGAATTTGGCTACATTTGCATGAGCTAATGCGAGCTGTTCGCTTTGATAGTAATTCGCCTCATTAATTAATTGCATCGCCAAAACATCTGATTCTACAGTAGCATTAGAGTCATTAGTAACTTCTGTAGTAGCTATTTCATTTGTGGACACAGCAGATTCCGTTGCAACATTAGCCACAACGTTGTAACGTTTTAACTCACTTAAATTTAATTTCACCAGCTTTATGCCATAATTCGCGAGCTCTTCATTTGCTGTATCGCGCAATTGATTCGACAATACAATAAGATTACCAGTTAAAAGATCATTCGCCACATTTGTCGCAATAAATGTATGCATTTTTTGTTCTACAAGCTGTATCATTAATGTATCAACATCATTATCTTCTTGCAGATAATTTATAAATAATTTTGATGGTTCTACCACCTGATAACTAAATTCAGCATCAACACTAACTGGCACTAAATCTTTAGTAATAGTCAAGTAACCAGTATCCGTAGCACTTGTTTTACCAATAAATAAACGATCGCTAACTCCTGTGTCAACAGCAATTACACTACCAAATGGATACGGAAATGTGAATCCAGCATCAGGACCCTGCAACGTCTTTTGATATTTACCAGACTGCAAAATTAAGGCTGACTGCGTGGTCACATAATAAAACCCACTCAAAGCCCAAAGACCAAGTAAAGAGAATAATATAATCACAATAAATGTCAAATTAGCCGTCTTTGATTCTAAATCTGGGCGTGGCCTATTAGGCTTTTTACCTAAAATACGACCAATAAACTGATTTAATCGCTCAGTAAAGTCTTGTTTGGGCAAATCTTGCTTAGGTTTTTGTGATTGTTTTGGGTTAGTGTTTCCAAGGTTCATACACCAATTCCTGTTTAAATTTTACAACATTATTGTTTATATATTCTAATTTTTCCGCTATTGCCTGACGAAGCAAATCCAAGCCTTGATTTTTGACAGCGCTAACATACACTGCAATAGGCTGATTATTTTCATCATATTCAATGTGCGGAATCAAAAAATCTTCCTGCAAATCAATTTTATTATATACAATTAATTGCGGCAATTCATTGGCTTCTATTTCCAATAAAACTTTGTCAACATCTTCTATTTGTCTATCGCGAATTACATTGTTTATATCAACAACATGAATTAATAACGTAGCATGAATTGTTTCTTCCAAAGTAGCGCGAAATGCGGCAACCAAACCATGTGGTAAGTCACGAATGAATCCAACTGTATCAGAAATTATAATCGATGTATTGTTATTCAAAAACATTTTACGTGAGGTTGTGGTTAATGTTGCAAAAAGTCTATCTTCCACATATACACTAGAGTTAGTTAATGCATTAAATAAGGTTGATTTACCAGCATTGGTATAGCCAACAATTGATAATGATTGCATGTTATTTTTTAGGCGCGCTTTTCTTTGTGTTTCGCGTTGTTTGATTGATAAATTAAGACGGCGTTTAACAATTTTGATTTTCTCATTAATCATCCGTTTGTCAAGTTCCGCTTGAGTTTCACCAGGACCACCAAGCCAACCATCGCCACCACCTTGACGCTCCAAATGGCTCCAACGTCCAACAAGGCGCGTAATTTGATGCGATAATTGCGCTAATTCTACTTGCAATATCCCTTCATTTGAAGTCACACGGCTGGCAAATATATCTAAAATTAATTGTGTACGATCAATAACTCGTATTTCTAATTTTTTTTCTAAGTTACGTAATTGCGCCGAAGAAATATTATGATTAATTACAACCGTTGCAACTTCTAACGCCACAATCTGCGATTTTAATTCATCGGCTTTACCACTACCTATAAATAGTCCAGCATCTGGTCGATCGCGTTTCATAGTAACAACGTCTAGAACATCGTAACCGCCAGAAGAAGTTAACGCAACGCCCTCGCCTACTATTTCAGCAAAATCGTTATCTTTTTTGAAATCAACACATACTACTATGCATTTTGGATTAAATTCCAACATATATACTCTTTATCTGCAAACTAATTCATAAATGGGCGTGTAGGAACAATCGTTGAAATTGCATGTTTATAAATTAATTGCCCAACTGTATTTTTAGGGTCATTTAATATTACCACATACTGATCAAAAGCTGATATTATTCCAGACAATTTTATACCATTAATTAAATAAATTGAAACCTGAATTTGTTCTTCACGTAATCCATTTAAATATGGATCTTGTAATTGGATCGTACTCATTTTACACGTCCTCTAAATATACTCAAACAATTTCATCATACTTGAATTTCACTTTACTCCTAACCTATTATTAATAGGTGTCGTCGCTTGTTTAATTCAATTATTTTGAACTTATTTGAGTATGGTTGCTTATAATTATTTTTTATAGCCAATCGCTTTATGTTCGAATGGATTTTCGCTAGTTTTATATTCAATGCGTAATGGCGTACCGATTAAGTCAAACACCTTTCTAAATGAGCGCTCCAAATATTTAGTATATGACGGAGCGACTGCATTAAGGCTATTACCATGAATTACAATAACTGGCGGATTTGAACCACCTTGATGTGCATAACGCATTTTAGGTCTAAACTGCCCCTTGAATGACGGTGGTTGTCGATTTACCGCTTCTTTTAATATACGTGTAAGTTTTGGCGTTGGCAACTTCATATGCGCCGAAACGTATGCTTGATTTATTGAGGTAAATAATTCAGGAATTCCCCGCTTATGCAATGCCGAAATATAATTAAATTTTGCAAATTCTAAAAAGTGCAACTTTAACTTCATATCTTGTTTAATTTTTTCACGTGCTTCTTCACTTAATGTATCCCATTTATTAATAGCAACTACAATTGATTTACCAGCATCTAAGGCATAGCCAACAATTGTTGCATCTTGCTCTGCAATATCTAGATGCGCATCTAAAACCAACACAACAACATTAGCTTCACTCATTGCTTGAATTGCTTTTAAAATGGAAAACTTCTCTATTTTATCCTCAACTCGACCTTTACGTCTTATCCCTGCTGTATCTATGATTGTATACGCCTGACCATTCTTCTCAAATTCGATATTAATACTATCTCTTGTTGTTCCAGCTTCATCAAATGCAATAACTCGATTCTCACCCAAAATACTGTTAACCAAAGTTGATTTACCCACATTTGGGCGACCAACTACAGCAAAAGTTATTGTATCACCAAGTTCTTCATTGTCATCTTCAACATTGAAATGCTTTAATACGTCTTCAATCAAGCGGAATGTGCCATCTCCATGTGCTGCAGCTATTGGGTATAAATTAATTAAGCCAAGTTCGTAAAAATCGCTAATTGCAACAACCTTATCAACGCCTTCAACTTTATTTACCGCTACAAAAACTGGCTTATTTAGCTGGCGTAATTTATTAGCAATAAGTTTATCCTGTGGCGTAATTCCACTTCTACCATCAACTAAAAACACAACTGCATCTGACTCAACTAATGCCTGCTCAGTTTGTTTCGCCATTTCGTACATAATTCCACTGTCAATTAATGGCTCAAAGCCGCCTGTATCAACCAAAAGATATTTCTTTTTGCCTAGACTTGCTGCGCCATAATGTCTATCGCGAGTTAACCCAGAAAAATCAGCAACTAATGCATCTTTGCTTTTTGTTAATCTATTAAATAAAGTAGATTTACCCACATTTGGGCGCCCTACTAGTGCTATTGTTGGTCTCATTTTCATTTACTTTCAAGTTTTATATTTGCGATTCTTCCATTAGCAGACTGCAAATATACATTATTTGGCATAGTATAAATTAATGATACACCACCATCTAAATTAGAATGCAACCGAGATAATTCTTCTCCATTGGTATTACTAAATAAATGAATGTATCCTTCAGAATCCATCACCAATATATCGTTATTTAAAAAAGCTGGCGCACTAAGAATACGGTATTGTAAACTCGTGTTTTTCCAAACTATAGCCCCAGTAATTTTATCAAATGCCACTATGTTCCCATTGGTGCTAACTGCATATACATTTTTTGCATCAATTAATAACCCTTGATAACTGCTGAATTTTTTGCTCCAAATTATATTGCTGGAAATGGCATCTAAACAAGTTAATTTACCATTATACGTAGCAACGCACATAGTTTTATCATTTAACACAGGTCTAGTTGTCACATCTGTTAGCTTATCTAGATCGGTTGCGCCTTCTGGAATAGCAACATACATCTCCCAAATTGGTGTTCCATTTAATAAATTTAGTAGTGATAATCTTCCGCCAGCTTGTCCAACTGCAACAACTTCTTTGCCAATAATTTGAAAACTATTTACAGTTTCTAAAGTTAATGTCGGAGTAGCTCTTTGATACACCCAAAGCAATTTCCCACCAAAGGCATCATACGCCGAAACTTGCCCATCGTTGGTTTTGACGATAACAATATCACCACCAACTTGTGGCGCTTCAATCGCAACCGTAGATAATTGACCTTGCCACGCAATTTCTCCATCAGCTCTATTTACCGCCAATAAATAACCATCTTGTGTCGTCACAAATATATGCGTAGCCGAAACAGCAACCCCACTAGATAGTTTGCGTTTTACCGTAAATTTACTAATAACAGAACCATCAGTAATATCTAATTTATATATCTTACCATCGGCACCTGCAGTAAATATGATATTATTATCAACAATGACTGGAACAAAACTGCCTGGTAATATTGTATCAGCTAAAATATTTTTTTTCCACGCAATAGCTATATTCTCCGTGTTGGTTATTTTCGGCATCGGCGCTGGTATATGCGCATTATCCGTTGCACAAGAAATTAAGCCAGTAGCAAAAATACTACTGGCAATAATATAGCGTAATTTATATAACAAGTATAACAATATTATCCCCCTAATAAATCAATTTTCATTTGTACCGTCTGAGTTATACTAGCATCATCGCCAGCTCTTTTTAGCGCCTCTTTATAAGCATCACGGGCTTTATCATTATCACCCTTAGCAATATACAAATCACCACGTGCACTATAAAATAAAGCATCAAACGCCGTATTTTGATTTGCCTTCAATACGTCCATTGCCATATCAAATTTTTGTTTATCAATATAAATATTAGCTAGATTTAATCGCGACATTGCAACTAAACCTTTATCTTTTGCGTTTTGAATATTCCAATTTAGAAATTCTATAGCTTTATCTTGATCTTTGTTATCTACAGCAATTTTAGCAGCAGATAAATTTGCCATAACCGTATATTCTACTTTAGGGTATTGTTGCTCAAGTTCATTGGCTAATGCATACACTTTTGTTTTATCTTTAGCTGTAATGCTAGTTGTAAACTCATTGTATATATTTGCAGCTTTTAATGCTTGTTGTTTATTATGCCAATTCCATGCAACAGAAGCAATATAAGCAATTATTAATATCACAACCAATAACGCGATATATTTACCCCAATCACGCCAGAAGTATTTTACTTTTGCAACCTGCTCTTGTTCATGAAGATCTAGATGTGCCATATTATCAACCTTTTAAATATTCGATTAATTTGGAGCTATCAACTAACTCTTGAGATTCTTTATCCATGAATTTTACCACAATTTGACTATTCGCAATCTCATTTTCGCCAATAATCAAAGTTATTTTAGACTTTAGCGCATTTGCACGTTTTAACTGAGACTTTAGACTAGCACCACTGAAATCTTGTATAACATTGAAATTATTAGCCCGTAGCGTTGTTGCAATCTCAAACATATATGATTCAATGCCATCACCAAATCCAGCAACAAATACATCCAATCGTTTTGCTTGTGGAATCAAATTAGCTGCATCAAGTGACAACAACAAACGTTCAATACCCATTCCAAAGCCAATTGCATAATTTTCTTTACCACTAAGCTCCGCGATTAATGGATCATAACGACCTCCACCACATACTGTGGATTGCGCACCCAAATCTGAGCTAATCCATTCAAATACCGACAAATTGTAATAATCAAGTCCACGAACTAAACGATGATTCTCTGTATAATTTATATGCTGTCTATCTAATAAATGTTTCCAATTAATATAATAAACTAACGAATCATTACCCAAATAATCAATTAATTTAGGCGCATTATTTACCAAATCTTGCATCATTGGATTTTTTGTATCTAAAATACGCAATGGGTTGGTGCGTAGGCGTCGTTTGGCTTCTTCGTCCAATGTATCCATGTGTTTACTTAAATAATCAATTAATGCTTGCTTATGCAACGCACGTTCAGCGCTATTTCCCAAGCAATTTATTTGCAATTCGATATTCTTCAAGCCTAAGCGTTGCCATAAATCATTTAACATAATAATTATTTCAGCATCAATATTTGGCCCCTTAAACCCCATAGCCTCAACGCTTAACTGATGAAATTGACGATAACGACCTTTTTGTGGGCGCTCATGACGAAACATTGCACCAATCATCCATAATTTTTGCGTCGCATTATATAATAGACTGTGCTCAACAACAGCTCTAACTGTTCCAGCCGTTCCTTCTGGACGTAGAGTTAGATTATCGCCATTTAGCCTATCGGTAAAGCTATACATTTCTTTTTCTACAATATCTGTTACTTCACCAATTGAGCGCGTAAATAACGCAGTTTCTTCCAATAATGGCGTACGCATATTTAAATATCCGTAACTTTCCAACCAATCGCTTAATTGTTCTTCTAGCCAAAGCCATTTGTATGAATCAACAGGTAAAATATCGTTCATACCCTTAACACCAACGAATTTTTGCATTGAATTATATAACCTTACTATATTTTTGTTTTACATAAGTATCAACAATCACTTGAAATTCTTCAGCAATTTTGTCACCTTTTAATGTAACAGATCTCTCTCCATCAATAAAAACTGGCGCGACAGGAGATTCATCACGTCCAGGTAAACTTATTCCAATATTAGCAAGCTTCGATTCGCCAGGTCCATTAACCACACAACCCATAACAGCAACTTTCATGCTTTCAACTCCAGGGTATTCTTTGCTCCAAATCGGCATTTGATCACGTAGATAACCTTGAATATCTTGCGCCAATTTCTGAAAATAATCACTTGAAGTTCGTCCGCAACCAGGACAAGCAGTAACAGCAGGCACAAAAGAACGCAATCCCATTGCTTGCAATATTTCTTGCGCAACAATAACTTCTGTTGTACGGCTTTCAACAGGTTTAGGAGTCAATGACACGCGTATAGTATCGCCTATACCAGATTGCAATAAGTTAGATAATGCTGCAGTTGATGCGACGATTCCCTTAACTCCCATACCAGCCTCAGTTAAGCCAAGGTGTAATGGATATTCGCATTTGCTAGATAATTCTTTATATACAGTAATTAAATCTTGCACCGCACTTACTTTGCAAGATAAAACAATTTTGTTTGGGTTCAAGCCTAATTCCACAGCTTTTTCTGCGCTTTGTAATGCTGACTCAATTAATGCATTGCGCATTACTTGATCGACTTCCAATGGATTTCTTAATTTTGCATTTGCATCCATCATTTGCGCAAGTAATTCCTGGTCTAGAGAACCCCAATTAACGCCAATTCGCACGGCTTTATCGTGTTCAATAGCCATATTTATCATATAAGAAAATTGTTCATCTCTTTTGCTACCCTTGCCAACATTGCCCGGGTTAATTCTATATTTATCCAAATACTTGGCACAATCTGGATTTTCAGCTAAAATTTTGTGTCCATTAAAATGAAAATCACCAATCAATGGCACATTATAACCAAGATCAATCAAGCGGTTTTTTATTTCTTTGATTTTACTACCTGCATTGCTTGTATTTACAGTTAATCTTACCATTTCGGAACCAGATTTTACCAACTCAATTGTTTGCGCAACTGTCGCAATAACATCTTCGGTATCGGTATTCGTCATTGATTGCACAACTATTGGGTGGCTGCTCCCCATGTATATATTACCAATCTTAATGGTAAATGTTTTGCGCCTTTTTATATCGAACATAATTTTACCTTTCAATTGCAGGATTCTTTACTCTTACTAATTAACAATGAAGTTTACAATATGTATATAAATTAATTTTTCCCTCATGAGTTATCACAAAATCAGTAAAAATTAATTTATATACATATTTGGACTTGAGTCTCTACAATTCAAATACGATGAATACCTTGCAAATATGTTTGTGTCTCACTGCTATTTGGAAAATTTTTTATTAATTTATCGCCCAATAATTTAATCGTATTCACATATGTAATATTATCCAGCGTATTATTTTCATTCATTAACTTATTTAAAATTTGAATTCGCAATAATAACACACTCGCAGTATTGACGCCGTGATATTGTTGTATATAAAAATCAGCCAACTTATAATTATTTTCTTCATATTGTAATTTGGCAATATTTACATAAATATCGTGCGGAAATTTTTTATACGTTAGCGCTTGCAGATAATCTTCATTTGCCTGTTTATATTTTTTTCGAATATAATTACAATTACCGCTTGCTAAATACGCTATTGCTGGAGTTTCATATAACGGATTATTCAGCGCCTCAATAAATAATTGGTCTGCAGTGGCATAATCTCGCTGCTCACACAAAAATATTGCGTAATTAGTTTTTATATCCGAGCTAATTTTGTCTAATTTTATTGCTGAATTAAAATCATTCATTGCTAAATTAGGTTTTTTTAATTGTTGATAAATTGTCGCTCTGACCATATATGCTTTGGCGTAATCGCTATTATTTTCTATCGCCAAGTTAGCTCTACTTAATGCAATTGGTAATGAACCTTTATTTTGATATTCTATCGCCAAATTTGTATAAATTTCAGCTAATTTATTCTTATCAACACTTGTGCCAACAATAGTTCCATCACTATTTGTAATCGTCGTAGTACATGACAACAATAGAAAACCTATTGCTACAACCAAAAACCTCAAAAAATGTCTCATTCCGTATAATTTATAACTTATTTTACTTCTATAATTGGAGTAATAATTCCCCATTTCTCCTGGCGCTTTGTTTTATCCTTGACCTTACCAACCAATTGACCACAGGCTGCATCAATATCCTCGCCACGAGTTTTACGCACCGTTGTAATATAGCCAGCATTTGACAATATTCGTTGGAATTTCAAGATTTGTTCCCAATTAGAACACTCAAATCCTGAATTTGGGAATGGATTAAATGGAATCAAATTTAACTTACACGGAACATCCCTTAATAGATGGGTTAATTCACGTGCATGCTCTAATTTATCATTCACATCTTTTAACATAACGTATTCAAATGTCACAAAGTCTTTTGGTGAGTACTCTAAATAACGCTTACATGCGGCTAATAAATCCTTAATTGGATATTTTTTATTCAATGGAATGATTTCATCGCGCACAGCATCATTAGACGCGTGCAAACTAACCGCAAGCGCTACCGGACAATCTTTACCTAATTTATCAAGCGCTAATATCATACCGCTAGTTGACAACGTTAATTTGTGTTTTGAAATATTATACGCATTATCGTCAAGCATTATTTTCATTGCATCAACAACATTAGTATAATTGGCTAATGGCTCGCCCATGCCCATCATTACCACATTGGTAATTATCTTTTCGCCTTTTGGATCTTTACCCAGACGGTGATTAGCCCACCATAACTGACCAGCAATTTCACCTGCGCTCAAATTACGATTGAACCCCTGTCTTGCTGTTGAACAAAATTGGCATTCTAGTGCGCAACCAACTTGCGAAGATATACACAGAGTTCCACGATTTTCTTCAGGAATGAATACCGTCTCAATCTTTTGTCCAGAATCAATTTCTAAAGCCCATTTTCTGGTGCCATCAGCTGAATTAATTTCTGTCACCAATTTTGGCACGCGCACTTCGGCAATTTCGATTAACTTAGCGCGCAATGACTTCGCAATATCGGTCATTTGCTCAAAATCATTGACGCCAAAGTAATGTATCCAACGAAAGACTTGTTTTGCACGAAAACGTTTCTCACCAATTTCTTCAAAGAAATCGCCCATTTTATCAATGGTGTAATTCATTAGATTTATTAACATATATTATCTAGTTCTTGGGCAGATTTCGGTACCTGCAAAGAAATAAGCGATTTCAATTGCCGCATTTTCTAAACTATCAGAACCATGAACTGCATTTTCATCAATAGATACTGCAAAATCAGCACGAATTGTACCGCTAGCTGCATCTTTAGGATTAGTCGCACCCATAATATCACGATGCTTACTAACCGCATCAACACCTTCTAGCACCTGAATTATCACTGGACCAGACGTCATGAAACTTACCAAATCTTTAAAAAATGGACGTTCACTGTGTACTGCGTAAAATCCTGAAGCTTCAGCAATAGATAAATGCTTCATTTTTGCCGCGATTATTTTTAATCCAGCACCTTCAAAACGTGAATAAATTTGACCAATAACATTTTTAGCAACTGCATCTGGCTTAATAATTGACAGAGTTCTTTGTAATGACATAACTACCTCAAAAAATTGAAAACGTAATTATACCACAATACATTATAAAATAGTTAAATAGACGCAATATTATTTCAGAAAAAACTGTACCGTAGTAACCACACGAACTTTTTTCATAATACTTGCTGTATCATTATTGTTGCTACCATCTGGACTTGAAATACTAAAAATGCCTTGATTGGCAGTCTTTATTTTACCTAATGCGCTATTTGAATTTTTAGCAAATTCGTTTGCTGCAACTGAGGCATTTCTTAATGCAGAATTTAGCATTTTACTCTTAATATCGTTTAGACTCGTATAAAGATAATTCACATAATTGCTACTAAGCAAAACACCGCTTTCAACTAGCTGATTAGTCGCTTGAACAGCATTTGTTACCAGATCTACATTATGTGATGTAACATTAACACCTGCATTAGCCGTATATTGAGCACTTTTTGCATTGTTATTATAACTAACGGCATAATTATCTGTGACTGTAATAGCTTGCTTTTGAATTTCGTCGGTCTTAAAACCTTGCTTAAGAAGAAAATTAATAACCACTTGTTGGGAATTATTTATGTCTATATAAACTTGCTTCATATTATTTCCAGATGCGCTAAAACTAATATTCCAACTAGCTTGATTTGATTTTACTATCTGTTCAGAAAGTCCTTTTACCTCCACAAATCTATCAAAATCACGAACATATTTGATACTAAAACCTAAAACTAATGCACTCAAAAATATACCAATTGCCAATAGAAAAGAACCAAATGTATTACGCATAATATTTTATCCTTAAAATATAAAGACCTTCTAACTATTAAATTTTAACATATTTACAATTGTGTTTTGCTTATTATTTTCCTGAACTGATTACTGGAACCACAAATGGCGCACTATTAACAAATTTTTTACTAACTTCTCCAGCATAAATTTCACCATGTAGTAAAGGTAATTTTTTAATTGGGGAACCAATGCTTAGTTTAAGACTGCTTAAATCAACCCAAAATACATTTGGCTTATTAGTGGCTTCAAAATAATATCTTTTATTTTTTAAATCCGCAACTGTCCGCCAAAGAGTCGATGAAAAATTTGGTCGGTCAGAAACCTGTCCAATCAAAGGTGTGGATACGTTTCGAATAATAGAAAAAACTGTCGCAATTGATTTTTGCTCGTCTGTTGTTTGTAATGCTGTATTTACATAATAACTAGCTCGCACAAATCTATCTTCAGGGGAATGAGTACCAGGTAAAAAAACGCCATTCATTTCTCTCCAATAATCCATCAATGCTAACTGCTTATCGTAGCTTGGCTCATTAGTCATCACATTAAATTGTTTGCCATGGTGAATGGTTAGCTTGCTATTAATATACTCAAGAATTGCATTATCTCCAGTTGAATCCGTAATTGCTATATGTAACGCAGCTGGATCTCCATTAGGTGGCAAGGCCGCTCCAACAATATGTAAATTATCTTTACTTAAATCTTCAACTGCACTATTTACCGTCGCATAATTATCCAAAATGTATTGAGCCCAGAGTAATACGGATAAATTTTTCTGATTAGATTGTGGTTTACCATAATTAGCATCTGACAAGTACAATAGATTTACAGTTAAGCCTTCAGTATCTATACCATCCGCAGTACCGATATTAAAGCCACTTGCAATTACGCTACCATATTTTGAGACCCATTCTACACTATTTAACCCAGCAGCTCCAGTTCTTTTTATACCAGCTGGAAAAGCCCATAACTCTGTTTGAGTATCAGACATCCAATCCATAGAACGTCCAGTTACAACAGTTTTATTTCCTGCGGTATATGTAAGCCTGCTGCATGCATTTACCGTTGGTATAATTAATGAATTAGCGATGATAATTACAGTAAACAATTTATTACAAAATTTATTTTTCATAAAATTCTCCAAAATAGTTGTTTATAATGAGATTATTAATTAGTTAACTAAAAACTGTACAATATCACTTCGACCGCAATGGAAGTCTTGATGTAATCACAATCTAATATTATTTACCCCTACGCCTTGGTTTGCTTCACAGTTGCCATGGCAGTTGCAATTAAGCCAGCCACGTCAGTTAAATTACTTGGAATAATCATGGTATTACCTACCTTGGCCAAATTCCCAAATTGTTCAATATATTGTGTTGCCAGCTTTTGATTTACGGCTAACATTCCACCTTCTGTGTTTATAGCCGTAGCAATCATTTGTATTGCTTCACTGTTTGCTTGAGCGATAGTTTTAATAGCTTGAGCTTCTCCTTCAGCACGATTAATCGATGCTTGTTTCTCACCTTCTGAATTACGAATTGCCGACTCTTTTGCACCTTCAGCTAAATTAATTTTTTCTTGACGGTCGCCCTCTGAACGAGCTATTTTTGCCCGTTTTTCACGTTCAGCCGTAATTTGTTCTTGCATAGACTTCAGAATTTCTTTTGGTGGCTCAATATTCTTAATCTCATAACGCAAAACTTTAACCCCCCAATTTAATGACGCTTGATCAACCGCAAACACAACGCTTTTATTTATTTCATCACGTTCCTCTAGAGTTTTATCTAATTCTAATTTACCAATGATTGAACGAAGTGTTGTTTGCGCTAATTGAACAATTGCCGTTATGTAATTACTAGTACCATAAGTCGCCAACTTTGCATCAATCACCTGAAAATAAATAACTCCATCAATCGCTAGCTGTGTATTATCACGCGTAATACATATTTGTTCAGGCACAGTCATTGGTACTTCACGCATATCGTTTATTACAACTAATCGATCAATAAAAGGTATCAAAATATGCAATCCAGGGCTCAGTGCTGCATGAAATTTACCTAAGCGCTCTATTATTGCAACTCTCTCTTGTGGTATTATAATAACACTCTTTTTTACAAATAAAATAATTACCACTATAAAAGCAATTAATAGCCCATACTGTATAATTATCGAATTCACCGTATCTACATTCATAGATTTATTCCTATAAAATTATTAATCAATTTCTAATATATTTCCATGTACTTTAACAATTTTAAGCTTATCCCCTTGTTTAATAGTGTTAATATCACGTTTAAGTAATTTGGCATCCCAATATGTACCACTATAAAAAACCCTAAGTTGCTCCTTATTGATTTCTAGGATTTCCACTTCATGTCCTACTAAATTCCCAATTTGATGACCAGGCTTAATAAATCTACTTTTTTTACTATAAGACAGCCAAGCAATGACAAGACGCCAGCGCTTAAAGTGCTATATAGCCATCCATGACTAATCAATGCCACTATACTTGCTAATAAACAAGCAACCCCAATCATAAGCAGATAAAAGGTATTCGTGGCTAATTCAAGTGCAAGCAAAACAATGCCTACGATTAAATAAAAATAAAAAATTGCCATATTATGATTCTCCAGTTTGACCTAACAAATAAACTATTGCGTAACATCAGTTAATAAATAATGCTATCTCTTTATAGTGTAGCTTAGTTCTCGCGGTAAATTTTACCATTATCGGACTGAGAGGTTGGTAAAATCAGCGTTTCAGCTAAATTTACATGCGCAGGTAGATTAGCACAATAGGTAATTAAATCCGCAACATCTTCGGCAACAAGCGGTTGCATTCCCTCATAAACCATATCCGCACGCGCTTTATCATTATGAAAACGAACTGTGCTAAATTCGGTATCTAGAGCACCAGGCATTATTTCGCTAACTTTAATACCAGACTCAAGCAATTCTTCACGCAAACTACGGCTTATCGCATGAACCGCGTGTTTTGTGCCACAATAAACGCCACCATTGGCATATGAAACAGTACTCGAAATAGAACCAATATTAATCACGTTCCCACCTCTACACATAAGTGGCAAAGCTGCTTTTAAGACACTAATAAAACCACGAATATTGGTATTTATCATGCGATCAATATCATCTACTGGCGTATTTTGCAGATTATTTAGCCCCTGTGCAAGCCCTGCATTATTAATTAAAATATCAATTTTTTGCATGTTTTCTGGCAAACAAGAAAACACCAAATTAACTTGCTTTGTATGCGTAACATCCAACGCTGATGTATGCACCTTAATAGCATAATCATTTTCCAGCTGTTCTTTTAGAGCATCCAAACGATCAACGCGTCTGGCAAATAAAATCAAATTCGCACCTAATTTGGCAAACGCAATTGCACTTGCATAGCCAATACCACTACTTGCGCCAGTTATTAAAACTGTCTTATCTTTAATTCGATTAATTAGCATTATTTATGTCCTATAATTATTTTATGCTCAAACAGTTTTATCATACTTGAACTTGTTTGAGTCTAGCTGATTATAACTTTAGCGAATTTCCGCTTACCAACTTGGATTACATAATAGACATCAAACTCCAGCTGGTAATTTTTATCGCTAATTCTAACACTATCAACTTTGACAGCGCCTTGGTCAATCATTCTAATCGCTTCACTTGTTGATGCAACTAAATTCGCACCCTTCAATACCACGCTTATACCTAAGCCAACGTCACGAGATAATATTACTTCTGGAATATTATCTGGAATTTCATTCTTTTTAAATCTAGTTTCAAAATCTACCAGCACCATTTCAGCGAGCTCTTTGCTATGAAACCGTTCTACAATTTCCATGGCTAACTGCACTTTAACATTGCGAGGATTTTCACCTTGAACAACTAATTCTTTTAAGCCAATTATTTCACTTGCAGGTTTTAATGATACCAAATCAAAATAACGCCACATTAATTCATCTGAAACACTCATTATTTTACCAAAAATTTCGGTTGCACTTTCGTCAATACCAATGTAATTACCCAAAGATTTTGACATTTTTTGCACGCCGTCTAAGCCCTCAAGCAATGGTAGCATAATTACGCATTGTTGCGCTTGGTTATGTTGCTTTTGTAATTCACGCCCCATGAGTAAATTAAATTTCTGATCGGTACCACCAAGCTCTATGTCGGCATTCATTGCCACCGAATCATACCCCTGAAGCAATGGATACATAAATTCATGGATCGCAATTGGCTTATTTTCACTAAAGCGCTTTGAAAAATCGTCTCGCTCTAGCATTCTCGCAACAGTCAAACTCGACGCTAAGCGTAACATTCCATCAGCGCCAAGCTTAGACAACCATTCAGAATTAAAACATATTTTGGTTTTATTTGGATCCAGAACTTTAAAAACTTGACGCGCATATGTTTCTGCATTTATTTTAATCTGTTCATCCGTTAATGGTGGTCTCGTTGCATTTTTGCCTGTTGGATCACCAATTTTACCAGTAAAATCACCAATTAAAAACATCACTTCATGCCCTAAATCTTGCAATTGCCGCATTTTAGTAAGCAAAACTGTATGTCCCAGATGTAAATCTGGCGCTGTTGGATCAAAGCCTGCTTTTATCCGTAGTGGACGATTTTGTTTTAATTTCTCAATTAATTCACTCTCAATCAATAGCTCCGCCACACCTTTTTTTATAATTTCTAATTGCGACTTTATATCCATAATCATCTAACCTTCAATAATCAAATCGTAACAAATCCAGACTCTAACAAGTTCAAAATAATTGAATTGAACAAACGGCGACACCTATTAAATAATAGGTTAGGAGTGCAGTAAAATTCAAGTATGAAGAAATTGTTTGAGTCTAGTATATGATAAAACTACTCCGCTAGCCACTGACACATTCAGTGACTGGGTTTTACCAAGCATCGGAATACTTACTAAATAATCACAAGTTTCGCTAACTAAACGCCGCAATCCTGTGCTTTCACTACCCATAACCCAAGCAATTTTATTTACTGGTTTGAATTTATACAAATCAACTGAATCATCCGTGAGCGTAGTTCCAGCTAACCAAAATCGCGCCTCTTGCAATTTTTCCATACATGTTACCAGATTATTAACAGTAATAATTGGTAAATTGTGAACTGCACCAGCAGAAACCTTATCGACCGTACTGTTTATACTAGCTGAATTATCCTTAGGAATAATAACCGCATCAACCGCAAAACAATCGCAAGTACGAATTATAGCCCCCAAATTATGCGGGTCGGTAATTCCATCTAAAATCATTATAACCACATTAGATTTATGTTCTAAACTAGCTAGCAATTCCGTTAAAGTTACATTTTGCTTATTTTCTGTCACGGACGAATTAACACCAGCCACGACGCCTTGATGATTGGCATTATTAACTAAATTATCTAATTTTTTATTATCAACCATTTGTATAGAAATATTATTTTCTTGTAAGCGTTTCAGCAAATCAGAAATTCTCTTGTCTTTGCGTTTACTATCTAAATAAACAACATCTAGCTTATCGGAATTTTGTTCAAGAAACGCCACAACACTGTGGAATCCATATATATATTTACCCATTCTATCCTTATTTTAAAACACTTTTAATGCATAAGACCCATCAGAATTTGGCATACCTAAAACTGTCATAAACTGCGACATTTGCTCTTGCTTATCTTTGTCAATGACGGCTTTTAAATTTAAGCTACTGCTATTACCATTACCACTTATATCAAGTATCGAACCAGATGTTGATGAAACTTTGATACCACCATCACCAGCATTAAGATTTATACTATATGAACCCAAAGGATTCACAGGTGCCATGCTTGAAGATAAACTATCAATTCTAGCCAAAAAACTACCCACCATTTTATTTGTATTAAGCAAAATATGACCAGCAGATAGATCTAAATTACCCGACAAACCAAAATTACCAATAATACTTACTAATTGCGTGACTTGATCTAATGACAAAGACAGTTGCAATTTATCTAAATTTACACCATCTTTGTTTAAATACACTTCAGCGATTCTATTGTTATCTATATTAAAATTTACATTCACAAATTTACTAAAACCCAATGATAACTGCCAACTAACCACGATCAATGGCGCAGAAACTTTTAAACGACTATTTTCTGCAACCAATAAGCCAGTTCCATGCCAAAGACTTCCTGTTTCATTATAAAGCTTAAGCTTTCCACCAGAATAATGGCTCATCGCATTAGATAAAATCCATGCAGGTAAATTCACCACGATTCCAGATAAAAACACAACTACAAATAAGGTAATAAACAGCTTTTTTTTCATTATTTTCATTATTAATTCACCACAAAAGTTGCATTAAATGCCACATGACCAGACTTGGATAACCGATTTATTTTAACAGTTGCTGGAAATAAACCGTAGCTTTTACGTAGTTGATCTAACAATACTGTAATCTTAGAAAATTCCGCATCACCAACATTTATAGTAAGCACTCCATCTTGTAGCATTACATCAACAGTCTTATTTTCTAATACACTAACTACATCATCACGAACTTGGTCATTTCGCACTTGATTAATATTATTCGCAGTAATGCTATTGATATCTTTATACTGCTTACTAATTGAAATTGCTGCAATCGAATCCTTAGATAATTTTAAAACTGAAGCATTCAAACCATCTTGAATATTGATTGCTGAACTAATTAACCAATATATGGTCAATATAATTAGAATTACGCCTCCACCAGCCAATAATTGCTGTTCACGTGGTTGCAAAGCTATCCAATATATATTTACATTTTTTTTATAGATTTCAATTTGTTTTTTTAGTATAGCTAATTTATCTTTCATTGTTGCACTCCAATCTGTTGTAGACTTATAACCCATGCAGCATCGTCATTTGACATACTACTACTGGAATCATTATTTTTAGCATTAGCTTCCTTATATGTTTTATAATCACTTATTGTTGCGTAAATGCCTTTAGTTGCAAATATTGCCTTATTACTTACAAAACTTTTCTGATCAAATTGGGCATTAAGTAGAACATCAAGCTCACCGCGAGAATACTCTACTCCACTAATCATTCCATTACTATCAGATACAACTTTCAAAAACACACTAAATAAAGCAACCATATCCTGATTATTGTATAATCCTTTTTGATGTCTTAAATCATCTAATTTGCTATTTGCAGCATCAATAATCCCATTTTTAATATTATTAACAGGAACAACCCCCTTCAATTGTGCGCTAATTGTATGGCTAAGGCTGATTTGTTTACCGTACATTACCAATATATTAATTAACCAAAAAATAAATATAATTGCCACGAAATATTTCAAACCACGTAACGTTTGCATGAGCTTTTGTTTTACATTATTCTCTAGCTTTAATTTAAATTTTTTACTCTTAGGATTATAAAAATTCCAAACACTGTTGCCAAAATTATACTTATCAGTGACAACACATTCAAGATTATATTTATCGTGTATAATTGATAAAACATCAGGGTAATCGCCATATATCAATATTTTACTTGGTTTATTTTCACTTAACATGTCCTCCAATAATTGAGGTAATGGCTTTAAATCATCCAAGGTATAATATTCATATAATGATGTACGCAAAAATGTTTGTCCATCCATTAAATAAAGCGTCCAAGCATCTTCAACAAACTCTAGACTATATGCAAAAGATTGAATAAATTTGATAGGCTTATTTAGGGCCTGCAATTCGTCGCTTAATTTAGTATAAAAATCGCGATTAAAAATGGCGACATGCGCTAAACCATCGGCCAAACGCAACAGAATTGGCTTTACATCTTCAATATCATCGACAACTTGTTCTTCTAACATGCCAAGCAATAACTCTTCGGTTAATCTTTTATCACTAATATCACCCAAATTTAATGTAAAAATACTACAGCAATCTGCGTTTAGATATACTTCTAAATTATCAAAAATAAGACCTGACAAATCAGATATCTTTGCTTCACCGCTATCAATATCACCCTCTGATGAATCTATCTGCCAATGCACATTTTGTGTTAAATCATTATTAACAAATAAACGTAATATTTTCATTCTGGATGCTGCCATAAAATTCGTGGCCATTGACCACTTCTGTTTTGTCGATACACCAAGGCAACCCAACGAAATTCATCACTTCCACTATCTACTACCGCGTGAATAGTAAAGTAACTAGAAGCAACACTTAATGCTGATGGATTAACGGTCTGCGCTTGACCTTGGCTACTTGTTTGTGATAAAACCACGCCGTTACTAGTTAAAAAATTAGTAATATCTCCAGTTGATGCAAATGCCTTACTTTGCCTAGTCGACACCATACGCTGCGCAATTTGTAGCGAAACACCACTTTTAGCCGCTATAACCTCTGCACTTGCAGTATTTACATTTACTTGCAAGCCTGTTCCATATGAAGAAGCTGATTCATTTGCTGGTGGCGGCGATGAACTACTACCTGATTCACTTGAGCCACTTTCCTTTTGATTAAATGAATAATTAAAGCTTGTGGGAATAACAGTTACATATTGGTTTAACTTATACACCCATGAGTTCTGCATCCCTTTAACAAGAAGTAGCTCAGATAAATCAACCAACGGTCTTCCAGCTGGTCGATATGCTGGAGTTCCCATTGTATATTGATTCATTATATCTTCTTGATGCGATGGTGATGCCATATACGATGCAATATTCGAAGCCATTCCTTGTGGAATATCTAAATTGCTTAACAATGCTGTAAATTGTGCCAACACATTAGGATTAATATTGCCATTAGATACTAAGTCATTAATATTGAATTTACCCTGCTCATCAATAATGTAACCTCCCATTTCAATATCATCTATAACCGTTGCTTTTGGCAAAGGTTGTGCCCAAATATCTGTTAAACTATCTGTAGCTAATGTTGCTGCACTTGTACCAAGACCAGCTCTACCAAAATCAACAGCAGCAGCAAGAATTGCATACGCTTGAGACTGTATTTTCTGATTAGTTAACCGCTTTATAACCCTAAAATTATTCACAGCTAGATTAGATACTATCGCCATTACTATAAAAACTATAACCAGCACTGTAATCAATGCAGCTCCACGTTGCTTCATATTTATTGTCATAATGCAAACTCGCGCGTAACTGATTCACCACTTTTTAATTGCAAATTCATTTGTATACCATCTGGTAGTGAACCCATATCGCTGCCAGATGAAGGCCATGTATCATGCCACTGTCTATCTGAGTATAAAAACATTACATTAAACATTGCGACATCTGAAACCAGTAGATTAATCTCTGGTTTTGTTGTTATAACTCTATTTAATACAGGCCAGCTAACAAGATATAAATTACCTCTATCATAACGGAAACCAATTCTTTTTGGTGGACTAGATCCCATAACATGATCGCCAATATTTCCACTAATGGTCATCTCTAATTGCGCATCATAAGCACCATTTAAGCGACTCTTCCCTATTAATGAGGCCAACAAATTACCATCACCGTCTCTAACTGGCAAAGGTATAACTCGATTTTTTGCCATTTCGAGGCGCTCCATTATCAAAGATATTCCACCCCATTTATCCTGAGACTTAGTTATAATTTCTTTAGTTGTAACCAAAGCAGAAATAACTCGGTACGAGATAACCGAGATTATGGCAAAGATAATAACTGCTATCATTAATTCAATAAGTGTAAAACCTTTTTTCATTAGTACTGCGATATAAAGTTAATGGTTCGAAATACACTATAATCTGGAATGCTTTTTTCACTTACGCTTATTTCAATTTTACGAAAATATGGGTTTGGTGTAGCACTTACTGTTTCAGTTAAAATATAATCTATTCCCGCCATAGATACCTCTTTTGTTACAACCCCAATATCTGGATACATACCTGAAACAACAATGTTATTGTAATCGTTGCTTGCAGTCCAATTCGCAGCCTCACGAACATAACTAGAACGCACATCATCAATTGACAGACCGATAGCCCTTGTTGCTGAAGCCAACACCAACGCTATTATAAATAAAGCAACTAAACACTCTATTAGAGTAAAACCATTACGCTTTATATAAATCATAGTTGAATAAATCTTTTTAATTGCTAACTTTAAATTTACCGGTTAAATCACTATCAATCCACGCCGTATACACGCCATCGGAAACTTGAATTGACATTAATGGTGTATCTCCATTACTTAGAAACTCTAACTGCTGTCCATCTTTTAATGGAACTCCCGCGACAACTATTTGCTGTATCTCTATATTTTTGGGCCAACCCCAAGAAATTAAACTGGACATATCAATACTTCGCCATTCACCATTACGATAGCCGTCACAACTAATTCCCTTAGGATCAACTTTACAAGAAATAAGGCTATTTGTATAAACAGCCTCATCGCTTACAATTTCAAATGTATTGGCTAATTTGATAGACTCTGACATAAAACGAGAATAATTAGGCGCAGTAACATTCACTGTGATTATAGTTGCCATAATCCCAATGATGAATATTACCACCATAATTTCAATCAAGGTAAACCCAAAGTCTTTCCTAATCATTTATAGTTGCCAACTACCTATTACTTTATCGCCGTTTGCACCAGCTGAACTCTGACCATCGGCTCCAAAGCTATATACATCAATTTCACTATGTTGTCCTGGATTTTGATATTGATATGGACTTCCCCACGGATCATTAGGTAACTTTTCTAAATAACCACCCTCTTTAAAATCTTTTGGAATAGGTGCTAATGTTGTCTTTTTCACTAATGCATCTAACCCTTGCTGTGTTGTTGGATAGCGCATATTATCTAATTTATATAATTTTAAAGCTTGCATAATACTAGAAATATCTGCCTTAGCGGATGTTATCCGAGCATCATCTGTACGCCCCAAAATACGAGGAACAACCAGAGCTGCCATAATCCCCATAATTACTAACACAACCATAATTTCAATTAATGTAAAACCTGATCGGCGTTTATGTTTCATTTGCCAACTCCTTTAAAAGTTTATATACAGGATTATAGCATAAAATTATAATAATGATACACTAGATTTTACCGCGCCTAATTGTTTTTATTTGATAGCAAATTATCAACAATACAACAAGTAATAGGCTAGTATCATCACCCTCATCTGTATTTGCACTTAAAATGGAACAGCCGCCGCCATCACCGTATACTCTTACATATGATTGTGGAATTAAGTTAACTGCTCCTCCTTTATATAAATTTATGGTTAATAAAACCTGATTTGATTGATCAAATAATCTCAAATACCCAGCAGAATTACTTTTAGAATTAAGTGCTGCAATAGTGATTGAACACTCAGAATTTACAGGTAAATTATTACCACTACAATTATTTTGTTTTATGCTAAATCCTAATCCAACCAACAGAATACTTGATTCTATATTTATGGTGCTTAAATTATTGTTACGAATATTTACAGTAGCACTTAATTTGGTAGGAGTAAAAAGGATAGTTGTTTGATTTGGTTCAAGAATTTTAGCATATTGACCACCCAATATATAATCCACAGCACTTTCTACATTCAGATTACCACTTGCAGTACATTTATTGGTACCAGTAATACAATTATTTACCCCAAAATTACTATAGTCCGCTGTATTTTGTAACAATTGAGATATTCTAGTCCTGTTCCAAGTATTATAAGGGGATGGCTGGCTTTCAATCAAAGAAATTAATAATGCAACTGCAGCTGAAACATGTGGCGTTGCCATTGAAGTTCCCTGCATTGGCCCAAATCCACCACCAGAACTTTGATTATAACTCGTTGCCGAATTCCAAATCGTCGAATAAATAGCGCCAACAGCGCCGCCATCACCGCCAGCTGCGGTAATAGTACTAGCTCCATAATTACTGTAACTTGCTAACGTTCCATTAGGACCAGAAGCTGCAACACTAATTACATTAGCACATGACGCGGGACTAATATTACCCATATCTTTTTTTTCATTACCAGCCGCTACCACAATAACGGCAGGATTAGATAAATTTATAGCCTCTTGAGTGCTTCTACCACATTCACCTTCATTTCCAAGGCTCATATTAATAACTTTTACTGGAGTTGGATTAATTATTGAGCTGTTACCTTTTGTTGCCCACACCATTGCAGCGTTTATATCTGAACTATACCCGCCACATTTACCTAGAGCCCTGATCGGCAAAATATTACTAGCATATGCGCCACCTGATATTGACACTCCACCAATTGAGATACTATCTTGTGCAGCAAGTATACCGGTTACATGTGTACCATGCCAACTCGAAGTTGCACGAGGTGAACAGTCATCAAAGCGTAACTTATCTGCATCTTGACTATTTATAAAGTCACCTAAGTCTATTGCATCCTCATGAGGCAAAATTGCACTTCTATTTTGTGGCGTAGAAACAGAGCACATACCTGAAATCCTACAATCAGAAATAAAGGTTGCACCGCGATTACCATTCGAATAACTTAACAAACGTGGTAAAAAACTAGGATGTGGAGTATATCCAGAATCTATAACTGCAATTGTAACACCTTGCCCTGCATGAATTGATCTAGCATCCAACTTGTTCCATGCATTAACGAAATTATTACCAAACCAATTACCAACACCATTAAGTGAATTTGACATGTATTTCATATTCCATTGCCTAGTATCAACTAATGGAACAACCTGGATATGCATTAATCGATCTTCTTCAACATACTCTACATTTGATTGAGAATTTAACTTATTTATGAGTCTATCTAACTGTTGCTTCGGTAAATCTCTTTCCAATAACAATACATGTGTACCATCAGCTTGTGTACTCAACTCAGTAATTTGGTCATTCGCAATATTAGAAATCTGCTGACGTTGTTGCGCAGATAACGGAGATTTTTCAGTAGAATCAAATGCTGTTAAATTATTACCACGTGGAGTAATATCACGATATTTTACGATTAATCTGCTTGCCACTGAAACAGAACTTAATGTACTAAACATGCATATTGAGAGTACAATCATTTTTTTGTTCATAAAATTTCCACTCATCTTATTTAAAAATGTAATTATAATTATTTCCATATACTTAACGAAATGTTAACCCACCCATATTCACCTCTGCCAACACACGATTCCTTTTTACCCTATATCCTGCACAATTAAAAACATATCAAAATTATTATCTAAATAAACATTTTATTCTCACAAAATAGTTTTTATATTGTCAGGTAAAATAAAAAGCTAAAACGATGATTGTAACAAAATATAATAAAAATACTCACCGAAAGCATCGGAAATAACTGTAGTAATTTAACCACGAAAGCATAACAACTACACAGTGACAATTTTGTCTAATTAATAAGAAGCTTAATATGAATAGTGTTTCCGATGAGTAACAATTTTCTTACATTGAGTAGAACTGAAATTTACGCATCAAAATGTTTTATAATTTGTGCAACGAAGAAAATTAAACTAGAAACGGTTTACCCTGGGATGAATTGTATTAGTTTAGATTAAATCTGACATTTATAAATAAAAATGAGGTAAAATACAGGATAAGAATTATTTATCGCCCCTTGAGCACCAGTAAAAATTATTTTGCTGGTGCGCAGAGGGTAGCAACGAGCGTAAGCGAGGCGGTAGTAAAGATTATTTTGTATACCTCTTTCATTAAAGGAATGTCAAAATTACTAATAATAGCAGCAAAAATAATTAAACCAAAACTTGGTGTATTAGAATTAGCAAAACAATTAGGTAATATATCTCAAGCGTGTAATGTTATGGGCTACTCTCGGGATAGCTTCTACAGATTTAAACAATTATATGAAACAGGTGGAGAGGAGGCATTACAAGAAATTAGTCGCAAAAAACCTAATACCAAAAATAGAGTTCCAGAACATATTGAAGAAGCGGTTATAAATATTGCAATCGAAAATCCAGCCTTAGGACAAGAGAGAGCATCTAATGAATTAGAAGCCAAAGTTGCTCAGGATGGGGTTATTTTAACTGAAGAGCAATTGCAAATTCTTGAAAAAGCAAAATTAGAAAAAGAAGCCCATGGTGAAGGGTGTGATTAAAAGCTGTGGTTTTATTTGTAAAAGTCTAGACTTTTACAAATAATGACTTTTTATCACACAACTAGCTAGGTTATTTTCGTGGGTACTAAAAAGATAATTTTCAGATAAAATCAGATGTGGAATACATATACCACTTGATTCACATACAATATTCAACCCGCTCTCCGCCTTCATTAAATCATGAATGTCAACATAATTGTCCTTAATTTCTTTCTTCATGCTGGTTACCAGCCTTTCATACACATTATCTTTATAGTCCTTAGAAAATCGAGGTTTAACATTTATAACGCACCTAAGAGTTGAATATATATTTTCATTAGACAAACCCATCATACCACAATTATACCTGTGCGCAACAATTGGATAAAGAGCCTTAAATGCATAAACATCAACGCTTGATTTTACGTTAACAAATTTGTTATTATATGTAGCAAGAAGATTATATGCCCAATTAAGCGAATCATGCATGCTGTGTACTAATTCCAGCCAATTAACAAAAGTAAACTCATATCCATCTGCTTTTTTTGCCGCATGCACATAGAATACAAAAAGTGCCGGACTATTATTTGGTTTCATATGACTATTATATAGCAACATAAAAGGGACACTTTCCTTTGATGATAGCTTCTTCATCGCATTACAAACAGCATCCCCCGTCAAATGCAGAATATCAAATATATTTTTACTTGGCAAAAGACTATATTCCGGAAAATTTAAAACTTCACATAACTTACTATCACATTTACGTAATATGTATTCATTATCAACGAAACAATTCATTATATTAATTGAAGACATCACCACTCCCAAATATAAATAAACCCAGGTAATGGTATTATATCATAGCTATACAAAAAGCTTCCCCCGAAATATTCGGGGAATCTTTAAAGACACCTAATTTATCCTACCATTATAATTTACCCAATCATGATGTTCTGCTTTTTTAATCACCTCAAGGACAAATATTGACATATCATAATTCGCAGCGTTTTTGCTCTGATTTCGTGGGTTTATCCACACTTTATTAGCAATAGAAACTAAACTGGTTCCAAAATCAATATTCATCGCTTTTAAATTTGAATTACAACATTTATTTGCTACACTGCAGAAAACAGCTTTAAATAACTCTTGCGTAGAATTAGTAAATGATCTCTTGAAATTAAAAAATCCTGATTCATTTTTATTAAGCTCAAAAATACATAGTGCAAACTGCATATACTCAGTGTCGCTATCAAATAAAGCTCTTACCTGCACTTCGTCATATTGAATACCGGAAATCATTAACAATAAGTTATGCCAATTGGAAGCCTGTTTAGAAACCTCCATACTATCTAATGCTGCAACCTTTTTTTCAATAAGGCTTACACAGTAAGTACTAACCTGGGCTTTGGTAGGAGGTACAGCATTCCACTGTTTTATTCCAATACTAGTCAAATTCTTCAAATTACGCTCTTTTAATGCGCTTACTTTGGAGATTTGATCATTCCAAATACGTAAATTATTCTGCATTAAAGAATACTGAGTAGTTAGATTTTTAACTTCATTAGTAGCAAATTTACTTATACCTGATAAATCTTGATTGTGTAAATTTAATGTAGCATTGTATAAAGTAAATGGCTTGGCATTTAAATAATTAATTAACCAATTTGGCATTTTCTCATCAACTGCTTCATATAAGCCCAGTAAATTTTTTAAATGTAGCATATCCATTACATCAAGTTTTCTTTTTATCGAATCATGCGATTCGCTCTTTTCTTTGCATTTCTCTATTAAATGGCGTTTGATGGAAGGGACAAGAGCACCAAATTGCTCATTTGTAATAATATTTAGAATTTTACTCAAACATTCATCATTTTTAACCTCTGCAATTAACATATTCAAGTTATAAACAGACAAAAATTTTGTTGCAGCGATTTGATCTTCATTAAGGGAGTTAATTCCCAAATTAACATTGTTAGGGAAAAAATCCAGTAATTTCTGCTGAATATCTGCTTGAGCAAATAATTTTTGAGCATAGCCTTCATTCGCAAGTGCGCTGTGGACAAATTTCTTAAAAGAATCATCATCAAGATTTTTAATAACGTCTTCAGATAATAAATAATAAAATTTCCCATCCAAATGCTTTAAAAGTTTCTGTTGATTATCTACATCCAAATTACTAATTAAGCAGACTAATGCTTCTGAATTAAAATAATTGATGGATGCATTATTTGTAACAACGCCTAGAGTTTTATTACGTGCTTCCTTACCAAGCTCCGCCAACTGATCACGATGAATATACGAAAGAAATGTTTCATATTGTTCAAGAGAATCAGATTTACTTAGATTCGTAATAATATCAACTAAAGTTTCCCCATCAAGTTTTTTAACTTGTTCTTGAGATAAATAAACACAATTATTATGGTTGATAGATATCACCTTTTCACTCAATAACTTACTAAAAAGTGAAAGGTTAAGAAGATGAATTTTTCCAGGATTTATGCCCCAAATTTTACTTACAATATCATAAATATATCCCTTTTTAGGATCATCATTTTCCCATTTAAGATTACTTAGCACCTCATTACTCAACATTTGAGGTATTTTCGTTTTAATCCCTTCATCATTCAAATTAGCGTACAGTTCTAACAACTCAGTTTGAGTGATAGTTAAGATTCCGTTAATTCCATCATCACTTTGTAACGCCTCTTCAAGCATAGCTATTCCAGTTTGACTTCCTTTACTTGGTTTAATCTGATTATATAAATCAATAATCTTTCTTAAACTTTCTCTAGGCATGTTAGCTAATAATTCTTTAAAACTAAGAGTATTATCCCCTTTATAAATTCTTAGAGCAATAATTGCAGGCATAATATGGTTATAACTTTCCTTAGTATCTACATTTGTACCCACAGAAAACTTAGCTTCTTTATCAAACAAGGCTAACTTATATTTATGACCATCAATATCATACTCTACTGCACCCTGACCACTACGTGTCAAAGCTTCTCTAAATTTATAGTATTCTTGATTCGAAATATTTACTAATACTGGATTTGATCCACTAGTATTGGGTAAAGCATCAATTTTTTTAATTGGAGTTAAATACAAATAAAAACTATTTAGTTTTGCCGATGACGTAGCTGCATTATTTGATAACGCCACACCAAAATTAGAATTTACAGCATCCCAACCAAAACCTGTAACTTTATTCACGTCGATATTAATTTGAATTTCATCGGGGATAATTTTTGACTGAGAACCATTTAAATTATTATTACCTATCACTTGTTGTTGCTGCTGTTGCTGCTGTTGCTTTTGTTGTTGCAATTGTACCTTAGAAGTTAATAAAGATATTTCCGCTGGCAATTTATTGTTTTTGACATCATCTTTAACCATACTTTCTATTTTATCCAAATGCTTAATAGATTTTTCTATCACATCCGATGCATTATTAATACCCTTAACTGTATCTTTTACCACCTTTATAATCAATTTCTTATACTCTATTAACTGTTTTAAATACTCACCAGTTAATTTGCCACTTTTTTCTAATTTTTGTTTTAGTAGCGGATCTTGTAAACTTACAAAATGCGGTTCAAATGCTCCAGCTAATTTAGTCACTATATTATCATCATTACCAATATGATCTAATAAAGAATAATAAAGATCAGAAACTGTACCATTAATTTGCGCAACATAAAAACCTACGCCATCTCGCTTAATTTTTTTTGCTTCATTATAATCCCACACTTTTAGTAGTTCAGTCAAATTGGTGGTTTTTGTCACATTACTACTAGCTAATGAGTTTGACTGAGAATTACTAATATCAAAAATATTCTTAGTAACTACTTCTTCCTTCTGACACAAAGTAAATACCATGTCATGTTTACCTGCTAAAACGTGCCTAGCACGCATAACTCCTTGCAACACTTTAGCTGAATAACAATCATCTTTATCATTAACCAAATAAATATAGCTTGCATCATTTGCATTATCAAAGTTAAGCCCAGTACAATTAGACTCATCAATAAACATCATTAATTCTTTTTTTGAATGATTGGTTGCCACAATTGCTTGCTCTAAGTCTGAAGTTTCTAGATTTATATGACCATCCTTATCATTATAAAAATAAAATGTATTATTTTTATAATAAATTATACCCTGTTTATCACTTTGCCCTTTTTTAGTAGTATCAAAAAATATTGCCGCCACCTTAGCAGGATCTTCTTTAGCAAAATATCCACAAATATCACACAAAGCCTCAATAGGTTTGTTAGACTGTGACTTGGCATTATTCACAATATTTGTAATAAATAAGTTCATATTCTGTTGAGCTGATTCTCTCAAATCAATTAACTTAGCCTCATTAATTATTTTCTCACGTAATTTACCTAAACGTGGATCTTCCTTAAGGGCTTTTTTATCATTAACCAACTGATTTAGATTAGTTCCAGTTGCACTAATGTTCAAATTATCACGACTTAAGCCCTCTAAACTATTGAACGAAATTATTTTTTCATTATACTTAACATAATGACCCGTCAAACAATCATAGGCTAAATCATTTAAATACTTACATACACTGGGTTCCAATGATTGCCTATTAGCTATCAATTTAGCGTAAATTAAGTCTACTTTATGAGAAACATTTAGCGCAGGGTCCATTTTTAGGTCTAATAATTTGGCAATATTATCAAGCGGCTGTGTGTTTTGTGAATTACCTATTAGATCTAGTACTTTTTTCAATATCTTAACAGACTGTTCACCAGTAAATAACGCATTTTGTTTAAAAATAGCATCATAATAAGCTACAATTGAAAGATAAGAATCTAAAAAATCATTACTAGCTTCATTACCAGCTCCAGCATAAGGAACGATCTTTCCAATTTCACTAGTAGAGAACCCATAATTACGACCAAAATCTAACTTAAGTGAATCTTTACCCCATAGTAAATCATGTACTTTTGTCAACAAGTTACTACTTTGCGTTGCTAACTCACTATCATTAATATTCGGATTAAAGCTTTTAAGCTTACTTTTAATAATACTTAATATGATAGAATGATATTTCGTATCATCACTAAATTGTATAAATGGTAAAACTGCCTTAATTACTGCACGATGTTCAGGTGGCATTGCTTTTTTTTCATCTACTGCAATACAATAACCTTCATCATTACTCAAGTTTATGTGCTTTTCATCAAAGAAAGCGACAAACCCATCCAATTTTTGCTTAATATTATTTAAAAGCTTAATCATGCGTCCATGATATGCTTTTTCTGATGACGATGCATTAGTAGTAAGGTTGTGTGAGTGATAAAATATATGCGCCCGAATTGATAAATAAAAATTATTCGGCATAATAACATTCGCTCCACCTGGTTTTAAAGCTGCTAATTTTTGATCAAGCTCAGTTAACACTACTGGATTAGTTAAATCATAACTATTGTTATCTAGGAGTAGAAGTTCAGAATTAAATAAAGTATGAGTAGTGTTTTTTAATTGCTCAGCCGTAATTGCATACATTTTGTCATGACAAGACAGACGCATACTCTTACCAAATTTAAGATTAAATATAGCCATAATTAATGGTGTAATAACCGTAGTTTTACCACCCCCCATGAATAATTCTAACGTTTTCATCTGATAAGTTGATTCAGAATTCGTTCTTACTAATTCATGAATGACATTTTTCTGGGTTTCAGTTAATAATACACTGCCAGAATTTGCTATTTCAAAAAATCCTATAACGTAATCTTCTCGCATAAGCATTGACGTATATAAAGGGAACTTTCGCTCAAAAGCTGACTCATCTAATTTGTCTAATAAATCAAATAATTCTTTTACATCTTTGAGCCCTTCAAACTCTTTAGCATAATGTACTAAATACTTTTTGTGCTGCATTAGCTCAATATATTGCTTAATTTCATTATGAATATCTGGTGAATAATCTTTTTTTAATTTCGCTGTATCATTAGTCAAAATAAGATATAGTAATTTACTATCATTTACATCGACTTGCTTTTTAAGTTCATCAGTAATATTAAAGATTTTCTCATCAAGTTCATTAATTTGTGTGTTTATGTCCTTGCGAATATTGTCAATTGTTGCATTTGGGAGAATTTTACTGTTCAATAAGCTATTCAGACGATCAAATATTTTATTATCTTCATTGAATATATTTTTTTTAGTGGGAAGATCTTCAACTGTGAGACTTCTAAGGTCTTTTATTTTACTTTTGGTTTTATCTAATTGATCCACTATCTTATTGCGATTTTGCTCGTCAACTACACTACAATATTTGGCATATAGTGGAACAAGGCATTTTTCAGATAAGATATTACTACCCTCAGATTTATTGCCACCACCTTCAATATATGCATTACACAAATTTGTAATAAAAGTTCTAAATTCTACAGATTCGCTGTTAGTATTAGGATAAGCAACTTTAAAAAAAACTAATAATTGTTTGAGACGATACTGTTTTTTGTTTTCTATTGGCTTAGATTCTTTTTGTTTATTATTTTGTTTAGTATCTTTTGGAGCAATATCAAATGCATCCTCTAAATCAGGGATTGAAGATAAATCAAGCTTCGATATATATTCAATCGCGTTATCATCAACAAAATCATAATCATCAACATCATCAACAAAATCATCTAACAATGAATCTCTCAATGCTAAAAAAGCTAATTTTAATAACTTGGTCTTTATCTGTGCTATAATTATAGGATCAACCTTATCTAGCTCAATGGATTCATTGATATCAATATATGATACTTCATTTAGGAGTAACAGCTTGCCCTCTAACTTAACTTTTTGCCTGTCCAATTCCATAGAATTATCAGATGTCAAAAAATATTGTAAAAAAGCATCTAATAAATCTAAATGATTTTTATAAACTAACTCCTTAATAGCAGCTTTTTTCTTATATTCACTCTCTATATCTGCATAACATACTTCAGTATTTAACAAAAGTGTCATTATTTGATAATAGCTACTTGGATCAACAAAGAATTTGTCAACCATTTGCTGCATTATAATATGTATATATTTATGGTTTATTACACTAAATAAGTAATTTATTGTACTATCAGTAACATGCATTAAATCCAATACTTTAATATCTCCTTCAGTTTTTTGACAATAGTGTAATAAGCTTCCATCCACACATAATATCAAATTATGAGTAGAACCAGATTCTTGCCACGAAAGCTTAATAGTATCAGTATTATCATAAGATACGTGTGGCATATGTTGTTTACTAAAAGCCTTATTAAACACTAACTTATCATACTCCTTACCATTATCATCACGAAGCCTAGTGTAAATTTGATAAAAATTTTTACCATTTTTTTCAAAACTAAACATCAACGTTGGATTACCAGAACCTGGAATATGTTCTAGCTTAGCTGGTACTATTTGATTTTCAGCAATAATCAAACCTTCATATTGATCGCCAGAATTATTAACCCTAAGAAAGATATTAAACACTTCTGGTTCTAATTTATATTCAATATTATCAAGAATTATTGTAATATCAGTAACTTTATCACCACTAATTTTGAAAGTAAAATTAAGTTGTTGCCCATTAAAAATAAATCCGTTTAATTGATATGATGCATCACTATTATAAATAAGTTGTAAATCTGTCTCTTTTAAGCATAATTGATTAGCTAATACCGTATTTGCTAAAGTTTCATCTAATTTCTTCAAAGTATTTTTTTTCTCTTGTTCATCACTCACTATTGTCGGTGAATCCATCAAGGATTGAACTGCTTTGTCCATCTCTTCAACATCTATCAAACTTGCTAAATGTTTAAAACACCATTCATTCAAATTTGTATTGAAGTCAAAATTTCCCAAAATTTCGGTAAACTTATCTACTGCTAAATCTTTACTATTTGATCCGGCAGTCAGGCTATTATTAAGAGCTAGCAACATATCATAATCACGTTTAAAATTATTGAGTAAGGTCTTACTATTGTTGAATTTTTTGATAGCTGAATCCAATTCACCAAGCTTTAACTTAACTGCATCACATAGCTGTTGTTGATTTGGCGTAACACTCATAAAATATAAACTAACTTGAACTTGGTTAATGAGTTTTTTGATTCGCGCTTCATCTGAACTCAAATCATTTAAACCTTCTGGTTTCTCTTGCATGAGACCTTTAATTAGCTCATCAGTACCTCGTAACTGATCACGAACCTCGAAAGAATTGGCCAATTCTTTTAATACTGGCCCCATAGCTTTTTCAACATCTTTACTCAAATCTTTATCACTAAGCAGCTCCTCAAAAAATGAAATATTAACTTCATCTGGGGAACTCACCATTTGCTTAATAAAATTATCTAAAAGTGGTTTATATTGGTTTACTTCTTTTTTATAGTCTGATACTTTTATTTTTGCAAAAGTTTCTAGTAGACTTATTGCAAAATTATATAAAAAATTAAATGTAAATAGTTGTTTATCAATAAACTCATTATCCGCTGCTTTATCAATTTGTAAAGTACCATCTAAATAAGCATTAATAACTAGTTTGAGTTTATCTATTAGTAAACTACTCACAGATTTAATCTTATTTAATTTATCACTCTCAAACAAACTATCAATAGCCTTTTTAATTTTATTATCAAGATCATCAATTTTAGAAACACCAGGCTTTTTAGTATATATGCTACATTTTTTAAACAAGCTTGCCAAATCTGGTAACGCAGCAAAATCAAGCTGATTTGCTTCATTTAATATTAGATTAATAAAAGACTCTGGAGCATCGATATTTGACTTAGCTAGAATTTGTTGATTGGGATTTGCTTTAGCACGAATAAGCTCATTCTCACTGCTTGTAGAAATCAAATGATTAGCTTTATTCTTGCTATCATCTTTGTCCTGAGTTAATGCTTCACGTAATATCTTTTTTAGATAAGGTTCTTTTGGGGAATAAACATCACTTAAATCAATGCTTTGATTATCTTTTAACGATAATTTATGATCCTTTATACCAGATATATGTGATTTAATCTTTTCCTGCATTTTCTGATGGAAAGATTCTTCACGGTTTTTAAGCTCTTCTATCTTTTTAGTATTATCATTTTTAACAAACAAATTATCAGACTTGTTGTCATTCCTTTTTTTGTTATGAATACTTTTTGTATAATCTGGACGTTGAAAAACCTTGGATGATAAATTGGAGCGCTCAAACATAATATAATCCCAAAAAATCAGAAAAATCACAGCAATTTCTTAAAAAATTGCTGCTAACATTATTTGCTTTATTCTAGTTCTAGTAAATCTTTATCAACGAGGGTTAATTGCAGTACCATATCCAGTGATAGCTTGCTTTAACCACTCCAATAATGACTTAACAGTTTCAGTTGCCTGACTTACTGAAGCTTGAATATTTTGATTAATAGTAGTTAATTGACTAGAGCAAGTCTCACAATTTTTGCCATTAGTATCAAAATATGTATTTAATTTCTTTCTATCGGAATCTGAAGAATAAGATATCATAGGGTCTTTAGAATCAAATAACTGAATAGTCATACCTTGAGAAACGCCATTATTAGTAAGGTTTTTATTAATAGAACCAATATATCCATTCATCATAGATAAAAATTTCTCTGATTGCTCTTTTACCTTACCTTCATTAGCGTCCCATGCCTTAACATCGATAATATACTTCTTACGTTCATCATCAGTAGCAACACGAGGAGGAACCGCAAGTGGATTATCTGGATCCACTGGACGAGGATAACTTTTAGCAGACCAATCTATTTCATCAAGATAAGACACACCAGTTGCAGGATCTTTAATCTGTTGTAATACACCTTTATCTCCTTTATATTTATCCAAAACAGCTTTTATGTCTTTGGAGGTGGTGGCTATTCAGAGATTTACAAATCAAGTTCAAAGTTTTACAATAATATTTATAAAGTTTCACTCAATACTACTGATCCCATTTCTTTAAAATGCAGTCCAGGTACT
>CAYWWJ010000005.1:0-28021 GCA_964462055.1 uncultured Neisseria sp. | reverse complement strand
CTCCATATGCTTTGGCAAATAACTCAAATAAGCTCTTACAGCTATTTTTATCATCGCCAACCAAATTTTTTAACTCCAATAACATTTTTTGTAACTCAGTAATGTTACTTGCAGCTGCTTGTGCATCTTTTTGTTTCAATAACATTAACTTACCGTATTCAGCTGTAGTATTATAACCAAACAATATGACCACAATAAGTAATGCAAAAAATGAAAGATTCTCATTATTTATCACATCTGTAACATTATTGCCATTATTTATAGTAATAGATTGTTTAGTTAATCTAGATTGTATATTTTTTATTAATTTCTCGGTTACATCTGACGTATCATTAACCATACTACTTTTTACTTTCCCAAAATCAGCTGCATATTCATTTGCTAATGTTTCAAATCTAAACAATTCATCTTTACTTAAACTGTTAGCCAACACAGTTTTAACATCATTTATCTTACTATTTAATTTAGTAATAAATTCACCAACCTCTTCAGGTGTTGTTAATTTAGTATCATAATTAAGCAATGAACAAACTATTTTATTCAAATTACCAATAGCATAATTAGAATTCTCATCTACTCCTCTATCTTGTAATTTATTATTAATTTTTAATTGACAAGCACTAATTAGCGAATTTGTCGCAGAATTTATTATATTCATTTTTATTTTCCTTTTTATATAAAATATGCAATTTAAATTTACTGCCCCATATTGGTTGCAACAGTTTTATCTAAATCACCAAATTGTTTAATCAATGACGTTATGCTTTGAATAAACGCTAAATAATTTTGTGTACATATTTGCAATTGTGCCATTTGGGCTGGGTCTAATTGACCACCATTTTTGGTATTCATTGTAGTTAAATTTTGTTCTAGTGACTGCTGAGCTCCTGCTAATAACTCTGTCATAGAATTTAAAATCCCATTTATACCGCCACCAATTGAGCCGCTAAATAACATTTAAACATCCCCTCTATTAAAAACTAGTTGAACGCAAAAGATTATTAAACATATCTAGCTTACGATTACCATCTTCTTTCGCATTTTCCGGAGTTTTAGCCAATACTGCTTGCTTTTGCTGAATATATTGAATTTTTTGTTGCATAACCTTAGATATATTATCCAATTGCTTAATTGTACCCGTAACTCCACCAGTTAATTTTTCACTAAAATCATCTGGCGTTTCACCCATTACACTTGCATAATCACTAATCATGCTGCCAAAAGCTTTTGTGATCGCATCTTTACTAACCGCATAATGCGTTACACTATCTTTATCACGAGGTACAATATTATTATCATACATTGGTATAAAACATGAGCGTAAGGACTCTGGTATTTGATCAATTGAAAATACTATTGTTCCATTATAACGTGCATCTTCTGTGATACCATCACCTATGATTTGCTTACCATTCTCATCATAAAATTTTTTCACCTCTATACTAGGCACTGGGGCGTTTATATCATAGTGATTAAATTCTTTTCCATCTGCATTAGTACCACTTTTGCCATTATTTACAGACATTGCGTTATCAAACTCTTGCTTTTGTTTTGGAGTAAGTGCGTAATAATCCAACTTTTTATCAATAATTAAATGAGAGTTTTCATCACCTTTCCCCTCACCATTCTCCCAATGTGCAAACCCGTTTTTAGTTAAAAAATCAATTACTGGATTATTTTTTGCTTTCCAAGCCATATCCCCAACCCGACTAAAACCAAAAGATAATACATCATACCATTTAGTATTTCCATCAATATATCTTCCTCCTACATTAGAAAAGTCATACTCCAAGTGATCTTTTCCTTGTCCATGATTTTTAGCTCCATCATCCCAAGTCATATTATTTTCATTACCTGGATCAGGAAAACCTTTCTCAGCAGCTGCCTTAGCTTTGGCCCGTGAGAACTCACTATTTAACACGTTATTAATAGACGTCATTAACGTTGTCATTGCTTGTAATTTTTCAATTAATTTTGTCATTGCTTCCATTTTATCGCAAGCTAATTTTGCTTGTTCGGCCATTACCTTACTAGAGCTTGATAATACTTGCATTGAAATAACAGAAAAAGGCAATAGTAAATTCATTTCCAAACGTGACATACTCTCTTTTACACCAGATGCTGACGAAACTATGCTGTTTAATGCACCACTAGTAATTTGTTCATGTTCCGTTGCATCTGTTGTAGTTCTTAATTGTTGATGTGATGAAGTTACAATTTTTTCACAGTCTTGATTCAACGTCTTAAACTGCTCTTGCAGCTCAATTGGCAACTTTTTTATCAATAAAGTAATTTGATTATCTAGCTCCTCAACTTCACTAGGACTTAATTGCCCTGCAATTAGTTTCTGCTGTAATCCAGCCAATTTAGTAGATATATCTAAAGACATATCTATTTGTGTTGATTTATCTTTCGCACCAGTATTTAGAACCACATGGGAACTATTTCTAATTGGTGTTGCTGTGACGTTCACATTAACGTTGTTCATAATTTGCTCCAATATAAAATAAAAAATTATTTAATAAAAAACTACCATTATTTTGGTATAGCTGCTAATAACAAATTAGCTCGTTTTAGCATAAAACTATCTTGTACTCTAGTATGTTCATTTAGTTGGATAAACCTCTCCAAATTATCTTTTGCTGTTTCATATTTACCTAAATTAAATAAACAATCAGCACTATAAAATAAACAATCACATTCTAGATCTACATCAATCAAATATACTATTTGATATAAATCTAGCGCCTCACTATAACGTTCTGCACCATGCAAACTACCGGCTAACCCTTTTATATAAATCTTGTTTGAACGCTCAGTTAGAACCAGAAATTGGAACAACGCAATAGCGCCAGTAAAATCACCAGCCTGACATTTATTTGCCGCCATATTATAAAGATATGTAAGCTCTTTATGGGTTAACGTTGGCAAATTCATTAATTCCTTAATATGCTGATTAAGGGTTTCTATATTACCAATAAAATCATTGGCATTAGTCTTTGTTTCAAACACAAATATTCTCCTTAACTTCATTTATACATAAAATCTGTTTAATTTTGTCGCGGACAACTGATAAATCTAATCGAAAACTCCATAAATGTGTCGTAGCTATACACTCTACATCACTTAGATTTGAATCAACTTCCCACTCACAAGTTTCACCAACAAAATTAAATTCACCTTGTAGATGAGTAATCACATCTTGATTAGCAATAACTCTGAGTTTTTTTATCTGACTAAAGTTATCAAATTCATTTTTTAATAAACCTCTAATTTGGTGACTGCCAATATTATCAATACCAAGTTTACTTAAAACACGATAAACTATATTGTACACATCTTCGCCTAACCCATGTAATACAGAACTCAACTTATCTTCAACATAACTTAGTAACTGTTGGTTGTCTGCAACTAATTGCGTTACAGTATCAGCATACGCTTGCTTTTTAATTTGTTCCACGTCTGCATTAGTATTCACCAAAACGATTTCTATATCTTCTTTAAGTTTAGTTGCATATGATTCCAATGCTAATGCTTTCTCAATATAAGAATGCTTTATAACACGATCAAAACTTACCTTAGTTAATTGTTTAATTATCATTATTCCTCTATTGCCTCATAAAACTTCTCCCCCACTATTACATAAGAACTGAATTCCTCGTAATTTTCTCCTCCTAATTTCTTGGGTTTATCCAATATACTCAAATTATCTTGTACAGCTTCCATCTCAGCCTCTTCATATATATCACCATCCTCAGCATCCTCATTAGCTTCTTGCATTTCTAAAAGCTTAGTAAAGGCATCAATGTTATCATTTAATTGATAAGATGAATTTTCATTTAAATTATTTTTATTTAGATACTTAACAATTGCATTACTTAGAAATGAAATCCCACAAATCTCTTTAAATTTTTCTGGATCTTTTTTCAACAAAGTACAAAACTCAATCAAGTTTGTTTCAATTAATTTAGAAATTTTGTTGTAAATATCCTCATTATCAATTTTATCGTTCTTTTGAAGTTCCTCTTCACACCATTTATTTAATTCGCCAGTAAATTTGGATAAAGACTCTTTTAACATGCTAACCTTATCCATATCGTTGCCAATTACTCCACTATAACGATTACATACTTTAATATCATCAGAATACTCTTTAAACATTTTATCTAATTCTCCAAAGATATCTTTCCATAGCCCTGACATTTCCTTAATACCCGCATTGATCTTTGTCATTAACTCATCTTTTGTAGAAGCTTTTGTAAATAATGATTTAATGGAGCCAATAATTTTTTTCAATAACGTGTTATTATTATTTTGAATAATACTGTCTAAATCCTTAAAAACTTTTTCAATCTCCTTTGCATCTAAGTTATCAACATTATTTATATATAGTTTTTGCAAACTCTTACATATAGTATCCATATCGCTTGGAAGCTTATCTTTAGCGGAAAATACTTTAAGATAATCAAAAATAGCTTCAATATGCATAACCATACGCAAAGAAGGTACATCATTGTTCTCAATTTTTTTCAATAACTCAACAATATCTCATGTTTTAATTAACCACTCATGAGAACTTACATTGCGGTTCTGCCATTCTGGATTTAGACTATGTAGCTCTTTCTTACATAATAATTCATAAATAGGAGTTGTAGAGTTTTGCATAGTAGCATAGTGGTCTAAAACCACTGTACTATCTTTTGAATATTTCTGATATTGCGTATATGCATTGCCAAATTTATCCTGAAATATATCTGTATAATTAGATATTTCTTTCTCTTTTTGTGCATTTTTATTAATTTCTACTATTGACCCTATAGTACTATCAAAATATTTTTGAAAATTTTCAATATGAAAATAATGCTTTACATAAAAATTAGCTAATTTATTTCCCAATAAATTATATTGGTGAGCATTTATATAATATTTATATTTATTTTGCAAATCTTGATTTTTAGAATTACCTTTATTAAGCTCATTAAGCTCCTTTAATACTCCATCAATATCAAGATTTGGCTTACTTTTCATAACCGCATCAACTTTATTAATTATATTAACACTATGATCACTCACATTAGAGACATCATCAAAAAACTTAATATTATAATCCTTTAAACCATCACGTTTTAATTCATTCGCTAACTTTTCTAAATGAGAACGATTAGAAAACAACGAGCTATACTGGCTTGACAAATTTTTATCATTACCGTTTTTATCTAAAGTTTTAAGAGATAAATTAAATAAATCAATTAATTTGCTGCATATATTGCTAGATAATGAGTATGTTCTTACTTCTTTTTCTACCTTATTATTACCTCCATTAAAATAATTAGCCAAATATTTTAGACTTTCAATGTCTTCTTGTTTAATTTTGTAATTTATATCCTTTACATCTGTAAGTTTTTCTAATTCTTTAACCTGCTGACACATTGTAACTGTGTTATTAACATAATCTAATAAATTAGATAAATGCTCTTTATCTTTAGCATTCTGAGCATTAGCCTGCATATTTAAATCACTCTTAATTGCATCAATTAAACGTGCAACATTTACACACTCCTTATCATTAATTGCAACCATATTATCTGGCAAATTATCTCCATATTTATTTTTCGTTAGTTTACTTAAAGCCTTCAATAAAATTGTTTTTTCATCTGGTGTAAACTTATCCGTTGCAACATTCGTATTAGGTTTTGACAAATATTTTTGAAGTAACTTTTCAATTAAACTTATACTATCTGCTATTGGTTTTGCATAATTTTGTATACCATTAAACATTTGCGAAAAATTATTCACTAATTCTGTGTGCAAATAACTCATTGTAGACAAAGACTTCAGGCGAGAAGTCTGTATTTCTATTAACGCATTGAACATTTTGATACAATTTTTAGTTTCATTATCTTTTTCATTCTTAAAATCAAGCTTATCTACCGTAACCCCAGTAATAAGCGCACCAATAACCCTAAAGGCTTTAGTTAATACATCAGGTTGCCCTTGTTTAAAGGCTGTTGAATATACTGCTGGCAGCTTATTTAAATCAGCCTTAAAATCCCAAGCTGATAATTCTTTATAAACATCAGTTATTGATTTCCTATCATTATAATTTAATTTCAATATAAATTCTTTATTATTGCTCAATTTAATTGTAGAATTTATATCTCGAACATTATTTTGATACAAAATATCACTCAATACTTTACTAATTGTATCAGCAATTTTGCCAGCATCTTGTTCAGAACAATTAGAATCATCAATATAATTTATGCAATTTTCAATCGCTAAAAAACAATCTTTCTGCGAACCTATCAACTCTTCTTTACCGTTAACAATATAAGCAAATTGTTTAATTAACTCTGATTGCTGACGAATAAGAGTCTGCAATCTAAATTTGTTAAAAGAATTAATTGCACTTATCGACGATTCAACATATTTAAACTTCCCAACATCTTGTTTAAATTTAAGCACTATATTATTTAATAATGTCCCTTCATTTTGGATTTTAAATATACTACCTTCTTTATATTTTTGTTTGAAAGTCTTGAAAGCATTACTATTTGCGAAACAATTTTGAAAATCATCAGTAAATAATTCTTTCCGATCCTCTTCAGGAATACCATCAAAAGCTTTTTTTATATCATTAAATTCAACATCACTTGGATTTATTGCACATGTTTTAAAGCTTTGAATAAATGTGTCAATATTTTTATTCTTATCTACAAAATCAAAAAACATTTTTAACATAACATATTGGGTTATATCTTCTTCTTTTAATTCATTATCCTTTGCATTCATTTTTCCTTTAAGAACTGTATAGTTATTATATAAGGTTGTCACATGCTCCTTGGATAATTTAATTGCATTATCAGTCAAAAGCATCAATGCTGGCACATCTGCTAATTTATTTATTGAAGTGCTAAAATTAATATTTTCATCTTTAATTTGATTATAAAATGTGCTAAATTCATGTAATCTATCCAAATTAGTAGTTATTGATTTAATATTGTTGAATAATGCACTGTCCTTAATTGTCTTTTCCAAATTTTGTAACGCAGCATTATATTCAGATATATATGTACTTATTGGGCTTTGTTTATTATCAAAAGCGAGCGTAAATTTGCGATTGTTAATTTGTTCATATTTTTCTTGACGACTAATTAATAAATTCACTGATAAAAGCTCTGCATGTGCACTGAGCACAAAATTATCATTAACAAATTTATTAATCTGACTACCACCCTCTTGATATTTTTTACTGTCAATATCAATTTTAATTGCCATGAATTTACCGGCAAGATCTTTACCCAATAAAATTTCAAAATACTTAATTAAACTTTCTTTATCAGTCTTATCAGTAACACTATTTATAATTTTCTCATATTCAAACCGAAGACTATCCAATTGTTCCTTATCTTTAATGTTAAGCTCTAAATTATAAGCAAATCTATCTATATAATGCACCTGAACTCGTTTAGCAATTTCCGCTAACGCTGATTTTTCATTACGTAAAACTAGTTCAAATGGATTAACCGATCCATCAGAATTTAATTTAGGTTGAAAAGAATTAACAACTCTTTTTCTGGCTTTTGCATCATGAAATCCAATTAAACTCTCATAAATATATTCATCGGCTGTAGGTTTTTTAAATTCTTTTAATTGTTGATCAATATGATAAAATATGCCTTTTTTAATTTTATTCAGATTTGCATGCCTACCACCTAATAAATTCCATTTAAGCATATTCTTATGGTTATTTGAAAATTCAATAAGATTTATATTTTTATCTATATTTACTTTAGATAAGCTATCATAATAATTAGCAATGTTTTTAACTATATTAATCCCATTCTCAGTTATTGTATAAGCATTTTCATATGCCTTGTCAAGACCTCCCAAACTTTGTGCCTCAATACTGTTGTCATCTCGATTTGTGTCTTTACCAATACATAATCCCCTCAAATCAAAATTTTTTGTACCATCATTTAATAAGCAGTAAATTGTCTCCATAAAATAACGCGATATATTTTTACTACTATCAACATCACCCAAAAATGAATCTTCTAACATATTTGCAATAACTGTACCATATTTAGCTTCTACAAACTGTTTTGCACTCAAAGAGCCAACACTACTAGTAAAAATATATTTACTAAAATCATTATATACTTCTTGTTTAAATCCTTCATTAGATAATAATTCTCTTTTAAATGCATAAATTTCAATCAAATCAGATATATTATACTTTGAGTTCTCATTTGCCGATACACCAAACTTGCTCAATAACATATCAAATGCTACACCGCCACCTTCAAAGTTTCGCAAAACGTTTGGAAGACTAGTCTTAAATAAGCTCTCTGTAGCCTTAATTTGCAATTGAATTCTCTCTAGCTCTTGAGAATATTCCGAAATTGTTTTAATATCATTTATTGAATGAAGAAATTCATCATATTTGGCTTCAATATTATTTTTTTGAGCATATAGATACATCAAATCCGCACAAATATTATTTAATTCTTTTATATCATTAGATGGATCGCTTAACAAATATGAAAAAATTTGCTCTAACTGCCTAGATTCTAACCTTGCACTTTTGGCACTAGCTAACAAATTATGTTTACTTTCAGATGTTAAATCACCTTTTTCATTTGCTGAACCATCATTAATAAGATGTTTGTACAAATTAACATTTCTAACATCCTTGGTTTTACCAAAACCAAAAAGATATCCTTTTGCAATTCCCACAGTGTGGTATTCTTGATTGGTAAATCGTTCATAACATTGCTGAAGTTTTTTTGATACTTCCGGTTTATTGACTACATCATCAAAATTTAAGGCAAGCTTTGCTCCCCTTGCAGCTACCAATGTAGTAACCGCATCTCTACCCAGCCCTAAGGCTATTGCATTAGATATCATAATAATTCACTCCTACTAAATTACTTATTAACGAAACTAATATTATTCACATTACTCCATTTTAAGTAACTAACGTTACACAATACATGCTATACTCAAACAAGTTCAAAATAATTTAATTGAACAAGCGACGACACCTATGAATAATAGGTTAGAAGCGCAATGAGATTCAAGTATGATGAAACTGTTTGAGTATACATTTTCAAAATTTGTATACAACTTAATACATTCTGATTTAATCATCAAAAAAATTACTATTTTCCCCAGTACTCTTATATGAATTATAACTACCTACATCATCATAATCTAAATTCTCAACAACTATACCGTCAATCTCATATGTTTTTCTACATGTATTAATAATGTTTTTAATATTTTGTGAATTGCTTAATGCATAATTAGCATTAAATCTATTTTCATGGATTTTAACCTTTAAATTATCTTTCTCATTATCCGTCATATCAACAACTGGAAAATATTCATTTAATGTCGAGTTTAATATAGCCCGTCCTTCAGGAGTTTTACCATCAACCATAACATAGAATTGTTTACCATTGTTACAAGCCTTAATTAATGCTATTTCAAATAACTCAGTAAATAATGCATCTTGCATGACAACGATCTTATCTATTGAATGTTGATATGTATTCCAACCACTACGTATTTTACCTTCCATATAACAATTAAAGCGGTCATTATCAGGTGGTGAAGTTATATCTCGAATACCAGCTGTTCTTTCAAATTGAAGTAGCATCTGCTCATCTGTATTTTTCATACATTGCATATCTTTTTTTGTTGCAACATAAAATATTTTTTGTTGCTCACTAGAGATTTTATGTAAACGTAAATCTATACTTAAAATCATTTTCTTAATAGAGTCATATTTATCCCCATCTAAATTGTTCTTGTCTGGATTCCTTAGATAAACATCAATGTCTTTAGATTTTATCGGCATTTTAGCTAAAGCAATACCCAAGTCATTTACAATAAAGTTTTTGGCCCCATCAGTTAAACTATGGTGCCCTAAAAAGAATTCTTTAATTCCTGCACCTATTGCGTTTTTATGTGTACAAAGATAAATTAAAGATTTAGCACTTTCCTCAGGTTTTGCAATACCTAAAGATGCAAGTTTATTTGAAATACTCTCCACAGAAAATTTTGGTGAGGTGTTCTTGGCAAAAAAACTTCCTTCTTTATTAAATTCTTCACGAGAGGAAATGCATAAAATTTTAGTTAATAATGCTAATTGTTCTTTGTTATCATCTTTCATATTGCTTATATTTTTCTGTAATGCATCTAATGCAAGAGCTTTAGTCATAGTTTCATCATTAACTTTATAATTATCTAGATTGTTCATTACATTTAATCTAGATAAATGGTTATGTACTGTGTTCATTTTCAATCCTTTTAATATTATATTTTTAAACTTCATATACTTAACCAATTTAAAAGTCTATTTACTCGAATTTTAAATTGCAATTGGTATATTATGTTAACGAGTGCCATAATAACGAGTTAATAGTTGACTACTCGTAACCAATTGCTGAATAATAGCATCACGTAGTTCTTTTAAAAACTTAGCAAATTCATCTGTATACGAATTAGATGTTTTACTCATTAGACTTATAACTCGATCCATAACATGTCCAAATGACTCCAAGAGTCTTGCATCCGCCTCTTGGTTTTTTGCATCCAATGTTAAACCAGCTGTACCCATTTTTGACGCACTGGCTGTCATCTTAATAGAACTATCCGCTAACTGACGACGGTACTCTATCTTATTACCAATAGTTTTAACTTGCTTTTTAATACCATCTAAATATGTACTAGTATCCTCGATGTACTTTTTATTAACTTCCAACTCAACCTGTGCAAATAAAGCTTTTTTTGCTGATTTATACGCATCGTTATCAACATTAAATGCATCACCTGGATTAACTCCAGCTTTTAGTTTCTTGGCAATATCAACTATATTTTCATTTTCAACTTTACCAATCTTTTTCATATCCTCAACTAAATTCTGCTCAGCTCTTGCACCTGTCAAATTATGTTTATCAATACTTTGCAATTTTGCACAATGTTCTTGATTTAATGTTGTTAATTTATCTTTATAATTTTTTACCTCAACTTCAAGATTATGTATTTGGCTAGGATTCACTAAATTTTTCAATTCTTGTGATGACGCACCTAATATAGGTTCTATTAAATCGTTTTTTTCTTTTAGGCTATTAAATGAATTTTTCTTATCATAATAATTCTCAACAGGAGATTGATTATTTTTAACTGTATTTACCAATGAAGCAATTCCAGAACTAGCATCAATACTAGCACCAACTATCTCCGCAGTAAATGACTGCATTGCAGCTGATTTAGTTTGCTTATTTGCTTCTTTGCTATACTCAAATGCAACTTTTGCATTGGCAACTTCCAACGCAAAATTATTATTACTCAACTCACTAAGACTCATATTTAATTTATTCATAATTGACATTAATTTAGGTAATAAATCTTGCAAAATCCACATAATCATCGCTATAGTCGTTAAATCATTACTATCTGAATAACTATCATGTACTGAATTTGTACTTGACGTAGAAAATTGCGTTTGAAATTGCTCAAATTTACCTAATAAATTATTTAAATCTTCTGGAGATGGCGGAATTACACCTTGAAGTATTTGTGGTTGATATGAGTTACTACCGATGAGTTGCATACCGTTATTATTTGATGATTCATCAACTAATATGGCATTCGCATTAAAAGAAGCAGTTTTTACATCTGTTGCTACTGGAGCCTTGTTCTCTGATGATCGTTGCGAATACTCAGAGCCAATTAAATCAAGCCCAGCACCTACATTTTTAATCATGATATATTTCCTTTTAAAATTTTATTTTTTATTAAATATTGTTATAAATCATTAAAGTATATTGAAAAAGCCTACTACCTATCCAATCCACAGTTAAATATAATGCGCCCATAATAAATACCAGCTTAACTGCAAATGATAATGTTTGGTCTTGAATCTGGGTTAATGCTTGAAACAAGCTAAACGCCAATCCAACAACTGAAGCAATCACAACTACTGGTAGCGATAATATTAATGATAGCACCAATGCCTGCTTAGCAATATAAATTACATCAAAATTCATTATGCATACCGTTCTGGATGCACAAATATTTGCTGAAAAATCTGTTCTACTTCCTTAACTAACTCAACTAGTGTTTGCTCAGCTTTAATTAATTCATCATTACGATTCGCGTGCATATTCATTACTGGGTCAAACTGCGTTTGTAATAATTCATATTGTTTACTAGTACGAGTGCTATCTGATTCAAATATTTTTGTAGCACTATTTTTAAATGCAATCTCACCTCGAACCTCAGCTGTATTTATATTCTTTGCTTGATTTGAAATATTATATACGCGGTCAATCGCACGTATAGTTTGTGTAATTTTGTTAATTTGTTCATCTTCTAGCTTATTACTATAACCACCTTTTTGGAGGCCTGCTTGCGCAACAACACCTATTACGGCACCTAAAATACTATCAATTAATTTACCAGTAGCATCTTTATCTGCACCTGTTGCATGAATTATTTCATGGCTTATAGTAGCAAAACTACCCATGCTTAACGCAGCCCAGATATTATCTTGATTTTCATCTGACCAATTATTATCAGTTGATGGTGGGAATAAACTACCAATCATACCAATAACCTTAACGATATTGTCCAGCATAGCAACCCCACGACAAGCAATTTCGGTACCAGTTAATACTGCTTTATTTGCAACGGTACTAGTAGCAGAACTTCCTTCACTTAGTAATAACATTAAAATAGTGCCAATAGTTTGAGCTTTTTGCCCAGCACCTTCACCTGCCAAATCAAAAACTGCAAACAAACCATTTTGTGTAAGAGAATTTTGCCAACTATTATCTTTAAGCGCTTCTTCAGGATCTGCAATCTTACCAATATTGCCAACCATTTGTACAGTTGTATTCAAAATCAACATCACCCCCATTGGAGAAGGGCTTGGGATGCACATTGCAATTCCAATTGCCAATATTGCAATATTCATTAATAATCCTAAAATACCACTCTTACGCATCTCAGCTTCCATATCGTGTTGTTGTTGTATTTTTAACTCACTAGTCATTTTTTGCAAAGCATCTGAAAGATCTAAAATTGCTATATTTAACTTATCCATCATGTCCATAGTTTGTGTTTGCCATTTGGAAGTTGACTCCATTGATTTAGCTATAGATGCAAATATTTTCAACATACTTAATGCATAACAATCAGAAGCATTTAACGCATCTGAATTAACAATCTGTGTTACTATATTTGAGTTAACTTTTTTATTATTACTCGATTGAGATAATGTTGTTGGATTATAATTTCTCGAATTATTTGTTGTATACAAACTAGATAACTCCTGATTTATTACTTTAATAGCAGGAGCTTCTTGTTTATTTGCCAGACAAGCTTGCCTTAATTTTGAAGTATTTTTTTGAACATTAGATTCAACAGGAATAAAAACTAATTCTGAAGTATTATTAACTGAGCGCATATTCATTACCTTTTAACACGATTTAATTTGCTTGAGCTATACACAATTTTATCCTTTATTTCACCCATTTATCTGACCATTTTGTGGTTCATCTAGGATGTATTTTAATACCTAATCACACAAAACTTCTAGTGACAAAAATGTCTTCATTAGTAACATTTTTGTCAATACTGCTAAACATATTTAATTAATCTTGATTTTGGTTTTAAAATATCCAACCCAGTATTAGTCGAGGCAAGTGGCGCAGCGTTTTGGCTTTTATCTACCAATAAACTACGAATACCACTAACTATTTTTTGTAAATTAACTGGATTATGATTAAATAACTCTAAAGGCAAAGTCTGAAGAAATATAATTATCTCTGCCAAAAATCTTAGATATGATTGACCTTGTAACTCGTTTAATTGCCATTGTCGAATCAATTTATCAATAGTAAGCTCAGAGACAAAACTTGCTTCACATAATATAGTCGTAGTAATTAAAGCCTGGCTAGTATCACTGCCAACCACGCCCTCAACCGCCAATTTAGCTTGAATTAATTGATTGTAAAATGCATTTTGCTTAATATAAACCGAGTTTATAATCATCAATAATTTTTCAAGATTAATTAGATCAAATAATTGTGCTTTTTCCTCCACATTTAATTTAAGTTGAGTTAATTGTGTTAATTGTCTAACCTTTAATTTCATATATAAAGATACCATACTATCAAATTTATTGTTAAATGTATCTGCAATTAACTGAATTATCTGTCTAAGCGTTGCCGTTTGCTGCTTAGTACTGGCTAATTGTGCTAATTGACCTAAATCATGTTGCTTAATTTGCTTACTAATTTGTGTATTATTTTGTATATTGAAAAATTCAAATAAATAAGCTGATTCCTGCTCCTCAAAACGCTGCAACCACTCACTTAACTGCTTTTCAAATAATTTTTTACGTTTTTTTGCATGTAATTGCGCCATAATGTAACACAACACCATATATGATTGAGCAGTATTTAATTGTTCTTTTGCAAAAAATTTATTTAACATGTCAGATTCGGTGCCCTCATCACAATCTAATAATTCATCACCTAATTTTTGTGTTTTTTCACTAAAACCAATATCATCACAAAACTCAAATAAAATCTTGATTTCATCCTCAGATAAATAACGACTACTAAATGACCTTAATACATTTTGTTCTAACTCCACGATCGCCTCTTTATTAATTATTTCGGTAACTTCATTATTCCCCCCTATTTCATTCATTAACATATGCTCCCAAGCATTTTGATGGATAGACTCATTATGTGAAGTTTCTTGATGTTCAAATAATTGCTCCACATCTTTTTGCTCTTTGGCCATTTCCCTCTCGTATTTTTCATGCTCTAGCATACTTTGTTTACGTTGAGTTTTGCGCAACATCCAATCATTATTATCTTTACCTGTAGACTCTGTACTACTCACCGGATAAACATGATTAGATGTAGAATTTATTATACTCATACAGAAATCCCCCCTGGACTACGTGATGTTTGCACATTAATTGCACTTCGCGGTAATTTTTTCAACATTTCTATATCATAAGCAATCTTAGGACGCAAATGAAGATTCTTTGCAATTAACTCTGCTATATGCTTGGTCATACTCTGCGGAATAACTTGATTAATCTCAGCTATAGCATACATTTGCCGCGCTAGCCATTTATCGCGAATAATTGGAATCTGATTACGTTTTGCCAACTGAAAAATTTGCTGAGCATCATAACCTTTTGCCTTATGTACCATTATTGGCAACCTCCATCTTTGTGGTATATAAAGAAGTACAATAGCTATATGCGTTGGATTTGCCAAAACCAGCATAGAATCTTTATTTGCCACAAATGCCTCATCATTTTCTTCAAGAAGCTCGCGATGCAATTCTTTACGCTTATTTTTAATCTCTGGATCACCTTCATTTTCTTTATACTCACGTTTAACTTCATCCATACTCATCATTAGCTGTTTGTACGTAGATTGTTTTTCAACTACTAAATCTAGTGCTGCAAATACAAAATATACACCCAACAAAATTGCCAATATCTTAAGTAACATTACAACAATAAAAAATATCATTTGTGACAATGGCAGATTAACTAATAGCAAAATATCTCTAATATTTGAAGAAAGAAATCTATAACCAATAAATCCCATTATGCATAACTTCAAACAGTTAAATAAAAATTTAAGTAAATTTTTTTTTGCAAATATTTGTTTAGCATTTTCAACCACATTAAATTTTTTTAATTCAAATTTGAATAATTTATTGGTTAATAATGGTCCTCCTAATTGAATTATCGTCGTTACCATTGCAAATAATGCAGCCAAAATAATTATAGGTACAATTGTTTTAGCAAAATTAATTAATATTTGAATACAAACTGATGACAAATTATTTAATTGAAATTGGTTATTCATTATTGTATTTAGTACTAAAGTATAATTATCACTTAGACTTTCAATTATTCTTTGTTTAAGACAAACAATAGCCAGAATAAAAGTACAAATTGCCACGAACATTGATAAATCCTTGCTACGTGCAACATTACCCTCTTTCCGCGCATCTAGAATCTTTTTTGAGGTTGGTTTCTCAGTTTTACTCGAATCTGACTGTGAGCTCATAACGTATCAATAACTCCACATTGTGACATTATTTATAAATAATGTGTTACTGAGTATGTACTAACTCATTAATGGATTTCACTCCAGCATTTAACACTTTGGTTGCAACTGTTACATTAACAATAAAATGACTCCCTTTATTTTGTAAATCAATTAATTGCGTCGTTTCAATAAGACCACCATTTTTTTGCTGTACGTCATTTATTTCAGATACAGTATTTTGCATCTCATTACCAGCTTGATTAATCGGATCCAAAAATGCATGCAGTACATTGTCAAACATATCAGCATGACCACCATTTGCATTTACATTATCTATGGCATTTATATCTATTGACTTCGAATCCGCAACGGCAGAATTAGAACTCATATCAACAGAATTTATTATATTTAACATTATATAACTCTCTTTCTACACTCAAACAAGTTCAAAATAGTTGAATTAAACAAGCGACGACACCTATTAATAATAGGTTAGGAGCAAAGTAAAATTCAAATATGATGAAATTGTTTGAGTGTAAATATTAAAATAAAACTAATACGTACTCAATAAAACCTTTATCAAACGACTCCAACCATCAATTGAAACGAACAAAAGTAACTTAACTGGCAATGAAATAGTAACAGGTGACATCATCATACCCATTGCCATTAATATATTAGAAATAATAATATCAATAATCACTGATGGTAAATAGATGAGAAACCCAATTTTAAATCCCTGCGTAATTTCTGAAACCACAAAGGCAGGTACTACTATAATAAAATCATCAATCTTAGTGTCTGCCATCATTTCTGGAGTCCAATATCGCTTTAATGATTGATAAAAAAAATCTCGTTGTGTACGCTCTGAATGCTTAATTAAAAATTGTCGCACTGGCTCACTTGAGGTTTGGAATCTTTCTACTAGAATTTGTGCCGTTAATGGTTTACCGCTCAAAATATCTGAGCTCAGCGATTTATAGGTATTATTATATACAGGCCCCATAATGTAAAATGATAAAACTAAACTTAATCCATATATTACAATATTTGGTGGAACTTGTTGCACACCTAAACTTTCACGAGTTAAAATACATACCATCGCAATTTTAATAAATGATGTAGTTAATACAAAAATGATTGGTATTAAACTCATTAATGCTAAAATTATCATTATAGATATTGGATCGTTTCCCACTTTAACTAACCTCCTTATTTAATAAATTTAAATCTTGTTGTTTTAATTTGATATCTTGCTGTAAATTTTCCTCTTGCTGCTGTAAAAATTTTTGCAATTCGACATCTGTTGACTTCACCTTATGATTATGAACCATTAACAATTGCTTCTCTTCTTCAGCCAGTAATTTTTTTATTTTACCGTACTCATTTTGCAAAATATTTTTACGTGATAAAGATGTTCCACCTGATGAATTTTCAAGAATTACAGCATCACTACCTATTTGACTTAGCGGTATATCTAATTTAAATTTATCACCCTTAAACATAACTTTATCATCCGTGATCTCACTTAATATAAAATCACCTATTTGCCCGCCAACATGCACTACCTGTCCTGTATTCGTAACTATATATGGTTGAACTCCATTATAAACAGAATAAATTTTAAATGGCAATGCACTTAATGCATTTTCCACATCTAATTTAAATGTTATAATATTTTGATATTTAGAACTTAAAGTTTCCAAACTTCCACTTACTGTAGTTAATTGATTTTGTGTTAAATAACCCGTGATCCTAATCTGATTTTTAACTCCAGATTCTTGTATATTTAAAAATTTACTCATGTCACCCATAGCAACAGTAACATCACTTATAACTTGTTTTAGATTAAAAATTAAAAATGAAATATTAAAAACCTCAGGAAGTTTATTATTAATTTCAATTTCCATTTCACTTATTTTACTCATATCCTCTTTAGTAACACCACTTACAATTAATTGCTGACTATCTGTATTATATGCAACATTTAAGCTTTCTGCATTATAATTAGTTAAAATAACCTGTATCTTACCTTGCGCATCTGCAACAGTTATTAGCTTATACGTCAACATTGATATAAACGGTTGAAAATATCGTTTTAAATATAATTCATCATCAACACCTGCAACAAGCCCATTAATTTGATAACCATTAATTAATTTTTTCAACATTAAGTTCGAATATTTAGCAGGCAATGCTGTAAACTTTTTTTTCAAATTATAATCCTCCTGCCCAGTCAATACAAATTTCTGACTTTGCTGTTGATATTTATTCATAGTGACAAATAAACTAATCGTTACAACAATTATTATGGTAATAATAGTTACCACAATATATAATTTAATCTTATGTCTATTATGTAGCTTAATCATGTTGTCAATAAACAAAGAAATTACCCACATTAATCTAGTCTTTAACCTAGTTTTCACCACCTTAGTATTATCAGAATTATTGTCAATAGATTCTACCATGTCAATAAATCCTAGCTCTGTATAATCTATATCACCTGATTGAACGCCATCCGTATCTAAAACACTTTCACACCATTGATCAATATCTACGCCAATTGCCAGCTTGATTTCACCGAGCATAAAATAAAACGGTTGCTCATATCTAACGCCCACTTGAATAATTTCACTAGTATTTAATAATATACTGATTTCATCAATACTAGAGAACACAACATAATTATCTATTACTTTGAACTCACATTCATATCTTGGATTAATATTATCTTCTAGATAAATATCACATTCATAATGATTGCCAATAGTATAATCCACATTATTGTTTAACGAAGTTGTGGCACCTAGTTGACTACCGCTGAATACTTTAATCAGTGACATGTTGTTTATTCGAATTTAATCGCGCAATTTTAACGCCAAGCCGACCGTTTAACTCAACCAGATACCCATCCCCAATATTAATTCCGTTAACTAATAATGATACCTTGGGTGGTAACGGCGCAATATCAATAACTTGATCTAATGACAGCTCAAGCAATTGTTGAACACTTAACATAACTTGTCCAGCCTGAGCAACAACTGTTACTGATAAATCATTTAATAAGCTATGATTGATTAATTCTTGTGGAATTTGTGTATCATCTTGCTTTTGTAGATCACTATCTGTAATATCATCTTCCAAAAATTCATTAGATTTATTATCTACACTATCAGCTGCTTCAGACGAAGCATATTCATATTGATTATAATCACTCATGATATTCCTTATAAATTTCTTTGTATTTTTCATCTTTTACTATATGATGATGAAGCTTATGTTGCACATCTTTTATTTCTTGTTCAACATGTTGCACTTGGTCACTCAACTGACTTTGCTGAGTTAGCGTAGTTTTTATCCTATGCTCAAAATCTTGCATAGTAAACCTCACCTGACTTATATCAGATGCCTTAATAACTGTATTCCTAAATTTCTGTTGATATGCTTGTTCTTTAAATTGACCTCGGTCGCTATGCAGTTTATAAATGTGTTGTTGGTATTCCTCAATTTGTTGTTTTATTTTATTCTTTTTCTCCTGTAATTTAATTAGTTCATTTTGTAATCTATCCTGCTTATTTTTATTTAATACCCTAAGCTGATTTATTATGTATTTACTCAATTTCCTCTAACCATAAAGCGTTTAAATTTTAATTTTGCATCATCAATTACCTCAAACATCGCAACATAGCCACCAAAATCACTAATTGCATATTGTGGAGCATGACTCTCATCAAATAATATAATATCCCCCAATTCCAAAGTATTAATTTCTTCAAGGCTTACTTTTGCAATACCATGAACAAGTGGAATTGGTAACATAATTTTAGCTAAATCATTCTTTAACTGATTTTGTAGCAGGTTACTCTTTATATTATGCCATTTATTAAGTAATACAACTATACTAAAGCCACATACTTCTATCACTATTGGTAAATAGTATTGATGCTTAATTTTAGAACTTATGGTCACTCGTTCAATAATTATTTTATGTGGTAAAACATCATTACTATCTCCATGTAGGTTATAATCAACCCCCAGTTGTGTCAATATTGCATGCAACTCATACTTACTACAATACAATGAATACGCTTGTGAATTATAATTTACATCTAACTTGCAATATATATCACCATAAGATGGAACATATAAATTATCTTCACACTTAAATTTTATTATAGAATTATTAAATATTATTTCATCTACATATCTAATTCCTGCAACCATTGGCAACTTTAATGAACCCAAACCTAATGCATACTTAATTTGTTGTAAATATTGAAAATTTATAGAACCTATTTTACCAATAATATATTGATCTATAATTAAGTCACATGAATCATTGATATCAAAATTCTCAAATGCTTTATCTTCATGGTAATTCACAAATGTAAAATTATTACAAGACAAAAACATATATTCACAAATGTAATTAATGCAAATATATTTGTTTAAATCACTGCTTTGAAATTCATCTTGACGAATCAATAACTTCAATATATCATAATTATCAATCACTATATATACAGGTATTTGCTGATAATTGAATTCTAAAATTAATGATTGCATATGACTAACCTCGCACAGCTAATTGAACAGATAGTTTAATAATATGTATGTTATGACTAAACATCATTAATAAAGAATTATAATCATCAAAATTAATCATTGAACACACTCCACAATATCATGGCATTATTGTAAGCTATATGGACAAATAATTATAGTGACAAGTTTGTTAATTATAGTGACAATTTTGTTATTTACAAATTAATATACAAATTTATTCACACACTGGAAAATAAAGATAATAGATACACGCTTATAACTCTACAACTGCTAAACTGTTAAATTTAACATGCGACTCTACTTCCTGAAAAGATAGTACATGTAAAAACGGCAGTTCTTTTTCAATAATAGAGCGTAAATATCGTCTAACATCCATTTGAGCTATTATTACTGGTGTAATCTTAAGATGTGAATTTTCGTCACATAGTTTACGTAATTTAGTAATAATATCACCAGCAATATTAGGGTCAATAGCCAAAAAACTTCCTCGGTCATTGAAACGAACTGAGTCACGAATCATGTCTTCAATTCCACTATCTAGTAAAAAACATGATAATACATAAGTTCCATTACTATATTTATTTGCAATGTAACGACCTAAGGATTGTCGAATATATTCTACAATAATAATAACTTCTTTTTCACGTTGTGACCATTCCAGCATTGAATTTAATATGATTTTAAAATTACGAATTGAAACATTTTCGGCTAACAAGCGTTGTAATATTTCGGTAATTTTATTAAGTGGTAACATTCTAAGTAATTCTTTAATTAAGTCTTGATATTCATTCATTTTATCTAATAAATTTTTAACTTCTTGCATGCCAAAAAATTCAGCTACATTTTCTTTTAATATTTTTGATAAATGCATAGTTATGAAATCTTCTATAATTAAATAAGTAATTCCAAAATTTTCAGCTTTAGATTTTAAGCTTTGGTTAATCCAAACCCCAGTATCAGACAATCCAATATCTATCTTATTTGGTATTATTTCGGTTGCTTCAAGTGCATGCTCTACTTCATTAGTAAATTGTGGTATAACAATATGTTCAGGATAAAATTGCCCAGAGGCAACGGAAATTTCATAAATGAGCATTTGGTAGCTGTTATTATCTAAATTGGTTACATAACGAATGATTATTTGTGGTATCTCAACACCAAGATTAACCAATATATCTCTACGCACCTCAGTTAAAGCTTTTTTTATCATTCCTAATTGTGGTGAAGTTTTTAAATTAACTGATAAATGTAAAACTAATGGTTGCAATTTCCAGCTGACAAAATCATCAGTATCTGGATCTTGTGCTTGATCATTTGCTTCCTCAAGAATTTTGTTCATTTTTTGTTCTTCATTTTTTTGTGGCGAGGTTCTTTTGTGTAAATAGAACGCTAATCCAGCAATTAATCCAAATAGAACCACAAACACACTAGTAGGCATTCCAGGAATTATAGCCATTAATAAGAATAAAATTGAAGACGAAAATAATGCTCTAGGGCTTTTAAATACTTGATTTATCATATTGCGCCCCAAATTTTCTTTTAATTTGCTGTCATCATCACTAACTCTAGTAATCATCATACCTGCAGTTAATGAAATTAGTAATGCAGGTATTTGTTGTACTAGACCATCACCAACAGTTAAAATAGTATATTTAGTTAGCGCATCACCAAAACTCAATGAATGTTGTGCCATTCCAATAATTAACCCACCAACTATGTTAATTACAATGTCAATCATACTGGCAATGGAGTCTCCTTTAACAAATTTCATTGCTCCATCCATAGCACCATAAAGCTTACTTTCTAGACCTAATGCACTTCGTTTGCGTTGCGCTTCTGGCATATCAATATTTCCAGCACGTAAATCACTATCAATTGACATTTGTTTTCCTGGCATCGCATCAAGTGAAAATCGAGCCGCAACTTCAGCAACTCGCTCAGAGCCTTTGGTAATTACAATAAAGTTAACCAATGTAATAATACTAAAAATAATAACACCAACCACTAAATTTCCACCAACCACAAAATTACCAAATGTTTCAATAATCTGCCCAGCGTCACCATCTAATAAAATGAGCCGACTAGTAGAGATAGTAATACCAATGCGAAATAAAGCTAATACTAATAATATGCTAGGAAATGAGGTTAGCTCTAATGGCGTTTTCATGTTAATTACTACCATTAATACAATAATAGTGAGTCCAATATTTACACCAATTAACACATCCATAAGTTGATGTGGAATTGGTACGATAATCATAGCCAGGACACAGAGTATTAAAAACACTAAAGATAACTCTTTGTGCTCTTCGAATAAGTTAAAATATTTTTTCATTAATGTTATAGCCTGGATAAAATTAAGGTAAATGTGTGAGGACATTTTAGTTTAAATGCACGAAGTAGCGCGGTTTCTATCGTTATGACTGAGTGTTCTTCCCAGTATTGTGTTATTATCTCCATATGCTGCTTAGCATCATTGCATACTGTATCTGATATTGGGGATGATATTATCCAAGAGCAATGTTTTTTGTATATTTGAGTAAGTAAGATTTTATAGCTATACTCAAGAAAGTTCTCAATATGTAATATAGAAAAATCAATATCTACAACTTGACAAAGCAATGTTTGACCTTGTGCTAATGTATAATTATTTATGCCAAATAAAATTAACTAGAGATTTAACTTTTTTCCCAGAAATAAGTATTGATTTATCTTGCACCATTATTAATAATATAGCTAGACTTATTACATTATGTAATTTGGCTGTGTTTAAGCTAGCCAAGCGCAACCAAATATCATTGTAATTGATTTTAGCAATACAATAATCATCATTCAAGATAGTTTTATTGTATGCCAATAGTCTATCTATATTGTGAGCTATAGATAACTTGCGTTTTAAGCTAATTAAACTCATGATAAAGACGCAATTTTATATAAATGTGTTAACATGCTATTAAAATCTTCAGATTCATGTACACGTTGTTGAAGAAATTTCATAATTGCATCGTGTTTATCAATTGCTTCATCAGCAACTGAGTCATTACCTCGTTTATATTCACCTACACGCAATAGAAATTCTAATTCTTCATATTTGGATAATAATAAACGAATTTTGCGTGCTGATAGCTTATGATGTTCATCAATAATTCTATCTGCAACACGACTTAAACTACTTAATACATTAATTGCTGGGAAATGTCCAGTTTCTACCAATTTTTTACTAAGGACAATATGTCCATCAACGATAGATTTAATTTCATCAGCAATTGGATCCTGATTAGTTTGTTCACCTTCCATTAAAACAGTGTAAAATGCTGTAATTGACCCATGTTGGTTATTTCCAGCTCTTTCCATTAAACGTGGAAATGCTAAAAATACTGATGTGGGATATCCACCACGAGTAATTGGTTCTCCAGCAGATAAGCCTACTTCACGCTGAGCTCTAGCAAAACGTGTAATAGAATCTGTAAATAACAACACATCCAAACCTTGATCGCGAAAATATTCTGCAATAGTATGTGCAGTGTAAGCAGCTTTTACTTGTTCAACCGGTGGTCTATCAGATGTTACTACGACTAAAACGCATTTTCTACGTGATGTATCATCTAATTCTAGATCAATAAATTCACGCACTTCACGGCCACGCTCGCCAATTAGAGCAACTATAATTACATCCGCTTTGGAATATTTAATTATCATTCCCATTAATGTAGTTTTACCCATTCCAGGACCTGAAAATATAGCTAAACGTTGACCTTTGCCACAGGTAGTAAATAAATCAATTGACTTTACACCAGTATAAAAAGGTTCTTCAATGATTTTACGACTCAGGGCATCTGGTGCTAGTCTCATTACTTGATAACTTTCAGTTACTGATTCTGTTTCATTATAACTATTTTCATTATTTGTAACCATATTGCTTATTATATTGCCAAGCCCATCAACAACCTTACCAAGTATTTGAGCATTAATATTTATAGTAAAATTTGTGGAAGCTTTAGTAACTATTGCTTGATTGGAAATTTGCTCTATACTACCAAATGGCAATAGTTTTACTTCATCTTCATTTATAGCAACTACTTCAGCATAATTTTTAAACCCAATGTTATTGTTTTCGATTATGCATAAATCGCCAATTTTAGCTTGCGGGAATGTAGCTACAACTATGGCTCCTTTAGCACTATTTACTCGCCCCTGATAACTTATAGTATTACATTCACTTAATTTTTGCTTTAGGTTATCAATTTTATGTGCAAATATATTGTTATATTTAATAAAAATTTTATCTAACATATTCATTATCTTTTTGCATTAGTGTTATAACTTCTACGTGGTCAATAGTCAACCCAGGTACAGCATTAGCTACTAGAGTTTTGATTCTATTGATATATAAATCTATTCGCTCGCCTTGTTGATATTTTATTAGCACTGATGCTGATGCCACAGGTGCTTGTGACTGCCATAAATTATCATTTGGTGCAGGTAAATTTACTATTGTCTTTACATCGATTATGCCATTTAATGAGGATAACAAGCTTGATATTTCTTGGTTTAATGCATATAAGAAACGACTATGTTCTTCCAATGGTGATGAAATAAAGCTATCTTTTTTAAATATTGTGCCTAAATTAGTAAAATCATGTTCTGGTAACCCATTATCCTTTAATATGTTTAGGGCTTTTAATTTTTGTAAACTAGGCACATGAATTATATATGTACCATCTTTTTGCACATTTTTAGAGCTGTCAATATCATGATTACCTAAGGTTAAGATTACGTTATTTGCTGCGTCTTGACTTAAACCATTTAGTAATTCAATTTTATTGTCGCTACAAGCTATTATAAGACAACTATAAATGCTTATTATTAGACAAGTTTTAAAAAAGTTGCCTAATTTGAGTGAGAAATTGTGTAAAAACATTATGAAACAACGATCCTAAATAAAGAGTTAATATAAATAATGCAACAACGCTTTTAATTGGCATAGAAATAATCGTAACATTTAACTGAGGTATAAATGAGCTAATTAGTCCCAAAATCAAATCAATAAATAGCATTACTACAATTAAAGGTAGTGTAAGCGCTGCAACCCAATAGAGATAACTTGAAAAAATCTCAATATACTTGTTTATATGCATGGCATCTAGCACTGGCAATAAATTATTTATTGGTACTATAATAAAGCTACCACCTACGGTGTCTATAAAAAAGAGTAATCCATTATTTATTACCAAATAAGCAATAAATGCTTGTACTACCAACTTGCCAATCGAAGATGATGGAGTGCCAGTAATCTGATTTATTACAGCGCCCATTTGCTCACCTCGTTGCGTATCGGTTATGCGCCCACATGATTCAATTAGCCAAATTGGTAGTGATAGTAAATATCCAATTAATGCTCCATAGGCTAAATTACTAAATAATAACATTGCATGACTTAAATACCCATTACCAGTTTCTAAATGTGCATAAGCTGGATAAAACATACATGCAAAAACTAAAGCTAATGCTGCACGTAAAAATGCACTCAAGTAATTCTTGGAAAACAATGGGCAAATCATCATTGCGCCAAGTATTCTGGCAAAAATTAAAAACAACGGCCAAATTGGATATTGGTCTATTATTAATGTTAAGATTGTTACCATAGTCACCTTATACCATCATTCTTGGAATGATCATTTTTACAATGAATTAGCAGTCCACCATTCTGGACTCCAATAAAAGTACTTAAATTTATCAACTAATTCATCACTTTCAAAAACTATTGAACATTCTGCATGTGAATTATCATATAAATTATGTGAACCTACATATACTATATTATCTGAGATAAGCACTTTGGCATGATTTGCTACTTTTTTATATTCATTATTTATTAATATTTGAGAGTTTTTAATATTTAGATTTTGTTGCAAATCAACGGGCACATTATTTATTAATTGATCTTTTAACAGGTCTAATGAACAACCAGTGTAATCTTTGCCATTTGGATTTTCATTATTAGTGTGATCTGGTGAGATAATTATATTTATTTTTACGCCTCGTTTTAAAGCTAGATTTAAAGCATGGATAATATTTTGACTATATCCGCCCCCAATTGGACCATGCATAAATATAATAGATTGCTGAGATATACAAATTTCACTCTTAGCATTATTGATTAAATCAAGCATTACGTGCGAAGATTAATTTTCATTGGAATTAATTCCATTACCATATGTTGGAATTAGCAATGCTTTTGGTCGGCTTGATTTACTGTTACTAATCTGCTGCTGATTATTATTATTATGATTTCTTAAATCTTTTTTATGATTACCAGATTTTTTAGATGAAAGTGGAAAAACTGCATATGATTGACAATCATTAAGTAAATTATTTAAATAAGTATCAGCTTGAATTGCAAACTCTTCGCTATTTTTAATTTTTATTGAAGTATCGTGAACATTTAAGTGGGGGGTTTCAATATTATTATAAACTGAAAACATATTTTGCCCTCCAATTATAGTTGTTTTATTATCTATGACAATTACTTTAGAATGATTCCATGAAAATAAACTTGGATTATATGACGCAATTTTAATACTGAAATTTGTTATATTATCCTTTGATTTTTTAATTTTCTTTGCAATTGCATCCATTATTTTATTTATATATGTACCTTCATCAAAATATACACCTGTTAGACCGCACAATATTTGTGAGCAATTTCCAAAAATAAATGTAATCGAAAATTCCTTATTATTCTTTTCATTATCTAAAATTTTAGCACTTAGTGCTGTTACTATCATATTATAATAAGCTGAGCCTTCTTCTGGTGGAGATAATGTTGAAATTTTTATATCAGATTCTGCGTTATATATTAAATTACCAATTTCTTTAATATGATCATTTTTATCATCGATACAATTAATAATTTCCATATTTTCTGGATCAATCTCAGTTGGATTGAAAGGATTAAAGCCACTCTCTTCTAGTCGCGACTTAATATTATCTATTGTTAATGGTCTAGTTTCAGGAATTATCAATGAAATTAATTGAGATTTAGTGCATTCATTAGGTTTTATTATCTCAATGTCCATATTTATCAAATTATTTAATATATCTAACTCAACTAATTGTTTTATATTATTTTTACAATCACTCGTACTTAAAACATATTGCGTATATAATTTATCACCAATCTTTGTTTTAAGATTATTATATATGGTATTTGCTACGTCTGATCTAAAACCACTTTTATAAGACCTGATGCATATTGCCAAAAAGTTGGAAGCTAATTCATTATTCATATTACATTGAGATGGTATGATAACCTCCTCAATTAAATAATTGAATATTGATTAAATTTT
>CAYWWJ010000004.1:0-93609 GCA_964462055.1 uncultured Neisseria sp. | reverse complement strand
TTATACGCTATTCATCACGGGGGCAAGCCCCCAAGATGTTCGCTATGCGGTTAAAATATGTTTCACGTGAAACAATTAACTAATTCTACTACCATTTATAGCATTTTGATCGGCACTTAGTAGCAAAGTACCATTCTGCTCACATACGCTAGCTAAAACTAAAACTTCTGATTTAACTCCAGCAACTTTTTTTGTTGGAAAATTTACCACTGCTACAATTTTTCTACCAATCAAATCATCTGCAGTATAATTTTGAACCAACTGTGCAGAACTAATCTTTATTCCAAGATCACCAAAATCAACAGTCAAAATATAAGCTGGTTTTATAGATTTACTATTTAATTTTGCGTCAAGAATTTGACCAACATGAATATGAACTTTTTCAAAATCCACTAACTCAATTAAATTCATTTTTATATTACTCCTAACTAATTTTCATTATTATTTTATTTAAGCTATGCCACAGGCATCACTGTTAACTGAATGTTTAAATAAATAGAATAACTTACTAATTTTTTAGCGAATGATGGAAAAATATAGAGTTTGCTAATGAAGAAAGCGTAATTTGACAAACTGTTTGAGCGCTAGCGAGTTTTTGCCAAATAGCTTTCGAATTAATACAAACTCATATTTTGTAACCTTTGAGCGTAAAAATTAATAAGTTATTCTATAAAAGTTAAATAAAAAAGTGAGAACTGTGGCATACCTAGCAACTTTATATTAGAAATTATTTCTTAATTTGCGTATATATGTAAATACTTGTTCTGATGTATCGTTTAACATGCCAACACTGTTTTTTAATTCGATTTTATCGCATCTTAAAAATGGATTAACCAATTTTTCGACTTCTAGTTTTACTGGTAAAGTAGGCGTATCTTTAGATCTAAGGTTTAAGCATTCAACATATCTAGCCAGCAAATTCAGATTATGCTGTTCTATTGTCAGAGCAAATTCTATATTTTTAAGCGTGTATTCATGTGCTGGATATATCAATATGTCATCCGATAAATCTCTAATTTTCATTAAAGATTGATACATTTGTTCATAAGTACCCTCAAATACGCGCCCACATCCAGCAGAAAATAAAGTATCGCCACAAAATAACATTTTATCATTATAATATACAATATGATCCAATGTGTGACCAGGTACTTTAATTACATTAAGCATTAGATCATCTAGCAATTGTATATTAATTGAATCGCCATCAGTAACTAAATGAGTGGCAATTTCTGGTATGAGCGAATATATTTTTAAGTCATCGTATGCATTTTTAAGCTCTATAACTCCACCTGTATGATCTTTATGGTGATGTGTAACAATTATTGCAACTAAATTTAGTTTATTTTGTTCCAAATAATTTTTTACAACAATAGCATCTCCTGGATCAACAATTATTGCATTAGTTTTATTGTGAATACACCATATATAGTTGTCAGTAAAAGCTTTAATAGGTTCAATAAATAGCATAATACCGTATCCTTTATTTAAAACATCAACATATAAATTGCCGATCCCATAATTTAACCTGACATACTAAGTTAATTTTATTATACTCACAACAAACTACTGAGGAATTTACCTGAAAAGATAACATTCAATCAATAGCATGTTTTGAGATGATAACCTCATAAAATTTAACTTATTTTTTAACGAGATGATAAGCTATTTTGCAACACATAATATACTTATCATATACGCTTTACATAATCTAAATCTATTTTAAATCAGAAAAATCAGAACCATCCATGAAGCCTAGCACAGCAGGTGAAGAACCATCACATTTAGATTGATTATTATCACCAAAATCCACACTACATTCTTCTTTTATTTTATTTTTAATTTCCTCAAAATTTACCCTATCAAAAATAGGATTACCATTCATATCACTACATTTGATTTCAGGTGTTTTAAATTTAGCTAAAATTATAGCAAAATCTTCAGTATTAATATTTTTATCAATACCCTTACCACTTAGAAATGGCTCCAATTCATTACTATTCTCTGGTATCTTAGATTCACTTAACCAAAAAATAATAACAGATACTAATGTTTGTAATGGATTTAATGGATTATTAAACAAACCATTCTGACCATCATTAAACATCGTAATAATTTCCCGTAACGAAAGATCGTCATGAAAATACCCTTCAATACACTCCATTAATTTTGGTGTTATGCTACGAGGATTTTTATAATACTTATTTATAGTAATTCTTGTATCGATATTCCTTAATATTAATGATTGAGAAAACATGATTGCCCACCCCTTTAAAAAAGTTAAATAAAATATAAAGGCAGTATTATAACAAGCTCCCGAATTTTTTGATAGCACATTTTTGTGTGGTGTTTATAAGTGTATCAAATTACAGCACCAAAATAATATTTAAATCATAACTTTTATTGAATATTTAAATATAACTGTTTCACGTGAAACATTACAAATGTTTCTGCACGATTTCTAAAACACGTTGTGAAGCACCTTGGTATTGATCAATAAATGATTGACAATTATTCTTAAGCTTATCATACAAAGAGCTATCACTTAAAATGTAATTCAATTTATCTATACATTCATTCATATTCGTAACTTGAATTGCACATTCACTTGCAACTGCATCATTAGCAACAGTAGTAAAATTATACATTGAATCACCAAATATAACTGGTTTATGCATAAAAATTGCTTCAATCGGATTTTGCCCACCAAATCCACCAAAGCTACCACCAATCACCGCAATATCACTTATTGCATAATAAGCCAACATCTCGCCTAAACTATCCCCAATTACAACTTTTGTTTCACGTGAAACATTTTCATTATCGGAACGCTTTTGATAGTTAATATTTCTCTCAATTAATAGTTTTTCTAATAAAACAAATCTCTCAGGATGACGTGGAATAATCAGAACCAAATAATCACTTAATTTGTCAATATGTTCCAATACCATAGACTCTTCGCCATCACGAGTTGACGCAAATGTGATTATCTTTCTATTATCAACACGCTGTTTAAGTAATTCAATAATATCTAAAACTCTATCTTCTAAGACTAGATCAAATTTTGTATTCCCAACTGTTTTTAAATCCCCAACATAACCAAGTTTGCTAAAATTATTCTCCGATAATTTATCTTGGCACAAAATACTAGTTACATTATTTAATACTGGACGAATAAACCATGAAAACCTTAAATATCCATGCAATGACTTATTAGAAAGCCTAGCGTTTACTATATATAATGGAACATTGTGTTTTGTTGCACCATAGAACAAATTTGGCCAAATTTCTGTTTCCATAATTATACCAATAACTGGTTTAAATACGCTATAAAAATTATTCACTGCATGTGGCAAATCATATGGTAAATAATGTAATATTGCAAATGGATACAAATTTTGCGCAGTATCACGACCAGTTGGCGTCATTTGTGTTATAAGTATTTGATATTGTGGATAATGTTGATGTAATAAATGAACTAATTTATGCATAGCTCTAGTTTCACCAACCGATACTGCATGTAACCAAATAATTTGTTTTGTGCTTATATTATGTAATTTAAAGCCAAATCTCTCATTCCAAAATAATGCATATTTGGGATTTTTTTTTGCACGTTTTTTTAAATAAAGTGGAATAAATGGAGCTAATAAATAAACTAAAATTGAATATATATAACGCATATTAAATTTTTCCTTAAAATTATTTTTTACTGAATGTTTAGATAAATTATTAATTTATTCTATTTTTATATATTAAATTTTTTTATACGCTGTTTTTATAGCATAAACATTAAAACCCAATTGTTTATACAGTTTATATCCATCATCCGAAGAATCCAGAAAGCAATGTTTAAACCCCAACTCTTTTGCAATATGCATCATATGTAGTGCCAATGATTTACCAATACCTCTTTTTTGTAAATGTGGTCTAACCGCAATATTATGTAATGTTACCGAATCATGTGATAAAAATAATGTTGAGCTACCTGCTAATTGATTATCATAATATGCAACAAATTGACGTAATTTAGTAATACCATTGTTCAACAAATTTGCATTAATTTTTTGATATAAATCTTCTTGGCTATTTTGCTCTGTTTCTGAATCAGTAAAACCTTCATTAACAGGGATTATCCATTCGGATAAATCATTATCTTGATTAATTTCTTGGATAATAATTTGTGTATTTTCTATTGGCAAAACCTCATTATCAAGATTATAGTACATGCAAGGAAAGTTTCCATATGTTACAAACTCATACTCTATAAAATAAGTATTAGATACATATGATGGAATAATCCATACCCAAGGTATATTATCTTTTTCAAAAAATTGTGTAACTATTTGTAGCGTTATTTCATCAAGTTTTTTACGTGTGCCAATAGTATCTATAACTACATTCAAAAACGGTGATGAACATCCTGTAATAGTTGCATTAATATTATTTAGTTGTAGTTTTTGTAATGATATAGTATTATAAAAATCAATGGCTGCATTATTACCCACTTTAATTATAGATTGATCATATATTTCTATATTATATGTCATTATAACTTATCTTTCTAGTTTAAATCTTTTCAATTAATTGTTTAGTATAATTTTCATGATCAATTATTTATTATTTGTTTTATTTTTGCTTTAAATTTCTTTACTCGGCAATTCTGTTATATAACTAATTTAAATATATATAAATATGATATTATTGTTATTATTATGTCAACAATTTCCTGTGGATAACTCTATTTTTATAATATATATCAATATGTTAAATCATGTATAAAATTAAACTTTGTAAATTGTGGATAATTTATATTTATTTAAATAAGCTGTGGATAAACATAATATTATTAACTACAGAAAATCACATTATCCACATTATATACTTAATAAGTATTAACAAAGTTCAAGATTCAAAGACTGAGCGTATTTAATTATTAAGATTAATCTTTTCAAATAATTGTATTAATTGCAGAACATTTGGAATATTATTAATCCCACCAATATTTTTAGCAATATTTGACTCAAAAATACCAGTTTTTGCTGGGTTAGTATCAACATAAATCGCGATTAATTTTTTATTTAATGAATTAGATAAATGCAACAAACCTGTATCAACACCAAAAACAAAGCTAGCATTCTGAATTAAACCAGCTAATTGAAAATAATTCATGCGCTCAGGAATAATTATTTTATCTGAATTAACTAATTTTTTTATCATAATTGCATCTTCATATTCGACACTACTACCATATGGTAATATTATGTCATATCCTGCTGTATTAATTAGATATTTAGCCAATTCAGCCCATAATTCACTAGGATATTTTTTGCTATTTTTTGATGTGGCATGAAAAAATATTATATATTTATTTGTTTTAATGAATTCAGGATGATTAAAATGTATATTATTAAGCCCAAAATTACATATTGACAGATCAACATCATATGCAAAAATTTTACTTGCCAATAATCTAGCTTTATTTATGGCTAAATGATTTAACCCTATAGAATATCGATAATCATAAAAATAACTGGCAAATTTTTCTTTAATACTATCTTTATTATAACCATAAATTTTACCTGAAAAGCACTTACTTAATAAAGAACTTTTGATTAATCCTTGAGTATCAATAATATAGTCATATTTTTTATTGTTTTTACGTTTTCTAAACCAAGATATAAAATCCAAAATGGCAATATTTTTTTTCCATTTTCGTAAGGCAATAGGAATAATATTATCTACTAACGGATTTATTTTTACCAAATCATAAAAACTTTCATCGACAACCCAATCAAGTTCACAATGTGGAAAATTTTGCTTGATATCATAAATCATTGGATATGTATGAATTATATCGCCTAACGATGAAAGTCTGACTATTAAAATTTTTAACATTTTTATTCCTAAACTTATGTATAAGACAATATTGTACTGTGAATAAGTATAAATTATCCACAAATTTTCTGAATCAATAAAAATTATTCACAATTCACAAAGGTTAATTTAATAACAAACAACTAACATTATACACAAGGTAACATATTGATATATATTATAAAAATAGAGTTATCCACAGGAAATTGTTGACATAATAATAACAATAAGATAATATTTATATATATTTAAATTAGTTGTTAAAGGTTAATTCATAAAAAAATAAAATTAGAAAAGATTCAAACCCATACTATAGTATAATATCTGCTTATATACTTAATTTAAAATAGGAATACAAAATGCAACAATTTGATGTCGTAGTAATAGGCGGTGGCCCTGGTGGTTATATTGCAGCGATTCGTGCTGCGCAACTTGGATTTAACACCGCATGTATTGATGGTTATATCCGTAAAGATAAATATTCTCTTGGTGGAACTTGCTTAAACGTTGGATGTATTCCATCTAAAGCATTATTACAATCATCAGAAAATTATGCTGAATTAACCCATAGTTTTTCTGATCATGGAATTAGTTGTGATAATCCTAAGATAGACATTGCAAAAATGATTGCTCGCAAAGAAGAAATTGTTAGCAAAAATGCTAATGGAATTTCTTTTTTATTTAAAAAGAATAAAATTACAGAATTACATGGTTGGGCGAATTTAGCTGCCAAAGAGAATGATTTGTGGATTGTTAGCATTGATGACAAAGGCGTTAAACAACAAATTTCAGCAAAAAATGTGATTTTAGCGACTGGTTCAATTCCACGTCAATTACCCCAAATTAAAATCGATAATAAAAATATTTTGGATAATGAAGGTGCGCTAGATTTGATTACAACACCAAAAGAACTATGTATAATTGGTGCTGGCGTTATTGGTCTTGAAATGGGTAGCGTATGGAAACGTGTTGGTAGCAATGTGACTATTTTGGAGGCGCAAGACAAATTCTTGGGTTCAGCAGATGAACAAGTTGCCAAAGAAGCACAAAAGCATTTGTTAAAACAAGGTTTGATAATTAAAACTGGGGTTAAAATTGGTGAGATAAAAGATAATGGTAAATCGGTAACGGTAAATTATACTGATAATGGCGAAGCAAAGCAATTATCTTGCGATAAATTAATTTTATCGATTGGTCGGATTCCTAATACTAAGGGCATTGCTGTCGATAATCTGGGGTTAAAAATTGATGATCGTGGCTTTATTGTGGTTGATGACGAATGCCGTACTAATTTACCGAATATTTGGGCTATTGGTGATTGTGTACGTGGACCAATGCTCGCACACAAAGCGTCTGACGAAGGTGTTATCGTGGCAGAACGTATTGCTGGACAACATCCGCATTTTGATTTTAATACAATTCCATGGGTAATTTACACGAATCCTGAAATAGCTTGGGTCGGTAAAACTGAGGAACAACTGAAAGCGGAAGGAATTGAATATAAAAAAGGTGTTGCAAGTTTTATGGCAAATGGTCGTGCGCTAGGGTTAGGTAATAGCGTTGGTTTTGTAAAAATGTTGGCATGTGCGGAGACTGATCGAATTTTAGGCGTGCACATGGTTGGTCCATTTGTGTCGGAATTAATTAGTGAAGCAGTCGTTGCAATGGAATTCATGGCATCTAGTGAAGATTTGGCGCGAATTATTCATGCACATCCATCGTTGTCAGAAGTTACTCATGAAGCGGCATTGGCGTGCGATAAACGGCAATTACACGGATGATATACTCTTTGTCTTTGAATATTAAACATAAAAATTTTTAGGAATATTAAATGTTAAATCAGCATAAATTAATTATTGGACGTAAAATTCGTTTTGCATTAGTTGGTTGTGGACGTATTGCTATCAATCATTTTAATTCATTATTAGAACATCAAGCGGAATGTGAATTAGTTGCTGTTTGTGATATAGATAACCAAAAATTGGCTAAAGCGGTTGAAACATATAAGGTAAAAGGATACGCTAATTTAGATGATATGTTGCAAGATGGTGGATTTGACGCTGTTATATTAACTACGCCAAGCGGAATTCATTCTGTGCAAACTGTGAAATGCGCACATGCTGGAGTGCATGTTATTAGTGAAAAGCCAATGGCAACAAGATTGACCGACGGATTTGAAATGGTGAGAGCTTGTGATAATGCTGGAGTTAGGTTATTTGTTGTGAAACAAAATCGGCGCAATGCAACAGTGCAATTACTCAAGAAAGCGATTGATAGTGGGAGATTTGGGCGTATTTATAGCGTTGCGTGTAATGTATTTTGGACGCGACCACAAGAATACTACGATCAAGCAAAATGGCGCGGTACTTGGGAGTTTGATGGTGGTGCTTTTATGAATCAGGCATCGCATTATGTGGATTTGTTGGAATGGCTGATTGGGCATGTTGAATCTGTACAAAGCTATACAGCTACGCTGGCGCGAAATATTGATGTTGAAGATAGTGGCGTAGTTGCGATTAAATGGCGTAGTGGAGCGTTAGGTACAATGAATGTTTCAATGTTGACGTATCCAAAGAATTTGGAGGGTTCAATCACTATTATTGGCGAAACAGGCACGGTTAGACTTGGTGGAGTTGCGGTAAATGAAATTGAACATTGGGAATTTGCCGATGAATCTCCTGACGATAAATCAATTCGCGAAGCAAGCTATGCTACAACATCGGTATATGGATTTGGGCACCCATTGTATTATAAAAATGTGATTAATACATTGCGTGGCGCAGAAGAAGCAGAAATTGATGGTAGGGAAGGTCTTAAATCTTTAGAGCTTCTCATTGCAATATATTTATCTGCAAGAGATGGTAAAAAAGTAAGCCTTCCGCTTGTGTATTAACGATTTGGTATAAACCTGTGTATGATATACAAATAATTTTCGTTACCATTAGTGGGGGTGATATGGTTGGATTGTTTACATTCATCTCCATTGTAACTTGATTCTTCAATATTATTGTTATTGGCATAATTAATTAAATTTAATTGTTGATTGAAAAGGTTTAATTTTACATGAATATTGTTTAATTGTTCTTCTCGATTATTCTCATTATTTGTTGGGATTGAGCTTGTATCTATAATTAAACAATCTTCATTTAGCGTGAGAGTAGTATTTTCATTTTCATGCGTAGCAGTCATTTGTTCTAATTTAGTTTCTAACTCAATATCAACAAAATCATCTAAAGTATGCGTAGAAAGCATTTCGTTTATATAATCACATTGTAGATGAGGTAATGACTCAGTATTTTCCAAGATATTTCTTAATAAATTGCATAGATAAGATTTATGAGATTCTGATGGGTTAGATGATGTAAATCTTTGATATAAAACATTCACGAGCTGTGTTATTCCTGTAATATATATTTTCTCATTCGTTAATATTGTTGCTAACTCAATTAATTGATTTAATTTACTTTTTAAAGAAGTTTTACTAATTGGTTTGTTTATCTCATTTAATAAATCATTAATATTGGTGTTAAAAATTTTTTCAATTATATTATGTATTAACAAAGTAATGGTTTCATTTTCTTGTTGAATAACAGTAGTAACTTCGGTATTATTTTCAGATTCACTAGTATTTTTTTGATCAATAGTTGTTATTAAATGCCTTAGTATTGTTGGTATAAATGTAATTACCACTTCTTTATCTTCATATTTTAAGTAGTTACTTAATAGTTCTGTGCAATATGAAATAAAAGTATTCAGAATATCAAATTTTGCTGTTAAATTTGATAAGTTACCTGTTTCCAATATAGAACAAATTAACTTGAGATGTATTACCGAATTTTCTGGAGTAGTTTTCATTGTGATTACCCGCATTAGTTCGAGAATATTAGAATCATTTATAAAATTAAAAATATTAACGCAATAAGTATTGATTAATTCATTATTCCCATACTCTATTGCCGACATCAATATGTTAAAGTGTATTTCTTCTGCAAGTGTTGGGTCAATGTGATTACTAGCATTAAATGTCGCCGCTGTATTACAAATCATGTTTATATATTTGTCATATTCAGCTTTATAGTCTTTAATATAATAAGTCATCCAGATTATATCACGACCAATAAGAGAATACATGCCGTCAATAATATCTTGTCGTCCATGTAAATATTCGTGATTGCATATTTTAACCAATAAATTATATGAATTTAATCTTGCTGTATTGTTGTTAAAATAATCGGTTTTTTCGTCTAATTTATTCATTATTTTTAGAAGTTTTATTAGATAAGTATCAGCATCTTTTATTTTAGGTCCATCCTCGCTGGGCTTTAATCTAATTAGAAAATTGACAATATGCCTTATGATTTTTTCACTTTTTATACTATTTAAATCCTCAATATTAATGCTTGGAATAATACTTTCTAATCTATTAAAATCTTGTTCAATAGTTGGAACATTTGTGCTTACTGTGATTGATTTGTGTGAATGTAGATTTGTTGCGATGGAGCTCATTTAATACCCTTTGAAAATAAAAATTAGTTTAAATTAGTTTATTTTTTGAATTATTAAATTATAGAGTAGTTCTCCTTTAAAATATGTTTAAAGTTAAAGTCTGAATATATACTTTTTATTTGGGTTATACAATTAGGATTTTGTTTCTTCTCCTCTAATTTCAAAAATTCTGGTCGTAATTGCGTGTATACCCAGTTGGTTTTCATGGTCGTCGTTATAGCTTTCAATCATTGCATCCATATTTTTACGTAATCTCTCTATTAATGATAACCTAATTTCTGTCCATAAACTAACAACATGAGTATTCAAGATAGATGGAGGTAAATCATCTTCCATATATTCTTGGGTATATTCAGTCAATTTATCATTAACCGATTGTTCATCAATTTCTATTACAGTTTCAATTATTATTTCCCTAATAAAGTTTATATCAATTATCTGCCCAGTATTTGCAACTTTTATTGCAACTTGTTCAATAAAATTTGTGTTGTTTAATAATCTTTGTAATTTAAGATATACATTATGACTATCAATGTTCATAAAAGATATTTGATTCATTATACTTAGTGGAGGTGTTAATGTAGCAGCCGCATAATATATGCGCTCATAAGTGCCAGTAAGACAACTCATTGAGTTTTCATTATCATATGCATTAGCAGAATCAACTAACGCCAAAAGTAAGATATTAATTCTGGCCTCAAGATTAGAATAACCATCATTCCATCGTACATTTTCCCCTGATAAAAAAGCAATAAAATACGCTATATCAGTAAAAAACTGTTTACAAATAGGATTATTAATATTGGAGTACATTACGTTTAATGTTGTTAATGCTGCGCTATGGTTTAAGCTCATTGCTTGAGTGATTGCAATAGTTTTTGCTTTCGATGGTCTGTATAAATCATTTATTGATCTTAGTAAATATTCATATGTTCCTTTGGTAGAGTCAATAATACTACCAAATAAAGGTGGAATATGATAATGATTAAGTAATTCTTGTAAAAGCGTTCGTAAATGTGTTAAATGATACATTGTATTATGCACGTGAAAAGCGTTTCCATTATTTTCATATTGTCGAAGAGCTATTCTTAATGGGGGTAATTTTATTGGTAAAATTAGTTTACGAGCGATTCCATCAATGCTTTTGGCATAATGTGTAATGGCGTATAATTCATTTTGTTCGGACTGAGAAAGTTTGTGATTTTCAAATTGTTTATTTACAAGTAAATTGAATTCGTTGATAATGCTTTCATTGGAAATAAATTTTGCAAGATTTGGCTTTAATAATGAGCATTTTATAATGTTTATATTGCAAAATCCATCAATACGAAATAAATATTCTATCATTTCTTGTAAATGATTAGTAATTGGAACATTAAATTGTTCATTATAAGGTTCAAGAACATAAATAATACGATCACATAATCCAATTCTGGTATTAATATTTTGTGTATTATTAAATATTTGATACAGTCTAGTAGAAAATACATTTAATAATGATAAATTGATTTGCTGCCTAACTAATTGGAACTCATTTTGTGGACCAGTTATTTTGTTTGTAAATGATATACTAGTGGCAAAATCAGAAATAAAGCTAACTACATTATTAAATGTTACTATTTTATTTAAGTTAATCAATAATAAAGTTAAATACTTTAATGTATTTATAATAATCTTATCTGATGAGGTTAAAAATTCTTGAATTTTATGGCTAATTGTCCTTAATAGTTCACCGATTGTGTTATTATCTATGTTTATAAGGTTACGTGTTAATAAAATGTTAATGCTAAAAAACACATCATTTATACAGCTAATGATTTCTGCATTGAATGTTGTATCGACAATGTAGCGATTAAATATATCAATCCACTGATAAATAATATGAGAAATTGATTCTTCAAAATAAATTGGGTTAAAATCTGTAGTTCGCGATATTATAGCAATTTCTTTACAAGCATCAGCTAGGTGATGTTTGGTGTTTTGTGGAGATATTTCTATTTTCTCTAATTGACGCTTGAGTTTGTACAATTTATTATTGAATCTACTTCGATTAATGTTATTACGAATATTCTCTAAATTATACACATTTCCATTGTTATCAATTATTTGAGTTATATCATCAGTGCAAATTTCGTCAAAATATATGTCGGATTGGTGCATAAAATCTGGTGTAATAAAATCTAACTCTGGGCAGTATTCGTTAATATGCATGCTTAATTGATCTAATGTGTCTGGACGAAAATCGTGAATTAATTCATATACTAAAACAGCCGCATAAAGCTGTTCACGGGAACATCTTACTAATATACAGCTGTCAGTGAAATGGGAATTTGTTGCAAAAATATCTTGGTATACTTTGGCAACATCATCATTTGTGATGAAAGATTGTGTTAAAGGTTCTAATATTTGTGCGATTTTATTGGTTGTATTGGTTTTTTTATTCCGCATTGATGGTATCGTTGTGTTTAATTTTACGATACTGGAATTTGTAGACACCATAATAAAAACCTTTTGAATTGCATTATTTTGCTGTATGATTAGATTAGTATAAGTGCGGATTATTACATATATAATGTGTAGGTGTCTATAACATTTTTGTGTGATATGAAAAATTTTGAATTTGTGTTAGGTGGATTTATTGATACTTGAAGTGAATGAATTTATGAGGAGGCATTAATAAAAAATCAATGTAATTATACTACATTAGAAGATTTTTATTAATGCAACAAAGTCTAAAGCTTTATAAATTAGCTATTAGTAATTGAGTTTAGAATGGAATATCATCAGACTTTAACATTGGAGCACCATCACTAGCTAAGTTCAGTGGTGGCAATGTTTCGTACATGGAGTCGCCACCAGCTGGTGTATAATTGGCTTGTGTGTTGCCAGAATTATAGTCAGATTGTTCATCTTCTCTGCGGCTTAGTAGTTCTAAATTGTTTGCAAATACGCGCAATGTTGCTGCAGGTTTGCCGTCCTTAGTCATATAAGAATTTACCGTTGGAAACCCTTCGATTAATACCTTAGTACCTTTTTTTACATATAAAGCCGCAATTTCGGCTAATTTACCGTTACAGCTTACATCAACCCAGTCAGTCTTCGGGTTGGATTTTGTTCCAACTGATACCGCTACCGAGAATGATGTAAAATTATTACCTGATTGATCAGCTCTTGACTCAGCATCACGTCCTACATTACCAGTGATAATGATTTTTTTCATTAATATTCCTTAACAAAATTTAAAATAAATGTTTTCTATACTCAAACTAGTTCAAAATAATTTGATTATACAAGCGACGACACCTATTAATAATATGTTAGGAGCGTAGTAGAATTCAAGTATGATGAAATTGTTTGAGTATAGGAATATTATACAGTAAAATATTATATTTCATGCAAAAATTTATTCTTAATTTACTTTTATTAGATAAATTATAATTTATCATATAAATTTAAACATTCAATAAAAAGTGAGGACTGTGGTTATCTATGGTAAAATAATGCACATTAAAGGTAATATTGATTGGTGTTTTACATGCAAATTCTCGTAGTAGGTGGTGGTGGTCGCGAGCATGCTTTGGCATGGAGATTGGCTCAGTCAAACATGGTTAGTAAAGTATTTGTTGCACCAGGTAATTCAGGCACCCAAATGGAGCCTAAATTAGAAAATGTAGCGATAATTAATTTAGATGAATTGTGTAATTTTGCGATAAGTCGGCGAATTGATTTTACTGTTGTAGGACCTGAAGCGCCTTTGGCATTAGGAATTGTAGATAAATTTCGTGGTCATGGTTTAAAAATTTGGGGTCCAACACAATATTGTGCGCAATTAGAAAGTTCAAAAGATTTTGCAAAACAATTTATGCAGCGGTATAATATTCCAACAGCCAAATATCAAACATTTGATAATTCAATTACGGCAAAGAATTATGTGGCACAACATGGTTTACCAATAGTGATAAAGGCGGACGGATTAGCCGCTGGAAAAGGTGTGTTGGTTGCCACAACTCAAGATGAAGCCTTTCAATTTATTGATGCAATTTTCACTGAACAAAAATTTGGTGATGCAGGTAGTAAAGTTGTTATTGAAGAGTTTTTAGATGGTGTTGAGGCTAGTTTTATTGTAATGATCGATGGTGATAATGTTTTGGCAATGGCTAGTTCACAAGATCACAAGCGCTTGTTAGATAATGATCGTGGGTCAAATACTGGTGGCATGGGGGCTTATTCTCCAGCACCAATTGTGGATAATTGTGTGCATGAATATGTGTTGCAAAAAATAATTCAGCCAGTGATCGACGGAATGAAGGCTGATGGTCATGAATATACTGGATTTTTGTACGCAGGGCTTATGATTTCAGCTGATGGTATAATCAATACGTTGGAGTTTAATTGTCGTTTTGGCGACCCAGAAACGCAGCCGATTATGATGCGTTTAGAAAGTGATTTTGCTGATTTGATTAAAGCTGGAATAGAAAAGCGCTTAGATAAAGTTGTTGCAAAATGGAGTGATGATTTTGCCGTTGGTGTGGTTCTAGCTACTGCTGGATATCCAGAAAAACCACAAATTGGCAATGTAATAACTGGTTTGGATAGCTTAAATGAGCAGGTAAAAGTATTTCATTCTGGGACTCGTATTTGCAATGATGAATTACTCACAAGTGGTGGCAGAGCTTTATGTGTTGTTGCTCGTGGGCACAGTATTAAAGACGCACAGAAAAATGTATATCAGGCAGTAAATAAAATTAAATTTACTGGAATGCAATACCGCACAGATATTGGTAATAAGACTGGGTTTTAAAATGTTCTTGATTATTACATTTTTAGTTTAGATATAAATAATTACTAATTTTTACGTTCAAAGATTACGAAATATGAGTTTATATTAATTCGGAAGCTATTTGGCAAAAACTCGCTACGCTCAAACAGTTTGCCAAATTACGCTTTCTTCATTAACAAACTCTATATTTCTTCATCATTCACTACAAAATGAGTAATTATTTATATCTAAACTAAAAAGATGATTCGAATAAAAGATTAAAAAGGAGATAAAGTAATGGGACAGGAAATTTCTTTCATATCATTGGTGACAAATGCCACATTTTTTGCGCAATTGATTTTAATTTTATTGGCGGTGTTCTCGGTTATATCGTGGGCGATTATTTTTAGTAAATGGACAAGTTTAGCCAAAGCTAAACGTGAAACTAAAGAATTTATGCGCCAGTATAAGAGTAGTACGTCAATTGCTAGTTTATATACGGCGCTTAGTGGGAAAAGCAATCAAATAGCGGTTGGTGCATTATTTTTTAATGGTATAAATGAATATAATAAAATGACAAAACAAGGTATTAATCAAAAAGAAATTATCATTGAAAATTTGGAGCGAACTCTTGCCTCAAGTATGGATGCGGAAATAGATAACTATGAAGATAGTTTGTCTCTTTTGGCAACATTTGGTTCGGTGAGTCCGTATATTGGCTTACTTGGAACCGTGTGGGGAATTATGCATGCATTTATCGGGCTTGGTAACACTGGTCAGGCAACTCTAGCAACGGTTGCGCCAGGTATAGCTGAGGCACTTATTGCAACAGCGGTTGGTTTATTTGTTGCGATTCCTGCTTATATTTTTTACAATAAATTTTCGGCTGATGTTAATCATTTAACCAATAGTATGAATAAATTTGGCGATGATTTTTTAAATCTAATTAATCGTCGATTATCGTCAAATAATGCCAACAAAGAAGAAATATAATGAGTGTGGTAAATGTGGCAATGCATGATCAAGGTGAAGTTGATAAATTCAATAATCTTGCGCATGAATGGTGGAATATTGACGGTAAATTTAAGACTTTGCATCATATTAATCCAGTGCGGATGGAGTTTATCAATAAATATATTACGTTAGACAACTCAATAAATGCTATAGATGTTGGCTGTGGTGGCGGGATTTTAACTGAAGCAATTGCTGCCTCTGGCGCTAATACAACGGGGATTGATCTTGCCCCGCAATCGATTGAAGTTGCAAAACTTCATCTTTATGAGAGCTTGCTTACGGTGAATTATGAATGCGTAGAACTTGGCGTAAAAGCGGAACAGATGTCTGGTGAATTTGACTTACTTGCTTGTATGGAAATGTTAGAACATGTGCCTAATCCTGAATACATAATTCAGCAGTGTGCAAAACTATTAAAATCAGGCGGAATTGCATTTTTTTCTACGCTGAATCGTACACCAAAAAGCTATTTATTCGGAGTATTAGCCGCAGAATATTTGTTAAAAATTATTCCTAAAGGAACACACGAGTATCAGAAATTTATTAAACCAGCTGAGCTTAATCAATTAGCGGTAAAGCACGGGCTTAGTTTGCTTGGTATTAATGGGATCCGCTATAATCCATTTTCGCATTATTATGGTTTGAGCGACAATACAGAAATCAACTATCTTGTGGCTTATCGGAAGATTTAAGGCTATGGTTACAAAAAGCATTATTGTCCCATATACTCCTGCGCAAATGTATTCGTTGGTCAGTAATATTGCGCATTATCCAGATTATTTACCGTGGTGCCCTAAAACCGTTATCAAAGACCAAACAGAAACGAATGTTGTGGCGAGTGTGTATATTGAATATCTAAAAATTAAAACTCATTTCACCACGCAAAATGTGTATATGTTAAATAAAAGTATTAATATGTATTTAGTTGATGGTCCATTTAAAGAGCTTGTTGGTACATGGTTATTTACTCCTCTTGGGGATGATGGTTGTAAGATTGATTTTAGTTTGCAATATAAATTTTCCAATATTGTGTTAGAAAAATTGATTGGTCCAGTTTTTGAGTATGTGAGTAAAAATATAGTTGATTGTTTTGTGAAACAAGCTAAAAAACAATATGGTAAATAGCATGATTAATGTAGAGGTTGCATTTGCAACTAATGAGAAGCAAGTAATTATTCGCATTGCTGTGCCAATAAATAGCACAATTGTGAATGCAATTACCTTGTCTGGTATAGCAGTTGAGTTTCCTAATTTTGACATGTTAAATATGCCGTTTGGAATATTTGGTAAGAAGGTTGAGAATAGCTACATTTTGCGTGAAGCAGATCGAATTGAAATTTATCGACCATTATCAAAAACCCCAAATCAAAGACGTTTGGAAAGAGCTAATAAATAATGAAAAAGAAAAAATTATCCACACGAATAATAAGAAAATACGCAAATCGACGGATGTATGATGTAGCAACTAGCACATACATGGCACTAGATGACATAAAACAGCTTATTTTAGCTGGTGAACCAGTGAAAGTCGTTGATATTAAAACGGAAGAGGATATAACGCGAAATGTATTACTGCAAATTATCATGGATGAAGAGAATAATAAAGATGCAATGCTTTCAAATGAATTTTTATTCCAAATTATTCGTTTTTATGGTAAGTCTTTTCAGCCAGCGGTTAGTCCATTTTTGGAGCAGGGAATTAATTTATTTCATAAAATGCAAAAGAACTTCTATACTCAAGTAAAAGATACGTATGGTAAAGAAAAAACTCAACTTGGAACTGGGTTGTGGAAAGAATTTATGGAACAACAAGGGCCATTAATTCAAGAAAATATTCGTACTTATGTACAAAGCAATACAAATAATTTCTTGCAAATGCAAGAGCAAATTCAAAAACAAACTGAGCAAATGTTTAATTACATTCAGTTTCCATTTATACAAAAAGGCGATAAATAAACATGGCAAAAGTTGGTTTCATTTCATTAGGATGTCCTAAAGCACTTGTTGATTCGGAAAATATATTAACGCAATTAAAAGCCGAAGGTTATGATGTGGTTAATAGTTACGAATCTGCTGATGTAGTAATTGTAAATACTTGTGGATTTATTGATTCAGCGATCGAAGAATCTCTTGGTGCAATTGGTGAAGCATTAAATGAGAATGGTAAGGTAATAGTAACTGGATGTCTGGGGGCTAAAGATGGTATTGTGCAAAGTAAATACCCGAATGTATTGGGCATAACAGGCCCACATGCAACACAAGAAGTAATGGATTTGGTACATCAAACAGTTGAAAAACCACATGATCCATTTATTGATTTGGTGCCAAAACAAGGAGTGAAGCTCACGCCGAAACATTATGCGTATTTGAAAATTGCCGAAGGTTGCAATAATTCATGTACATTTTGTATAATTCCACATCTGCGTGGTAAATTAGATTCATATCCTATTGGTGATGTGCTTAACCAAGCCCAAAAATTAGTCGAGGCTGGTTGCAAAGAGTTGCTAATTATTTCGCAAGATACTAGCGCTTATGGCGTTGATATAAAATATCGCACTGGGTTTTTTAATGGCAAACCAGTTAAAACGAAAATGCTTGATTTATGCCAAGAACTGGGTAAAATGGGAGTTTGGGTGCGGTTGCATTATGTATATCCTTATCCACATGTTGATGATATTATTCCACTTATGGCCAAAGGTAAAATACTCCCATATTTGGATATTCCATTCCAGCATGCAAGTCCACGCATACTTAAAGCAATGAAACGTCCTGGCAATGTTGAAAATGTTCTTTTACGCATACAAAAATGGCGTGAAATTTGTCCAGATCTGGCGATTCGTAGTACATTTATTGTTGGATTCCCTGGTGAAACTGAAGAAGATTTCCAAATTTTGTTAGATTTTTTAAGTGTAGCACAACTTGAAAAGGTTGGTTGTTTTAAATACTCAGAAGTGGATGGAGCACATTCAAATGACTTGCCAGATCATGTTTCTGAAGCGGTAAAAGAAGAGCGATTCCATAGATTTATGCAACATCAGCAAGCAATTAGCCAAGCAAAATTACAGCAAAAAATTGGCAAAACTATGTCAGTAGTTATTGATGAAATAAACCGCAAATTTTTAATTGGTAGAACCAAATACGACGCTCCAGATATTGATGGATTAGTATATATTAAAAATAACGGTAGCTATGATCATGTGAATGTTGGAGATGTTGTCAATGCAGAAATAATTAGCAACAAAGATTATGATTTAATCGCCAAAATAGTTATATAAAACTAGGAAATTGAAAGAATAAAACTTAGGGATTTATGGCTTGGTGTGAAACAGTAAAAGTTATTTTACGCAGCTGTATTGATAGAAATAGTTCTTTGCAACATTAGGTAAAAATTGGTAAAAATTCAAAATCATTTAAAATTTGTGCTATAATTATTAAAATGCCAAGTGTTATAAGAATGGAATGAGTAGTCGTAGTTAATTTGTAACGTTTATTATAAGAGTAAGCTGCAGCAACAGGGATTAATGCTGCTGCAATTATAAATACATTTGCGTTCTGATAGATTGTAATAAATGCTTTAGGAAAAGAAACAGCAATAAGTATAGGAATAATAAACCCTAAAAATGTTGCGTATAGTCTACTTTTTGCTGTATTGTGCCATTTTAGTGCATCAATAATGAATGCAACTAGTGAAAATCCAATAGAAAAAAATGCGGTTAGAACAGTTATACTCGCAAAAACATTGATAATGCTGCTAATTATAGCTGGTACGCTTGGTTTTAGAATGGTAAATTGTAGTAGATCGCTCACTGTGTGTATTTGAAGAAAATCATTACGGCTAGCTAATGAAAAAATTAAAAATAACCATCCAACATATACAAACATTGGAAGTAGCATTCCAATTTGAACTGCACGCTTAGCTTTTTTTGTATTCCAGTCGGTTATTTTAAGTACTAGTGGTAGTACCATATGCATACTCCAAATACAAAACATCGTAGTAGCACCAGCTCCCAGATATTTATAAGCGGATGGTATCACCTCAAAAATTTTATAATCAATAAACTTCATACCTAAAATAATTACTAGACCAAGACACGCAAATTTAATGAAAAAAATAATAAAATTTAATCGACTTATTAAACCTAAACCAACAATAAATGTAGGCAAGAATAAAAAACAGAATATCGCAACCCCAAGTTGTGTTGAAGAACTTATACCAATTAATGGCAATAAAATTTTATTAAATAGATCGCCACCAACATTAATATAGGCCGCGACACAAGCGCCCATCCCAAAAAGATTGCAAATATTAGAAAACCAATAACCGTTACGTCCAAAAAAAGTAAAAGCGACTGTTGAGGCATTTACATTATGATCATCATATCTGGAATAAACATCAATACTAATTATGGCAATACAATAAGATATAACAAAAGTAATAGTAATAAAAATTAGAGTATTAACTAGCCCAGGTCCTGCGGCTATAATCGGCAATGCTAAAACACCTGAACCAATTGCAGCTCCAGAGATTAAAAAAGAAGAAAGAATTAATTTTTTCATATTATCTAGGGTTTGTAGAAGTTTTGTGTAAATCATTTTTTGTTATTTCCTATTGATTTTAAAAATGTCTAAATCAAATTTTATTATAAATTGATTCAAAGTCACTCCCCAATCTCGGATGGGCACTGTCCATTTTCTCAAGCAGTCCAGTAAAACCACAAAATAGAAGTCTGACACTGTTTTACAAAATATACATGTGACAAATTTATTTTATGATTTCATCACATATGAATCACTTCTGCATTTTATCAAAGCTAAAACAAAAATATTTACCAAATTTAAGAACATGTCGCCCATTTATCCCTTAATTATAATATTATTTACAAATTGATGAACTCAGCTTATTAGTACATTATAGATTAATAAACACCGAATAAATCGACTTTTAAAATAGTTAATATATGGTATTGTATCGATTGTGATATTCACTGTTTATTAATTATCAAGTGTTATTGATATATATTTAACTCGAAGTGCGCCGCGATAGTTACAATAATATTCCCAGAAACTTGGGGGGTGATATTTAGAAAGAGATACCCAAGTAACCTAACTTATCCAATACTTCGAAAGGATGAGGAAACAATAGAAAGCGCTGTATAGAGAGAAAGCTTCAAAACTAGGATGGCGCATATGTTTGTACAGCACCATTGGCCAACCTGGGGAAGTCAAGCAATCATTGAGCAATTGGGTAATTAACGCGATGAGTATTTATCTATGATCAATCATTGTGCTTAGCTAATTTAGGTCATACTCCAGCAGAAATTGCAGAGATTTTGCCAACTTTGATGCCATAAAGTTTGTATCAGATAAATAGGTTCTTAATGCATTTAATGTAATTTTGTGACGATAGTTTTGTCATTTATTTTTGATTCCAGATTACGTTGTAATTATATTTGTCAATATTTAATTTTGCGACTGAATCATTCTTAATTGCGCCAACACCAACAGGCGTTCCTGTGAAAATAATATCTCCCGCGCATAATGGAAAATGATTGCTCGCCTGCATTATTAATTCAATCGGTGAATATATCATACTTCTACCAGTGCTTTGTTGTTTCGTAACACCATCTAAGACAAAGCTAAAATTATAGTCCAAGAAGTCTAAATTATTTGTATTTACCCATGGTCCAATAATTGCCGCATCAGGAAATACCTTACCGATGGTCCATGGATGACCTGCAGCCTTTAATTTTGCTTGCAAATCACGCAATGTCATATCCAAACCAATTGTGTAGCTGTCAATTGATTTAATTGCGTCATCTTGCGTCATATTATAGCCCCCGCGCGCAAGCTTTATCACGATCTCACATTCGTAATGCGTTTCATAATCGTTGACTAAAACTGCATTAACACTGTCACCCCAATTTGCGCATTGTTTGAGTACGCTGGAGGGTTTTAAGAATATCACGGGCCGATCAACTGGTGCGTCACCTAATTCATACATGTGTTCTGTATAATTTTTGCCAAAACAAATAATTTTGTCCATAATAACCTAACCTTATAAATAATGTTTCACGTGAAACATCACAAGACTCTTTATCTTTAAATCTTGGAATTTGTCTTATTGATAACGAATCAAAGACTTTGAGTGTATAATTATGCTGTCTGTGAGTTTAATAAATTTTGCCAATCAGATAATTCTTGTTCATTAAAGAAATCTTTTAGAAACATCAGCATAGTTTGTTGTCGTTGTTGCGCTAATTCACGCCCCATTTTTGTTTGCATTAATTTTGAGAGTTTTAGTAATTTATCGAAAAAATGATTCACGCTATGATCGCCTCCAAATAGAGAATTGTGCTTGTAACTCGACAAATCAAACTCTGTTGGGAATTGATTTGGGTTAAACATTATTCGGTTTTTATTGCCGCCATAAGCAAATGCTCGCGCAATACCAATAGCACCAATTCCATCTAATTTATCGGCATCATAGACGATCTTTGCCTCAATGCTCGTTATATTTGGCGTGTATCCAGATTTGCTAAAACCAATGCTATCAATTATATACAAAACATTTTGTAGTATATTTTCATCAACGCCTAATTTGCGCATTAAATCGGCCGCGTGATGTGTTCCGACATGTCCTAATTTATAGTCATCAACATCATGCAATAACGCGGCTAATTCAACTGTAAATAGATCAACATTTTGTTCGCTTGCAGCAATTTTCTTGGCTAAGCTCCATACGCGTTTTACATGTTCAAAATCGTGTCCAGAATATTCCTCTGCGTGATGTTGTTTAACGTACTCTACAACTTGTTCAATAATTTTATTCAATGTAAAAACCTTTTAAATTAAGTGTAAAATTTACGTAACTACCCAGCAACATCGCTCACATATACAGAATAAAATTCTTCACTTTTTTAACTTAACTCTATTAATAGGGTAAATTACTAATTTTTATGTTCAAAGATTACAAAATATGAGTTTGTATTAATTTGCAAGCTATTTGGCAAAAACTCGCTACGCTCAAACAGTTTGCCAAATTACGCTTTCTTCATTAACAAACTCTATATTTTTCTATCATTCACTAAAAAATTAGTAATTTACCCTATTTATTTAAACATTCAATAAAAAGTGAGGACTTAGGTTTATCCTGTATATTGTAAATATTATTAAGTAGTTACAATTTTGTTACTGAATATGCCAACCATGAGAGACAATAATTGACTGTCCAGTTAATGCATTGGTTTCAAAACCAGCCAAAAATAATGCTACATTGGCAATATCATCGACAGTTGTGAATTCACCATCAACAGTTTCACCAAGCATAACGTTTTTGATTACTTCTGCTTCGGTAATTCCAAGCGCTTTTGCCTGCTCTGGAATCTGCTTTTCAACTAAAGGTGTGCGCACAAATCCAGGGCCAATCAGATTTGAACTAATGTTATGTTCCGCACCTTCTTTAGCTATAGAGCGAACTAGACCGAGTAATCCATGTTTTGCTGCAACATATGCGGCTTTATTCTTTGACGCTTCAAATGAATGTACCGAACCAGTTACAATGATTCTTCCACCTTTTTTACTTGCAATCATGGCTTTCATACAGGCTTTCGTGGTCAAAAAAGCGCCATGTACATGTATTTCAAATAAGCGTTTCCATTTATCGTAATCGAAATCCACAATTGGTGATATTGTCTGAATTCCTGCATTGCTAATCAAGCAATCAACATTACCAAATTTAGCAACAACCGCAGCAACGCCATCATTTACCTGCTGCTCATTGGTAACATCCATAACTAACGCCAATGTGCTAACATTATATTTAGTAGCAATATCATTTGCCACGATAGTTGCTGCCTCCAAATTTAGATCAGCTATTACAACATGACCTCCAGCCTCAGCAAATTTGTATGCCATTTCTTTGCCAATACCACTAGCGCTACCAGTAATTATGCTAACTTTACCTTTTATATTTCCTAACATGATATTCTCCAATTAAAAATATATTAAAATAATTTTACGCTAGTCTTCACTTTTTCCTGAATGTTTAAATAAATAGGATAACTAAGTAGTTTTGTAATCTTTGAACGTAAAAATTAGTAAGTTATCCTATAAAGTAAAATTAAAAAAGTGAGGACTGTGGTTATTACAAAGTAAAAGACATAATCTTTTCTTCTTCCACATTGTATACCGTAACGCCAGATCTATGTTTTTCCATCCATTCCGATTCTTTTTCTGCTATCATTTGCTTCACATTTGCATATCCCAATGCGCAGTGCTTATTGGCGCTTTCTACGCTAAATTCATAATCTTTGCTACTAAGTTCAGTTCCTCGTTCAGATTTATATACTACACGAATAATATCCAATCTATTAGCTAAACCAAGCTTTATTATTTCGGCTATTTGCGGTTCTTGCTTTTGTTTGTCGGTTAATTTGTTACTCAAAAATCTTATTGCATGAGATAAATTTTGTGTTGTGGCATATAATGCGCTGGTTCTTTTGGAATGGAGGAATATTGTATGTCTTTGACGCGTTCCATTACGCCATCCATGCTGTGTGGTAATACGCCTGTTGCGGCAAATAAATCTACCATAAAACACAGTACATTTTTAATTTGACTTTCACTATCAGCAAACTCATCAAGCACCATACTCATCGGGGTATTGGAATAAACACCGCCATCAACATAATAACGTCCGTTTAATAAGACTGGTGGAAACCCTGGTGGTAATGCTGAAGAAGCTAAAACATGGTCAACGGTAATTTCTTCTTTTTTGCTATCAAAGAATACAAAATCACCAGATTCTAGATCTACCGCGCCTAAACATAAACGTACATGCTTTTCATTCAGATATTTAAAATCAATTAATTCAAGCAATGTTTCACGTAATGGCGCTGTATTATAAAAACTAAATTCATCGGGCGTGCCTGATGGTAGAAGCCATGGGTTAATAGATTTCGGCGTAAAGAATCCAGGTTGTCCAAAAAATAATGCGCTTTGTGCACTACAAAAATGATGAAATTTCGACAGCCCATATTCGCTAAGCATGGGGAATGGAATTTTCGTGCTAATTTTATCCCAAAATTGCAACAAGCGTTTGAATCTCATTTCTGGTTTATTGCCGGCAATTATTGCAGCATTTATTGACCCAATAGAAATCCCGGTAATCATTGTTGGCAAATATCCATGTTCACTTAATGCTTCATATGCGCCGACTTGATACGTGCCCAGCGCACCACCACCCTGAAATACGTAGATAATTTCTCGATCTGCTTTTGGTGCATTGACATTTTTATTTTTCATTACATCCTCATTTCACAAATAAATTATTATTTTTAATTTGTGGTAATACTGACTTAGAAAAGCGTGGTTCCTCAACGTTCCAGAACACCATTGTTGCACCCAGATAGTTATTGGCAAATGTTGCCAATTCACTTGTAGTAAATTTTTTCTTTGTCTTTGGGTTGGTGTATGTGTAATCAGGTTCTTGAATTGCAATTGCAACCATTGCTAATTGATCTTTGTACTTGTTAAAAAATGGATAACTATTTTTCATTTGCCCTTTTTTGTAAGGCACTGTATCGGGATTGCCTAAGCCAACGTTATTTGCTTTAGCAAATTTAAATAATCGTCCCATATAGTTGTGGTCATTATCCCATTCACAAGGAAAAAAGTTCACATATTGAATAACGCCACTTTGTTTGAATGCTCCACGTAAATACTTGATGTTATCTAGCGTTGCATTAAAATAATTATCACAACTAAAACCTTGCGGTGGCTTCTTGGTACTTATATCAACAGATGTTTCTGTTAAATTCACCGCGTATATTCGTCCATCAAATTGTTTCGCTAATGCTCCCAGCATCGCTTGGAATTGCATTCGCACAGCTGAATTCCATTGCATTGCCACCCAGCCATATTCTGGCGCGATTCCTTCACCTGGATTGTCAAGCTGTTTAACAATACCGCCAGCATATAACTTATCTGTTAACATATATGTTGGCACCCATTTATCTTGTGGTTGAAATGATCTGTCTTGAATTTGAATTACTAATTTTTTATTTAGCTTGGTTAATATTTGTAAATCAGATTCAATTGGCGTAAAATTATATACACCTTTTTGTGGTTCTAGTCGTTTCCAATTATAAATGATTTGCACGCCTGTAATATTTTTGTTATCCGATAAAACTTTCTGATGCTTTAAAATCCAATCGGAATCACCACCCAAAAATAAGAAAATCTCTGGTGACTTTGCAAATACATTAATACAAATAAATAACATAAATAGTATGAATAATTTCTTCATTTCAACCGTTCCTAAAGTTTAGTCAAGTAAATAATCGTGGACAACTTCGCCAAACCCAAGGCTTAAATCACTAATCACGTGTAATCCAGATATAACTCGTTTGACGGGAAGTTGCGCAACTGGTGCTAATGCATGTTGAAATAACTGTAATTGCGCATCGCCACTCCATGCACCTTTAACTACAACATTTTTCAAGAAATAACGAACTAATTGGCATACGCTAAGATCATGACCATTTGCGTGAGGAATAATTTTGAGTAAGAAACTTGCTTCTTCACTCATTTTTTGCGCTAGAATTTTGGTGTCTTCTTCTTTGAATTTGTAAGTCATAGTTCCAACAGCAACTGGGACTGTACCATATTTTAATACACCAAGTACAGTATCTTTTGCAACTGACAAACTAGGATTTGCAAATTTCTTTGGAAACCCCCAGATCTCACGACCAGCAACAATTGGCGCTAAATCATCTAAATACATGGAATGCACATATGATCCAGCTTTGCCATTGAATTCAACGGGAATAACTTGTCCAGACTCAGTATAATCGCCGAATCCAGAAGAATCAGGCATACGAATAAATTCATATTTTACAATTGGGTTAATTACTTTTAGTGGTTCGGGGACAATAGCACGCAATGCATCTAAATCTGTTTCATAAGTAATAACCAAGAACTCTCTATTTACAAATTTAAATTCACTTTTAGGGTAGCTTGGTGATGAAAAAGGCATTGCAAATGCATGTTTTTTTATATCTTCAATTTTCATGAGTCGCTCCAATAAAAATTAATTCAGCAACAATTATACCATAATTATCATGTATATAAAAAGATTCAGAATTTATGATTTTTACGGAATACACTCACATTGTATGCCACTATTGCTGCAATCAATTGGCGCTGACTCGGTAATATTGGTGTCTTTATCAATACATATGCAACCATCATTCGCTTGTACGGTATTGCATTTTGGTTGTGCAATTAAATTATACGATGTAGCATTAGGAGAAATGCTAGAAAAACTAATTGTATATGTAGCGTCCCCAGTTTCTGGTGCCACGGTAAATGGCAGAACTGGCCATGCATTATGGTTAATATACGTGCCATTTTCGCTATACCAGCGCTCCATGTATTGAATGTCTTGTAGCATTAATTGCTCAGCTGCTTGACGATTTGCTTGCTTGATATAGCTTTGATAAGACGGCACGGTAATTGCGGCTATAATTGCTACAATTGCGATGGCAATTAGTAATTCGATTAATGAGAAACCTTCTTTTTCCATAAATTCTCCAAAACTAGTATTTTAATACAAAATATTATTACTAAACAATGAAATATAGCAAGTGCTAGATAAACATCGCACATAAAAATATGCCTGTGTGGTTGCAATGCTATTGCCATTTACGCCAAAAGCACGACTAGTTACACGATATAATCTAGCATTATCCACGACTGACGGAATAGAGAAGCTTGGATTTAGCATTTCAATAATAAACCGTGGTTGCGTACATAAATGCATATTACTTACTGTATCTAAAAATGAATATCTACTGTTAGCATCGTCTAATAATGGCAAATCATCCGCATTACTTGCAACGCTTGTTTTAGAATATGTTGTACAAGGTTTAGTAACCGCAGAACTAGCACGTAACCACGCGTGGCTGTAGTAATTTGTCGCGTCAAGATTTTCCACATTTGTACATAATCCCTTTGAAAACATACTACCGCCAACTGCATTCAAACAGCTATTGGTAAAATATGCATTTTTTACTTTTATCCGATCGGTCAAAGATAATGTCTCTAATGTTGTACCGCTATTAACACCAATCGATGCGCGAAAATCAACAGATTCAAATGCAAGAATTTTACCAACAGCACCATTAACGCCATCAAATATCGTAACTTGAGCATATTGTCTTGCGAGTAATAAATCTTTTTTCCCGCCAACGTCTGACTGCGATACCAGCGCTAATTGCGCCAAACCGTATAACACAATGGCGATAAAAATCAGAAGCAATAAAACAAACGATAAAATAAACCCTTGTTGTTTATGCATACTAAGGTCTTACTTTTACTGATTGCTGTAGATTTTGCACCGCTGGAGCATTTGCCAAACCGACACTTTCGCTTGTTTGAATCGTCAAATTAACCACTACATTGCTAATATTTGCCCAATCAGTTTGGTCAATCATCGCTGAGGTAGCTTTAATTTGCCGATTCATCCCACTTTCCACTTCAAAATTATACGAAATATTAGTTACGCCAACCGATAATAATGTGCTAGAACTTAGGCTTCCATCTGGCTGTAGATTTTTTGTATATAATCCAGTAATGCCATTTTCCGTGGCGACATAATAATATTTAGTGACAAAATTCATTAGCATCAAGCTAGACAGATCGTGTGCGTAATTTCCCGATGCAGGAATGTTATAACTAGCAATAGAAATCTCATTATTATTGTTGGTTGCGCCTTGGATTTGATCTAATCGGCTACAACTGGATAATACATATGGCGCATCAATATTTGTGCTGGTAATAATGGCTTGGCGATATACATCAGAAGTATATGAATTAATTATATTACTCGTAGTTACATTGGTATAACGTGGCATTTGAAAACTTAGTGTATTGAAATTGCTACCATTGATGGTAAATTCTGGCACGATGGCTTGTCCACTACCATACTGCAATTTCACAATATCTGAATCAGCAAGGAGATTTACTCCATTAAACACATTGCTATCAATATTGGGAATATTATTTGAAGTAAATGCATATAACCCAGCATACTCAGTATTGTATTTTAATATGCTATCAGTTGCAAAAGTATGAATCTGTGCATAGCGACTATTACCAAGCATTCGTGAACTAAAGCAACCAAAATTCCCGCTTTGCATAATATCCATAGTGAGTTGATTAAGCGCCGTCCCATAGCGCAATGTCATTAATTGTTTATCGGCGCCAAATAATTTGGAGCGCACCAAATCAGCATACATTGATGATAATCCCATTGCGATTAAACCGCCTAAGAGAATTGATACCATTAAACTGATTATATTCATACGCTATCACTCACTTTTTATTGAATGTTTAAATAAATAGGATAACTTACTAATTTTTAGTGAATTATGGAAAAATATAGAGTCTGTTAATGAAGAAAGCGTAATTTGGCAAACTGTTTGAGCGTTAGCGAGTTTTTTGCTAAATAGCTTTCGAATTAATAAAAACTCATATTTTGCAATCTTTGAACGCAAAAATTAGTAAATTATCCTATAAAAGAGTTAAATTAAAAAGTTAGAACTGTGGTCTTCTACTCACCAATTCCAGATAATCCACATTTGTATAATCCAGCACCAGAGGATGATCCGGCTACCATTAAATATGCATCTGCGCCACTTACTGCAACAGAATTCACATTACCATTCGCTAGCCCATTGCATAAAATATGCCAACCAGACTCAATATTATTAGTATCCAAATAATAAAGCCCCGCAATAGTTGTGTCGATGTTATTTTGATTCGCCGCGATTAGATATATGCTTGTATCGTTGGTGTAGGTGGTTAGATCCACGACATTTTGCATTAATGATGTTGAATTTGTATTGGTAATAGTATGCACAACATTGCTACAATTATCGCCGTCAATACAAGAGCCACTCAACTTATCCAAATATACGTTGCCATTACTAAACCCCAGATACAAAGTCCCAGCATTTAATGAATCATCTGTTGTAGATGCAGGAATTTTCACCAGCGAACTAATATTGGTCATGGCGGTTGGCAAAAAATTGGCGCCAGTTTGAAATGAATTTGCGTTATAATCAACATAAGAAACGTAGGTGCCGTTATCCGCGTTTAATTTATTATTGACGTAAACAACATTTTTATCGGTCACGACATATGCACTGTTGGCAACAGAATATACGGCAGAAATATAATTATTTCCAGTCAGATTGCTACTTAATAAAGTGCTACAATTGGCATTTTTGCATTGATAAACCACGTTACTACCAACATTAGTATATATTGGATTGTTATTGTAGGTGAATAATTGATTAACCGCCGAATGAATTGTCAGTGGTGAATTTGTGCACTGGCTGGATAAATCACATGAATACATGGCTGATGTGGCGGAATTAGCTGATACAATATACAACATTCGACCGTCAATAATTGTGAGGTTGGAGCCATTGGTGATATTGCTATCATCAATTTTTCGTAAATCCCCCACCATTGTGCGTATATTAGAGCGTTTTGCATCAGGGATTTTTATCATTATATAACGTGTATTCGAGGTTAATGTGCTTTCGCTAGCGGATGGTAAATAACTCCACACTAATTTTACAACGACATCGCCATCACCGCTACAATTCGGGCTGGATAATGTAGGAATACCATAATTATCCGGCGTATCATTACACACAATTGCTTGTAGCTGTGGAATATGCAATGTGCTTAGATATTGTTTCCATTGATATAAATCCGACCGCGCTTGTTGTAATGACGTACAATATACGCCACTATTGCATAATGCGCTTGCTACAGTTGCATCGTCATTGTAATTAGCTTCTACATAATTTTGTGCGCTTGCATTTTGATCGTTTAATTGCAAATTCGCATTAATTTTATCTACAATATATTGTGTAGCATTGCTAGTCAGCTGTTGTGTGTTGTCATAACTAACGCTTCGAATATTTGCCAACATTAGCCGCGAAAATCCAACTATCGCAATACCAATAATCAATAACGCAATTAAAACCTCAACTAACCCAAAGCCACGATCCCTCATTCCATTGCACCTGTTGTAAATTATCTATGTGTTTTAATTAATTTTAAGATTTAAATAATGTAATTTTGACTTACTTCTAAATATATTTAAATATTTTTAAAGTCGTAATCTTAACATGAAATTTGAGAAGGAGATTGTTTTATTTTAACTACATGTGCTTAAACAGTGGTACAATACCATCCTAGTAAGTTGCACCTGAGAGCCATCTAATTATTACTAAATCTACAGCTCATGTTTTCATATAATTTCCAATACGTTTTATCATATATAAATAAAGGAGAGCTTCGTGAAAATTTTTTGTTTGTACCTAATTTGTTTCTTATTTATTGCTTGTAATGGCGGGTCCAGTTCTGGATCATCATCATCAATTAATTATCAAGCTTTGTCAATTACTAATACATGCAACTCTGCTGGATTGAGTGTGGCTACGCCAATAACTGGTATTCGTGGGGTAAGTGGCAATTCAAGTAATGTTTATATTAGTGGCTTTGCTACGACAGAATCTGGTAATATAGGATTAATATATACTGGACCGCTATATGACGGTGAGAGTGTGGGAATCTGTGAATCGTACGCCTATCCTGGCGCTTCAGACACTTCATTTTACGGGCCAGACAATTGGGAATCCTCAGGATTTAGAGTTGTAGGTAGCTATACGTTAAATAACGAAAGCTACAGTCATGGCTTATTATTTACCAAAGCAACAGAAAGTTGGGTATCAATAACACCACAATCTCTATCAACAGAAAGTGTTTTATATACCATTGCCCATAGTGTGATGGGTAATTTAGTGGTAGGTAATTATGATATACATTTACCAACTGGTAAAGCTTTTATTTATGATATTGAATCAAATAGCTATGAAATCCTTACCTACCCAGGTGCGATGAGTATGACAGCCTATGGTATTTGGTGGAATGGCGGTACTAGTTATACTATAGTTGGTGGTTATAGTTTAGTAAATGAAGGTGGTCTGGATATGGGATATATTGTTGATTATGATTCTAGCACCCATACTACATCCAACTGGAAATCATTTATTTATCATAATATTGCATCAAGCACTGGCATAATTACCCATTTTGAAGGTATTACTGCAGCAACCACAAATGGCTACAATGTCGCGGCAGACTCATTTTCACTTAATTTTGGCACATCAAATAATGAAGTGGCTTCATTTGTGAATATACCGCGTAATTCTGATGGTACATTTGGTGACGCTATATGGGTCGATGTAAGCTATCCATCGGCGATTACAACATCAGCGAATACAGTTTATTTGAATAACATACTTGGAGTTTATCTTCTAAACTTAGGATCGGTGGTCGTGCCTTACCTTGCAACTGTTCCCCAATAAAACTTTTGGTAAAAAATGCTTGGTTCAATTCCAAGCATTTTTATAACAGTATGAAATAAGTAGTAATAACACAAGAAGATTTTCTTCTCATGTACTAATAGGAAACCATAATGAAATACAGTCGCAAATTCCTTCGAATTTTTATATTGCTGATAACGTTAAATAGTATTGATTTTGCTTTAGCAGATGGATACGATATTCCGCCATTAACTTCTACTGAATACAATAAAAAATGTATCAAAGAAATGTATATGGATAACAAGAACTACACAGATAGTTTACATCATGATCTATCTGGAATAATAACACATGAATATGAAGTTTATGATGAGAATGAATGTTCTAAAGTTTTAAAAATAACAATTAATGATACACAGGTTCATGGTTCAATACTAACTTTTACATTTAATCCAAGCAATAAGGATGTAGAAGAAGTAATGATGCCTGATATTATATCAAGCTTTGCGAAGCTTGGAGTAAAGGTGTCATCGAAGGATGTGGATAAAGAATGTATTGATGGAATAGCACTATCTGTGTATAATACCCAATGTAGTATACGAATGGTTTCAAAAGGCTTAATTGATACAAAAAATAAAACCGGTACTGTGGGCGATAAACATGTGACCATCACGTTGCTTGTTAAGGGAATTAAAAAAAATAAACTACAGCAAAATAAGAAAAACACAAATGTGGTCATTACTAAAGCTCAAGCTCTTCGGCTATTGGTGCGTGATACCAGTGAATTATATGCGGCGGGGGATTTTACAAATAATAACAATCAGCACTATGTAGCTCGTTGGGATGGTATAAATTGGCAACAATTGGGCGCGGGATTTAACGATTGGATAGAAACAATAACCATAGCAGGCAATAACATATATGCAGCGGGGGATTTTACAAATAATAACAATCAACCATATGTTGCTCGTTGGGATGGTCTAAATTGGCAACAATTGGGTACAGGATTCAATGATGGGGTAAACAGCATAGCCATAGCGGGCAATAATATATATGTTGCAGGGAATTTTACAAATAATAACAATCAACAATATGTTGCCCGTTGGGATGGTATAAATTGGCAACAATTGGGTGCAGGATTTAATGATCTGATAACCACAATAACTATAGCAGGCAATAATATATATGCCGCGGGGGATTTTACAAATAATAACAATCAACAATATGTTGCTCGTTGGAATGGTTTAAATTGGCAACAATTGGGAGCAGGGCTTAATGCTATGATAAACACAATATCTATAGCGGGCAATAACATATATGCAGCGGGGAATTTTATCAATAATAACAATCAACGATATGTCGCCCGTTGGAATGGTATAAATTGGCAACAATTGGGCGCGGGATTCAATGATATCATAAACACAACATCTATATCGGGTAACAATGTATATGTTGCAGGTGATTTCACCAATAATAATCAACAATATGTTGCCCGTTGGGATGGTATAAATTGGCAACAAGTGGGCACAGGATTCAACGGGGATATACGTAAATTAATTTCGGTACGATCTTTGAGGATTGTGATTGTAGGTTAAGGCTGGGTTAGCCTTTAAATTGGCTCTCCAGCGTTTCTGTATATTTTTAAATCAGGTTGATACCACACAAAAATGTTATAGACAATCACCTCTGAATCCTATATAATACGCAACTTGTAATTAAAAATTGGACTAAATAATAATAGTCGAAGCCTTTGATTGGTTCATGCTATGTATTGATACAAGAAGAGACGCAGTAAAAAATAATTCAGTTTTTGGTTTTGATGAATAGGTACAAATAAAAAATCCCGTCAACAATTTTTTTGATAAAATAATCGTTAAAACCATAACATTATCAAGGATTTATGACGATTGACATAGTAAACATTTAACAATAACATTTTTAAAAAGTATTCATTATGAGCCCGAGAATTTCTAATTATTATATTCCAACAACCTGTGTCGCAGGTAATCGCGATGAGCTGACTACTATTCAAAATAAGCTATCTGAATTTATTGATAATATCATGGATGGCAGGTCATTATCAGATGCTATTGCCAAATTAAATAGCGATAATAGCGTATGGACAGCAGAAGATAAAGCAATAATAACAACTGGGAAGCAAGTATGTGGGATTATTTTAGCACATTATGTGGAAACAGGTGGTATTCCAGATTTACCTGAGTTATTAGAATTTACATATGAAAACGGTTTAGATATAAAGGTTGATAATTCTTATTGTGATGACTTGCTAGAGGATTTCCTACGAGCGGTTAATGAAACATTGCCAGAATCCAGTGAAGAAAACAAGATTAATTATTCAGCATTGTTAGGGCAAGTAAATCAATTTTTAGATGAAGATGTAACCGCATTTAATACTCAATCTCTCTTAGATGCATTACCGACAAATGATGATACTCCTAATAATAGGAGATATAATAGTGATGATAGACCTACAAAAAGACGTTTAGTAGTTTTAGATACATCTGATACTGATTCAAATAAGTCTGCTAAAAATAGATCTAATTCATTAAGTAGTATTGATACTTTAGATAATAACATATTATAATCTGAGGCTACACTTTTATAAGTTTGAGTTAAGCTTATATATTAACTATTGAGCTCAAACTCACGCTAACCATAGTTGAAACCCCTTTTTCTTGCATGGTAACTCCGACTAATTGATCTGCCATTTCCATTGCAAGCCGATTATGTGAAATATACATAAACTGTGTTTTATCTGACAATTCTTTGACTAGATTACAAAATCGAGAGGTATTTGCGTCATCAAGTGGCGCATCAACTTCATCAAGTAAACAAAATGGCGCTGGATTCAAATTAAACAATGCAAATACCAAACTCATTGCGGTCAGCGCCTTTTCACCGCCAGATAATAAATGAATTGAGCTATTTTTTTTACCTGGTGGTTGGGCAAATATTTGCAGTCCAGCAACCAGAATATCCGCATCGGTTAATGCCAAATTAGCACTTCCACCAGCAAATAAAGTTTTGAAATAAACGTCAATCGACAGGTTTAGCTTATCAAAAGTATCTTGCATTAGCGTTCGCGTTTGTTCATCAATATGGACAATCGCAGACTCCAAAGAAGCAATTGCTTGCGTCAAATCAGTAACTTGATCCAATAATTCCTTATACTTGCTACTTGCAATCTCCAAATCCTCAATTGCTTTTAAATTTACTAATCCAAGAACCTCAATCTGTTTATTGATATTCCAAATTTGATCTTGTAATTCCGCCACGGTAAATTTATTTTCCGCCAATAATTCATTTAATTGCGCAGGTTCTAATTTATGTTCCAGCAAATTTTCATTATGTGTTTTTAATAAAATCAGCTGTTCTTGCTCTTTAAACTTAGCTTGATTAATTTTCTCTTGTAATTTATGATATGTTGTATTAAACGTTGTAGCTTTATTTCTTATTGTAGCGATTTTATTATTCAGCTTGTTCAATAGCTCCTGAATATCTTGCATTTTTGTTGCATGAGTTGCTACATCTTGCTGTAGTACCTCTATTTCATTGGCAGCATCATTATTGTTTAATGCATTTTTTTCTGCGCTTAATGCAACTAATTTTTGCTTGGCTTGGGCGATTTGTTGCTGCTTATCTTGAATAAAATTATTTAGATTTTGCCGTTTTTGTCTTAGCAACTGCCCATCTATAATAATCTGATTAATCTCAGCATCAATTCCCGCCACACTGGACTTAGCCAAATTAAACGCAGTTAAACTATCTAATTGCTTCAGCTCCAAATCTTGTTGCATATTTTCTACATCATCTAATTTAAACACCCGATCTTCAACCTGCACCTCCAAGCTAGCAATCTCATCATCAATATAGCTTATTTCTTGGCGCAACAACGTTATCTCTTGAGTTAATTTGTCTTGGTGGCGCTTATTTTGCAAGTAAATTTGTTCTTGCGTGGAAAATTCCAATTGCGTGGAATATAATTTCTGTTGTTGCGTATTTAGCTCCGCCTCCAACACCGCTAATTTGCCTTGATTTTCACTCAACGCGGAATTTATTCCCGCCAAATTTTGCGATAAATCACTTAACTTAAGCTCTACATTCTCTTGTTCTAGCTTCAAAGCTTCTAGCTTATTTTTGTGCTCCAAAATATTATCTTGTTTATGTGCAGCATTAAAAATTACGTAATCATTACTTAACAAATGTCCCTCTTTGGTAATAATTTTCTCATTCGTGGTTAATTTCGGTAGCATCTGTAATGCTTTTTTATAATCATCAACAATATAATATTGATCCAATAAATCATAAATATTATGAAATAATTTATTACTAATCTGTATTTTAGACGACAATTTTGCCGTATTTTTATTTGCAACTTCATTCGTATTTAGACTATTTTTACAAGTCCACAAAGCTAATTTACTATCTGGAATTGTGGTATAATCGCCAAATTTTTCCACTCCATAAGCCATTAGAATATTGCCCAACGCTACCTCACACGCCAATTCATAGCCATTTTCCACAGTTATAGCCTGCCATAATCTAGTCTCAATTTCTGCATTGTTTAATAATTTACTTACATCAAAATCTGCCGTTTGCTGTTGGTTTAATATATTCTCCAATGTGCTTATTTGCCCAGCAAGGCTTGCAATATCTGACTTGGTATTATTAATTTGTGTATAAATAATATCTTTCTCATTTTGCGTTTCATGAATACTGTGTTTTGAAGTCTGTATTGTCGCAGTTGTTGTTATAAGAAATTTATTTATCTCATCAATATCATGTTGCAAAGAAAAATAATCTTGATTAAAATCTAAGCCCTGCGTTTCTTGTTCTAGCCGCTGCAAACGAATACCTAAATTGCTTGCTTGCTGTTTTTTATGCTGAACGTTATTTTTTAATAAATCTAATTCGTGCTTGAATTGTGAATATTGGCTACTAATTCCCTGTACATTCGCACTAGATTTAACATGAGATTCTTCTGATGTAAGTAATATTAATGTTTTTTCTTCTTTTAGCAAAGCTTTTTCTTCATGTTTGTAGCTAATTTCTTCGATTTGTTCATCTAAAATGCTAATTTCTTCATTTATTGACTCGAGTTGCTGGCTTAATTCTTGTTCTTCGACAGTTAAATTATGTGATTCGCTGGCAAAACGCTTGAGTAAATCGCTATAATGCCGATTACGTTCTTCGACGCGCGCCAAATTTGTGCGTAATGTATTAAATTGCATCATCGTATTGTGCAATTCTTGCTCTTTTTGTTGTTTATCTTGATTTGCTTCGTCTAAAATATGATTTGTCTCAGCTAATTGATCGCCAAGCAGACTTAATTCGGCTTCGAATTCTTGTATATTTTGCTTAGCTAAATTAAGTAATTCATTTGCTTCATTTGCTTTAATAGCAATAGAAATAACTTTTTTATGCTCCAAGATACCTTGTAATTCTTGATATTTTTTAGCAGTTTTGGCTTGTTCTTCAAGGCTTTCAACTTGCTTAATTAATTCACTATTTATATCTTCAAGGCGAATTAAATTTTCTTTTGCATCGTTTAATCGTGTAAGCGTTTCTTTGCGTCGCTCGCGATATTTGGACACGCCTGATGCTTCTTCTAAATACATACGTAATTCTTCAGGACGAGACTCAATTATCCGCGAAATCATTCCTTGCTCAATTACGGCGTATCCTTTATTGCCAACGCCTGTACCCAGAAATAAATCTGTAATATCTTTTCTACGCACTGTTTGATTATTTATGTAATAAATTGATTCACCTTGGCGAGTTAACATTCGCTTAATTGAAATCTCATCGTAGCTATTCCACAGTCCATTTGCGAGCTTTGCGTTATTGTCGAAAATCAATTCAACATGCGCACGTGATACAGGTGTGCGGTTTAATGAACCATTGAAAATAACGTCTTGCATTGATTCACCACGCAATTGTTTCGCCGAGCTTTCGCCAAGTACCCAGCGCACGGCGTCGATCACATTTGATTTACCACATCCATTTGGTCCAACAACGCCAACTAATTGACCACGTACCTCAATATTAGTTGCAGTGGCAAAAGATTTAAACCCTGATAATTTGATATTGCGTAGCTTCATTTTATTAGACCTAGATTCAAAGACAAAGAAGAGTATATACTAAACAATTTCTTCATACTTGAATTCTACTGCGCTCCTAACCTATTATTAATAGGTGTCGTCGCTTGTTTAATTCAATTATTTTGAACTTGTTTAAGTATATTAAAAAGCCCCACTTCAATAAAGTAGGGCATAATATGCGATCAGTAATACTCAAAGTATTTATTCAGCAGGAACAATACTTACTATACGACGATTAAATTTACCGCCAATAGAAAATTGTACATGTCCGTCCGCTTTTGCAAATAGTGTATGATCTTTACCAATGCCTACATTTTCACCTGGGTGAAATTGCGTGCCACGTTGGCGTACAATAATGCTACCTGCGGATAATAATTCTCCACCAGATGCTTTCACACCAAGCATTTTAGGATTTGAGTCACGTCCGTTACGCGAACTACCACCAGCTTTTTTTTGTGCCATCTTAGTCTTCCTTCTTAATTATTAATCGCGTCAATTTGGATCTCAGTATAATTCTGACGATGTCCTTGACGTTTTTGATAATGTTTACGACGACGCATTTTGAAAATACGTATCTTATCATGACGACCTATACTAACCACTGACGCAGTCACGTTACCGCCTTCAACTACCGGATTCCCGATAACCACATTTTCACCGTTGGTAATCATCAATACTTCTGTAAAGGTGATTTGACTTCCGACTTCTGCTGGTATCGATTCTATTTTTAATTTTTCGCCGACAGCAACTTGGTATTGTTTGCCACCGGTTTTTATTACCGCATACATCAATAAAACTCCTAATGTTTTAATAAATATTTAATTTACTTATTTATATAAATATCCTGACGGTGATTGAGTATCATCGCCTGAATTACGCTACAAAAATAAGCATAAGGAAGTATTATAACATAATTTTCAATTAGATGTGTTATGTGATTGTAATTATTTTAAAATCTTCTAAGGGAATAAATTTTTGAACACCATCTAAAGCTAAGCTATGATAAAATAACGTAATGTGTCAATAAATTTATGAGTTTGCTATTGTCATAAAATACAGTGGTTACATCAAATCACACGCATTTAAAACATACAAAAGAGGTTTGCTAATGTTAGATCAAGATGGATACAGACCAAATGTTGGCATGATTTTAGTTAATTCAAAAAATCAAGTGTTCTGGGGGCGACGTAAAGGCGAAGATTCTTGGCAATTTCCGCAAGGTGGTGTTGCGCCACAAGAAACTTTGGAAGAAGCACTTTTTCGTGAATTAAATGAAGAGCTTGGCTTACTAAAAAGCCATGTTAGCATAGTTGCGCAAACACAAAATTGGCTGTATTACGATGTCCCAGGAAGATATAATCTTAATGGTAAAGGTCATTATCGTGGACAGAAACAAATTTGGTTTTTATTAAAATTTATTGGACAAGATTATCATATAAATCTTAGAGCATCTGAAGTACAAGAATTTGACGCTTGGTGTTGGATAAACTATTGGGAACCAAAAGAATTGGTGGTAAATTTTAAACAAGATGTATACACCAAAGCACTTAACGAATTAGCACCACATTTGGGAATGAAGTAATGCTCCATAACAACACACTATTAGATACATTATCTGGTAAAAAAACTGAATATACACCTTTGTGGATGATGCGTCAAGCGGGGCGTTATTTACCAGAATACAGAAAAATTCGTGAAAGTGCTGGTAGCTTTTTGAATTTATGCAAAAACCCAGAATTTGCATGTGAAGTAACTTTGCAACCAATTGAGCGCTTTAATTTAGATGCCGCAATTATGTTTAGCGATATACTTGTAGTCCCTGATGCAATGGGTTTGGGGTTGTATTTTGCAGAGGGCGAAGGTCCTAAATTTACGCACCCATTAGAAACCGAAAAAGATATCGATAACTTAGCTGAAATTGATGTAAATACAGATTTATCGTATGTAATGGATACAATTGGCAATATTAAAACAGCGTTAAGCGGTAAAATCCCTCTTATCGGGTTTAGTGGTTCACCATTTACTTTAGCATGTTACATGTTGGAGGGTGGGAAAAGCGACAATTATCTAAAAATTAAGCATTGGTTGTACCAAAATCCTACATATTTGCATAAATTGTTAAATAAATTAACCACTGCAGTAATTAATTATCTTAATGCGCAAATTTTATCTGGCGTTGATGTGGTAATGATTTTTGATAGTTGGGGTGGTGTTTTAAGTGAATCCGCCTATCAAGAATTCTCTTTATTTTATTTGCAAAAAATTCTCAATGGTTTAATTAAGGAACACAATGGTAAATCTATACCTAGTATAGTATTTACAAAAGGTGGTGGGATTTGGCTACCGCAGATAAAAAATATTCATCCAACCGCAATTGGTTTGGACTGGACAATTGATTTGGCACAAGCAAGAAATGTTGTTGGTTCAGATGTTGTATTACAAGGGAATATGGACCCAGTAATCCTTTCGGTTGGTAACAAAGACGTGATTTGGCATGAAGTTGAACGTATTTTGACTAATTACGCCAAAGCAAATAATGGTTCATTGCATGGTCATATCTTTAACCTTGGACATGGTATATTACCGAGTGCTAAAATTGATAATGTGATGCACCTGATTGACGCGGTACACACCATAAGCCGCAAACTTAATATATACTCTTAGTCTTTGACTCAAATATTTCGAGTATAGTAAATTTTTAGGAGTTTTAAATAATGTTAAAAAAAATCATCATTGCTAGTGCAGCATTTGGATTGTTGGCTTCGTGTGCGGTAAATGCACCTGTTGTTGGTAGTGGTAAAGTAAGTTACGGCGATAGCAATGCGGTAGAAACAGTAAATACAGACTTTGGTTCAACTGATTTGAATATGGTTGCAACTCAAATGGCAACGCAATTAATTCGTTCAGGTAAAATCAATCAATGTAAAACGTATACTGTAACCAAAGTAAGAAATAAAACTGATCAATACATTGATACAGAAAATATTACTCAAACTATAGTGGATCAATTGTCAAATTCTCCACAAGTTACTAGTACATACGTTATTTCAACTCAAGAAATGCAAAATCAGGTTGACGAATTAGATAGACAAAATCAAACAGGGTTATATGGTAGCAAAGCGCAAATCGGTAAAATGAAAGGTGCGCAATGTCAATTAGATGGATTTGTAAGCAATATTTCCAAATCCGATGCAAATATTAAAGATGTGTTTTATATATTTAATCTGAAGCTAATTAATATTGAGCAAGGCGCACAAGTTTGGACGGGTCAAAAACAAATCCGTAAAGATATGGTAAAATAAAACCCAATGTTCACTTTTTACTGAATGTTTTAATATGATAGGATAACTTACTAATTTTTTAGTGAATGATGGAGAAATATAGAGTTTGTAATCTTTGAACATAAAAATTAGTAAGTTATCCTATATAAATATAAGATAAAATTAAAAGTGAGGACTGGGATTAAAAGAAAGAGTTATTATGAAAAAAGTTGTATTTACGTTACTAATAGCATTGAGCGCCAGCGTTTTTGCTGTGCCAAGCGTTGGTGTTGCGGACTTAATTTATACAACGGAGGTGAAAACTCCAATAAAATACACACAAAGTAGTCATAGCTCTTCTGAATCTGGATATGGATATTCATCTCAAAGTTCTAGTATTGATACTCAGGTAGTAAGTCGAGTGGAAAAAAATATGAAGATGTTTTCCGCTGCTGTAAAAGGCGCATTAATTAAAAGCCGGCAATTTACTGTTGTAGATGCTGCACCAACTATTAAGACATGGCAAAGCAATAAAAAGGATATTTTATCTGTAATTCAAGCTATGGATGTGGCAAGTGTGCCGCCAGTTAATATTCCTAAAGAATCTTCTGTAGCAATAAAGAATGCAGAATCAGCACCTGAAAGCGCAGTTACAACCAATAATGCGAATGATAATCAACCAGATTACATATTAATTGGTTATCTAAATAATGTTAGTGCCTATGAAAATCGTAATCCGATTATGGGTACTAACAAAACATCTGCAATATACAATATAGATCTAAGTGTTGATTATAAATTAGTGAATACCAAAACTAAGCAGATTATTGCTGCATTTACTGCTGCTGGTCATGGTGGTGAAGTTAAGCTTTTAAATGATCCTGATCAGCAGGTAAATTATAATGTTCCAAAGCTGATTAAGGACGCTTCGGACAGTTTAGCGTCAGATGTGATGGATAATTTAACTACGCAAATTGATTTTAATAAATTAAATCCAAAGCCAAAAGTGGCGCCAATGACTAATGTGGTAGAATACAAATAGACCCTATGAAAAGTCCCATATTGGAGCAATTAACATATTTAACGCCTGCAATAAACAATATTGATGAAACATGGCGATCAATATTATTCACAACATGTAGCTCTCAATTGATTGATATTGATCAAAAATTACAAAAGTTGAGTGCTAGCAACGAAATTTATCCACCATGTGAGTTAATTTTCAATGCGTTGGCATATGTGAAACCTAGCGAAATTAAAGTTGTGATTTTAGGACAAGATCCATACCACGGCGAATATGAAGCCAATGGTTTGGCATTTGCTGTAAATGCAGGAATAAAATTGCCACCGTCATTACGCAACATTTACAAAGAATTATCTTTGGAATATAAGGAAGCCGATTTAAGTAATGCCAATGGCGAATTGTTAATTCACTGGGCAAAGCAAGGAGTTTTACTGCTGAATTCAAGTTTAACTGTGCTACAAAATCAAGCGAATTCATTGGCTCATATTGGCTGGTCTCATGTTACCGATGCAATTATCAAATATATAAGTCTAAATTACAACGATATAGTGTTTATGTTGTGGGGAAATTTTGCTAAGCAAAAGCGATTATTTATCAGTAAAGAAAAGCATTTAATCCTAGAAAGTAGTCATCCGTCACCACTTTCTGCGCATATGGGGTTTATCGGGTGTGGACATTTTTCAAAAGCAAATCAATATCTAGTTGGACATGGTAAAAATTCCATTGATTGGGTTAAAATATGAATGGAATTGTGGTATTAATTTCTGGACGTGGCTCTAATTTAAAAGCAATTTATGAGGCAGGCTTAGGCTTACAAATAAAATGTGTAATTAGTAATAAGGCAGATGCAGCAGGAATAGAATTTGCCAAATCCAAGGGAATTAATACTCTTATAATAGAAAATAAGCAGTATCCGAATCGAGAAGCGTTTGATGCAGTTCTAGCGAATGAAATAAACAAAATCCAGCCAAAATTAATTGTGTTGGCTGGATTCATGCGTATTTTGACTAGTTCATTTGTGCAACAATTTCCTAATCAGATTATTAATATTCACCCATCGTTATTACCCGCTTTTATTGGCGTTGATGCGGTAAAACAAGCTTTTGACTACGGCGCTAAAGTCACAGGAGTAACAGTTCATATTGTAACCGATAAATTGGACTGTGGACCAATTTTAGCTCAAGAAGCCTTGGAAATTAAAGAAAATGAAACGTTGCAATCATTAACTGAACGAGTATTAAATCTTGAGCATAAAATTTTACCACGCGTAATTCATTCGTTATTATAATCCCTTCTGGACTCTATTTCCGTAGTCTTGGTCGGCAGCATAAAATTGCTTTAACATAATTTCTTGAACTTCTTTAGTTGCCCGACTTAGCCCATTAGTGATATTTTCTACTAAAATATTTTTTTGTTCTTCAGTCATAAGGCGATACAGATCCCCAGCTTGTTTGAAATTATCTTCATTCTGCGTGTCATAGGCTTTTATCCATGCATCTTCCAAAATTGGTATGGGTGGTTCGGTGTATTCCGTGGATATTTGTGGAGCATTATTATTTAAGTTTGGATAATAATTTGTTTGTGATGCTATGGAGGATTTGCTTGCCATATTTCCATCTCGTTGATAATTATTTACTGGACAAAGTGGTTTATTTACGTCCAAATGCGTGAAATTTGTGCCTAATCGATAACGGTGCGCATCTGGATAAGCCAATAAACGGGCTTGTAACATTTTATCTGGTGATGCCCCGACTCCTGGAACAAAATTGCTTGGGCTAAATGCGGCTTGTTCAACTTCAAGAAAGTAATTTTCCACATTTTTGTTTAATTCTAATTCGCCAATTTCAATTAATGGAAAATCTTTATGTGGCCATATTTTAGTTAGATCAAATGGATTAATATGGTAATTTTTTGCTTGTTCGGTTGTCATAATTTGTACTTTGACCGCCCATTTTGGAAAATCACCACGATTTATGGAATCAACTAGGTCTTTTTGTGCGCCAAAACTCGGCATTTTAGCAGCTTCTTCATTTGTAAGATTTTTAATGCCTTGTTTTGTTTTAAAATGCCATTTTACCCAATATCGTTCGTTTTTATTATTGTAAAAACTTAATGTATGTGAACTAAATCCATGCATGTGGCGTAATGTTGCGGGAATACCACGATCTGACATTAATATTGTCATTTGGTGTAATGATTGTGGGGAATTTGCCCAAAATTCAAATGCATGAGCTGGATCTGGTAAATTAGTTTGTGGATCTTTTTTTTGTGAATGAATGAAGTCAGGGAATTTAATTGGATCGCGTAGGAAAAATACCGGGGTATTATTTCCCACCATATCCCAATTTCCTTGTTGTGTGTAAAATTTAACCGCAAATCCACGTGGATCGCGTGCATAATCATTAGAATCTTGCCCGCCGCCGACAGTTGAAAAACGAATTAATAAGGGAGTTTTTTTATCAACACCAGTTAGGAAATCAGCGATAGTATATTCGGACATGTCTTTAGTAAGAGTAAATGTTCCATATGCGCCATTGCCTCTGGCATGTACAACTCGTTCAGGAATTCGTTCTCGATTAAAATGAGCTAATTTTTCAAATAGGTAAAAATTATCAAAAGTTAATGAACCTTGGCTGCCAGCACTTATACTGTTTTGGTCTTCAGTAACTGGTGCGCCATTTGCTTTAGTAAATGGGCATTTTTTCATTTTAATCTCCTTTGATATTGTTATGGTTTTTCGCACTTCACTTATAACTACTCAGCAATGATGGTTATAATTATACACGAACAAATTGATTTTTACCGATTTTGTGATAACTCATGAGGGAAAAATTAATTTGTTCGTGTATACGCTTAATGTTGCTAAGTAGTTATCTTTACTTTACAATTCGTGTATTTCTTTAGTTATCAACTTGCAATATAGCCAAGAATGCAGATTGTGGAATCTCAACATTACCAACTTGCTTCATACGCTTTTTACCAGCTTTTTGCTTTTCAAGCAGTTTTTTCTTACGGCTAATATCGCCACCATAGCATTTTGCGAGTACATTTTTCCGCATTGCTTTGATAGTTTCACGTGCTATAATATTTGCGCCAATTGCAGCTTGTACAGCGATATCAAACATTTGCCGAGGGATTAATTGTCGCAATTTGGCGGCTAATTCGCGTGCTTTATATATTGAGTTAGCGCGATGAACAATTAATGATAATGCATCTACTTTTTCTCCATTTACCAATATGTCTAATTTAACTAAGTCAGACGTGCGGAATTCTTTGAATTCGTAGTCAAAAGATGCATAACCACGCGATACTGATTTTAATTTATCGAAGAAGTCTAAAACCACTTCATTCATTGGCATTTCGTAGTTTAGCATTACTTGGCGCCCCATGTATTGCATGTTTATTTGTATGCCACGTTTTTCGGTGCAAAGCGTAATTACATTACCAAGATAATCATTTGGTACCAATATGTTAGCGATAATAATTGGCTCACGAATTTCCTCTATTTTGCTCGGATCAGGTAAGCGCGATGGATTTTCAATTTCAATAACATTGCCACCTTTTTCGACAATTTGATACACAACGGTTGGTGCTGTTGTAATTAAATCCATATCAAATTCGCGTTCCAAGCGTTCTTGCACAATCTCCATATGCAATAAACCCAAGAATCCGCAACGAAAGCCAAATCCCAATGCTTGTGATACTTCTGGTTCGTAATGCAAAGATGCATCGTTGAGTTTTAATTTTTCAAGTGAATCGCGAAGTGCTTCATAATCATGCGATTCAACCGGGTAAAGTCCCGCAAAAACTTTGGGTTGTATTTCTTTAAATCCAGGTAAACTTTCGCTTGCTTGATTATTTTCTAGGGTAATAGTGTCGCCAACCTTTGCGTACTGTAGCTCTTTGATTCCAGCGATAACAAAACCAACTTCTCCTGCGGATAATGATGGTTTATTTACTGATTTTGGTGTAAATACGCCAACATGTTCGCAGTAATATGTTGCTTTGTTACTCATGAAACGAATTTTATCTTTGGGTTTTAATTCACCATCAACTATGCGCACTAACATTACGACACCAACGTAATTGTCAAACCATGAGTCAACAATTAATGCTTTTAGTGGCTTATTAATATCACCTTTTGGTGGCGGTACTTTGTTAATGACTAATTCCAGTACATCTTGAATGCCAAGCCCAGTTTTAGCTGAACAAAGTGTTGCCTCAAGTGCTTCAATTCCAATAATATCTTCGATTTCTTCGGCAACGCGATCTGGTTCTGCAGACGGGAGGTCGATTTTATTTAAAACGGGTAATACTTCCACGCCAAGCTCGATTGCGGTGTAACAATTTGCCACAGTTTGCGCCTCGACGCCTTGCGATGCATCAACTACAAGAAGCGCCCCTTCACATGCGGACAAAGAACGTGACACTTCATAGGAAAAATCAACGTGACCTGGTGTGTCAATCAGGTTTAGATTGTATATTTGTCCATTCAGTGCTTTGTATTGCAAGGCTGCCGTTTGAGCTTTAATTGTTATGCCACGCTCTTTTTCAATATCCATTGAGTCAAGAACTTGAGAGGCCATTTCACGCTTGTCTAGACCTCCGCAGAATTCAATTAAACGGTCAGCAAGAGTTGATTTACCGTGATCAATATGGGCAATTATCGAGAAATTTCTAATATTTTGCATGTTTTAGCCTAAAATGCTGGTTTTATTTACTTTAATTTTTTATCTGCACCAACGGTTACGGGAATAAATAGTGTGAATTTTTGATTTCCACTACTACGACAAATTTTTAATGCCAAATTATCATTTTGCTTTGCCTTTGCCACTATTGCAATGAATTGATTCAGACTTGTAACTGGCGTATTACCAACACCAATGATTATATCATTAGGCAATAGTCCAGCTAACTGTGCATCATCATCTGTACCATGAATTAATATTCCATATTTGATGCCAGCGTGCCTGAGCTGTTCTTTTGTTAGGCTCGTAACCGCGACGCCAATGCGCGGAATTCTTTTAATTTTACCTTCAGCGTCTACATTTTGTGCAACATCAGTTGCGTTTTCTGTAGTTGCCATTGTTGTGGCATTAATTGTTACCTGTTTGTTATTGCGCCAAACTACTAATGTAACTTTTTGGTTTGGACCCAATTGTCCGACTATCCTTGGTAATAGACTACTATTGGTAATTTCTTGACCATTTGCATATAGCACAATATCGCCAACTTGGATTCCAGATTTTTCCGCAGCAGAATCGGCTTCAACGCTATTTACAAGTGCGCCAATTGCAGTTTTTAAACCAAACGATCCAGCTAGTTCTGGTGTGACAGACTGAATTGCAACTCCAAGGCGTCCGCGTGATACTTTTCCTGTGGCTTTTAGTTGATCGGAAACTTTTATGGCGTAATCAATCGGAATGGCAAATGAGATTCCCATGTATCCGCCAGTTTTGCTGTAGATTTGCGAATTAATACCGATTACTTCGCCGTCTAGATTGATTAATGGACCACCTGAATTACCTGGATTTATCGGTACATCAGTTTGAATAAATGGAATATAATTATCATCAGGTAAATTGCGTGATAATGCAGAAATAATTCCTTGTGTAATGGTGTTTTCCAGACCAAATGGTGAGCCAATTGCTACAACCCAATTGCCTGGTTTTAATTTATTTGGATTACCAATTTTTACCGTTGGTAAATCTTTGCCATCGATTTTAATTACAGCAACGTCTGTATCGGTATCTGCACCAATTATTTTGGCTTTGAATTCTTTGTTATCGCTGAATTTTACTGTGATTGTCTCCGCATTGGCAACTACGTGAGCATTTGTCATAATGTAGCCATCGCTGGATAATACGAAACCAGACCCAAGGCTACGCGCTTTATATTGGCGTTGCTGTTGCTGTGGCATACGTTTTAGGAAGTAATCAAATAGCGGGTCGCCTGTGCTTTCCATTGTCTGTGTTGGTTTTACAGTTTGGGTGACACTGATATTTACCACCGATTTGCCGACATTGTCATAAATGTTTGAAAAATCTGGATTACTCGGTGCTGTGATATTTGTGGTTGTCATGTTAGCTTCTGTGGCACTAGCTGCAGCAGAATAAGTAATCGCACTCAAACTAAGTGCGATTGCGACAAATAGGCTTTTTTTCTTGTGTATAAAATTACGAAGCATCTATATTTCTCCTGTGTGTGAAACTATAATATGCGTAATTATACCATTTTTAGTGGTGACCCTTTAATAAAATAAACTATTACAGTTGATATTAAATGTAGCTATTTTTACTAAATGTATAATTTTATCGACATGTATTAAAACAGCTTATTAATTCGTCATTTTGTGTTATAATATTTGTTGTTGGGACGATTAATTTATCCAAAAAAATTCTACATTATGGTTATCTTCAATTATAAATTTTTAAAGGGCTATCAAAATGAAAAAATTAGTAGTTATTACAGGCGCTAGTTCTGGTATTGGTCGCGCTACAGCGATGCAGTTATCTAATGCTGGTCATCCATTATTATTGTTGGCTCGGAGAATTGATAAGTTGGAGGCGCTCAAATTACCTAATACACTTTGTGTTAAAGTTGATGTTACCAATTTAGTAGATTTTCAGAATGCTGTTAATTTGGCAGAAGAAAAATTTGGTAAGGTTGATTTGATTGTAAATAACGCTGGCATAATGCTTTTGGGTAATATTGTGAGTCAAGGTCCAGTAGAATGGCAAGATATGATGAATGTCAATGTTATGGGCGTGTTAAATGGGATAAAAACTGTCCTAGCGGGCATGATTAGTCGCAATAGCGGAACGATCGTTAATATTTCTTCTATTGCTGGGCGTAAGACATTCCCTGATCATGCTGCTTATTGCGCAACTAAATTCGCCGTACATGCTTTGTCAGAAAATATTCGTTCAGAAATAGCTGGTTCTAACGTTAGAATGACAATTATTGCACCTGGTGTTGTTGAAACTGAATTGTTGTCACATACTACAGATAAGGCTATTGTTGATGGCTATAAAAATTGGAAAGCTAGTACTATTGAAAAAGGCTTAAATCCAGATGATATTGCAAGATCAATAGTATTTGCATATAATCAGCCACAAAATGTATGTATTCGCGAAATAGTTATCGCAGATACAAGACAAGATGCTTAAATACGTTTGTCTTTAAATTTTGGGTTTTATGGTATGGAGGAAAAACAAATGATGGCGCAAAAAATTATGTTAAATACAGCTTTTGATGCAGGAAGCATTGAAGTAGTAAGTCTGGAGAATCCAGCTGATCTGCAATTTAAAATTAGAGCGGACACTAATTCGCATTTTGCACAATGGTTTTATTTCCAGCTAAGTAATGTTGCAAATACTCCATTAAAATTAAGCTTTTTGGATATAGATAAAACTGCATATCCTGATGGCTGGAAGGATTATGCGATTTGTGTTAGTTATGACAATAAATCGTGGTTTCGTGTACCAACGCAGCTTGACGTGAATATCATGAACTTTGAGCTTTGTTCGGAAGCTGATTCGGTGTATTTTGCGTATTTTGAGCCGTATTCGTATCAGCAACATCTGGAATTAATCGGCTTATGCAATGAAGCATCAATAGCCTCGCACACGGTTTTAGGACAAACGAAACAAGGTCGGAATATTGATTTGATAACGCTTGGCGACGCCGAACATGCGGTACATAAGATTTGGATTATCGCACGCCAACATCCTGGTGAAACTATGGCGGAATGGTTTATGGAGGGGTTAATTCACCGCCTGATTGATGAAGCTGATTCGGTGAGTAATACATTGCTACAAGATTGTGTATTTTATTTGGTGCCGAATATGAATCCAGATGGAGCTGCGAATGGCAATTTGCGTGTAAACACTAGTGGTAGCAATCTAAATCGCGAGTGGTTGACGCCAAGTATAGACAAATCTCCAGAAGTATTTTATGTTCGCGAGAAAATGATGGAAGTTGGCTGTGATATGTTTTTTGATATTCATGGCGATGAGGCTATTCCGTATGTATTTACTGCTGGATGTGACGATAATCCGAGTTTTAGTGACAAACAACGTAGATTAGACGCGCAATTCAAGCGATATTTTGAAATGATTAACCCAGACTATCAGACGGTACATGGCTACGAAAAAGGTCATTTTTCAACAGAAATGGCAACTGTTGCAACGAATTGGGTTGGCGATAAATTTGATTGCCTGTCTTTTACGCTGGAAATGCCGTTTAAAGATAATGATAATTTGCCTGATTCGGTACATGGTTGGAGCGGTTATCGCTCGTATTTACTTGGGCAAAGCATGTTAAGCGCTATTCATATGATGATTAAATCAGATGATCAGGGAATGTAAGACTGCTTGATTATAATGACAATAAATTTCACATATTGAGAGGATATTATGTTAGAAAATAATTCGCAAATAAATGATGCTGTAGATAATGCTACAGAACATAAGGATAATTCAATTCCTAAGAAAAAATCAAAAATATTGTACAATCGGTGCAATCCAAAAGATCTGAAGGCAAAATTGTACCAAGAGACTGAGCCTCGCGTAACTATTTCATTTTACAAGTATTTTGCGATTGAAAATCCGCAGAGTTTTCGTGATGAATTATACATTAATCTTGAACAATTAAATGTATTTGGACGAATTTATGTCGCGCACGAAGGAATAAATGCGCAGGCAAGTGTTCCTGCAAGTAAATTTGATGCATTTAAGGCTTATTTGTATTCGATTAATGGCTTAGAAGGTTTGAGAATAAATGTTGCTGTCGATGACGACGGCAAATCTTTTTGGGTGTTAAAAGTAAAAGCGCGTGCAAAGATTGTTGCCGATGGAATTAACGACCAAGCGTTTAGTATGTCTGCGATTGGTAAATACTTGTCGGCAGAAGAATTTAATCAGCTGACCAACGACCCTGAAACGATATTGATTGATATGCGCAACCATTATGAATACGAAGTTGGACATTTTAAAAATGCAATAGAAATTCCGAGCGATACATTTCGCGAACAATTGCCAATGGCGGTTGATATGATGAAGGATAATAAAGACAAGAATATAATCATGTATTGTACTGGTGGAATTCGCTGTGAGAAGGCTAGTAGCTGGATGTTGCATAATGGCTTCAAAAACGTTTATCATCTAGAAGGCGGAATAATTCATTACGCCAATAACGTAAAAGCTAAAGGTTTGGAGAATAAATTTCTCGGTAAAAATTTCGTATTTGATAATCGTTTGGGCGAACAAATTGGCGCAGAAACAATTTCGGTTTGTCATCAATGTGGCGCAAAATCTGACACACATGTGAATTGCGCAAACAGCGGTTGTCATTTATTATTTATACAATGCGCAGAATGCAATGCCAAATACGAAGGATGTTGCAGCAACGAATGTCGCGAAGAAATTCATTTACCAGCAGAGGAGCAAAAAATGCATCGCAAAGGAATTATCAAAGGGCAAAATATTTTTAATAAATCTAGATTGCGACCAAAGTTAGGTAATTCATGATTAAAGACAATTATAAATTTTCATGCTTTTAATTGGGGTAATTCCACGGCATGCCAGAAAATAAGAGTTACCTTATATAGTTATATGTAGTCACTGATGTAACAAATACTGGATATTGACTAAGGCCAGAAGATGTCCATGTATTTGACCATAGAGTAGTACATCCAGTATATCTAATGTCTATGTGAATTAAATTTAATTACTACTTGGTGGAGAAAACCCAAATATTTTCGGTGTTATCGGATTGTTGTTATGTCCAAGACAATAACCTGTTATACCAAACAAGTTTCCATTATCATCCTCAGTCAAGCTTGTTCTAGGCGCACATACACCATTTTCACTATTAAATGAGTATAATAAATTTATTTGTCCAGACAACTGGCTCTCGGAAGATGGAGTGAACTTAAAAATAGCCCCGTAAAAATCCTGCCCACCGCCTAATGCTGTACCATATAAATTCCCATCATTAGTTTGGACCAGTCCTGCATGAGGCCAAGCTCCATTATTACCGTCTAGCTGAGTTGAAGTTAAATTTATTGCTTCTCCACTCTCAGCAAAAGAAAATACAGTACCTGTGTCATTTGGACTTAATAATGTTGTACCATAAAAAATATTATCATTACCAAAAATTAAAGCTCCCACAGGATTTGCTCCGCTAGAATGCGTATTGTCAAATGAAAATAGAGTCTGAAAATCACCACTCTCAGTACCAAATTTAAAAATCGTCCCGTAATCATAAATTCCCTCAGATTCAGTTATGCCATAAAGATATCCATCTTGTCCGAGCGTTAACCCACCTACTGGATAGATACCATCGCTACTATCTGTAAAACTATATAAATTTCTTAATAATTGCGTATTAAATGAAAATTGAAATATTGTACCATTCCCATCAAGTGTAACGCCATACAAAGAACCATTATAGTTTACTAAATTTCCCTGTGGACAATTACCAGTTTCGCCTGGTTTAAATGACGCTAAATTAGTTAATTGACTTGTTGCCGCCATAAACTTAAAAATAATTCCACCATTATATTTTCCGCCTAAGCAAGTAACACCTAAAAGGTTACCTTGATCATCCTGTATTAAAGATGAAGATGGGCCAGCACCATTGCTATAAAAAGAATATAAAATAGTAAAATCGCCTGCAGTAGTTATTTGGAATATTGAGCCCAAATTATACTTTCCTCCTGTATAAGTGGTGCCATAAAGGGTATTACTATCACCTTTTAACAAGCTAGGTTGAATTGACGCACCAATAAAATTATCACTCTCTAGCATATATAACACCTTAAAGTTGGTTACATCCAAAGTAGTTATGGCACTTTCATAACCAGTTGCACTGGCACTAATTATATAATTTCCTGAAATAGTACTGGATTTTATTGGAACATCACAAACTGTACTATAGCTAGATAATTTACAGTCATAATTGGGGGGTATTATAACATCATTGCCACCATTAAGCATAACTGGTAATGGTGTTTTAATTCCTACACTATCATTTAAAGTTACTGTAGTAGTCAAGCTTTCATTAAATAAAGCTAAGTTAGGGGAAACATTTATTGATAAGGTTCCTGGCTGGGACTCTAAAAATATCTTAAGAGTAGAATACACAGGGCCACATCCTATTGAGCTAGCTTCAATAGTTGCAGAACCTGGGTTAGATCCAGATTGAACAATTGCAGTACAGTTTGGGCTTTCAGTAGTTAATTGGCAACTATAATCTGGTAATATTGTCGCCTTACTATCAGATTTTATGGTAACTTTTACCGCTTGGGTAATGTCAGAACTGCTTTCTAAAGAAACTGTAACAGTAGCGGTATCATTGATTAGAATTGCCGGTGGATTTAATTTTATCGCCAAAGTTGCTGTATTATTAGGGTCACTTGCTTGTCCACTATTGATGCATCCAGCAATGATTAACATATTTAACAAAAATAAACAAATTAAGTACCAACTTTGGAGAGTAGACTTCATTTCTTTAAAACCCTCTATAAAATAGCAAAATTGGTTTTATTGCAAAGTTTTGTTACGCAACAATCTGCTCATAGCAATTGTACACCAAGAAGTAATTATACATTAACTAATAAAGGTATAGAAAATAAATTTACTGAATTGACTAGCAAAGCAATTATAAAGAATATTGCTAATTAAAAAGTGCATTTTCTGAAGGTCATAAAAAATTTGCGTTAACCTCAAATTTAAGGTAGAATATTTACTTGTAGTGCTGTATTGAAAGGTTTTACCCTACTGGCGAGCAGAAAGTAATGTTGGCTCAAACATACGAATCATATGTTGGACCCAACTTACAAAAAACAACTCAAGAAGTAATAGTTAATTATGATGGTGGTTCACACAGTGTCACTGGAATATTAGCTTATGCCAGTGTCAGTTTTCCAACCACCATGGGTAACACCTTAAATTCTTAAACCCAAACCCCAGTAATATTAACAACAGCAGAGTTAGTCCCAGGTAATCATGTGCAGGCAATATTAGGCCTAGAGATGGATAATCAAGTAAGTGCTAAATTATAACTACCATATCCATATAACCAAATGTTGCTTATTAATGTAGCCCAATCTACTTTAACTTTTGGTCAACTATCTTCAGCACAAATAGTTAATTTTGCACTTACTCAACTGAATCAATCAAATATTTGCTCTAATAGTAATGTTTATGCCACTATTACCACTCCATGTTAGAACGATAGGCAAATACCAGTTATTTATTACCACACTGATGCCGATGTTAGTGATAGTGGACAAGATACTTATGATACTATCTTTGATAGCGGATCCGACAAAACTAATTTTGAGTTTTCTCCATTACCAACCTGGATTAAATTTGACCCAGACGGAAAGGTAAAAAATATTATCAGCGCACAAATTCCAACACAACAAGGCTTACTAGACTTACCACTAGCAGAAAAAATTGTTGCCACCGAAAGTGATAAAAATAAAGTAAATGCTGGCAATAACTTATTTAATAGTTACCAAGTGCTATTTGACCAAAGCTCAGGTAACGTAGGCTTTGCTAATTAATCCGCCATCTAGCTGAAGCTGGTGGCTTGAAATATGTTTGCAAACCATATAACATGCTGGAGCGAATTCATATTCTAAAATTACAAACTCATCATTTTTGTGGGATCTTTAAAAAGTGAGGACTCAGGTTATGTGATAAAATAATGGTATATGATTTACCTGAGAGGATTTGCAAATAATGACATCATTAACCGTAAAACAATTTAGCACAATAGAATATATTAAAAAAATTACGTATGTATGAAACAGAAAGATTGATTTTGCGAGATTGGATTGATAGCGATATTGAACCATTTGTTGTATTAAATCAAGATCCAGAAGTAATGGAATTTTTCCCAAATGTAAGAACTAGGGAAGAATCATTTGCACTTATTGATAAGTCAAAGCAACACCTTCTTCAATATGGATATAGTATGTATGCATGTGAATTAAAAGAGACGTATCAATTTATTGGCGTTGTTGGATTAATTCATTGTGATAGTAGTTTACCTGTTACCCCAAATATTGAAATTGCTTGGTGAATTGCCAAAGAATATTGGAGTCAAGGATTTGCTGTTGAAGCAGCACAGAAATGCTTAGAAATTGGTTTTAATGAATTCAATTTAAATGAGATTATAGCATTAACCGCAAAAATCAATAAAAAATCAGAGCGGGTAATGCAAAAACTTGGTATGATAAATAATGAAAACGAAGATTTTTATCACCCTAAATTACTTAGAGAGAATCCATTGAGCTTACATGTTTTATATCGCTTGACGAAAGATAGATGGAAGATGTTACATCATTAAAATAGAAATTAAATTGGAAGATAAGATATTTTTAAAATAAATTATATAGTTAAAGAATTAAAGGAAGTTAAAGAAATATGTACACAATCGCAAATGAGTTAGAGAAAAAATTTCGTGGTGCATTTACTGCGCTTGGAATAAGTGAATCAATTCCAGTTTTGTTGCAAGACGCATCGCGTAGTGAATACGGTGATTATCAGGTGAATGGAATTATGGCTGCTGCCAAATCACAAAAATGCAATCCACGCGAGCTTGCCAATAAGGTGATTGGCGCTGTTGATTGTGGCAATATGCTGAGTAAAATCGAGGTTGCTGGACCTGGGTTTATCAATTTACATTTGAATGATGCTTATTTGTCGAGTTATTTAATGCAAAATGGCGCGAATCCAGCGTGCAAAAACTCGCAAAATGATTTGATTGTGGTTGACTATTCCGCCCCAAATTTGGCAAAAGAAATGCATGTTGGTCATTTACGTAGCACGATTATTGGTGATGCGTTGGTGCGTATGTTTGAGTATTTGGGGAATAAAGTTATTCGTCGCAACCACGTGGGTGATTGGGGTACGCAATTTGGCATGTTAACTGCGTGTTTAGTAGAAAATAAGCAAAGCGCTGAGGAATTAGTTCTCGGTGACTTAGAGAGTTTCTATCGTAAAGCCAAAGTTCGTTTTGATGAAGATGAGATATTCGCCAATAAATCGCGGGATTACGTGGTGAAATTGCAAGGTGGCGATCCAGAAATTCTAGCGATATGGCGTAAATTTGTCGATATTTCATTAAAACATTGTGAAATTATATACGCAAAATTGGGTGTCAAATTAACCCGAGAAGATGCTGTAGGTGAAAGTTCGTATAATGATGCATTGGCGCCTATGGTTGCAAATTTGACGAAGCAAAATATTATCGTTGAAAGTAATGGAGCCAAATGTGTATTTTTTGCTGATGGTGAAATCAATACTAAAGAAGAAACCCCGTTTATTGTACAAAAAAGCGATGGCGGATATTTATATGCAACCACCGATTTAGCAGCAATTGATGATCGGGTGAATAAATTGGGCGCCAATCGTTTGGTTTATGTTATCGATGCTAGACAATCATTACACATGAAGCAATTATTCGCCACGAGTAAAAAAGCTCATTTGGTGAAACCGGATACTAAGCTGGAGCATGTCGCTTTTGGTACTATGATGGGCGAAGATGGAAGACCATTTAAGACGCGAAGTGGTGATACAATTAAGCTGATTAATTTATTGGATGAGGCAATTAATCGTGCGTATACAATAATAAATGAGCGCGAAAGCGAATGGAGTGAAGACGCCAAGCAAGAACTAGCTACAACAATGGCTATAGCGTCTGTAAAATACGCTGATTTAGCAAAAAACAGAGTTAGCGATTACATATTTAGTTTTGATAAAATGCTGGCGTTTGACGGTAATACTGCGCCGTATTTGCTGTATGCATATACGCGGATACAAAGTATTCTGCGGAAATATACTGGCGAAGTGGAATTTAATACAGCGGAGATTATAATTACCAACAAAGACGAACATAATTTGGCGGTAATGATTGCCAAATTTAGCGATCATTTAGTGTTGAGTAGTAACGAATGTTATCCGCATTATTTGTGTTTGTATTTGTATAATTTGGCAGGATTATTTATGCGATTTTATGAAGCGTGTCCAATATTAAATGCGGAAAGTGACGAATTAATCGCTAGCAGATTACATTTGGCGAATCTAACTGCATTTACGTTGAAAACTGGTTTCGATGTATTAGGTATAAATACCGTAGATAAGATGTAAATAAATCATCGAATTACGATAAAATTTATTTATATATCATTAAAAATATGTTATAATTCGTTATTGGATTTTTCGGGATTCAATTATTTTGAGTAGTATAATATAACACATTTAGGAGCATGATTATGAATAATCAAAAACTTATTTCAACCAGCAAAACAATTCTTGTAATTTTACGTATTTTGTTTGTCTTATTTATTTTAATGGTAATTATTCCATGGGTATTTCCAACTTTGGAGATTAGTAAATTTATGTTAAGTTTGCAGGGGTTTTCTGCAATTATGAATGTACATCATAAAAATATAGATGAGTTTATGTTGTCTCTGAGATTAATAAGTCGTATTTTTGGCTTTATTGGTTCATTTTTTACAGTGCTTCCATTATTACTTGGCACGATCATAATGCTTAAATTATCTAAAAATTATGCTAATGGAAAAGTATTTAATCTGGATAATGCAAAGTCATATAGACAACTAGGAATTATTTCTTTAGTTAGTGGATTATTTTTACAGCCAATTTATCAAATGTTTTTCCATTTGTGTGTTACGTTTAATAACCCTGTAGGTCAACGAACTATAGCTTTTACATTGGGTATTGATAATTTAACTGCTATATTTTTTGCGATTGTGTTAATTATTATTGGTCAAGTAATGAAATTGGGGCAAAAAATTAACGAAGAACAAGAGCTAACAATATAGGGGATAATTATGTCAATTATAATAGAATTAGACGTCATGTTGGCTAAACGTAAAATGAAATTACAAGATTTGGCGGAGCAAGTTGGTATAACGGCAACGAATTTATCAATTTTAAAAAATAGTAAAGCTAAAGCGATTAGATTAGAAACGCTAGATAAAATTTGTTTAATTTTGGATTGTCAGCCAGGCGATTTATTGCGTTTTGAAAATGGTGCATAGTAGGCAACTTATACGTTGAATTAATTTTTACAGATGAGGAAATAAAATGCTAAAAACAGCGAGTTTGACTCCAGAAATGAAAAGCATTATTTGCGACAAACACACTGAATATCCTAATACTGGATTATATACCGATTTTGAAGGTGCTGGCTCATATTTGTGCCGTAATTGTGGCATTGCTTTGTTTAGGGCGCAACATAAATTTCATTCGGGATGCGGTTGGCCAAGTTTTGATAATGCAATTGTTGGGACTATTTTAGAACAACCTGACAGTGATGGTAGACGAATTGAAATATTATGTAAATCTTGTAATGCGCATTTGGGTCACGTATTTCGTGGTGAAGGAATGACATTGCGTAATACTAGACATTGTGTAAATTCATTAGCGCTTGATTTCGTTGCTGACATTGATGTTGTGGATACTGAAGAAGCAATTTTGGCAGCAGGATGTTTTTGGGGTGTTGAATATTACCTACAGAAATTAGCTGGAGTTTTAAAAACTGAAGTTGGCTATAGCGGTGGTAATACCGAAAATCCTACATATAAAGATGTTTGCAGTCATACAACGCAACATTTGGAGGCGATTCGAGTAATTTATAATCCACATGTGCTTAGTTATGAAAAACTTTTAAAATATTTTTTTGAGATTCATGATTTTAGTCAAACGAATGGACAAGGTCCAGATATTGGTAATCAATACCTTAGCGCGATTTTTTATTATAATGATACTCAATATATGACGGCACAATTGGTTATGCAAGAATTAATTAAGCTGAATTATCAAGTGGCAACGAAGCTAATTCCAGTTAATGTATTTTGGACAGCGGAAGATTATCATCAAGATTATTATACTAAAACGCAAAAGCAACCATATTGTCACAGCTACCAAAAAAAATTTAACAAATGAGTATAAATAATCAATGTTTCACGTGAAACAAATTTTTAAGGGATAAAAATGCAACAATATCAAGATTTACTACGGCATATTTTAGCTACTGGCGTTAAGAAATCTGACCGTACTGGAACTGGGACAATCTCTTGTTTTGGGTATCAAATGCGTTTTAATTTGGCGCATGGGTTTCCGCTTGTGACGACGAAAAAAGTACATTTGAAATCAATTATTCATGAATTACTTTGGTTTTTACAAGGTGATACGAATACGAGGTATCTCAATGAAAATGGGGTTAAAATTTGGGATGAATGGGCGAATTCAGATGGAGAGTTAGGTCCTGTTTATGGTAAACAATGGCGTAGTTGGTCGTGTGCTGATGGGCTTGTAATTGACCAGATTAGCGATGTAATTCGGCAAATTAAGACAAATCCTGATTCACGGCGATTGATTGTGTCAGCGTGGAATGTAGGTGAATTAGACCAAATGGCATTAATGCCATGTCATAGCTTTTTCCAGTTTTATGTTGCGGAAAACAGACTTTCGTGCCAATTATATCAGCGTTCAGCGGATGTATTTTTGGGTGTGCCGTTTAATATTGCCAGCTACGCATTATTGACAATGATGATTGCACAAGTTTGTAATTTAGAACTTGGTGATTTTATTCATAGCTTTGGTGATGTACATATTTATAGCAATCACTTAGAACAGGTTGAGTTGCAATTATCCAGAACGCCATTGGCGCTTCCTCAAATGAAAATTAATCCACAAGTAAGCGATATTTTTGCTTTTAAATATGATGATTTTACCCTGGAAAATTACGAATCGTATCCAGCAATAAAAGCGCCAGTTGCGGTGTAAATTTAAAGAATAGAGCCCCAGCTCTCACTTTTTTAATTTACTCTTTTTATAGGATAAATTATAATTTTTACGTTCAAAGATTACAAAATATGAGTTTGTATTAATTCGAAAGCTATTTGGCAAAAACTCGCTAGCGCTCAAACAGCTTGCCAAATTACGCTTTCTTCATTAACAAACTCTATATTTCTCCATCATTCACTAAAAAATTATAATTTGTCCTATCTATTTAAACATTCAATAAAAAAGTGATGGCTTAGGTAAGTTACGTAAATTTAAAGAATAGAAAAAATAATGACGAATGATAATCAACAGCTAAAGTTAAAAGCAAATAATAAATATATAACTGCTATGGTACAAATCCCTGGTTCTAAAAGTATTACCAATCGTGCTTTGTTGTTGGCAGCGTTGGCAAATGGGGTTAGCTCATTGCATAATGTGCCAGATAATGCCGATGATGTCGCGCTAATGATAAACGCATTGAAACAGCTTGGTGTACAATTGGAGTTAATTCTGCCACGGGCGAGCCAAGATGTGGCGAGTTATCGTATTTATGGCTGTAATGGTGTTTTTCCTCGGCAACATGGTGAAATATTTTGTGGTAATTCTGGCACAACGTTACGTTTTTTGACTGCGGCGTTGGCTTTGCAAGAAAATGCTAATTATACGCTACTTGGAATTGAGCGAATGCATGAACGACCGATTGGTGATTTGATTGATGCATTACGGCAAATTAATTGTAATATCAGCTATATGGGTAATGTGGGCTATCCGCCATTACATATTACTGCGCGCGAAAAATCACTTGATACTCAATGCCCAAAATTCCTGAACATAAAAGGGAATGTTTCAAGTCAGTTTGTTTCTAGTATTTTGCTTAGTTTATCGATTCTAAAAAATCCGCCACAAATCAAAATTGTGAGTGAGCTTATTTCTGCGCCATATGTAGATATGACAATTGCGCTACTGCAAGAATTTAAAAATGCTTGTGAATACACGATAGAGCCTGATGCCAGTAGTGCGAGTTATTTTTTATCGCTTGGTGCTATTGGTGGCGATATTACAATTGCTAATCTTGGTCGGAATAGTATTCAGGGAGATGTAAAATACGCTGAGATACTGGAATCTATGGGCGCAATAGTAGAGTACAACGATGACAAAATTCGTGTTACTAAAGGCAAGTTGCGTGGCGGTAGTTTTAATATGCAAAATATGCCTGATGTAGCAATGACACTAGCGATTACTGCATTATTTGCGGAAGGGATAACGCATATTAGCGGGATTGCCAGCTGGAAATTAAAAGAAACCGATCGAATTTTGGCGATGTATAATGAGCTGACTAAACTTGGTGCTAAAGTGAATTACACCGATGATAGTATTACGATCACACCTCCCGACAAAATTTCACCAAATATTGCAATAAACACCTACGACGATCATCGTATGGCAATGTGTTTTTCTTTGTTGGCTGTTGCTGGGGTCGATGTAATAATCAATAACCCACAGTGTGTTAACAAAACATTTCCTAGTTATTTTTCAGTTTTCCAAGATATGCTTTGTTTTCACCCTTATAATTAGCCTTGATTAGTCATTTTATATGGATTAATTATTTGATTAAATTCGGTTTCAGTCGTAAATTTTAGTACGTTATTTGCTTCTTTTAAGGTGCAGTTATTATCATCGGCATAATGAGCTAATTTCGATGCTTTATCATAACCAATCACAGGACTTAATGCGGTTACTAGCATTAGTGATTCATTTAAGAATTTATCAATTTGTGTCGTATTAGGTTTAGTGTCAATTAATAAGAATTTAGTAAAATTAGTAATTGAATCAGTTAAAATTCGTGTGGATTGAAGAATATTATGAATTATCAAAGGTTTATAAATATTCATTTCTAACATGCCACTAGAGTTTCCCATAGTAACAGCTACATCATTTGCAATTACTTGAATCGCTACCATAGTTAAGGCTTCACACTGGGTGGGGTTTACTTTACCTGGCATAATTGATGAACCTGGCTCATTTTCTGGAATTATTAATTCATGAAATCCAGCACGTGGTCCACAACTTAGAAGTCTTACGTCATTAGCAATTTTAAATAATGCTGAAGCAAGTGTTTTTAAAGCTCCACTTACATTGACTAATGCATCATGTGAACCTTGTAGGGCAAATTTGTTTTTAGCTGAAACAAAAGGTAGATTAGTTAACTTAGCAATATTTTGTGCAACTCCATTGGCATATCCTTCTGGAGCATTTAGTCCAGTGCCAACAGCAGTGCCACCCGCTGCTAATTCGTATACTCCTGAAAGAGTATTATTCAAAAAATTCATACATTGTTCAATCATTACAGTATATCCAGAGAACTCTTGACCTAGAGTTATAGGCACCGCATCTTGCATATGTGTACGGCCGATTTTTACTATATTGGCCCAATCAGCTACTTTTTTTAACAACTCATCATGAAGATACTCAATTGCTGGTAACAACTTTGATTTTATAGTCGTAGCAGTTGCGATATGCATTGCGGTAGGGAAGGTATCGTTAGAGGACTGCGACATATTTACATGGTCATTTGGGTGAATTGGTGATTTACTCCCTAATTCAGTTCCTGCAACTTTATTTGCGATATTGGAAATAACTTCATTTACATTCATATTTGACTGGGTTCCACTGCCAGTCATCCACACATGTAGAGGGAATTCCTCATCATATTGACCCGATAATACAGCATCGCTTGCATCTACAATTAATTGTTTTTTTGCATCATCAAGATGTCCTAGTTGATTATTGGTGATTGCCGCCGCTTTTTTGATAATTGCTAAAGCATGGATTACTTCAATTGGAATTAATTCTTGACCTATAGAAAAATGTTCTAGCGAGCGTTGTGTTTGCGCACCCCATAATTTTGAATTAGGCACGTTAACTTGCCCCATACTATCGGTTTCAATTCTAAAATCTGTAGTATTCATAATATTTCCCTTATTTTATATGTTTTCAAGGTTGGTTATTATAGATGATCTTTAGTTTATATCGCGAAGATGCATTTGAAGTAAACACATACAAATTAGTTGCTTTTTCATAAGCTCAATAGTATAATATAGCCTGTATGAATAAGTCAAATAAAATTAAATCGAATCGTCTAACCAAGACATGTGTTTGGCTAGAAATTGTAGAAATCTCTGTTATTAAGAATATTGAGTGAGTTATAATGTTTAGACGGTTGAGGCATCACAAATTTGTGGTTGAATATGGGCATTTTTTCTTAATGTCGATTACCATTGGCATTATTTCTGCGATGTTTGCAGTAAGCTGTGAATTTGCGCTGCGTTATTTTCAATTGATGTTTCATGCTTTGGGGTGGAAGATTATTTTTGTCATTCCACCTGGGTTTTTGATTATAGCTTATTTAATTCGTAATTATTTCCCTGAGGCAGAAGGTAGTGGTATTCCACAGGTTCTAGGTTTGAATCATACGAATGATCCGAGTAAATTAAGCAGGTTTTTTATGCCACGCGCAATATTTAGTAAATTTGTATTTGTGGTTTTGGGTACGTTTTTTGGTGCGACAATTGGGCGCGAAGGTCCGACAGTACAAATTGGTGCGACGATTATGAGTTTGGGTAAGCATAATCTGTCTAAAGTAAAGCAAAAATTTCTCTATGTAGTTGGTGCTGCGTCAGGGTTGGCTTCTGCGTTTAATACACCACTTGGTGGCATAGTTTTTGCGTTAGAAGAGTTATCTAAGGGGGCACCATTACGCAAAAATCTGATTAAAATCAGCGGGATAGCTATATCTGGAATGGTATCAGTTGGGCTGATGGGCAATTATTCATATTATGGACATGTTAGTTATACATTACTTAATTACGATTGGCGAATATTTATTGTTGCCGTATTAATTGGCATAAGTTCTGCGCTACTTTGTTATTTATTTTGTAAAGCTGTCTATTGTTTTACGGTAGATAAAACAAATAGGGTAAATATTTTTAGGAAATCTCACCCGTATTGGACTGCAATTATCTGTGGTTTACTTATTGCAATCGTTGGCGTAATTTCTGCTGGTTTATCTTTTGGTAACGGTTATACAGAGAGCCGCGCAGCATTAAGTGGCGCGGAAAAATTACCCGCGTTTTATTTTTTGTATAAAATACTGGGCTCATTATTTTCCACCGCATCTGGAGTTCCTGGTGGATATTTTGCTACTTCAATGGCAATTGGTAATGGTATTGGCAGTTTATTTCACCATATTTTTGCGGTTGCGCCTATTCAGCAGTATTATTTATTAGGAATGGTTGCATTTTTGGCGGCATTGACAAAAGCTCCCGTTACTGCTATTGTTATGGTGATGGAAATTACTACTTCGCAAACTTTTGCATTACCAATAATTGTCGCAAGCTTTGTGGCAACGTGGATAGCAAGCTATTTGGGTAAGAGTATTTATGAGTATCAGATTGATGGATATTTGGGTGTAGATGATCAACCTTCTAGTGAATTAAAAAAATTATGAATATCATTCGATATTTCTTGCGGTGCGGAATGCACAAGAAAATGTCCACCGCGTGGGTAAATAATTAATTTGGAATTCGGCAAATTATTCAGCAGAAATTCTCCTGATTCATCCTTCACAACCATATCATCGCGTGCTTTTAAAATTAGCACAGGGAGATTAATTGATTGTAGCATCTGTTCGTCCATTCCACCCCAAGATGCGATCGCCAAATGTTGCAAATCACGTGCCTCATCACTAAATCTGTAATTGTAATTTGCAAAATTAAGTACATGATTTGTCACATAATCTTTTAGTGACAAACGTGGTTTTTCCGAAAAAAAGAAACCGTATAAGCGTATTTTGAATTCTTCTTCAGATAATTCGGTTGATTTTGTCAATAATGAGATAAAATCAAATTTAACGTAATTTAGTTGCGGAATCGTGGCAAATAGCACAATGCCAGCGATAATATCTGCGTGTGATTTAGCTAATTCTTGCGTAATTACGCCACCCATAGACCAGCCAAATATAAGAGGTTTGTCCAAATTTTTTGCTACAATAAAATCAACCACATCTGTGGCAAACCCTTGAATATCTTGCGAGTTTGACGATTCAGATAAGCCGATTTTGCGATTGTCGATCAAATACAGTGTATAATATTCCGCCAAATGCTCAATAAATTTTGCGTTCCAATGAAATAGCGTCCCAGAATATCCAACAATCAAAATCAATGGCTTACCTTTGCCACATGTAACATATCCAACCTGACCATTTTTCGTTTTTTGCGCGAAGTATTCTAATGTTCCCAATGGCATAATCATTTCCTTGCGGGTAATTTTAGTTCATTAATGCATAAATTCATGCGGAATTTGCATCAGCAGTGAATATTATAACATGTATTATTAACTAATTTAAAAATTGGATGCTGGCCACATATTATTCATATTAACGGCGCCTATATTGCCGTGCATAAAATTATATAAAGTATCTGCATAAATTTCTGGTGTGTATGCACCTAATTCATTGTAACTTAATGGTTCTAGTTGATCTGGTGAATTATAGCAAATTGCATTAGCTGGACTGCCAATCCATGCTGAATTTGGATTTTTATAACGCATAATAATAGCATAATCTGGATTACCCAATAGAAATCCCTTGTATTTACCCCACGTCATTACTGGTGGTTGAGTTGCTGGAGTGCCTTGTTCTAAGGCAATGCGCTGAGCGTAATCATTTGGGGCAAAAAATACATATACATACCCGTCTTTATCTGCATATTGTTTTAACATGCGTGCATTTACCGTCCAAAAACCAAGTGGATTGGACGAATGCTGAGTAGGATCCACATTTGCTGATACACTAAAATAACGTGTTTGATAATCTCCGAATATTTTATTTGGTGTATCATCATCAATAAACGTAGTTGGCAACTTAATTCGTAGAATCAGAACCTCTTGTTTGGTTGATGACTTTTCTGCGAATAAATAAGATTGCGTACAACCATCATCTATAATATCGTCTGCCACCATCTGTTTTGAGTCAAATTTATCTAATCGGTAAACACCAAGCTTGCCATTATTACTTTCATCTGCAGAAATTTTCGGCAAATCACCTTGTGGATGTATTTTAATATCTGATGAGCTATCTGGTGGCATATTAGTTATTGAATTAGTATAATAAAACACACTTGGATTTTTTGTTATATATGGATTACATGCATTATTTAACACTGTAAAATCAGTGTTATCGAATTTTTCTAATTGCCAATCAACACTACCATAATGATAAACCGTAGCACTCATATATGCAATCTGTTCAAAACTACCAGTAATTGTTAACCTATTATAATGGTTATTAATGACAGAAGGAATTGTTACTACTAAGTATTGGGCATATTCATCATAACCTAATGAAAGAGCTCCAAATTGAAAAGCCTCTTGATTTCCATAAGAAAATGCATTATATAGACTGAGGGGTTCACCATTTAAAGTTACAGTTGGTGTTTTAACAGAAGTTTGCCAGCCAGTTGAGCTACCATCACCATAAGCTTGATAAAACCGTAGTACTAAATCAGTGCTTCCCATAATTAAATCTTTATTATCTGGGGTAGAGGACACTGTTAATGGTTGTCGTGTTTTAGGTAAAATAAAACTTACCGAATATTGTGGTTCTGTTGTTGTATTTATGTAACAGCTGTCTGTGTCTTTATTGAATGTAGTGAGTTGCTCAGCATTCACTTGTAATGAGAAGATTATTGTCATTAAACAAAAGATTAATTTTAAACTATTTTTATACATTTTACATGCCCATTATAAATAAGATTAGTAGGAAATTGTAGCATAAATAATAATTCAATATTAAGCCAAAACGACTAAAATACTTAAAACCCATGAATAAATGATTTTACGAAGCCAGTTGATGTATAATAATGTCATGAATTATTAATTAAACAAAGGCATTCACAATATGAATAGAACTAGCGAAAATATCAAACAAAAAATTGGCTTTTTATTATTTTTTAGCCGATGGATTTTATTGCCAATTTACATAGGCTTGATTGCAATGGTTGCATTATATAGTGTCAAATTTTCATTTACGTTATGGCATGTTTTAGAAAGTTTTAGTAGCCTTGATGAAAGAAAAATGATGATTGCGGTGCTAGAATTAATTGACATCGCGATGGTTGCAAACCTGATTATTGTGGTGATTTTTGGTGGCTATGAAATCTTTGTAAATCGTATGCGCATTGATAGTCATCCTGATCAGCCCGAATGGCTAAATCACGTTAGTACATCAATGTTAAAACTGAAAATATCGCTGACTATAATTACTATTTCTTCGATTGAATTGTTACAAACGTTTCTGAATATTTCCAAATTTAGCAATATGGAAATCGCGTGGCAAGTAATTTTACACGTAACATTTTTGGGTTCAGCTATTGTTATTGCTATTATTGATTGCTTAATAAATAAAAGCATTGCAGCGCAAGCAATCCATGAGAAAAATCTTTAAATTTTACACCAAATAAGGAATATACATGTTAAGCTATTTATTTTTACTGATCTTAATTTATGTTACGGGATTGCGTATTTATTTAAATTTCCGACAGATAAATGCAATTAAACGCAATATTTACCAAGTTCCAGCGGCATTTGCCACACAAATTGATCTTGCCGAACATCAAAAAGCGGCGAACTACAATCTAAAAAAATTAGGATTAAGCAATATCGAAAATATAACTGGCGCAATAATTTTATTGGTGTTCACCTTAGGTGGCGGGATACAATATATTAATGATCTTCTAGGCGGAATGATAGATTCTCCATTAAGCCAAGGTGTATTAATTATTGGAATATATTTTGCGATAAATACAATACTGGATTTGCCATTTAGTTGGTACAAAACATTTCACATTGAGCAGCAATTTGGCTTCAATAAAATAACGACAGGTTTGTTTGTTATTGATCTCATTAAAGGGCTGGTTCTCGGGTGTGTAATCGGTATTCCTTTGCTTTATGTTGTATTGTGGTTAATGAACAACATGGGTGATTTTTGGTGGCTGTGGGTATTTGCTGTGTTAGTTGGATTTAATATGCTTATGTTGATTTTGTATCCAACGATAATTGCGCCACTATTTAATAAATTCACTTTGCTGGAAGATGTAGCGTTAAAAACTCGCATCGAAACATTACTCAAAAAATGTGGGTTTCAAACACAGGGCGTATTTATTATGGATGGTTCGAAACGTTCAGCGCACGGCAACGCTTACTTTACTGGATTGGGCAAAAGCAAGCGCATTGTATTTTTTGATACATTAATTAAGCAGCTAAATCATGACGAAATCGAGGCGGTTCTTGCGCATGAATTAGGTCATTTCAAGCATAAACATATTGTAAAACAAATGGTTGTTTCATTTACCATCACATTAATCACGTTGTACATTCTAAGTTTATTGCTACATTCGCCATGGTTTTATAATGCACTTGGCGTAACGAGTATTAATAATGCCAATGCATTGTTGCTATTTTTCACCGTAATTTCATTAATTAGCTTTCCATTTTCACCGCTAAGTAGCTTTTTTTCACGCAAAAATGAATTTGAAGCCGATGATTTTGCCAAACAACACAGCAATAAAGAGTGGCTAATCAGCGGTTTGGTGAAAATGTATCGCGACAATGCAAGCACATTAACGCCAGATGAATTATATGTGAAATTTTATTACTCGCATCCACCAGCAAGCGTGCGAATTGCTAATCTAGAGAAATCGGATCATTCCTAAATGTCTAAACCAAAATTGGCGTTAGAATTAGGTTTAATTACGACGAGTTACGGACGTTTATTTATCGTTGAAATTGATGGACGACATTACGAAGCTGTGACGTTGGGTAAAAAGACGGAATTTGTTGTTGGCGACAAAGTATTGGCACAGATTATCAACGACAAGCAGGCGCAGATTATGCAGTTGCAAGAGCGTGGGAATTTAATTTATCGCTCAGATCATAATCGTAGCAAGATTATTGCCAGCAATATAAGCCAAATTTTGATTGTAATTGCTATTAAGCCGAGCTTTAATTTGAATTTTCTAAATAGTTGTCTAGTTGCCGCCGAAGCTGAGAATATTGCGCCCATAATTGTTGTTAACAAAATTGATTTACCTGAAACAACCGAGTTTCTACAGAAAATTACGCAATTATATCACGATGAGCTTGGCTATAAAGTTGTAGCTATTTCTGCGAATAATAGTTGCGAAGAATTGCGTCCGTTATTGATGCGCCAATCAAGCTTGCTTATTGGACAATCTGGCGTCGGCAAATCAACAATAACTAATCAGATAATTATTGATGCCAAAGCTCGAGTAGCGTCTATTACAAAGGCTGAAACCAGCGGGTCACATACAACGACCAATGCACAGCTGTATCATATTGATGAGCAGTCTGATTTAATTGACTGCCCTGGGTTGCAGGAATTTGGTTTGTATCATTTGGATATTGACTGCGTCGCCGAATATTTCCCCGAGTTGCGCAACTATGTGGGTAAATGCCGTTTTCGTAATTGTCTGCATCAAAATGAGCCGAATTGTGCGATATTAGAAGCCGCGAAGAATGGGCTTGTCGACAAAAATCGACTGGCATTATTGCAACAAATTATTACACGGCTCCAGAGCAAACCTAATTATTAATGAGGTTACAATTATGAGTATACTTTGGCAACCAACTCCCGATGCGATTGAAACATCACAAATGAGTCAATATCGCCATTTTGTGAACGATAAATACAAGCTCAGCTTATCTGATTACCATGAATTATACAAATGGTCAATCGACAATTTAAATGATTTCTGGCTAAGCTTCTGGAAATTTAATGACATTATTTTTGAAAATGTTCCCACGCAAGCATTAGTTGAAGGCAAGCACATCAGTGAAACAAAATGGTTTCCCGAGATTAAATTCAATATAGCGGAAAATCTACTTCGCTATAAAGACGATTCCACGGCAATAATATTTGCTAATGAGTGGGGAATTCAGCAAAAAATAAGCTATAATTCGCTGCATGAACGTGTTGCCAAAGCCGCGGATTTCTTACATAAGCGCGGAATTATTGAGGGAGATCGAGTTGCTGGATATTTACCGAATATGCCTGAAGCAATTATTTGGATGCTCGCTACAATTTCAATTGGCGCAATATGGAGCTCAACGTCGCCAGATTTTGGTGAACAAGGGGTTATTGATCGATTTGGTCAAATTGCCCCGAGAATTTTAATCACTGTCGACGGATATTGGTATAATCAAAAGACGATTTCAATTGTCGATAAAGTAATTAATATTTGCAAGCAAATGCCAAGCCTAGAACATTTGATCGTGATTGATTATATTGGTAATTCAGCGAGTCTGCTGGCAATTGATATTGCGATTAATCACGACATAATTATGCAAAATGATAACTATCGTCCGCTTAGTTTTAAGAAATTACCATTTGATCACCCTGGGTTTATTCTGTATTCATCGGGTACTACCGGCAAGCCGAAAACTATCGTCCATCGTTGTGGCGGCGTATTTCTAACTCACGTGAAAGAGCATCGCTTACATACTAATATTACACGTGAAGATGTGCTATTTTACTTCACTACAACTGGGTGGATGATGTGGAATTGGCTGGTTTCAGGGTTATATTGTGGTTGTACAATTGTTTTATACGATGGTTCGCCTTTTGCCCCGAATAAGAATATTCTATGGCAAATAAGTGAAGCGATTGGCATTACGGTGTTTGGCACTAGTGCGAAATACATTGCTACAATGGAAGAATTTAACATGGCGCCTAAAAATCATTTCGATTTAACGAAATTACGTGCAATTCTCTCTACTGGCTCGATTTTAGCTGATCATAGCTTTGATTATGTTTATAACAATATCAAATCCGATTTATTGCTGGGTTCGATCTCAGGTGGAACCGATATTGTCTCGTGTTTTGCATTAGGCAACCCAACTCTTGCTGTTTATCGTGGGGAATTACAATCGCGTGGATTAGGCTACGCTGTCTCAGCATACGATATCGACGGAAGCGCTGTTGCTAATGGCGCAGAAGGCGAACTTGTTTGTACGAAGCCATTTCCATCAATGCCACTTGGATTCTGGAATGATGAAAATAATGCGAAATTTATGCAAGCTTATTTTAATGTGTATCCAAATGTGTGGTATCATGGCGATTATATTATAATTTATGCACACGGTGGCGTGAGATTCCTAGGGCGCAGCGACACAACATTAAATCCTGCTGGAGTTAGAATTGGCAGTGGCGAAATTTACCAAGTTGTTGAGGCGATGCCTGAGATTGAAGATAGTTTGGTTGTGGGGCAAACTTGGCATGATGATGAACGTATCGTGCTTTTTGTACAATTAAAAGCAGGAATAGCATTCACTGAAGAATTAATCATCAAAATTAAAAATGAGATTAAAACTAAACGTACGCCAAGACATATTCCAGCTAAAGTATTGGCAATTACGGATATTCCATATACAATTAACGGCAAAAAAGTAGAAATTGCTGTAAAAAATATTATCAATGGCAAGGAAGTTACCAATACTGGCGTGCTACGTAACCCTGAATGCTTAGAATTATATAAAGACATCGAAGAATTAAGAGACTATTGATTGTAGACATAAGCACTTGAGTGTCAAAATACACGATGTACATGTTGTCGCTTTTTTCGTCAATCTCCGCATCCACAAATCAACACTTTGAGTATATCTTATTTATGCATAACTAGTTATGCATATTTAGGTATTTACAAAAACCCAAAGCTTCTATATAATATATACCTGTATAAATATTACAACAATTATTACATCAAAGGAAAATTACATGAAAAAATTCTTAAGTATTTTAACCTTATTAATAATTATGGTTGCTATGATATCATCCTGCGATGGTAATGGTAATAATAGCAACAATAGTGGAGAAGATTCATCTCCAGTTATAAATAACGCAACAAATATCACTCCAAATAAATTTGCTAACATGAGTAGTTTTGTTAGTAGCCAAACAAATTCTTCTACAGTACAAAGTACCTCAAAGCAAAACATATCTTCTACAGGCTTAGATAGTTGCGTGGGTAATTTGCAATTGTCATTAACGAACACCAACTCAAGTAATATATGGTGGGAAACATATACTGTCCATGTTAAAAATACAGGAGCTACCACGTGTTCAATTGATGGTTTGCAGGTTGCAATTCCAGCATACTATTTGGATAATGGTGTAAGCAAACTTGCTGATAGCACATTTAGTTTTACTGGTAGCTATTGGGGGCAATCAACTTATTTAAACGGAACTCTATCTTATGATATGACGCAATTAGTTTCTGCTAAAATAAGTTCTAGTGGGCAAGGTTGTACTTGGAATGGTGCTACTGGTTGGACTGATGGACAAAACTGTGTATTAGCACCAAATGGTGAGACAGATTTATTTAGTGGTGGCGCAACCATTAGTCAAAATGGTACAAATTATCAATTTGATTTCGCCAAGGCTGGGCAAAACGTGCAATTTCTAGGTGTTACGCCGCCTACTCCAACATTTGAAAGTGGAATTATTACAGTTAATGTAATCAATAATGCTATAAGCAAAAATACTGCAACTATAAACATATTAAATAACGATTCTAAAACTATTATTGCAAATTATCCGATTAGTCTTGAAAGCAGTAATAATCAATTTACAGTTAGTTCGTTGCCACAAGGGAATTATACATTTAGTATAAATGTAGAATCAAATGCACAAATTAATTATGCATTAACTCCACAAATTGTGACAATTACCAGCGATAATCCAACGCAAACGGAACAAATTAAGATTAATCAATTTACTCCAGCAACAAGTTATACACAATTAACTATAACTGCGCCAAGTGCATTAAATATAACTAATTTGCCAAATAATGTATCGGTTACAGTGATTGGTAATGGTCAAAAACAATTGTTATCAATTCCTTGGGGAAAATCACAAACGCTACAACTAGTAGAAAGTTCCACTCCATATAATATTGTAGTACAAGGCGCGTGCGATGTTGTGGTCGGTTCTTGCTATATGCCAGTGACGACTCAAGTAGTTGCAAATCAAGCAGTTCAGACTTCAGCACTAAGCTATGGAGCTCCAGTTACATTAAGTAATAACAATATTCAATTTAATGTTATTGAATCTGGTTCTAATCAGCTTAACGTGGCATTTCTAGATTCAACTAGTGGCGTATTTCTTTTTGGTGGCAATTTAACGCTAAGTTCAGGGGTAAATAACTTTAAGTTCCCGACAACTATTGGCGGTGGATCGACTTATAGTGGGCTAATTAGTTATAATGTATCCGGTAATAATGTTGTAATAACTAATGGACAAGGAACATTTACAAGCACCAATAGCGCACAAACAATTAACGTTACTGCAACTACACCAGTTGTGAGCAGCGTAATTTTTTCACCATATAAAGATGTAACGATAAATATGAATTGGAATACCAATGTTATTTCTACAAAAGTAACTAGCCCAACCGCTACAGCTCCTCTGGTTCAAGTGAGAAATAATTCATTAAAAAATCTAAATAATATTTCATTGGCATTTGCCTCTGGTAATTGTGGATCTGAAACATGGGCTGGTGTATCTCCAGATGCATTAGCAACGGCTAATTTGCAAAATTTTGCCAGCAATGGAATATATTACACAATATCAACAGGTGGACAAGCAGGAGCTTTTACTTGTAATGATAATGCAAATCACGATGGAATACGTAAATTCATGCAACGTTATTACACTACTAGCATGGTTGGGTTAGATCTTGACATTGAAAATAGTATGGACGCTACATCATTAGCTAATTTAATGAATGCAATGAAATGGGTGCAAGATAATTATCCAGCGGTAAATATTAGCTTAACATTGGCAACACTTGCTGGACAAACAGGTGGCGCTGCGATTCCTGACGATGGTAGAACTGGTGGCATGAATGCAGTTAGAGCTATTCAGGCTGCTGGCGTTACTAAGTACTCAATTAATCTAATGACTATGGATTATGGCTCACCAGCATCTGCAAGTGTTTGCGTGGTACAAGGTGGTTTATGTCAAATGGGATTAAGCGCAATTCAAGCAGCGCAAAATGCAATTACTCAAGTGAAAACAGTTGATCCAACATTTAGCTTATCACGTATGGAATTAACACCAATGATAGGTGATAATGATGTGCGCGACGAAATATTTAGCCTTGCCGATGCAAGCACATTGCTAACTTTTGCTCAACAAAACAAACTACGTGCATTACATATTTGGTCATTTGACCGTGATACGAAATGTAGTCCAACAACATCGAGTGCATCGGCAACTTGTAACAATTCTAATGTGGGTGATTTTGATTTTAGTAATATATTCATAAGCGGTGGCTCACCAACTCCGCCACCACCTCCTGTTGTTTATCAAGGTAATCTGGCTATTAAAGTCGATACTACTGGTGTAACTTGTAATTATTGGACGCCATTAACCGTAACATTATTTGACGCAACTAGCATTAAAATTGCAGAAAGTACAGTTAATAATTGCGGTAGCAGCAATATGCTAAACTTTAACAATTTGACAGCAGGGGTGTATAATATAATTACAGGTTCAGAATCTGGTTATCAAGTTTATGCAAGCCCTGCATCGGTTAATGTAATTGCTAATCAAACTGTCACATCTGCAATTACATTTACGCAACAAACTGGTGGTGGGAAAGTCTTAACCGAGTTTTGGTGTGGTTTTAGTGGTAACTATTGTGGACAATCTACTGGCGATGACATTAACCCTAAAGCAACACACGTGATTATGGCATTTGCAAATTCTAATGCAGATGGCTCCATTAGCACTGATACAATGCCAACAGTATTAATTTCTAGCTGGCGTGCAAGCGGTAAAAAGGTGCTAATTTCTGTTGGCGGTCAAAATGGTAATTGGGATGTTATATTTGCCAATGCGACTAATCAACAAAAATTTATAGCCAGTGTTGTAAATACAATTCAAAATGCAAACATAGATGGTGTTGATTTAGATATCGAGGGCTATGCAACAGATCCAAACGTGGTTGCGACAACAATAAACAATTTACGCTCAGCATTAGATGCTAAATTTGGCACTAATCCACGTAAATTAATTATAGTCAGCCCAGAAAATGTTGCTATATATCAGGGAACTCCAACTATATTAGGAGTTGCAGGTCAGGCATATAACTACTTTATTCCAATTATTAAAAATGCAATTAATGCTATTGATTATGTACAACCGCAATTTTATAATAACTGGTATGATGGTTATGCAGGTGGTAGCAGCCAATATTTACTTGACGTATATTTAAATTGGAATAATCAGCAAGGTTTATCGCCTGCATCATGGGGTATAACGCCATTTGCACCGAGTGTATTTGCTGGTGTACCACAAAATAAATTAGTAATTGGATTATTGGCATCAACTAGTGCTGGAATCGCATCATATTATACTACGCCTGCAACTTTAAGTAGTGTAATGAATACATTAGCCAGCCAGGGAAATAATATTGCTGGGGTAATGCTTTGGGATAGTCATTGGGATACATTGAATAACAATGCTATTAGTAATACAGCAGCTTCTCAACTTGGTTTGTAATTACTATTTATCTTCCCGTCAGCGTATTGTTGGCGGGTTTTTACATTACGTCAGCACTGAAGCAAAATGGTAGTAAGTCTTTGATACAATTTAATATTATAACGTTGCTACCTAGTGTGTTGCAACCTAAAATTACTTTAATATCGTGACCATTACGATTTTCATATTCCAGAAGAGCTTGTCTGCATTGACCACATGGCGCAACAGGAATGCTTCCGTTATTATTGGCATTTAAATAGCTAATTGCAATGGATTCCACTTTAACATTTGGGTAATTCATCGCAAGATTAGACATCAACACTTGTTCTGCACACATGCAAACTGGATAACTGACATTTTCTTGGTTGCTACCGCAAACAGTAGCTCCATTAGTCAAATATGCGGCGCTCCCAACTTTGAAGTTCGAATATGGCGCATAGGCGCTATTACATGCATGGCGTGCCGAATCTAACAATGTTTTGTCAGCAACAGACAATGCGCTATCGTTTTCTAATTCTACATAATTTACGATTAATTGCTTATGCATATGTGTTGTTCTTTCTCTATTTAAACATTTTTAGATGCTTATCGGATACATGATTGATAAGTAGCATTTATAGAACGCTTTAATTCACAATTTATTTGCTTGCATGGGGGATATTTACATAATTAAATTACGCATTTATCTTATTTTTTGTTGATAACCGATACTTCTATTATCCGTTAATACTTGTTGCAATTTTTTTGTTGGCTCAACGGTACAAGCATAAATTATGCCTTTATTACCACTCAAATCCATCATAGCTCTCTTATTTAATCGTTCAAATTTTAACAGATCATAACTATTAAATTTTACTAAACTAGAATTCATCTGATTAATTTCTGTTTCAGTAAGGTTATACTCTTTCTTATTTAGTTCACCATTTTTGATAGATTCAATAAAACCACGTTCAAACAGTGGAAAACTTGAAGTAAATACATCCCAAAATAAATATGAGTCCTCAAATTTGTTTACGCTATTAATGAAATCACTAAAGTCATCCTTATTAGGGTTTCTACAATCAATATCTTTAGCTATACTATAAAATAATTTTTTTAAATCATCATTTGATTTAAGATTAACTGCATGTAATTCATTTAACGGAATAGGTAAGGTCTTCGGAGACATGTCTGAATGGCAAACAGGTATAACTGATATCTCTCTTACCCATCCAGCTCCCGCTTCAAAATTAATCCATGGTCTAGTTACTGAAAATTTGCTACATAAAATAATTTCAATTTTACACTTTTTAAGTGCTGCTGTAATAATAGATAGCCATTTATTACCAACACTATTACTTGATTCATCGGAAGAAACAAAAACTTCCACATGAGGGAATACAGACTCAATTAACTGCTTAAGGCTAATAGCGAGATCTTTTTCTTCATGTATATGGGATAAAAATATAAGTGGTTTTTCAGACATGGTAGTACCTTTCATGCCAACTAATGTATTCTAATTAAAAAAGGTCTGCATGGCTACCAAAGGCAACTAAAACAATACTTTTTCTTTCTATTTTGTAATAAACGAGCAAATCATCTGGACGCACATGTAATTCTTGAACGTTTTTATACTGTTTAAATTTTCCTACCAAATTATGATTTTTGTATTTAGCTGGAATATGCTTTTCTGATGCTAATATGTCAATAATCTTTATTAATTCATTAAGTACATCATTTTTGTGTTTATATTTTTTAAGATCTTTTTTGAAAGAATTAGAATAGGTTATATCTAACATTATTTTTTCTTCAATTTTTCAATTTGCTTTTTGAATTCGTCAAGCGTAACAGTTTCTAATTCGCCACGTTCAATTTCTTCTAAGGATGCATCAACCTTGCTTAGTTTTTTATTTTCTAATGACTTTTTAACAATATAACGAACGTAAGAACTTACGGAAAAGCCTAATTCGTTGGCTTTTGTTTGTAAATAATCGCCCAATGCATCATCAATAGTAAATTGTACTCTCATATTATTACCCTTTTTACATTATTATGCGTAATTATACATCACTTTGGGTTAATGATGCTTTTTATTTTAGAAATTAATGAATGCTAATTTTTGCAATAAACTAAAATGCAACTATAGCAAACACCTATATTAAGCAATTAATCGGGATATTCAAAACCAAAACCTACTATCAATAAATTAAAACTTCTTATATTATAATATCATATAAAAAATCGCTATAACTTGATGATTTATTAGATAAAATTTTAATTGATTTAATCAAAACAATTCTAACATATTCTGTTATCTGTCCAACATAATATGTCTGATATGCATTAAGGACTAATCCAGTATGAACAACCTTACTTCTCAACGAGTAGAAAGACTTAAACTTTTCATAAATTCCAATCCTATCTTCCCTATTATTAGTAAGTACATATGCAACTCTTTCAGAAATAGACACTGCAATCTCTCCACTCTCATCATTCTCTTTTAATATGGTCTCTAATACTGTAATAGCATAAATAAATTTATTTGTTATATTTATCTCTTCAATCGAATGCTTAAACCAATACAAAGCAGTTTTTATTTTATCCGCTTTAACTTTATCCTCATGATCTTGCCAATTATTTAACCATAATAACCCATTTTGCAATAATTTATTATAACTTGTATCATTTATATGAATTTCTTGAATACCAGATATACGAGAAAAACATGAACCTCCAATTTGAACATCTTGATTAGATTGTTTTACTAATAATATTGATTCTTCAATTTCATTTTTATTTTTCTGATTACCAATATATATCTCATCACCATCGAAAAATAACTTTATGAATCCAATCGCTTCATCACATAGTATTTTAAATTTGTTCCTTGCACCAATATCATCAATATCTTCAATTTCAGCAAACGCTACCGTATTTACATTATTACAAAAATTCCCCAATGAGTTTTGGGAAAAACCATGTGAAGCCAAATAATTTGCAGGTTCAGTAGATAATGTTATGTCAATTATTTTAGTTGTTTCTTTTCTGGTCAGTGCAATCACTATTGGATACCCAATAACATATTGATTTTTACTTGGATTATCTAAATTTTTCCAAAATTCATCAAAGCTATCATCAAAATTATTTATTCCACTGAATTCCTCTTGTAAAACAGTTAAGCAAAGCTTATCTAAAATTGATTTTACATATTCCTGAGTAACCCACGGTTTTCTTTTTTTATTTCCCTTTTTTGATGAAAAAATTATTTCATATACCTCCATTTTAGTATCAGTTTGATTAAACCTTAATAATAATGGAATTTCTCCAAACATGCTAATATCAACAAATTTTAATCGCAATCTATTTAAAGAATTAAAGTTACTTATCTCTTCGTTAAGGTTTTCCTTGTATGCATCAATCAATATTTTAACTTTAGCTATTAATTGTTCTTTAACCATATAACATATACCCTATATTTCTCATAGCTACAAAACTATCAAATATTTTTATATCCACTTGTTGTCACAATTTGTGACCTCAAGTTATCAAACTCACTTATAATCAAAAAAGCTCTACCAGAGTAGGGCTTTTAAATACGACAAAGTACAAAAACAAAGAGTATAGTTAAATATCGATATTACGGGCGCGCAATGCATTCATTTCAATGAAATTACGTCGTGGCTCAACTTCATCACCCATTAGCGTAGTGAATATCGCATCGGCAGCGATTGCATCTTCGACAGTAACTCTTAATAAACGACGCACAGATGGGTCCATCGTTGTCTCCCACAATTGGGTGGCATTCATTTCTCCAAGACCTTTATAGCGCTGAATATTCATGCCTTTCTTGATCTCGTTCATTAGCCAATCAAGACCCTCAGCGAAGTCACCAACAACTTTGCTTGCATCACCATGTTTTACCGCAAGATTAATCCCCGATAAGCTTGCTGCGATTTCGCTAGCTTTTAGCATACGACTATAATCGCCGCTATCTAGGAAATAGCTATCCAAATTCGTAATTATGTGATTGCCGTGTAATATACGGGCGATTTTAATTCGATATTCGCCTTTTACGTCATCAAATAATACGTCGAATTTGATCGTATGTGCACTTAATGCCTGTTGTAATAGGGTAATCGTATTGTTTGCATCTTCTTGTGTTGCTAAACTTAATCGTGGCAAAGTTAACAATGCAGTTAATACTTCATTATCAATAAATCGCTTATGGCTTTCCACAATGCTTCTTGCGCGCAAATAAGTTTTTGCGCTTTCGATTAAGCTAGCGCCATCAAGCAATGTGCGCTCATCTGCAAGAAAACTTGCATCATTCAACGCCAATTCTAGCAGATATGCATCTAATTCTTCGTCATCTTTTACGTAACGCTCATTTTTACCTTGCTTTACTTTATATAATGGCGGTTGCGCAATATAAATGTGTCCACGCTCAACCAGCTCAGGCATTTGCCGATAGAAAAATGTCAATAATAATGTGCGAATGTGCGATCCATCAACGTCGGCATCGGTCATTATAATTATGCGGTGATAACGTAATTTGTCTGGATTATATTCGTCTTTACCAATGCTCGTACCCATTGCGGTAATTAATGTTGCTACTTCTTGCGATGCCAACATTTTGTCAAACCGAGCACGTTCTACATTGAGAATTTTACCCTTTAATGGCAAAATCGCTTGAAATTTACGATCGCGTCCTTGCTTTGCCGACCCACCCGCTGAATCTCCTTCGACTAGGTATAATTCACACAATGCAGGATCTTTTTCTTGACAATCCGCCAATTTACCTGGTAAACCGAGACCGTCTAACACGCCTTTGCGACGTGTAAGTTCACGTGCTTTACGCGCAGCTTCGCGTGCACGTGCAGCTTCTACAACTTTGGCGCAAATAATTTTTGCATCAATTGGATTTTCCAATAAGTAAGTTTTTAATGCCTCGCCAACAATATCTTGAATCGCGGGAGATATTTCTGACGAAACTAATTTATCTTTGGTTTGTGATGAAAACTTTGGATCTGGTAATTTGACTGAGACAACACAAGTTAAACCTTCGCGCATATCATCGCCAGTTGTCGTGACTTTGGCTTTTTTGGCTAATTCATGTTCTTCGATATATTGATTAATCGTGCGCGTCATCACGGTTCTTAATGCTGACAAATGTGTTCCACCGTCACGTTGCGGAATATTATTCGTAAAACACTGAATACTTTCTTGATACGAATCATTCCACTGCATTGCAACTTCAACGCCCATTTCATCTTTATGCCCGTCACAATAAAATGCTTTAGTATGTAAAACAGTCTTATTGCGATTCAAATAAGCAACAAATCCAGCCACGCCACCAGAAAATGCGAAGTTTTCTTCTTTACCGCTATGTTTGTCAATTAGATTAATTCCAACGCCATTATTTAAAAATGACAACTCACGAATTCGTTTTGCTAGAACTTCGTAATGATATTCAATCAACCCAAACGTTTCAACCGAAGCCATAAATTGCACACGTGTACCCTTGTGTCCATTTGCATCGCCAATCATTGCAAGTGGCGCAACAGCATCACCGCGACGAAATTCCATTGCGTATTCTTTGCCATCCCGCCAAATTGTCAATTTTAACCAATCAGATAAGGCATTTACAACCGATACGCCGACTCCATGCAACCCGCCAGATATTTTGTAGGAATTGCTATCGAATTTACCGCCAGCATGTAGCACTGTCATAATTACTTCGGCAGCGGAACGCCCTTCTTCCTCATGAATATCAACAGGAATACCGCGACCATTATCTTCAATTGACACAGAATTATCATCATGAATAATGACTTTTATCGAATTACAATGCCCAGCCAATGCTTCATCGATTGCATTGTCCAGCACTTCAAACACCATATGATGTAAACCTGTTCCATCTGATGTATCTCCTATATACATACCTGGGCGTTTACGTACTGCATCTAGTCCCTTGAGAACTCGAATGCTACTACTATCATATGTATTTTCATTCATTTCTTGAGTCATTTATTTTTCCTCTAATTTCTGTTTAATTTTTTACTTGCTCCAGTCCGTACTTTTTATTGAATGTTTAAATATAATAGGATAAATTACTAATTTTTTAGTGAATGATGGAAAAATATAGGGTTTGTTAATGAAGAAAGCGTAATTTGGCAAACTGTTTGAGCGTAGCGAGTTTTTTGCCAAATAGCTTTCAAATTAATACAAACTCATATTTTGTAATCTTTGAACATAAAAATTATAATTTATCCTATAAATATTAAAATTAAAAAGTGAGTACTGGGGTATTAATTACATTACCAACTATAATACATCCCAAATTCAATTGGATGCGTCGTCATACGATACAAATTAACCTCTTCCATTTTTAATGCAATATACGAATCTATCCACGCATCGCTAAATACTCCGCCACGCTTCAAAAACTCTCTGTCTTTATCCAAACTCTCTAACGCCATTTCTAAGCTAGAGCACACTTGTGGAATATGTTTCAGCTCAGCTTGAGACAGTTCATATAGATTAATATCCATTGCCTTACCTGGGTCAATCTTGTTAATAATTCCGTCTATTCCAGCCATTAACATTGCGCTATATGCCAAATACGGATTCGACATTGCATCTGGAAAACGCACTTCTATACGTTTTGCTTTTTCAGAATGGCTATATGGAATGCGAATTGAAGCTGAGCGATTACACGAAGAATATGCTAGAATAACAGGCGCTTCAAAGCCTGGTACCAAACGCTTGTATGAATTAGTCGCAGGGTTAGTAATTGCATTTAGCGCTTTGGCATGTTTGATAATCCCACCAATATAATACAATGCTGTTTGAGATAGACCTGCATATTCATTGCCAGCAAATAAATTTTTTCCATCTTTCCAAATCGATTGATGCACATGCATTCCAGAGCCATTATCGCCAACAATCGGTTTTGGCATAAATGTCGCCGTTTTGCCGTAATTGTGCGCCACATTATGCACAACATAGCGTAAAATTTGTGACCAATCACCACGTTCTACAGCTGTGCTAAATTTGGTTCCAACTTCGCATTGTCCCGCAGTTGCAACTTCATGATGATGTATTTCTGTTGGCACGCCCAATTCTTCAAGCGTTAAGCAAATCGCCGAACGAATATCTTGTAGTGAATCAACTGGCGGAAGCGGGAAATATCCCCCCTTAACCGAAGGGCGATGGCAAATATTACCACCATCAATTTTTTTGCTAGATGACCAAGCCGCTTCTTCTGACTCAATTGCAACATGACAACCGCTGTGATCAGAACCCCAAGTTACTGAATCAAATATAAAAAATTCTGGTTCTGGGCCAAAATAAGCTGTATCACCTATCCCTGATTCTTTTAAGTATTGTTCTGCCTTTTTGGCGATTCCACGTGGGCATTTTATATATGTCTCGCCAGTTGCTGGATCAACAACATTACACGTTATAAATAATGTATTTTGTTCATAGAATGGGTCAATTTTTGCGGTAGATAAGTCTAAATGTAGTAACATATCAGAATGTTCAATTCCTTGCCAACCAGCAATAGATGAACCATCAAAACCATGACCATATTTTACTAAATCTGCATTTAACGCAGAAGATGGTAATGAAACATGATGTTCTTTACCAAGAGTGTCAGAAAAACGCAGGTCAATGAATTTAATTTCTTGTTCATTGATTAAATTTATAATGTTGTTCAGTAGCATCATATTTCCCTTTAAAAAGCCTAACTCAAACAATTTCTTCATACTTGAATTTCACTGTGCTTCTAACCTATTATTAATAGTTGTCGTCGCTTGTTTAATTCAATTATTTTAAACTTGTTCGAGTACAAAATAATTCGGATAAAATTTAGTTACGCAATGGCATTATCACTGCTTTAAAATTAATTTCGTTTGGTATAGTTACCAATGCGCTACGTGCACTGTCAAAAAATGCCCATTGCAATAATTCGGAATTGCAGTTATTCAATAAATCTAATACATACGTGAGGTTAAAATTGAGCTTTAAGTCAGCGGCTTCATAACCGTATTGGATCTCAATTTCATCGCTTGATTCTTCTTGGTGCTCGTTCACATAAGTAATTTGCAGGCGATTGTGTGAAATATCCACCGTCAACGTTTTTATTTTATCGCCAATTACAGATACACGTTGTACCGCGCGCAACAATTCGTCGCGTTTAATCAGAGCTAACTTATCGTTATTAATAGGAATCACGCGATCATAACTTGGATATTTACCGTCGATAATTTTGCTAATTATTTGTTTATTGGACGCTTCAAACACAACTTGCGATGGGTAGAGTTTTACGGTGACTGGATTGTCCGTATCGTCGAGTAATTTATGTAGCTCCAATACAGTTTTGCGTGGCAGAATTACACTTGCATCGGCAACAATATCCGACAATTGATGCGAAACAAAACCTAATCGATGCGCATCTGTTGCAACCAAACGCAATTGATTATCTTTTATTTCAAGATACATACCGTTCAAAAATACTCGAGTATCGTTAATTGCCATTGCATATTGAATCTGCCCAATAAGACTTTTTAATTCTTTTTGACTAAGGTTAAACTGACCGATACAATCGCCTCTAACTTGTAATAGTGGATAATGCTCAGCTGGCTGACTTTGTAAGGTAAATTTGCTATTTCCCGACTTTAATTGCATTTTATTATCTTTTAATGTGAAAGATATAAGCGCGTCATCGGCAAATGTTTTTAATACATCCTGCAACATTTTACCAGGTAGTGTAATTATAAAATCATCGCCTTCCATTTCGCCAGTACTAGTCACGCTGGCTTGAATCTCCATATCATTAGCAATTACAGTTAAGTTATTGTCTTGCTTCTTTATATAAATATTAGATAAAATTGGCATAGTTTGCTTTTTCTCTACAAACCCAGTTGTCACTATGAGCGGTTTTAATAGAGTATCACGTTTAATTTTTAGTAGCATAATAACCTCACAATTAATTTTTTAACATTTGAATTAGCAAACTATATTCTCGTCCAATTTTATCATCTGTCTTACGCAATTCTGTAATCGTTTTTTGCGCATGCAATACAGTTGTGTGATCTCGTCCACCATATGCCTCACCAATTGCTGGCAAACTGTATTGGGTTAATTCCTTAGTTAGCGTCATTGCTACTTGGCGTGGTCGAGAAATAATCTGCGTTCGTTTACTCGACAATAAATCTGATATTTTTAGCTTATAGAAATCGCAAACCGTCTTTTGAATTTCATCGATAGAAACAGCTCTCCCCTCAATTGCTAAAATATCCATTAAGGCTTCTTTAGCAATGCTGATACTAATACCTTTGCCAGAAAATTGCGCTTGATACGCAACTTTATTTAACGCGCCTTCTAATTCACGCACATTTGATTTAATATTTTGCCCAATAAAAAACGCTACATCATCGTCTAAAATTAACTTACTACTTTCAGCTTTTCGCTTTAAAATAGCGACGCGCATTTCTAATTCTGGTGGCTGAATTTCGACGGTCAATCCAGAAGCAAACCGAGAAATTAATCGTTCATTCAAATTGTTGATGTTTTTAGGGTAAGTATCGCAAGTCATTATAACTTGTTTACCTTTTTCAAGTAATGTATTAAACGTATAAAAGAATTCTTCCTGCGTCTTTGTTTTGTCACCAGCGATAAATTGAATATCGTCCATGAGCAATAAATCTAAGCCATTGTAATATTTTTTTAACTCGTCAAATCCTTGGCGCATCGATGCTTTTACCACGTCTTGAATATAATCATTGGCGTGTAAATAACGAATCCGCGCTTTAGGATTTTTTTTGTACACTTCATTACCAATTGCTTGCATCAAATGCGTTTTACCCAAACCAACACCACCGTATATAAATAAGGGGTTATGATTTTTATTACCAGGATTTTGCGTCACGTGCATGCCTATTGCATATGCCAGTTGGTTAGAATTGCCGCGCACCAACGAATCAAAGGTGTAATTTTGATTTAATTTAGTTGACTGATGTAAGGATTCCAACATTTCCTTGTCGATTTTTGCCTTACTTATTTTTGCTTTAACAACTTGTTCTTCGCGCACAATCTCAACGTCCAGATTGCCTGATCTATTTGTTGTTATGGATGCATCTACCATTTTTGCAGGATTTTGCACACCAGATACGGGTTCTGATTTGACAACGCCAGGTTTTGCTACCAATAATTCATTTGGCATGCCGCTACTTAATTCATTTAGTAACGAACTTATTTTGTCCCAGTATTTATTTTTAATAAAGCCTTGAATTAATCTATTACTAGCTAAAACTTGTAATTTTTCGTCTTCTACACGTATTTTTAATAATTTGAACCACGTGTTATATTCTTCTTGACCATATTGATCTTTCAATAAGCTCAGGCATTGTTGCCAAATAATCTCAATTTCTGTCATAGTTTTTCCATTTGAAATATTACGATATTTTACCAGAAATCGGGAGTGAGAATGACAAATAAAAAACACCCACAGGATAAAAATAGGTGGGTGCTTGTTATTTGACGAGTAAAAGATTACTTAGTTGCAGATTTCTTCACCGCGTTAACTGTTGCCGAAGTTGCAGATTTTACATTATTTGCAGTAAATTCTGTTACTTGAGATGCAACTTTATTCATGGCATTCATTGCTTGGTTTGTGTTATCAATCCAAGATTTTACTGAATCTGTAACAACTTTTGAGGTAGTTGGCGAAAATTTAGCGAACTGATTTCCTACGCTATCAGCAACCGTTGATGACCACCAATCACCCCAACCAGATTTAATAACTTCGTTCAATTTTTCTTGAGCCGCATTAACAACAGCATAAGCTTCACGACAATTATTAACATTACTCTCTACGATTTGCGCCGTAAAGTCATTTATTTCTTTGAATACTTCATTTGGATTTTCAAGAGTTGAAACTTTTTTTGCTACACAAGAAGCTTTTTCAAAAATTTCTTTTGAAGAGTCTAATTGCAATTGAGTTAATTTCTCTAAACCCTTTAATGAGGTTTGCGCAAAATCATGAGCTATATCAATACATTGCGTATTCATTTTTGCAAACTGTTCTGGTTTCTTAAACATGGATCACTCCCTTAATGTTAAAATAAACTGTCTTATTTATACTACAAATAAGTTATAATATAATAGAAATATATTTACTCACATCTCTACTATTACGTGAATGCAATTGTATCATATTTTATTGGTTGAAATGTAAGTATTTTTCAAAAAAATTTTATTTCCATATAATGAGAATTTTCGGGTATAATACCATTTTATTTGGTGTATTTGTATGTGTTGAATCGCTTGTCATTCTTAAATTTTAGAAAGGTTGGTCTGTGCAAAATCATAGTTATCGTGAGTTCATGTCCGAGATGTTCGGTACAATGTTTATCTTGTTATTTGGCAATGGTGTTGTTGCCATGGTGGTGCTTTTTAAATTAGGCGAATACAATAACATTACTATAGCTTGGGGGCTTGGTGTATTCTTGGGGATATTGGTCAGTGCTAGAATTAGTGGTGCGCACTTAAACCCAGCCGTTAGTTTGGCATTGGCAATTACAAAAAGGTTTCCAGCTAAAAAATTACCGCTATATATTTGTGCACAAATGATTGGTGGGTTTTTAGGTGCAGCCCTTGTTTATTATTTTTATTCCGCAAAATTTGCCATAGTTGACCCAACACTTGCAAATACTGCAGGAATATTTTCTACATTTCCAGCTGTTTCGGCATTTATGCCAAGTTTTATGGCAGAATTAATTGCAACGGCAATACTCATGTTTGGAATTCTATCAATCGTTGAGCATTTCACATTTGACAAGGCGCAATGGCTATCTCCATTTGCAATTGGTGCATTGATAGTTGCAATTGGCATGTCCTTTGGCGGAATGCATGGCTATGCGATGAACCCTGCACGCGATTTTAGCCCGCGATTATTTACCGCTATAATGGGGTTTAAGAACAATGGGTTAACTGATGGTTCGATGATTTGGTTAGTCCCAGTATTGGGACCTTTGCTTGGTGGTCCAATCGGAGCGCTATTGTATGATTTTACTTTAGGTAAGAAAAACGCAACGGTTTAGCAAATCACGGAATTAAGCATTGACAAGAAAAGCGCCCATATGTACATAAGTAATACATTGGAGCTTTTCTGTCAATACACCAAAACCCTAAATTTCACCGAAAATTTCGGGAGGTGGCAATATGTGGATTATCTTCGATAGAGGAAAATCTGACAACTTCTGCGATAATAACAACTTTAGATTTTTGACACCATATCACCCTTTATTTTGTTTCATTTGAACCATTATCAATCTCATAAAGTCCATGACAGGCGATAACTTTATTTTCTTTTTTTCTTATCGTTGGAATAAATACAGTACATTCTCCCTTTTTATTTCCGTGTCTAGTTAATTTTCTCTCGCCTGAAAATATTGCTTTATGAGTAATAAGATCTACATTAACCTTAGTTCCAATACTATCAATGTCAATTGTTAATGTTGGAGTTGATACAACTGCCGTTGCTTGTAATATAACAATATCTAGTAGCATTTGCCAAATTAAGTCTCCTAAACCTTGTCCATCGAGAGTTGGAAGTTGCGCATTCATTTCCTCTCTAAAATTTGGAAGTTGCGCATTCATTTCCTTTTCAATTTTTGGATATAGCTCTTCATTTACTTTCCTGATAAATGGAAGTTGTATTGCATATACTGCTTTATCAATTTGAACTGGATTTAATTCATCGGTCTCATTTATATTATAGTCCTTTTGTTCTTTAAAATATTCTTCCAGTGTTTCATTAAACCATTTGGTTACTTCTGTTTTTGTTATCCTAAATCCAGTTTTAATAAATGTGAATAATTTATTAAAGCTTTGATCACTAAAATCACAATCGCTGTCGCTATCATTATTATTTGGTGTTGCAGTTATTATGTCTGTCAAATTATTCATGAGGCTAGTATCTATAATAAGTTGCAGATCGCGTAGCATCTTGAAATCCTGCAAACTAACATTCTGACCTAATATTTCCATTTGTTTCTCCACTTGTCTCATTAATGCTTGAATTTTCTGCGTCGAGTTGTCTTGTTTTTCTTCATTATCGAAGCCTGCATTATTTATTGTAAATGCTGAATTGTTATGTGTTGGTTCCAGATTATCTTCATTTTCCTCATTAATTTTTTTTGTAAAATTATTATTTTTTTGTATTTTAAGTTTTGATGAAACAGCTAGATCTAAATGATTTATATCGTTATTTGTTTGTTTCTGTTTCTGAATTTTAATGTCATCTAAACTTTGTGCGCGCTTTCTCGTTATCGTTTGATTATTGATATTCAGCGTTGTGGAATCATTTTTCTCTTCAAGTAATAGTGGATTCTTAGGGGTCTCCTCCTTGGACTCATGTTGTGTTGGTGACGTTTGCTGTGAGACACCTAGATCTGTAGTTATTTCAAATATTTGACTGAGTTGATGAAATGTCCATATGAATGATTTTTGATGCTCACTCACAATCGTGCTCTCAACTAATTCTTGTGGTAGGGTTGTATTTAAGGCGATCGCCATCGTTGAGAAAAAGTGGGTAAAATAAACCTGAGTCCTAAAATTTAGATTAAGCTTGTTTGTCACAAAATGTTCTATAGTTACAGGATTTATTTCTTCACTTTGATTTTTCATAATTGTTATAATACATAATACTTCAAAATGACGTTGCTCAGAGCTATTGGGGAACACTGGTTTATCTTGATTAAACAAAATTTTGGTTACACTATCCCAGTTTCCTTGAGCTACAGCCTCTTTTATGACTTTTATGGATTCTATGACCGTATGATATTGGTTATCCATATTTGTAGTATTAATTTCAGCGAAAAAATTTAATGGTTTTATGTTTTTTTGCATTGCACGGAATTTTCCTATGTCGGTATTAGGGATTAAATCCATACCATTATTCTCTCTTCGTTGATTTTCATTAGTGAATTGTTGTCGGTCATATGCATCAGATTCATGTCTGTTGGATATGATTGGTTCATCAATGCCAGTATTTAGCATAAATAATTGCGCTCGCATTTCTGTAATACGGCAATTAAATTGACTATAAAGTTGTGTGTTATTGGGGGTATTCCATTTCTTCTTGGCTTGTTCATTGTAGTCAATAAGATTATCGGTATACCCAGCAATATTCTGTAATAGCAAGTTTAATGTGTCTTTCAAGTTTTGGTCTGTTGTACGATGGTATGTTTGAAAAATTATTGATAGCAGATCTTCACACATTGTAACTAAAGAATGTACAGCTTTCGTGCCGTCTGCTATATTATCTAGTTCTGGTGACACTTGCATAAACCAAAAACTATTTATTCCAGCTTTATTTGCATTATTAATCATAGCGCTTAGATTGTTTTTTATCTCTGTCCTTGATTCTGAATTGTCGTATTCGTATCTAGGGTCGGTTTCGATTGCACCCTTAGATATTACATCGCCTCTTAAAATCCAACCTGTATTCTTAAGTAAACCATCCAGAGTCCAAGATTCACAAACGGAGGATCCATCCAAGTTGCTATACATTGTAATATAACCCGTAGTTTCGGTACTCACCGGAAGCTCATTTATCTCTTCTCTATTCAATAATTCGTTAAAGTTATTTCGTAATAATCTTGCTGGTTCGTCATTTAAATTTCGTAGTACCTGTTGTAGAAATATGCTATCATTATCTTTATCTAGTATATTAAAAACATGTTCAGGAGGTATGTTATTAGTGTTACATTGTTCATATATTGAATGTATTATATAACATTCTTTGAGCCTTAATTTTAAGAGATATATATCGTTAGCATAGACGCCATCATTCGCCTGTTTTATTTTGTTTTCTTCTTGTCTTACAACATATAATTGCAACAATAAGCTTATCAAAGGTATATATTTAGAACGTGTGTCTTCATTATTGGCATTTGTTATGAAGCTATTGATTTTTTCTTGACTAATATTGTTTTGTGATATTCTTTCAGTATGTTCATTAATATAAAGATTGATATTGGTTTCGTTCGGATTGTCTAATTTATTATACGCATTTATGAGTGCATCTTCTTTTGACTCTTCTTTCATTTCTAATTTATTGTCTTCAATAGGACTAGATGATGAATTTCTATGTATGGGGGTATGCTCATTCTTTTGGTCAAAACTTCTTCTTGCGTCATTATTAACTGGGTTTCCTGTTTGATGTGTGGTAATGAATTGCTGGTCGTCAATTTTCTCATTATCTCTATTGATGTGGTTATATTGTTCAATCTGTTTCTGCAATAATTTATCCAATTTTTCCCCATCATATTCATTTTTGCTAAGTCCATGACCTTTGAATTTGGATGCTGTACCTCTTACTATATAGGAATTTTTATTATCATTTTTCAGAGTTGTTGAATTGGAGATCTCAATATTAGTTTGTTGAGCAAAATTCGTCAACATATTATATAATTTATCTAATGATGTTTTGTGTATTCCACGTTGTCTCATTGATTCATACATATCGAAAAATAAATTAAGAAATGCTGGATTAACTGGTTTATTCAGGTCTGGTATTAATGAATTAGTTATAGTGGAAAATATGGATTCTATGACTTCTTGTTTGGCTTGGTTACCGTTTTGTGCTAAATATTTCATTAGCATTATTATCTGTTTTTTTTGAGCGTTTATAGTCATGTTACTTACAGGTGCTGCTTGCAAAGAATCATCGTTTTTTGTTTCTTCACCATCTAATGGGAATAGTTGACAGTTGTTTGCTGCTTGCGGAACATTAGAGATCACACAGTTAAATAAATCTGTGATGTTGTATTTATTGCTACTCAAGAATCCGCTACCATCCACAAAAACATCATGTATGTTTCCGTGTTTAGCCACGGTACTAAAAGCTTGTTCTATTTCTTCTGGAGCTTTGCCTATCATGATAATTAGCTGGTTAGGAATTTCTTCTTCTCTACGGTTAAGATCTTCTGCAATAAGATGTGCTAGTATGAACTCGGAGTTTTTTGGCTCAGGAGTATTGCATAGACTGGTTATAATCTCATTTTGTGCATTTTGATCCGCAGTAACGAAATCCCTGAAAAAAGTCTGAATTTGCTCTTGTTTATTTGAAGTTCTCGCTCTTAAATTTGCTAATTGTTGTGTATAGTTTGTAGATCCGCTACCTATTGTTGCCATTTTAGTATTTCCTTGTAAGATTATAAATATGAATAATATTATTAACATAGTCCACTGCGTAGTATTTTAGCTATATGTACGAGGTATTTACAAATTCCCCAAATTTGCTATGAAAGCAAGTCGAATCCAAAGAATACAACAACTGGGTTAATAATGCTTTTTAATTATTGTATCAAAAACAAGCAAATTGCATATGAAACAACATAATATATATTAATGACGCATTTTAGCATAAGAGTATTTTATTTGTATATAACATTTTTGTGTGGTGCGTAAAATATTTTGTGATATTATGCTTATCAAATGCGCATAAATTGTAGTTTTTTAGTTACATTAATAACAAAGTAGCATTTTGACTAGAATTAATTTTAGGTAAAAAAACGATTTGTAAAACCTATGGACAAATATTTAATTTAACTGTGATTTATCAAATAAGTGTAATGATGTGTGCTTTAGAAAAAAATCTCGAAACTAGCTTATATTTTTGAGCTAATTGAAATCAATAAGCCCCCAGCGTTGGCATATCTCGTCAGACCTTGGGGCTTAATCTTACTTATTCGTTAACCAGATGCCATATTAGCAGAGTGTCTAATTTCAATTTGATTGTTTATATATAAAACTCCAGGTATATTTCGTATACAGTTTTCAGCTTTTTGTCTCTGGTACCACCAGTTTACATCTCCAATTAAAGTTACAAGTCCATTGACAACTTTAACCTTAGGTTTATTTTCCAGTAAAAATACATTAGAATCTATCGCATTAATAACGGCTGTAGCTATTTCGGAGTCAGAATGAATCGTCAGAGAGTTATATTTCACAGTAATCTCATCCGCCAAAGCCTTTACTCCATCAATTTTTTGAATAACCTTTTCTATTAGAATTTTTTCAGCGTAACGCCCAACTATTCCGCCAATATTAACAAGTCCCTTATGAACTGATACTGTAAGATTAGTTATATTTGTGTAATAATATCGAAAGTGACCACTAAATTGCATTTAAAAAGACCAGTTAT
>CAYWWJ010000003.1:10211-96289 GCA_964462055.1 uncultured Neisseria sp. | reverse complement strand
TGATATTTTTTTAACTATTTAGCAAAATATAGTTGACAAGTTATCATAGAAGCAGAAACGACATCCCAACATGTTTTTGATCGCGAATTTAATAACATTTGCAGATCTATTGTAGACAATCTTCGTGTTGAATTTAAAAATGTATTAACTAAATTATATGCTATTCATCTGTTTTTAGCTGACAATGTCATTGCGCGTCGTAAAGACATTTTAGGAATTATTAATTGTGGCGCTATCTTATATATACCGAGAACAGGTGATCGCTTGCATAAATTTTTTTTACAGGATACCCGTTCTGAATACGATCGTGTATACTACAAGAGGTTAAGGTCTCAAATAAATAATCCACAGCCAACAAATTCTATCAAAGGCTATGTAAATGAGATCAATGAGTGTCTTCCTACTGATCAAGGTATCACCGAGAATGAGTTAAAGCTTATTTTAAGATATGTTATGGGAAATAAGGTACAACAAGATGAAAATTATTTTAGAAAATATACTATTTATGGCATTAATCATACATTTATAACTATTATAAACCCAGATGGTAGCACAGATATTATTGTAAAACATCATGATCATAACGATGATGAAGATAATGAGAATGTTAAGCGTGGTACCACTAAAAAGATAAAAATATTAAATGCAATGATAACGCTAGATAAGAATAAAGATATTACTCATATTCAGCCTGTAGTAATATATTCTAAAGATACTAAGGGTAATAAAAATGGAAGTTTAACACCTCCTGGTAGCTGGTTTAATAAACTTATTTTAAATCCGAACATATTTTCACGCACCACTCCCCGTAAGCTTTATTGGGCACCATATAAGGGTAAAAATTTACGAGAGGTTATAGAAAAACCATTAACCAAGTTAGATAAAAAAGATATTGTAAAGAAACTACACGACAAATATTTGCAAAGAATTAAAGATAGTAGCGTACCACATGCTGATGTCAAATTAGAAAATACAACGTTGGATAAAAATGGCGAGGTACATTTTTTTAATCGAGAGCTAGATCAATCGCTAGATATGTCGAAGAAACTAGGGCAATATGGTATAGAAAATCTTGACTTTTCAGGAAATGAAAATGTACAATTTGCTGACGAATTAAATAAAGCCAATAATGGGACGTTGACTATAGAAGAGTTAAATCGTGCAGTTAACAAATATTGCGCAAAACCAAACACGAATAAACGGATGTTTGACTCTATATTTAATTTAAGATGGGCTAACCGTTGGTGATTTGTTAGAATATATGATAGGTGTGTTTGTTAATTTCGCATTTCTAGCAAGATAAATGCTTTTTGTTTAACTAAATCATAAGCATCATTAATTTTTAGTTTAGGAACACGTTCCCAGCGACTAGTCGATGCTTGTGTGGCAAATTCAGATAATTGCTTTTCGGATGGTAATGGTAAATTTGCTTGTCTTAAAAAATAGCTCAATAAATTTACCTGCCGAATTTGGCTTAATTGCTTGAACGCTTCTAGGTTTAACAAATTATTACGGAATTTTTCTTGATTAGATGTCTGATCACTCCCCAATTTTTGATTATTCATGCACGAATTTAAGTCTAATACTGCTAATTCATCAATTAATTGCGCGCTATTTTGTAATTCATCTACAGTTTTAAGCAATTTATTACCGATATGTTCATCTTGTTCTAGCAGTTTTGGAATTATTTTATGTCGCAAAAAGTTGCGTAAATATTGTGTATCGTCATTGCTTTCGTCATGAATAAATGTCAGTTTGTGTGTATTTGCATATTCAATTATTTGTGATTTTGGAACAGATAACAGCGGGCGCCACAATATCTTGTCGTTTTTTCTAGCGATGGAATTCATTGCCGCAAAATTATGAATATTACTACCCCGCAAAAGTTGGCTTAATACGGTCTCAATTTGATCTTGCATGTGATGCGCCAGCACAATGACATCGCTATTATTTGCCAGCAACGCGGTATAACGTGCGTGTCGAGCTTCGGCTTCCAGACTTTGCCCGCCATCTCGAGTTATGAAATATGCCGCTAAATTCAATGGAATATTTAATTTCTGACAAATTTCAGCACAGAAATTCTGCCATTTCTCAGCATTTGCTGATATACCGTGATTAATATGCATTGCGGATAAATTCAGATTTTGCGTGGTTCTAATTTGCGAGAGTATATGTAATAATACAACAGAATCAATTCCGCCACTTAATGCAACACAATAATTTAGCTTGGGCGATAGTTCGCTTGGCCAATTTTTATCGATGTATTGTAGCAATTTATGCATATGTCGCCCACAAATTATTCGCCTAATTCTTCTTTAAATTTGCCGTAACTCATTAATCGGTCAAAGCGACGCGATAATAGTTCATCGATAGGGATGTCATTGATTTTTTTGAGATTATCTTTTAGTTGACGCTTCATCTTTTGCATCATTTCGGCATGGTTGGCATGAGCTCCACCAAGTGGTTCAATAATTATCGAATCAATTAATCCTAGATTTTTTAATTTATGCGATGTGATTCCCAAAATTTCCGACGCAATATTGGCTTTTGCTGCATCTTTCCATAATATGGATGCGCAACCTTCGGGAGTAATCACGGAATAAATCGCGTATTCCAACATATTTACTTGATCTCCAACTGCAAGAGCTAATGCACCACCTGAGCCACCTTCGCCAATTACTGTTACGATAATCGGAGTTTTTAGGCGTGTCATTGCATATAGATTCATACCAATTGCTTCTGATTGATTCCGTTCTTCAGCACCAATTCCAGGATATGCACCGTTTGTATCCACAAATGTAATAATCGGTAGACGAAATTTTTTCGCTAAATGCATAAGGCGCAATGCTTTACGGTATCCTTCTGGACGTGGCATTCCAAAATTACGCTCAATGTTTTCTTTGGTATCGCGCCCTTTCTGTTGCCCAATAATCATTACTGATTGTTCTCCGAATTTAGCAATTCCGCCAATAATTGATTTATCGTCGGCATAATGTCTATCACCATGAATTTCAATAAAATTGTTGAATAAATTATTAATGTAATCAAGTGTTCGTGGGCGTCCAATGTGACGAGCTACTTGTACGATTTCCCATGCGCTTAATTTGGAATATATTTCTTTGGTTAATTCATTTACTTTGTCTTGTAATTGCGTTATTTCTGCGCTAATATCCACCGCCGAATCAGTTTGCACATTTCGTAGTTCTTCAATTTTATTGCTGAGTTCAGCAATAGGTTTTTCAAATTCTAAAAATTGTCTTTTCATTGTTGTTCCTAACTTATTATTGTTCAAGTTGTTTACTTAATATGTCAATATTTTTTTGATGTTCAGTAACTGCATCTTGCAATGCCTGAACTCTTGTTTCATATGCGCTTGGGTTGCTATTTTCTGTGCCCAAATGTATTTTTTTACCTTCATTTAAAGCTTGTTTCGAGTCTTTTAGCGCCTGAGTCTCTCGGTTTAATTCTTCACGTAATACTTTGTTCCGCACTTGTTCATCAGTGCTCATATTATTCGAGGTTATTTTTCCTTTGGTCGCTTTTGTATCGGAATAACCTGTATAACTTTTGGAGTGTATATCACGACTTGTCATTGGTGCCGCGTATTCACTAAGTGGTGGCAAATCCACTTTTTTGGCGCCTTTTACAGGTTTGTTGGTATACACTGTGCGTCCGCTACTATCTTTGTATTGATAAATATCACTTGCGTGAGCTATTGTTGCGAAGCAAATAATTATGCTGAAAACACATGCACTAATAATATGCTCGAAGTACTTATGTTCATAGATGATGGATATATTTTTCATCTGATTAAATTAGCTATTGACACCATAGCTATTAAAATTAAAAAGATAAGTCCACTTCTATACAAAAGCGCAATTATATAATCAATAATTTTGGGGTTAACAATCCTTTGCTTTTGTACTTCAAGGAATGCCTCATTGGTATTTTCATCATTCGTTTCTTGATTGCCAGCTTTCATGAATTTACTTTTACCAATTGCAACTAATGTAACTTCGTTGAGTAAATTCTCTAGAAAATAATAACTTTTAGTGAAGTTTTTGCGTTGTTCCAGCAAATAATGTGTAACTTCTTCAAAATCTCCAGCCGCAGCAATAAATAAATACAAGAATAAATATGGTGGCAAATTAACATAAAACAACATTTTATCAACTACTTCGTTGTAAACTAGAGAATCCTTGCCTTGTTCTTTGAGGATTTGGCTAATTAATAATATCATCAAATAACATATCGCACCAATTGCAGATGGCAAAATAATAAACCAAAATATAGTGGCAAAGAAGCTGGTTGCATACGTTTGAATAAATGCCTGATATTCTTTATTTGGTGTGCTAGATTTTGCTTCTTCTTTCCAGCTAAGTATATTTGCGCACAAAAGAAATATTATGGTGTTGATTATGAAATAGATGAATTGATGTTTATAGCCAATGGTGAATTTCAATGTTAGCAATATTAGTATGATTGGTACACAAGCAAATACATACGTTAAACGTATAGAGCGTTGGGTAGTCAAATCACGCTTGGTAAATACAGAGATATATTGTTCTAATATATGTATAAACCATTTGCGGACTTTAAATAAGAGTTTTTGCTGTTCTAAAATAATACTAAGTATTATGGCGATAATCGACATTTTACCATCCTTTATTTGAGTGTATATACTCAAGTATTTGATTCGTGGGCGCGAAGAACTGAAATAAAATGCGACGAAGTGTGCAAATAGTACATGAGAAGCATTTTATAAAGTTCAACAAAGTCCAAGATTCAAAGACGATGAGTATATTTAATTGTTATACATGTAAATTGCTGGTAATTGACGATAAAGTCCATATATATCCATGCCAAATCCAAATAAGAAATGGTTTGGTGCATCAATACCAATATAATCGGCGGTAACTGGTTTTTCTTTGCCGATTTCTTTATTTACTAAAACTACGATTTTACATGATTTGGCGCCTGCATTAATCAAAAATCGCTTAATTTCTGCTATCGTATGTCCTTCATCAAGTATATCATCAATAATATAAATAGATTTACCTTTGATGTCTTCGATTTTGGGTTGGCGATACCAAGTAATATGCGTTGCGCCAAATTGTGCGTCGCCATAGCGTGATGCATGAATGTAATCACAAAGCAACGGCTTATTGATTTGTTTTAGCAATTCTGCAGCGAAAAACATCCCGCCATTCATTACCGTTAAAAATAGTGGAATTTCTTCGCCAAGCTCATCGCTAATTGCGGATGCAATACGATCTATATTGGAATAAAGAGTATCTTTGTTAAATAATATTGATGATTTATTAATTATTTGCTGCGCATTTTCATAATCTAATTGCATGTAGTAGTCCTTAATTTGCTAAAATAATGTATTATTAACCATTATTTTAGCAAATGTTGGGACACTACAACAATATATTTACAAAAGAGACAAAATCATGTTACAAATAAAACCTGCTTTATTAATCATTTTGGATGGTTTTGGTATTCGTCAAGATCGAAACAATAATGCGCAATTACAAGCTAATATGCCAAATTGGGATTACTATAAGAAAAATTATGCGTTTGGAGAAATTGAAGCATCGGGGAATGAAGTTGGTTTGCCGAAAGGGCAGTTCGGTAACTCGGAAGTTGGTCATTTGAATATCGGGGCGGGTCGGGTGGTGCGTCAGGAAATTAGCCGAATTGATTATGCAATTGAGACGGGAGAATTTTTCACGAATCCAATTCTATTAGAAATGTTAACCGCAAGCAAAAGTGGAACGGTGCATATAATGGGATTATTGTCTGATGGCGGAGTTCATTCTCATATACAACATATTTTTGCATTAATTAAGTTAGCGCAGTCAAAAAATAATATCAACAAAATCTATATTCATGCATTTTTAGATGGTCGAGACACGCCACCGCAAAGTAGTGAAAAATATTTACGCGAGTTAGATTCTGTTGTAGCACAAAATCCAAAGGCGCAAATTGCGACGATTATTGGTAGGTTCTATGCTATGGATAGAGATAAGCGGTACGAGCGTTTGGAGCTTGCGTATGACGCGATTGTTAGTGGCAAAGCGCAATATATTGCTGCTAATGCATTGCAGGGCTTAGAAGCGGCGTATCAACGTTCGGAGAATGACGAATTCGTCAAACCAACAATTATAGATGGGTATACTGGTTGCCATGACGGTGATAGCATGATTTTTGCAAATTTTAGAGCTGATCGCGCGATACAATTAAGCGAGGCATTAACTGCGCCAGAATATAATCATTTTAAGCGACCAGAATTGCATTTGGCAAGCTTTGTTAGTATGACGCACTATAGTAATATGTTAAATATAAAACCTGCATTTAGTCCTGTTAGCATTGATAACACTCTGGGCGAATACATTGCAAAACATGGGTTAAAACAGTTGCGAATTGCTGAAACAGAAAAATATCCGCATATTACGTATTTTTTTAATGGGGGTGAAGAAGCCATCAATGCTGGCGAAGATAGAATATTGGTTCCATCACCGAAAGAAGTGGCGACTTATGATTTAAAGCCAGAAATGAGTTTACCAGAAGTTACCGATAAATTAGTTGCTGCAATTGAAACGAAGCAGTATTCATTAATCGTAACTAATTTCGCCAATGGTGATATGGTGGGGCATAGTGGAAATTTAGCTGCGGCGATTAGCGCTGTCGAGGCGTTAGATGTTGCGATCGGGCGTTGTGCAAAAGCAATGTTGGAGTCTGGTGGCGAAATATTGATTATCGCGGATCATGGGAATTGCGAAGAAATGTATGATAAAGAAATTCATCAGCCACATACGCAACATACGACGAATCCTGTGCCATTTTTGTATATTGGGCGTAAGGCTACAATAACGAATGGCGGTGCATTAAAAGATGTTGCCCCAAGTTTGCTGGCAATTATGGGGCTGGAGCAACCAGTGGAAATGACAGGGCACAATTTAATTTTATTCAAATAATTAAACGAAAGGAAAATCATGAATAAAAATGATATCTTAGCGTCATATCAATGGCGTTTTGCATGTAAAGAGTTCTTATCTGATAAAAAAATTCCAGATGAGGATATGGATTTCTTATTGGAAATTATTCGTTTATCTCCGACATCATTTGGATTACAACCATTTCAGGTATTCGTGATTCGCAATAAAGAGATATTAAAGGAATTATTGAGTTGCGTATGGGGTGGTCAAAAGCAATTTCCTACAGCAAGTCATGTAGTAATGTTTGCTACGCGCAAAGATATTCGCTATGATGAAAAGCATATTGCGCATATGCTAAATGATGTGCACAAATTTCCTGAAGATGTACAAAAAATATACCATGGATTGATTAATAAATTTCAAACAACTGATTTCAAATTGTTGGATGATGAGCGTTATTTATTGGATTGGGCTGGCAAACAGGCATATATTGTACTGGGTAATTTAATGACAGCTGCTGCGCAAGTGGGAATTGATTCATGCGGAATTGAGGGTTGGGATAAAGACGCGGTTACAAAAATTTTGCAATCTCACCAAGTGATTGATCAAAACCTCCATGAACCATTGGTATTTTGTGCTTTAGGTTATCGGGTATCCAATCCAGATCGTGAAAAGACTAGGCGTAATATCGATGATCTAATTTCATTTGTTTGATTGTAGGCTGTAGCAGTTTTATTACTGCCAGCCGATTAAGCCTATTCTCTTTTACCTCTACCACCATAATCATCATATTTGATTTTATTTTATAGGATAACTTTCTAATTTTTGAATGTAGAAATTAGTTAGCTATCCTATTTATTTACATAAGCACAATACTGTTGGACTTCAAAGGTAAATAGGTGTTCAATTAATTAAATTCGATCATTGGTATCGCTTTGTATTGTGGTATAATTAACGCTTGTGTGAGGGGAAATGTCATAAAAATGATACAGTAGCGATATCATTTATACCAAAATCAATTGAGTTAGAGTTGGCAAAATATGCGCATGATCATTATATAAGTAAAAGTTATACACATTAGGAGATTTTGCGTGAGTTTGAGCTTTAAAGCTGTATATGATGAGGTTGTTTTGTGCCACGGTTGATTACAAAATTATGAAGGATATTATGGTGCAGCTAAAACAAATATTTATATTTTTGAGTCTGTTGTTGAGCGCGTTTATAGCAAATGCCGACTCTATAAATAGCGTTAATCAAAATTTGGATGCATTGGTGCAGCAAATAAATAAGGTTAATCAGGATCTTACACATAAGCAAAAGCAAAAAAATGATTTGAAGAAAACTATAAGCGATTCGGATAATGCATTAATCAGTGGCAATAAATTATTAAGGCAATTGCAAGCAACGCGCGATATGAATTTGCAACAATTAAAAAATATTTCGGAAAGCCTTCCACAATTAACTGATTTGACAAATCAATCAAAACAGCAAGTTCAATTAGCAATCAATAAAATTTATCAACAATTACGTGTTGTGCAATCTGAGTCATCTAGTATATTTAATGGCAATTCTAATGTTGATACACAAAGAAAAAAAGTATATTTAACACAATTATTAAAGTTTGAGCAACAAAAATATCAGAGTTTAAAGGTAAAATTGGATTCGTTAAATGAGTTGAATGTTAAATTACAAAGCGAAGTCGATAGATTAAACAAGCAACTAACCGAAACAAGTAAAAAGCAAGAGTTATTGCGTCAAAATAAACAGTCAAAAATTGAAATGCAGGCAAATTTAGATAAACAAATTGCAAATAGCAAAAATAAGCTGTCTGATTTAAAACAAAAGCAAGCAAAATTGAATGATCTGGTTTTGGAATTACGTAAAGCGCAGGCTAAACTTGAAGCCGATGCTAAATTAGCCAAAGCATTGCCGAATAAATCTATTACGAAAAATAAGATTCCTGCTAAAGGCGGTGTTGGTGATGGTGTAATTGATGACAATTCACCATTATTATCGCGTAAATTAACCAAGCCAATAGATGCTTCAATTGCTATTGGTTTTGGTGAATTACGTGACGGCGTTCCGAATAGCGGTGTCGTATTTGATACTCCTAATAATGCGCATATATACGCTATATCCAATGGCAAAGTGCTTTATAGCGGTACATTACCTGGGTTTGGTCAATTGGTGGTTGTCGACAATGGTAATGACTATAATTCGATTTATAGCGGTGTAATTTCCTTGGTAAAAAAAGGCGACACAGTAAGCGGTGGACAAGTAATTGCCAGTAGTGGAGCGCCAGATAATCAACCAATGGGCGGAGTGTATTTTGAGTTGCGCCATTTAGGTCGTCCGATTAATCCTCGTAGTGTATTTCATTAATGAGTAAAATTCTGGATTTTATTTTGCAATCTAGATTTTTACATTTGAAATTTTATATATTTAATCACAAAAATTTAAGAATAGTTGCGAGCTTTTCTAAGGCTCGTTATGAAGCTGATCGTCCACTATCGTGGATAACTCCTCCTTTAAGAAAAGCTCTTGGTATTAGGTTTGCATAGCCTAATGCAATTGTTTTATCAATCAATAACTTAGTTGAAACCAAACCTATGTCAAACTTTACACACAAGTTTTCAGCAATAGCTTTAAATATTGTAGCACGTGATATACCTAAAAATTCACCAATTTCTTGTTGAGTAAATCCTGCAATTAGCATAAATATAATTATTTCTTCCCTTTCACTTAACTTAATGTCAATATTTGCATTATCTAAGGCCGCAACATTGGTATTAAATCGTTTAAAATGTTGTAAAACCAACTCACGATGTGAAAATATGCTATTTTTAATATCTGTTTCTTTTTTGCCGATAAGCCTACCTTGAGAATTAATTATTGGTTCAGTTATACTCGTATAAATTGTTTTATCAAATTTATCATAATAAATATAATGAAAAGCTTTTTTCATCGTTCGCAAATAATCTAGCTGTTTTTGAAAATACTCAAAAGTACCAAATTGACGAGGATAATCAACATCAGGGACTTTATTAATTGCTTCTTTAAAGCTATTATAACCCATAGGAGTAGCAAAATCATTTGAGCAAATTATAATTTTCTCATCAACGTTTTTAATTCCAAATCTAGTACTATTATTAACTGCGATTTGATAATGATAGGGTATAACTATTTGATCAAAAAAATCTTCATCGTTGTTAGGTAAAGAAGTATTTTTCATGATTACGCCTCCATTTATTTATATAGATACATTATATCATACTTATTAAAAGCTGTGTAATATTTATATATTGTGTATTATGCTGTTTTGAATGAATAAAGTGTGGTATTGGCTAAGCTTAATTATGTGGTTACAATATATACGTAACAGAGCTTAGTTAAATTTAGGGGGTAAATTATAAAACAAATAAAAATATTTTATGTAGCAAATTTGCTACTATACAATTGATTGATTCATATCGTATAATACGCATGTTTTTCCGACTAAACAAGGAACAATGAAGATGTTAATGTCGTAGAACCTAAAGTCTAGGAAATTTAATACACCACGTTATTAGATGTGTTATGAAATGGTTTATTTTATTATGGGAAATTATAATGAAAACATTACAAAAGTTGCAAGAAAATCTATTGTTTTTACTAATGGCTATATTGGTAGTTTCATGTGGTAGTAGTGGGTCTAATGGCAGTGATAATAGCCATAGCAATAATCAAACTGAAGGAAATGTCAATCAATTAAGCATTATTGCGCCAAGCTCATATCCAGTAGGAGTTGCATCAACTCTTCCAATAGTTATTGTCAATAATGAAAGTATTCCAATTAGTTCTTTAAGTTAACTCCAAGTAATACGAATAGTGGCGCAGATGGGATTAATTTATATTATCCAGGAGAAATAGTCCATAAAGCTAATGGTAATACTCAAGTAATTGTGAGCGCATATGTTAGTTCGGCTAATGCAGGAGAATTTAATACTATTGAATTAGTTGATGATAATGGTAATCCACTTGATAACTATAGCGTTCTTACTGGAAATAGTGGTAGTGGAATGAATAATTTATCGCTGGGCAGTGTAGTTTCTTTTTTATTGACCATACCACCGCAAAGTACCCAAATTCACCTAAAAACCAGAACGCTAAAAGATGGTACCCCGATATCAAATAGTAGTGGCTCTAGTATTATAGTTATTGATAATACTGCTGGAATTTTAAGTATTTCACCTAATTATTTTAAGCTTAATGACTACGCACAAGAAAGCCAAGTTATCACTTTAAATAATATTGGAAACTTACCAATCAGTGATCTGAATATTACAATTGAATCTCCTCTTAGCATAGTTGAAACCAGTTGCACTACTAGTTTAGCAATTAATGCTAGATGTAATTATATGATTAAGTTAAATAATGGCAACCCAAGCTCAGGATCGTCAGCTATAATTTTTAGTTATTATGATTCCAAACTTAAAGCTAGTAGAAGTACTACGGCAACCGTTCATTATACAAGTACCAATGCCCAAGCTGGATTAATTATCAGTAGTTTTAATAGTAATTTTGATTTTATTAGTCGAACTAAATCTTCTGTGCAAACCAGCTTGATTAGGTTAACTAATACTGGTAATGTAGCACTCAATGGTTTAAGTTATGTATTACCAGATAAATTCACCACGAATACTATTGGCATTAGCGATAATCCATGTCCTAGCGATATAATCTTACAGCCTAATGCATACTGCAATCTTAACCTGGTTTATAATAATGATCAAGTAACCGTACAAACAACCGAGCCAGTTAAAGTTAACTATCAATATACAAATAATCTAGAAATTTTGACTGGGACAAGCATTATAGCATTAACGTATCAAACACTAGCTTCAACTGCAATATTAAGTCTAACCCCAGCACCAATAACCTTTAATAATATTGTAAATAATGGAGTGGAAAGTAATACTCAGACTATTATTATTCATAATCAAGGTGATGCAAGCGCAGGCAATCTTGCCATTGATCTTGCTGGTGAAAGTGCGAGTCTATTTAATATTAGCAATAATTTATGTAGCAATAGTTTAGCACCTGGTGCTAGCTGTAATTTAAATATAAATTTTGGTCCAGTAGATAGCTCGATTTTAGCTGGGACAAAAACTGCAAAACTAAATCTTAATTACCTACCTTATGAAACTGCTGCTAACATTATAAATAGCTCTAATCTTACAGGCTTTGTAGCTAGTGCCCAAGGAGCAAATATTGTATTAAGCCATGTAAATGATACTGGGTTTATTGATGGAGATGGTAAAACTTTAGCCACCAGTTATCAAATTGAGCAAAATTCAGCCACTCCAACAGTTGATTATACGATTAGTAATACTGGTAGTGTTGATGCCACTGATTTTTATTTAAGTGGTAGCCCAAGTGCTAATTGGAGTATTAGTAATAGTAGCTGTGGAACATTAAATAATAAGGTAACACTGGCGGCTAATGGTGGTATTTGTAGTGTTACTTATAGCTTAAATACTAGTAGTTATTCATCGTATAACTTAGATCTAAAAAATATTAGCATGAATTGGGTGGATCAAGATAGCCCACAGGGGCAGACTGAAGGAATGAATGGTTTAGTTTATGTAAATGTTTATCTACCAGCTAAAATTTCTTTCTCATCAACTGCGCTATCAATCCAACAAGGCTCATCGGCTAATATAACTGCCACTTTAACTGGAGGCTATAAGGTAACTAACCAAACGTTAACTATTAATGGGGTAAGCGGGATTAGTGCTGGATCTTGCACTCTAAATTCAACAACTAACACTTGTAGTATAAGCATAAGTGTAGGGACAAATACACCGTATCAAGCGTATAGTTTGAGCGTTAATAATAGTAGCTCTATATCTGTTACAAGTAATTTAAATCTTATGGTAATTCAAAGAACTAAGTATATGTTTATCACTTCAGGTTTGTGGAATGGTAATCTCGGCGGATTTAGTGGCGCAGATAGTAAATGCCAAGTTGCTGGTGATAGCGGTAGTGCTACGCCACGTGGCGCAACCTGGAAGGCATTACTTGATAGCAATAATGCAACAACTGTTGGTGACACTTATACTGCTACTAACGGGGTGATGTTGGGAGTATCTATCAATTCGAATGAATTTGTAGGTAGGAATAATAAAATGCAAACGGAGCTTAGCTATGATGAATATGGTAGTTATCAACAATCCTGGGTATGGACTGGAGGCAATGGATCTGACTGCAATAACTGGACTTCAGCCAGCAATGATGTATACGGTAGCCAGGGTGCAAACAGTTATACTTTTGGTAGTAGTGGTGATTCGTGGTTTGCTGCTGGTACAGATAGATGTAATAGAGATTTTTTTGGAACACTTGCAAGGCTTTACTGTGTGCAACAATAGTTTGCGACGAGTTATGATAACAAATTTGCTACTAGAAAAAAAGGAGATAAGACCATGAAATTAAATATTCAACTAATTACCATTTTAGGTTTTGGTATCTTATTAAATGCCTGTGGAGGTAGTTCTGGAGGTGGCTCTAATTCAACGCCTACCCCAACACCTACTCCACAAACTGTTCAATTACAAGTTGCAGCACCAGTTGGTTTCCAAGATGCTAAAGCGAACGCTCAAAATATTCCATTAGTGCTATATAATAATTCGGATACCGACATCCAAAATCCAGTTATTAGCACAATTAATAATCAAGCTAGCGCTAATATTAATTATGACACATCAAGTTGTAGTCAAATTAGAGCTGGTAGCTTCTGTCAAGTTATGGCAAATATTACTGGAGGAGATGCTGGGGCATTTTCTTTTAATGCTAATGCCACAATTGTAGCTCCGCAAAACAATTTATCAACTAGGATAAAAAATCATACCACCCAAATCCTTGCGACAAAGTATGCCGACACCGTTATTGGCTTAACCGACTATGCCAATTCAAGTGATTTAGTAACCGTTATTGCACCTAGTGAGCTTGTTCCAAGTAATGGCGCCACTACCCCAGTAATTGTTAGTATAAAAATGAATTCTCTTACTAGCAATAAATACAATACGGTTACCTTAGTTGATGTTAATGGAGTTAACCCGATTCCTGTTGTAAATGAAGTCATTAGTGGTAATAGTGGGGCTGGGGCAACTAATTTTACCACTGATACGGTAGTTAGTTTAAAAGCCAACATCCCTACGCAAACTAGCGATTTAAGTTATAACTATAAAATTCAATTAAGTGAATGTGATTCGGCGAATGAATGTACCAATATTGTGACATCGGATTCAAGTTATCATATATTAATTGCCGGCGTTAGTACTCAAATGGGAGTTTTAGGGGTTTATCCGCAAGAGGTTAGATTAAATAAAGCCCATAGTAGCCAAATAATTACCCTGGTTAATCGAGGTAATGCAACAATTAATAAATTAGTTATGGCTAATTCGGATTCGCTACTTCAAGTAATTGATAATTGTGGGGATACTTTAGCGCCAGGCAGTTTCTGTGATTATACGCTAAGCTTTGATAGTTCAAAGCCAGTATCTAAGAGCACTAGTTTAAATTTCACTTATAGTGATAATCTAAGTGATAAAAACGAATTGTTGCCGATCCAATACACTGGAACTAATGTGGTTAATGGCTTAACCCTAAGTGATAATAAGCAAAGCACTCCATTTAATTTTTATGCAACTACAGTCAATACATCTGATACGCATACTATTACGATTAAAAATACTGGAAATGTTGCAGAAACTAATATCAATCCCATAGTCACCAATAATAAGTTTAGCTTTAATCTAAATGGACTAACTCATCCATGTAGTGATACTAGTAATTTTAGTTTGGTACCTAACACTTCTTGTGAACTTAATCTGGTTTATACTAGTGATACTTCTGAAACTGGTAGTAGCGATATGACACTTAGCTATAATTTTGCAACTGGTAGTGATACTATCACACAAAAATTAAACTATCAAACTATTGAAGCTAAAGCGGTATTATTGGTAACACCAATAAGTAGTGACTTTGGTACGATATTTAATGATAATCGTGAATCAGTAAATAAAGTATTTAGCATAAAAAATATTGGTAATATCGCTGCCAGCGCAATACAAATTGCGACTCAGGATGATAATAATTTATTTAACCAAGTAAATAATTGTAGCGATAGTTTAGCTAGTGATGCTAGTTGTGAGGTTACAGTGAGTTTTGGTCCAACTAAAATTGCGCCAACTAATATAAATGGACAACTAAATATTGTTTATGATACAAGCGGTAGCGGGGCTATAACTAATGTTACATCCACTCTAAGTGGTCAAATTATTGAAGCTGATTCAGCTGATTTTACGATATCCTATACTTCAAGTACTGGATTTGCTGGTGGTGATGGCTCAGAAGTTAAGCCTTTTAAAGTTATGGAAAATGCTGGTCACCCAACTATTATTTACCGTATTATTAATGATGGTAAGGCAGATGCCACCAATGTTAATTATGCTCCAGACGTTAATCCAGGCTGGGATTTAGCTAGTAACTCGTGCCAAAATAAACCGCTTAAAATTGGTGATAACTGTGAGATTAGTTACTCTATGCAAAAACGTAATGTTGGTAGTAATAATATTACACCGAGTGGTAAAATTAGCTTTATTGATATTAACCATCAAGACACGATTACTCGTGATATCCAAGCCAATCCAAGCTATGTTTATGTTTATGCAACACCAGTAATTACGATAAGTCCTAAAGATTTTAATCCAAATAATATAGCTCGTGGAAATAGTTATACTTATGTAGTTAACTTAAGTGGTGGATTTAATGAAGTGGATAATACTATTGAGATTGCGGATAATGGCCCGATTACTGGTGGATTATGTACAGTGAATTCAAAAATTCCAAGCTGTGAAATCATCATTAATGCATTGGTAAAAGATGGTGAAGGTGATTTTACCCTCAATGTTAATAATAGCAGTAGTGTCGCTTATCCAACTACATTAACAGTTAAAATTATGGCGGCTAAATATATCTTTGTGAGTACTGGTGTTACTACTGGTGGTTATTTGGGCTCATTTGGTGATGCTAAACCAGAATATTATGCTGATATTGCCTGTGATTCTGACAAGAAGCGACCAGATAAATCAGCAACAGCAAGCTATAAAGCCTTATTATTAACCAGCAATCGTTCTTGCGATAAACCTAATTGGGTACTACAAGCTAACCAGCTATATAAAAATTTAGCAGGTTCATTGGTTGGTAAAATAAGTACAGATGGTTGTATGTTTAATGATGATGGTAATTTAATTACGCTAATAGATAACCTTCCTTATGTGGCTTGGACTGGTTTGAATGCAACACAAATCACCAATAATGCCATCTGGAGTAGCTCAAACTTCTCAAACATTAAAATAATGGGTAGTTCATGTGTGAATTGGAGCTCTACCGATGGCACTGGTAATGTAGGGCAAGAGTATAACAGTTCTTATTGGGCATATGGTTATAGCGTAGATTGTAGTGCTTCAGCTCATTTATATTGTGTGCAGCAGTAACTTATACATAATGTACTATAATAATAATGATGGGTACGCCCATCTACGCCTGAATAATTAATTTTAGTTGATAAATTACTCAGCAGATTCAACTAGTTCTACGAGTTTAAAATCAAAGGTTAGCGTCGCCAAATTAATATTGCTAATCAAGACTTTGATGTGTTTACCAGCGTCTTTGTTCTTGATTAGTCCTTGACCATCAATATTTAGCGGAATCCCCATTAAGTGAATTTTAGATTTATAGACAAACATTCCAACCATTTCGGTAATATTCTCTTGAAGTAAATACTTCAATGACCAATATTTTTCCATTTTATCTTGGAATGCTAAATATTTCCCGTACTGAGTGTCAAAATTTTCTACAACACTAGCCATTATTGGCGATACCTCTGTATAGTAATCTTTATTGCGCAGAATTAAACTAATAATCTGATGTTGGTTTACGTAATCGACGCTTCTGCGCAACGGAGAACTTGCCCAAGTGTAATAGTCTACATTTAAGCCGATGTGCGAATCAGGAGTTGTTGTCATTTTTACGGGGTAATTATGCTGTTTTACGCGATAAATTGCAGGAATGAATGCATTAGTAAGCAATCGTCCCCAGCTACAATTTGCTAGAATCATTAATTCGCTAACCAAAATATCAATAGGATTACCGCGTTCACGAGGTTTTATAATTATTTTATCATCAACAAAACTAAAATTATAATCAGGTGCAATGGAATTTACCGATGGCTTTCCGCGCTGTTCCTCTAGTTTGAGAGCAAATTTATACAATAATTTTAATTCATGTTCAAAATGGTAATTATGCTGAAAATCTAGGCTATCGTGATTAAATATCGCTTCTAATTCTTCGATACGTAGGTTGGCTTTAATAGTTACCGTTTCTAATTTCGAATAATATTCAGCGATATTAAATTCATTGTCAATTACAAAATAAATACTCACAACTGGCGTAGTTTTACCAGCGTCTAATGTATACTTCGCAATAATTTCATCTGGCAACATAGTTATTTTGTGACCTGGATAATATATTGTTGATAAATTCTCACTAACAAGAGGCGTAAGAGAACTGTCAAGCGCTGGCGCTGCAATATGAACACCGATTCGATATTTATCGCCAAGAGATTCCACAGAAAAAGCGTCATCAATTTCGGTCGTTGTACTATCATCAATAGAAAATACTTGTAGCGCCTGATTATGCTCTAAACTGCTTATATCGATTGGCGCAGAATCTGGTAACACGGTGGTGTTTATGCCACTAGGAAAAGTTTCTTTTAGAAATGTTTGTACGAAATAGTTGGCAATATCATTAATCAATCCTGTATTTACACACAATTCCAATATAGATAAATGTAATTCTTTGCTGGCTTGTTGTAATGCTTTGTATTCTAGACTATTTTTATCTGGTTTGTTGATAAGCTTGATTATATCTAAATTTGACCAAGAATCTGGTGCTTTTTGGTTAATTAAATCATTCGTATAATCTGCTAATAATGTGGCTTCGGCTAAATTTTTTGCGATTAATTCTTGCCGTTGTTGAATTTCTTCTACGCTACATTTACGAAATACTCCATGCCCCAAATTATAAAAAGAAATATGCTTGTTTAATGCAAAAAGCAATGCGATTCGTTCTTGTTCCGTAGCTTCTTTGCTGAAATACAACTCAACTAATTCATTCAATGTAAATGATGTTGTCTCATCAATTAATTCCGCCACGATTTCTAAATCCAACGTATTAGAGATAATTTCTACTTCGTCGTGGTATTTATTCATGTCTTTGCAGGAATTTAATATAAATAATTGTTGTTCCAATTTGGCTTTTTTACGCCCAGCGATATTTGCGTGTTCTACAACTAAATTATTTTTATGCGTTTCTAAAATATTCGCAATAGTGTATTGACCAGCTTCTTCGAGTACTATGTATGATGACATATAATTCATTTTCTAATAATAAAAATAATGATTAAAACAATAATAATAAACATGAATAATCGGTTTTGCCGTTGTTGGCTTTTGAGTAATTGTTTATGACTTTCGCTTAATTCATTTAATTTGGTTTGTGTGGTAAATGCGTTATTTAAAACGCGTGGTAAATTGGGTAATGTATATGACCAATATGGCATTTCTGCTTTAATATTACGCCACAATCCTCTGATTCCCATTTGTTTCTTCATCCATGTTTCCAATATAGGCTTGGCTGTTTGCCATAAGTCCAACTCTGGATTAAGCGTGCGTCCTAAACCTTCAACGTTTACAATAGTTTTTTGCAATAAAATTAATTGTGGCTGAACTGCGATATCAAACTTACGCGACACTTGAAATAATTTAATTAAAACTTGACCAAATGAAATTTGTGCTAATGGTTTATTAAAAATCGGTTCGCAAACAGCACGGATTGCGTTTTCTAATTCTTCGACTGGCGTATTTGGTGGTGCCCATCCAGATTCAACATGTGTTAATGCAACTTTTTTATAGTCACGATTAAAAAACGCGAGTATATTAATTGCTAAATAGCGTTTGTCATCTTTAGATAAGCAACCAACGATTCCAAAATCAAGCGCAATATAGCGCCCATCATTAGAACACAATATATTACCTGGATGCATGTCCGCATGAAAAAATCCAAAATGAAATACCTGCGTGTAAAATATTTCTACACCATAGTTGGATAATTGTACTAAATCAATTCCAATGGCTTTGAGCGTTGTAATATCGGCAATTGGCGTGCCATCCATCCACTGCATTACGATAACATCGTGCGTGCAATAGTCGTAATATATCTCTGGAATAAGTATTTTGTTGTCGTGTTTATGCAGACGATACAATTCAGTGGCATTGGCTGCTTCTTGCAAAAAATCAAGTTCAGCATGAATAGTCTTTTCAAATTCATTAATAACTTCGCGAGGTTTTAGGCGTTTACCGTCGGCAAATAATTTCTCCGCAAGCAATGCTGCTAGCTTGAGAAGCTTTATATCTTTATTAATTGATTGCTCAATGTTGGGGCGTAACACTTTAACGGCAACGATTTCCCCTGTGGTAATTAATTTGGCTTTATGTACTTGTGCGATAGACGCAGAGGCAACTGGTTCGTCGCTAAATTCACTAAATATATGATCAATTGGGTTTTTTAATGATTTCTCCACTATTTTGCGCGAAATATTTCCAGGGAATGGTTTTACTTGGCTTTGTAATTTCGATAATTCGACGATAAATTCTGCAGGCAATAAATCTTGCCGCGTCGATAATAATTGCCCGAATTTAACTAGCACAGGTCCTAATTCTTCAAATGCAAGCTTTGTTCGTGCTGGTAAAGATAATTCTTTGTGTTTTTGTGGAATAAAAAATAAGCTGGTTTCTAAAATTGTGGCAACTAGGCTCGTTTTTTGATATTCTTGGAGTATTTGGTATAGCCCATAGCGATGAAATGTGACTATTATTTTGATTAATCGCATTAGCCTCATAGTTTACTCAATTGTAATTTTTTGTTGATCCGTTCCAGATCCATGTGTAATTGTTCAACTTGCAATGTGAATTTATCAAGTTCGTAATGATTCGCTAAAGCTTTAGTCTCGTAGACTAAATAATCACGAATTGAGATAGTTGCATTCTTATTCACCAATAACAAATAATCGCGAATCTGTTTGCTTATTGTGCCAAATTGGTGCATAATTATCCTACCAAATTGTGATTTTGGTTGATATATACCGTCAAAATGTAAATCTGACAATGTTTCAAGCAATATTTTTGCTAATTCAGAATTGCCGTTAATTTTGATTTGCCTGTACAGTAATATTTTGTCTTGTGCAATAACGCTGGGTAATATACTGGCTGGAATATTTATGCTAACGTCAGTTTCATCGCCCGCAAATGGCGCAAACTCACCATTGTCGCAAATTAATCCACGAATCGTAACCAGCGGACTAGATATGCAAAAGGTGCATGTGGCATATTTTTGTAGACGCTGCAATGCGCCACTATTTGCGCGCAATATGCGATTGATTATTTGTATGATTGTGTTGTTCCACATTTGCATCGATCCTATTCTTTGTATCCTTTGTGTAGTGCGGTTATACCCAATGTCAAATTGAAGTATTCCACACGACTAAACCCTGCATCAAGCATCATTTGTTTTAATGTTTCTTGATCTGGATGTTTGCGAATTGATTCCGCCAAATACCTGTAGCTATCAGCATCTTTGGCGATTAATTTACCCATAAATGGCAATAATTTAAATGAATATGCGTCATATATTTTTTCTAATGGCTTGTAAATTTTGGAGAATTCTAAGATTAGCAAAATACCACCAGGTTTTAAAACTCGTTGCATTTCTGAAATTGCTAAATCTTTATGTGTCATATTCCGTAAGCCAAATGATACGCAAACTGCGTTAAAATAATTATCAGGAAACGGCAATTTTTCAGCATCGCATAAGCATTTGGGTGTGATTATTCCTTTATTTAATAGTCTGTCCCGTCCGGCTTTTAGCATAGATGAATTGATGTCTGTGTGCCATACTTCGCCAGTGTTGCCAACTATTTTCTTAAATCCCAATGTCATATCACCAGTGCCACCTGCAATGTCTAAAACTTTATCGCCAGCTTTAATTTCGGCAGTAAATAGCGTGAATTTTTTCCATAAGCGATGTAATCCCATAGACATAACGTCATTCATTATGTCGTAATTATGCGCAACAGAATGAAAAACATCTGCCACCAAGCTGGCTTTTTCATTTTCCTTTACATCTTTGAATCCAAAGTGGGTGGTTGAGTCATTGTGATTGCTCATTGTTGTCTTTCTTTGATTGTGGCACTAATCGTGTTTTAAATTTTTAATGAGAATGATGTATTGGTACACTCTTCGTTTTTGAATTGCTATCTCCCGCGTCCATTAACCAAGTACTTCGAGTATATTCACGAACGATGAATGCCGATAATTTCTTTATTAGTAAGACATTATACTACATAAGGCATTGAAAATACAATAATATTAATTAGTGGGCGTTACCCATTTTAGCTTTATTTTTAAATGATTGGATAAAATTTTGTAAAAGCTAGTTAGCAATGCGATAATTATGTTAAAATTATGGGGTTATTAATTTTGCTATGATTTTAGTTTTACTGTATAAGGTTTTATAGATATGCTTAGTGCGCATGTGAAATTTACGCTAAATAATTTCGAATATTTTTTGTTGACAATTCAACCCAAGCTTGAAGTTGCTAAGATTATTAGTAAGCTTGAAAATTTTGTTAATTTAAATCAAGCAAATAAGACGATTATTATTGAAATAGATGGCCTTTTTATTAATGAAGAATTGATTTCTTTATTGGAAAAAATAAAGGCTTTTTGTAAAATAAATAAAATAATTATTCACTCTATAGCCAAAAATGAATACACAAATGAATTATCGATTGCTGAAATTGATATAATAAATTTACCAAAAAATAATATTAAATCTAAATTAGTTTACAATAAAGCGTTACTGGTTAATGAGCCTGTGCGCAGTGGTATCAAAATCGAAAATGATGGCGATATTATTTTGACAAGCTTTGTCTCAGATAATGCTGAAGTTATAGCTGGGGGCAATATCCATGTGTATGGAGAAGCGCGTGGACGATTAATCGCTGGTTGTCATGGCGATAAACAAGCACGAATTTTTGTGATAAAATTTAACCCGACTTTAATTGCGATTGCTGGGATTTATCGTGCGTTGGAAGGTAACTTACCAGATAATATTTTGCATAAAGCAGTGCAAATATTCTTGGATGATAAAGATCGTTTAAACATTGTACCATTTTAATCAAGGAACTGTCTATATGGCTAAAATCATAGTTATCACATCGGGAAAAGGTGGAGTAGGAAAAACAACTACTTCGGCAAGCTTTGCAACAGGACTTGCGTTACGTGGTTTTAAAACTGTTGTTATTGATTTTGATATTGGGCTACGTAATTTAGACTTGATTTTAGGCTGTGAGCGGCGTGTTGTGTATGATTTCGTCAATGTAATACAGGGCGATGCAACCTTGCATCAGGCGCTAATTAAAGATAAAAATTGTGATAATTTATTTATTTTGGCTGCATCACAAACCAAAGATAAAGATGCCTTAACGGAAGAAGGTGTTGCAATGGTACTTGATGAATTGCGTAAGGATTTCGATTATATTGTTTGTGATTCTCCAGCTGGCATTGAGCGCGGGGCATTTTTAGCCTTGTATTTTGCCGATGAGGCAATTGTTGTGACCAACCCAGAAGTGTCTTCGGTTCGAGATTCTGATCGAGTTTTAGGGTTGTTGTCTTCCAAATCGAAGCGTGCAGTGGACGGGCTCGAAAAAATTAAAGCGCATCTGTTGATTACTCGTTACAACCCAGAGCGGGTTGAAAATGGGGAAATGTTGTCGATTAAAGATATTGAGGACATTTTACGTATTCCTGTGATCGGGGTTATTCCTGAATCAACTGATGTATTGCAAGCGTCAAATACTGGCGTGTCGGCGATAAGCTTAAATGGCACAGATGTATCTGAAGCGTATAAAGATGTTGTCGGTCGTTTTGTGGGCGAAGAGCACGTATTGCGGTTTATAAATATAGAGAAGAAGGGGATTTTTAAACGTTTATTTGGCGGGAGTAAATAATGTCATTATTAGATATTATCTTTGGGCGAAAAAAAGTAACTGCATCAGTTGCTAAGGAACGTTTGCAAATTATTCTAGCTCATGAAAGGGCGATTAATAGCGATGGTGAACATGGAAGCGCCCCTGACTGGTTGCCTAAGTTGCAGCAAGAGCTGCTGGACGTTATCGCCAAATATATAAAAATAGATCGAGAAGATTTAAAAGTACACTTAGAAAAGCGTGATAATTTAGAATTATTGGAAATAAATATCACGTTACCAGAAAAAGTATTAAAAAATGAAAGGGAATAAAATGGCTAAACATCATAAATTAATTATATTAGGCTCAGGACCTGCTGGATATACTGCAGCAATATATGCGGCACGAGCAAATTTGAGCCCAGTTATTATAACTGGGATGGCGCAAGGTGGTCAATTGATGACTACTACAGAAGTGGAAAATTGGCCAGCAGAATTGGGCGGTCATGTGCAAGGTCCTGATTTAATGCAAAGATTTTTGGACCATTCGACAAAATTTGGCACTGAAATTGTATTTGACCAAATTCATACTATTGATCTTAAAAATAAGCCATTCAAATTAATTGGCGATATGGATGAATATACATGCGATGCATTAATCATTGCAACTGGTGCTTCGGCTAAATATTTGGGTATCGAATCAGAGCAAACTTTTGCGGGCAAAGGCGTGTCTGCATGCGCAACTTGCGATGGATTTTTCTACAAAAACCAAGATGTTGTAGTTGTGGGCGGTGGCAATACTGCTGTTGAGGAAGCTCTTTATTTAGCGAATATTTGTTCTAAAGTGACATTGATTCATCGCCGCGATAGTTTTAAAGCAGAGAAAATCATGGTCGACAGAATGATGAAAAAAGTCGCCGAAGGTAAAATAGTGTTAAAAACTAATGCCGTTTTAGATGAGATTTTGGGTGATGCGAAGGGTGTGACTGGAGTTCGCGTGAAGTTTAACGACGGTAAAAGCGAGAATATAAATGTGCACGGCGTTTTTATTGCAATTGGACATAAACCAAATACGGATATATTTGTTGGACAATTAGAAATGGAACATGGCTATATCGTAACTAAATCTGGTCGTGATGGTAATGCAACCGCAACATCTGTGTCAGGTGTATTTGCTGCTGGCGATGTGCAAGATATGATTTACAAACAAGCGGTTACTTCCTCTGGAACTGGTTGTATGGCAGCATTAGACGCTGAATATTATTTGGATGACTTATCGTAAATTATTTGTAACTACTTAGCAACATCGCCAATATACAGAATAAATTAATTTATTCTGTATATTGGCGATGTTGCTAAGTAGTTACAATTATTAGGCTAGAATGAGTGTGTTTAATACCATAAAATTAAATTTATTATTAAAAAATCCTATTTTAGAGCAATATACTAAAGAAGTTGTTGTTAGTGATATTATCAATAATTTTTTGGGTATGTCACTAAAATTACCTCAAAAGCATAATGCTCTTCCATTCATATTTAGTTGTTTTGCATTGTCATTAGATGGCAAACTATGTTATCCTGATTTAGATAGCGGTTTCACTATCTCTCAATTTGCGCATTTGGCTTCTGCTGCGGAAAAGACTGCAGATTGGTATAGTCTTATGTTGGCTAGAACAATTAGCGATGCTGTAATTGTTGGCGCGAATTCGTTACGTATTGAAGGTGGCAAATATACTCCAGAAATATTTATTCCAGAGTTATTAAATTCACGTGTAGCTAATGGGTTGCCAGCTATTCCATGGTGCATTGTTGTTTGTCGAGATATTAACAAATTAGATTTTACATCGCCATTATTTACTAATCAAAAATATCCATTAATAATTGCGGTAAATTCTATGGAAATCACGCCAATTTCTACAAAGAATAATTTTCAGACATTGAAATTATCTGAATTAAATAATATGAGCCAATTAGCAAATAAAAATATTTTATATTTGGATGATAACCTTACAGATTTTGTATTGCATTTGCGGCGCATAGGATTTACATGTATATTAAATGAATCGCCGATGTTTAATCATAAATTATTGGAGCATAAATTGTTGGATGAATTATGGATTAATTACGCAGGCAGTTATATCGGTGGTGATGTGATAGGTCTTGGTGTGTCACAACAATCATTTACAACTAATTCCAATATAGGTTTTGAGATGTTGACCTTGCATCATATAGCGTATAGCTTTTTGTATACACGGCAACGTGTAGTATATACTCATCCTCTTTGAATCTTAATTATAAGTGATGTCTATGAAATTTTTTAAATTAATTACTTTGTGTTGTTTACTATTTTTGCTAGCATCTTGTGCGACAAGTGGTGAAGACAAGCGCATTCATCAATTTATCGCGGTTGGTTATGATGGGTATTCCCAATCAATGCCTGTAGAAAATAGATTTTGGCAGATAAATAAAAACAATGAAAGTGCAACATTATACGCTGTAGCTGCTAGCGAATCGGTTGCTATTGCGGTTGGAGTTCACGGCGTAATATTAAAAACAAATGATGCTAAGACTTGGCAACGTGTTGAATCTGTGCCTGTGAATAATTGGCTATATGGCGCTATTTATGCCAATGGTAAATTTGTAGTTGTTGGAATGGATGGTACAATTATAACGTCTGTAGATGCGATTAATTGGGAAACCCAACATTCTGGTGTTTATAATTGGTTAAGTGAAGTGATTTATGCGGATGATAAATTTATCATCGTTGGAAACAATGGTACAATTTTAAGTTCGCCTGATGGGGCTGTTTGGCAGAGTGAAAGTTCTGGGATTAATGATTTTTTGAGTGATATCACTTATGGTGCCAATAAATTTGTTGCTGTTGGCGAAAGTGGTAATATAATTTATTCTGATAATAGTGTCAAATGGGAGCGTACTACGGCCATTACATCGCGATCTATTTATTCAGTTACATTTGGTAAAGATAAATTTGTTGCCGTAGGTGAAAACGGTCTAATTTTGAATTCAGTTGATGGTGTTGTATGGCGAAAGGTTCGAGCAAATATAACCTACAGTACGATTAATAGCGTATATTATGCTGGTGATGAATTTATTGCTGTTGGGAATTGGGGGGTTATCTTGCGTTCTAGTGATGGCAATGATTGGAGCGTAGGTAGTAATCGCGATCAGCTTACTTTGTATGCAATCGGTGTATTTTAATGTAACTACTTAGCAGTGATATTTACAATATACACAATAAATTAATTTTTACCGATTTTGTGATAACTCATGAGGGAAAAATTAATTTATTGTGTATATGAGAGATGTTAGTTACATTTTAATACAATGTGTAATTCTGACAACTTGAGTAATTCTACAGAAGTTGTCAGTGTAAAAACAGATTATTGAAGTCTAGGCTTCCAAAGTTTATCTAGCTTCTTGCATTAGCTCTTCGTAACTAATCGCTACATCGTTACATTTAGCTTTTGCCAAAATCATGTCTGTAACTTTCTTCTCAAGAGCTGAATTTTTTGCTTGCTCAACACGTTCTTTATCTTGGAAATACCAGTTAATATATTCAGATGCATCCTCATACATATGAGCCATTTCAGTAACCCATTGTTTTGTATCTTCATCAGAAATATTTATGTTATGTTCTTGATAATTTTTTGTACCAATAAGCGTAATTTCACTAAGCGTTTTGCATTTTCTTCAAACATTTCATGCGTTAGTTTAATTTGCTCATCTTTGTAACCTTGTTTTTTTGCTTTATCTCGTGTTTCATCCATCATGAGGTGAATCTCATCATGAACCATTGCGCTTGGTACATCAAAAGAAATCCATTTATCAAGGTAGTACATTTGAGCGTAATATAGAGTTCAGGCGACGATTTAATTCATAACCAAGATTTTCTTTTATTTCTGTACGTAATTTTTCAACATTGCCATCTTTAACGCCAAGAGTTTCAATAAACTCTTGATTTAACTCTGGTAAAACTGCTTTTGACACACTTTTTAGTGTAATGCTAAATTGCGCTGTTTTGCCTTTTAGATTATCTGCGTGATATTCATCGGGGAATCTTACAGTTACAATTCTAGTTTCATTTGGCATTAGTCCTAAAACGCCATCTTCAAAGTCAGATAACATTTGCTTTTGTCCAATTATGAATGGGTAATTTGTGGATTTTCCACCATCAAATTCAACTCCATCAACAGTACCAACAAAATCAATTACTACACGATCGCCATCAGTTGCGGCTTCTGTGCTATCTTCATAAGTTGCACGTTGTTTACGCAATACATCAATAGTTTTTTCTACTATTTCATCTGTAATGGTACAAACTGGTTTTTCAATTTCAATGCTAGAAAAATCGCCAAGTGTAAATTCAGGCAGAACTTCAAAAATAGCGGTGAAATTAAATTGATTTTCATCGTTATCAGCTAAATCAAATTTAGGATAACCAGCCACATTCACTTTATTTTCAACAACTAATTCAACAAAAGCTTTGTCAAGTTTATCATTTAAAGCTTCTTCAAAAGCTTGTTGTCCATACATTTGTTCCACTATATTTGCTGGAACTTTACCTGGACGGAATCCTTGTATTTTTGCTGTTTTGGCATGTTTTTTTAATTTTTCTTTTGCTACTGCTTGTACAGCATCTTTGGAAATAGTGAAATTAAACTTTCTTTCTAATCCACTTAAAACTTCGACTGACATTTTTTATCCTTAAAAATAGGTAACTTCTTGGCAAGATCTATCTATATATACAGAATGCATTAATTTTTCCCTCATGAGTTATCACAAAATCGGTAAAAATTAATGCATTCTGTATATATTAAACATAATTGCTAAGCAGTTACAAAAACAGATTGAGTAGCGAATTATATCACATTTGCACGAGCCAAATACATTTTAAATGTCGTGATCATCGCCAAATTTAATAGCGCTTTCGGTATTGTTTATATTATACCCACCAGCCAAAACTTGATATAAATTTACAATGCTATTTAGTTGATCCATCTTTGCTTGATTTAAATTAGATTTTGTATAATCCACATTTAATTTGTAATTAATCGTATTAGCATAACTAGACATGCCATTTTTGTATTGTACTTCGATTAATTTGTATAAACCATTTGCAGCCTGAAAGCTTTTCTCTTGTTGCGTATAGGCGGTATTGCTTGCTTGATATTGTGATAAGCCATTATCAACTTGAGCGAATGCATCTCTCACGGTTTGAATGTAATTGTAATATGTCGAATAGTAATTTCCTTTAGCTTGCTTAATATCGTCATAGATTCCAAGATTCAATAATGGCATAGCAGCAACAGCTTGCGCCATCCAAAAATCTGCGCCACCAGTTAGGATATTACTTAATGCGAAGCTAGCGGTACCAACTGGAGAAATTAAGCTGATCATGGGAAAAAATGCCGATGTTGCCACGCCTATTTTTGCATTACTGATTGCAACGGCGTATTCTGCGGCAATTATATCTGGACGATTTTGTAATACGCTTGATGGTAACCCAACAGGAATAACCCCAGATGTTTTGATGTTATCAATATTATTTTTGTTAATGATTTTTGCTGGATTTTTATTCATCAATACCTGCAAAGCGTTTTCAGTTTGAGTTATATTGTTTTCGATTGATGGAATTTGCGCTGATAAACTACTAATTAATTGATCAATTTCTCGTACATTAATTTCACTTGCTGAACCAGTTTTTACTTGTAATAGTGTATATTTTTTTGATTCCGTCGCATCTGCAACCATTTGTTGTTGCAGTTCTAATTGTTTGTGTAAGCTTAGTAATGAGAAATAGGCTCCCGTTACTTGACTAATTACAGCTAAACGCACAGCATTTTTATATGCTTTCTGCATTTTGAGATTTAACCCTGCGGCTTCTTGATTTTTAAGCGTTTGAAATATATTTATTGAATATGAAGGCATAAATCCAACAAAAGATCCATTAAAATTCATTTGATTTGAGGTTGTATATTGGCTTAGTGCTGGATTAGTTGGGGTAATACTTTGGTTAAATGATTGTCCGTTATATCCACCGCCACCAAGATTAATCGTTGGCACCCATGACATTTGTACTTTGTGTAATTGAGCCGCTGCTTGTGAAATATTCCCAATTGCAACTTGAATTTGATTGTTGTTTTTTAATGCGATTTCTATCATATTATTTAGATCTGGATCATTGAATTGTTTCCACCATGCTGTGTCAGATATCATGCTGGCACTTTCTTGCGTATTGCTTTTGCCACTATTCCAATCTTGTGGTGGTTTGACATCTGGTTTGGTGTATTTTGGACCAAATATGCTACATCCAGATATTAGTGTTATTATTGGCAGACATATCATGAGCTTATTTTTTTGAGTTTGCAAAATTTTTGTCAACATAATGTCTAATCCTTATTTTGTTGTGTCAATGGTAACTAAAGCACTAGCGCCAACGCGCAGTGGAAAATCATGGTCGTCCTTGATTTTAATCACTACTGCAAAACGTTGTGTTACTTTAACCCAATTACCCGTTGCATTTTGTGCTGGCAAAATCGAAAAAGTATTGCCACTAGCGCGGCTAATACTTTCTACAACACCTTTATAAACATGACCATACATATCTAATTTGATAGTCGCTTCTTGTCCAACTTTAATCCGTTCCAATTGTGTTTCTTTGAAATTAGCATCAACCCACCAGCTTGCATCATCAATCAGACCAAAAACATTTTGTCCTGCTTGAACTAATTGTCCATTAGCCAAGTTTAAATCAGTCACATAGCCTGTAACGTCGGATTTAACTTGGGTATAGCTAGCTTGGAGTAACGAGCTATGTAGTGCTGCTTTATTGACGTTTGATTGTGAAACAGATGCTTTATATTGTAATTTTGCCTGCGTTAAACTAAGTTTTGCTTGATCCAATTCTTGCTTTGCCTGAATCACATCATTACTATATCTTTGCATATCTTGTTCGGTACCGGCTTTTTGTTTGAATAGCTCAGTATAGCGTTTTGCCATTTTTTTGCTAAAATCATATGAAGCCTGAGCTTTTACAATGTTTGTATTACTAATCTGAATATTTTGCTTAGCCAATTCAGCTTGTTGTTTTGCATAAGTAAAATTTTGTGATGATTGATCAGCACTAATCGTGTAGTCGAGCGGGTTAATTTCAAACAATAAATCTCCTTTATTGACCAATTGATTTTTTGTCACATTAATATTTCTAATGAATCCACCAACTTTTGGTGCTACATTAATCAAATTTGCATTCACATAAGAATCTTCGGTGCTAGGATATTTTAGCGTGTGATTATAATATATTCCAATACCAATTGCAACTACTACAATAATCCCTAAGCCAATGAAGAATTTTTTGGAGCGGTTACTTTTCTCTTGCGTGGTTGTAATTGTAGTATTTTCTTGTGGTGACATTGAAAGATAGTGCTAAGTAGTTACCGAAAAATTAATGCATTGCTTGTGGTTTTGCATTTGAATTTGGTCTTTTTAAAACAAATGGCATCCATATAATACCTAAAATAATACATCCTGAAATATAATACATATCTAAGTAAGATTGAAATAATGCTGCTTTACCAAGCGGATAAGCTATCAATTGAGCTGTGTGAGTACTATTTATTCCACTTAAATTTTGTGACCAATAATGAAATCCACGTGCGTAATCTGATACATGCTTAGACAAATCATTCCATGCGACCTGTTGTTGTGACGACAAAATAGTTGCAGCAATTGAGGTGCCGATTGACATTGAGAAATTCCGCGCAAAATTAAATACGCCAGAGCAATCTGAGCTTAGATTTTCTGCAACGTCAATATATGCAATCGACATTAGCAAAACAAAAACGCCGATCATACCAAAACCTTGTAACAATACTAAAATTATAATCCATGTAAAATTAGGTTCTGTGCTCATGAAACTCATCATGATTAATACGCCGCCAGTTAATGCTAATGAAAATGACATTAAAATTCTTGCATCAATTTTCTTGCTAAGAAATAAGTAAATAGGTGCGCCGATAACTGCGGCAATTCCGCGAGGAGCTTGTAAATAACCTGCGGTGTCAACTGGCATTAGGTATACATCCTGCAGCATCGCTGAGAAAAATGATAACCCGCCAGATAACATGGAAAAGAAAACGAACATCATTATACAAGAAAGCACAAAATTACTATTTTTGAAGATGGCGAAATTAATAACCGATGAGCCTAATTTCCCACGCCAAATAAAAAATCCAATGAACACAATCGCTGTTGCAAAATAGCAGATCATTTCAATTGATTGAAACCATTGATTAATATTACCTTCATCAACAAAATATTCTAGGCAACCAACCCCAATTATCATAAACAAAAAACTAATATAATCGATTTTTGTTGGCTTTACAGTATCTGTTTCCATAAATATCCATGTAAGCGTGAATCCAATTATACACACAGGAACATTAACATAAAATACCCAGCGCCAACTCCAGTTTTCTATAATCGTACCGCCCATAACTGGACCAATAATTGGACCTAATACAATGCAAATAGTTACAATAGTCATGATTTTAGGCTGTTCTTCTTGGTTGAAATTATTTACCACATAAGCTTGAGCTAATGCTGGCAAAAATGCACCGCCAATTCCTTGGAGTAACCTATATATAATCATTTGATTTAAGTCAGTAGCGGTTCCACAAAGTATGGATGATATACCAAAAAGTAGCGTTGAAATAAGCGCTACTTTTTTAATGCCGTATTTTGTTGTGACTAATCCTGTCAATGGAATACAGATTGCGGCAGCTACGATATAGCTTGTCATTATTAGCGAAATATCGTTTATACTTGCCCCCAGAGCGCCCATTAAATCTGGGATTGCAACAGAAACAATTGTAAGATCAATGATTTCAGCTAATGCCAGAATACTAAGGGCATAGGCTACTATAGTGCGTCTTTCTGTCCATATATTCATTTATTTCAGCCTATAAATTAAGATAACTACTTATCAGAGTTTATCATATATACAGAATAAATTAATTTTCCCCTCATGAGTATCACAAAATCCGTGAAAATTAAGTTATTCTGTATATTGTAAACATCGCTGCGAAGTAGTTACAAAAATTAAGTATATAGACGTTGGAGTAATCCACCACCCAAATCAATATTATTTCTTTTAGCTGTTGCAACGTAATTCGTAATGTGACGTTGCAATTTATCGTAATCACTTTCGCCAAAGATTTGTTTATTGGTTGTTAAAAGCCTAGCTTCAAAGTATTGCATGAATTTTTCGCTACAATCAAATATGGCTTCAACGGTATTCCACGGGTTATTCTGCAAATGCAGTTGCGATTTTACCGATAAAATGTTGTATTCGTTATTGCGCACAAATGGATCACCATTTTCGTCATATAAATTGCAAATTGGAGCTTGGTCTCCGTTTGGATAAACTAACGCGCCATTTTTTTCATGTAATCCTTCGCTGCTAAAGAATTTATACAATTGTGAATAATGAATTTTCTCTTTTAATATTAAATACAAATTCAGTTCAAGAGGAATCGTGTCTAAATATTTCAGTTGTCCTTGTAAAACGATCAAGCTACGTGCATAATCAGATGCACGCAAATGCGCTACCTGTTTCAATACATAGTTGTGTAATTCATTGTAAATATTGGACAATTGTGCTTGCGAAATAATTCCGTCTTTATCAATTAATGGCACAATTAATCTTATACCACGTGCCACATATTTTTGATTTTTTTGGTATGAAATCCAGCAATTATCTTTATCAAAAATGTAAAATCTACATTCTTTTTGTGTTAGGTGATTAATTTCTGGTAATGTTTTTAATTTTGTGATGTCTTCAAATGCAATATCAAAAGCTGCGTCTAATTCCAAATCTAGTGGATAATTTACCTCCGCGTTGTCTAAATCAATGAAAAATGCTTCAGCGCTATCTGCTGGAATATCTAATTTGGCATTGTTTACATCTAAGTCAAAATTGATTTCTTGATCAATGGGCTGAACATATGTATCTTTGGCATGAATTTGTGTTGGCGTGTTATTTTTACTTGTATCTATTCCGTCAATAACTAGTGATTTATTGTCATTTATTACATCATCTATTGCTCGATTAAAATTATTTTCCACTAATTTACGAAATTTATTTTCTTGATAAAAATAGTAGCCAACAATAACAACGATTAGTAACAAAATTACTATTACAATAGCTAATTGCACTGAGTTCATTTATATAGTCCTCTCAATAATATTGCGAATGAATTGGAATAAATTACGGTAATTTCTATTTTGTAAATTTTCACGTTCTTTTCTAACTTGGCGAATCAATTGTCGTAATTCACCAATATCAAAATCGCTGTATTGTGCAATAAATTGATTTATCGTATCATCGCTATCTAACAGATCTTCGCGCCATTTTTGTGATAAGTGTAGCAATTTGGTTGATTTAATTGATTCGCCACGTATATACATCAGCTTGTCTTGAATGGCTTCCACGTCGACATCGCGCATTAGTTTGCCGATATATTGTCGCTGACGGCTAATTGCGCCGTTAGATGTGATTTTTTGCGCAAGTTTGATCGCATCAAGTAAAATATCTGGCAAATCTAGTTTCGCCAGTTGATCTTTCGATAGCGTGGTTAATTCAACGCCAAGTTTTTGGATTTCATGCATTTGTTCTTTGCGTTTGGTTTTACTGGGGCCAAGATCTATTTCTTCTTCTGTATTTAGATTGTTTAAATCATCAACGATTCGGTGACTTTTTTTAGGTGGCATATCGGTATAAATTCCATAATTAAAACTTGCAATACTGTATTATACCAGATATGTAAGAAATACTGTGATGAAGTATCGGTTATTGTGGCATGGATGGCAGTAACACAGTATATTAAAATCAAATTATTTTTATGTATAAGCTTTCATAATTACTTAATTTAATAATAATTTAAATAGTCGTATTCCTATAGTTAATAAGATTCAGCAAAGAAATAAGCAACACCTTTATCAAGAATCCTTTATCGTTAACCCTTGACCAATAAATCCATGTATATCAAATCTAACTTTAACTGGTAGTTTGGTTTGCATACATTTTTTAATTAAATAATCAGAATAATTATTATCTCCAGATTGTTCAATATATTTAGTTACATAACTTGTGGATAAGAAAAAATGTGCTATATCTTCTGAAGAAAGTTCAATAACATTTGGTTCTATAAATTCTTGTACATGATTGAAAATATTTGACTCATTCAAAACTTTTAAAGTGTCATCATAATCAATTAACCGCGAATCCCTGTATTTTTGCCATTTAGTTGCTAATTCAAAATTAATGATATCTCTTAATGGACCGTATATAACTGGAAAATCGTATTTATATGCGCAGAATACGCCGTCTTTATTTAAATTCTGTCTAATATTATTTAACACGATCTTTCGATCCATCCAATAAAATGCAGTTGCGCACGTAATTAAATCATATTTAATAACGCTATGAATATAATCTTCTGCTGTACTAACACTAAAGTTAATATAAGGATACATTGTTTTTGCAATGTCAATTAAATTAGTGCCTAAATCTATACCCTCAACATTTTTAAAATATTTAGACAAGCGATATGTGGAAACACCATTACCACAAGCAATATCTAATGCGTTATCATGCTTTACACATAGAGAACTAAGTCTTTTGTAAATATTTTCTGGATATGAGATTTTTTTTCTTATATCATATTGATGCGCATTTTTATTAAATTGTATCATTTTTTCTCATTATAAAACACCCTTAAATTGCTATTATACTATATTATAATTTCCTACTTGATAAGATTATATAGAAGATTTTTTTAGGGCTTGATTTTTATGTTTTCTATGAGTAATTAAATTTACCTGAATACAAAAATTCATAACGCGTCACACCCAAAGCTGGTACAATATACGCCTATACCTATATATGAAAAGTCTGACCAATGAATTTCAAACGGCCTAGAATAGATCTATTAACCAATAGCCATTTAAATACTATTTTACCAGTATATTTAACGCAATTGGAGCCTAATTACGTTCGTGAGCGAATTGATATTCCAGACGGTGATTTTATTGATCTGGATTGGGTGAATCCAAATATAATTGATGCGCCAACATTTGTATTGTTTCATGGGCTGGAAGGTAATTCCAGAAGTCATTATGCCAAACGAATAATGTATTATTTAGAGCAGAAGAAGTGGCGTGGTGTTGTTGTGCATTTTCGCGGTTGTAGTGAAGAAATTAACCGCTTGCCAAGGGCTTATCATGCGGGTGATACATTTGATTTAGAATGGATTTTAGGCGAAATAAGACTTCGCACACCACATAAATTATTTGCTGCAGGTGTGTCTTTAGGTGGGAATATATTGCTTAAATACTTAGGCGAAAAGGGTGCTTCGCAAAATCTAGTTGATGCAGCAATGGCAGTTTCTGTGCCATTTGATTTGGCGATTTGCAATGAAGAATTAGAACGCGGGTTTAATAAACACGTTTATGTGAAACATTTTATGGATACGTTGTTGCCGAAAATGCAACATTATGCGAAAAATTCGTCGAAGCTAAGTTATGCAAAATCTAAAATTCAAACATTTAGCGAGTTTAATGATACTTTTATTAGTCCAATGTTTGATTTTAAAGATAACGATGATTATTGTAGAAGTACTAGTTGCCGTCAGTATTTGATTCATATTGCTACGCCTACATTGATTTTGCAAGCGAAAAATGACCCGATGGTACCATTGAGTGCGTGGCCTACCAAAGAGGAACTATCTCCATATATACGGTTTGTTGGTACGAAAACTGGCGGACATGCTGGGTTTTTGTCGCTTACCAGAAATTATAAACAAGCGTTGCTGAAATTCCCCAAGATATTGGTGGATTATTGCCTGCAATTCGTTGATGATGAATAATAATATTGAACTTTAAATTATGAATAAAATACCACAGTCTTCACTTTTTTATTTTATTTTTATAGGATAAATTATAATTTTTACGTTCAAAGATTACAAAATATGAGTTTGTATTAATTCGAAAGCTATTTGGCAAAAACTCGCTAGCGCTCAAACAGTTTGCCAAATTACGCTTTTTTCATTAACAAACTCTATATTTTTTCATCATTCACTAAAAAATTATAATTTATCCTATATATTTAAACATTCAATGAAAGTGAGGACTATGGTAAATAAAATGGATTATAAAATGTATACTTTAAAGCAAATTTTTTCTTTTATTGACGCAACTTCATTAAATGATAATGATACACAAGAAATCATTAATAATTTATGTAAGAAAGCACATCATAACATTTATGGTAATGTGGCGGCTGTTTGTATTTATCCGCAATTTATTCAAACTGCGCGTCAATATTTCGCTACAAATAAACTGAATATCAAAATTGCTACAGTAACTAATTTTCCGCATGGCAATAATAATATTGCAAATGCATTGGCTGAAACCAAAGATGCACTAAATTTGGGCGCTGATGAAGTTGATATTGTGTTTCCATACACGGCACTTATTGATGGTGATGAAAATGTTGGCGCAGAAATGATTGCTGAAGCGAAAAAAATATGTGGCGATAAAATATTAAAAGTCATCATTGAAAGTGGTGAATTAAAGACAGCAGAGTTAATCAAATTAGCCAGCGAGATTAGTATCAAATCTGGTGCTGATTTCATAAAAACATCAACAGGTAAAGTGAAAATCAATGCAACACTCGAAGCCACTGAGATTATGTTAAATAGCATCAAAGAATTAAATCCAAACTGTGGATTTAAAGCGGCTGGCGGAATACGAACCGTTGTAGATGCGAATAAATATCTTGAGCTAGCGGCGCATATTATGGGCGATAAATGGATTACGCCTGAGCATTTTCGCATTGGGGCATCGGCGTTGATTGATGAAATTATAAATAAAAGATAATAAGCGCCTTGGGTATAACTATTTTGGTAACTACCTAGCAACATCTCTTGCATATACAGAATAAATTAATTTTTTCCTCATGAGTTATCACAAAATCGGTAAAAATTAATTTATTCTGTATATTGTAAATATTACTGTTAGGTAGTTACATATTTTCTATGGATATTAAATAAAATGCTTCGTAAAATAATAAATCTCATGTTTATTTTAATTATTACAAATAATGCAATGCAAGCACTTGCAAGTCAAATTAATTTATCCGACGTTAGCTGTTCAACTGCAACTTCAACGGAACCACAATATCAAGTAAATTTTACATTACCTCTGATTACTAGCGCTGGATTAGTGTTGCGTTTTTACCAAGCATGGGGCGATGGTAGTTCAACTGGGTGGAAAACCCCTGTGAATTTACCAATTGTTACATTAGATGGTCAACCACTTGAGGTATACGAAACGTTTTCCTATGCTAGTCCAAATTTTAAATTTGGGTCTTATGGAATTGGGTATGATGAATATGCGCAGTATCTCACAGCGGTAATTCCTGCAATTACTTATGCGGGCGCCAAATTAACCATATCTGGCAATTTCCAACAAGTTGCATATATGAGTGCTACAGTTTATGGGTATGGTGAAGATGGATCTGAATTGCAATTGGAGAAACTGGATAATGCATATACCACATTAAATGGCGCGTGCAATCCATACCAAATGGCTAATCCTAGCGTATTTGCATATTCTGCGACTACAGCAACGAGGAGAAATCAATTAACCACTAAAATAAATTAACCAGCTGCTAAATTGCCAGTTGTTGTGACTAATAACACTAATTATGGTAAAATCAATGTTTATCGGCTAAATCGACAAACTTCGATGTGGGATATTGTTGATGATATTGCAAGTGATGGTTGTGCGCAAGATTATTTATATGCTAGAAAAACATCTGCGGATCAGAAAGTTATGGTGTTGCGGATTAAATTACCTAGTACATTTATTAATGATAATACACCAGATAAAATATTTGGTGATTATCAAACACGTTATTTTAGTATATCAGCAAATGTAGATACAAGCTATTGGCATGAACCGCCACCACCACTAGGTTATTGGGGCGTAAACGCACGAATGTTGACGCAATATGTGGATAATGATGGTTATGTGTACGTATTTTTCGCGCCAAATTCTTACGCTCGACATATTGCAACACAACAAGGTGTACCAGTGGCACAACCTCCTGTAATTACGTGGGGGCGATACAAAGGATACTTGCTGGGAGATCCGAGTTTTGCAATTGTTATGCGCTATATGGATCCAAATCAGTCGTGGGTTGGTAGCCCTGCGCATGCAGTTTGTTATAATACACCAGCTGATCTAAAGCCGTTGGCTAACAATGAGCTAGGAGAGTATACACCAGAAATTTACGCAGATACAATGGCTAATTTTATGCAAGGTAGTATTGGCGAGGTGAATATGAATAACGCGTGGCCAATTTCTAATTAAACTAGGAGAAAAACATATTATGAAAAGAGCGATTATCATTGTGCTAGATTCGTTTGGCATTGGGGAATTACAAGATGCAGCCAAATTTGGCGATGCAGGGGCAAATACATTGGGGCATATTGATCAATATTGTTATGAAAATAATGAGACATTTCATATTCCGAATTTGTTGTCTATGGGAATAGGGCGCGCATATACGCAAGTAAATTCGAAAACGCTACATTGTGATAATAATAATTACACGTTAAATGGTATTTATGGTGCGTGTAAAGAACTTAGTTCGGGCAAAGATACAACGAGTGGTCATTGGGAAATTGGCGGTTGCCCTGTTTTATTTGATTGGGGATATTTTACTGCGCATGACAATAGTTTCCCGCAAGCGTTGCTAGATAAAATAGTGCAACGATCTGGTATAAGCGGATATTTGGGAAATTGCCATGCTTCTGGTACGGATATTATCCGTGATTTAGGCGATGAACATATTAAAACTGGCAAACCTATATTTTACACTTCAGCAGATTCAGTGTTTCAAATCGCTTGTCATGAAAGACATTTCGGTTTAGATAATTTATACAATTTATGTAAAATTGTGCGTGAGGAATTGGCTGATTACAATATAGCAAGAGTTATCGCCCGCCCATTTGATGGTGAAACGCCAATCAGCTACTCACGAACTGGTAATCGTAAGGATTATTCATTATTACCAGGTAGCAAAACTATGCTTGATTATTGTCTTGATGCTGGTGGTCACGTTGTATCTATCGGTAAAATTGGTGATATTTATGCGCATCAAAGTACTGGCACTGAGATAAAAGCCAATGGTTTAGCAGACTTGTGTGCAAAAACAAAAGAAGCGATTGAGTCACATACTCAAGATAAAACAATTATTATGACTAATTTGGTCGATTTTGATATGTTATATGGGCATAGACGTGATGTCAATGGCTATAAAACCGCATTGGAATTTTTTGATGTGCAATTACCTGAATTAATTACCAAATTGAGTGACGATGACATTCTTATTTTAACCGCCGATCATGGATGCGACCCAACATGGGCTGGTTCTGATCATACTAGGGAACATATTCCATTTTTGATGTATAAAGGTGGAGAATCTAAATATATTGGGATTCGCGACACATTTGCGGATATTGGACAAACGATAAGTGAATATTTGGGTTTGACTAAATTACAATACGGAACATCTGTATTGTAATTTTATTTTGCATATGTGCGAATGATTTATAGCATGAGTATTCATTTTATAGTGAATGATGGAGAAATATAGAGTTTGTCAGCGATAAATGGCGTAATTTGGCAAACTGTCTGAGCGTAGCGAGTTTTTGCCAAATAGCCATTGAGCTGATACAAAATCATATTTCGTAATCCTTTAACGAAAAAATGAATACTCATGCTATAAAATCATCTTGCGAACAAATTGAATAATTATAATCAAAAGGATTTTGAATGTTAGTAAGTATTTCACAACGAATTGCGACAAAATTAAATATTAAGATCAACCAAGTTGAAAGCACTGTTGCATTACTTGATGATGGCGCAACGGTGCCATTTATTGCACGTTACCGTAAAGAAGTTACAGGTAATTTGGACGACGCGCAGTTACGCGATCTAGTGGAGAATCTGACTTATCTCCGTGAGCTCGACGCAAGACGTGAAACGATTATAAATTCCATTCAAGAACAAGGTAAATTAACCCCAGAATTGGAAACAGCAATATTTGCTGCAGAAAATAAAACCACATTAGAAGATTTATATTTGCCATATAAGCCAAAGCGTCGCACGAAGGCTATGATCGCACGTGAAGCTGGTCTTGAGCCGTTGGCAATGATTTTACTTGAACAACAAAATTTAACGCCAGAGAATGAGGCTACTAAATACATTAATCCTGATAAAAATATCAATGAAATTAAAGATGCGCTGGATGGAGCTCGCCATATTCTAATGGAATTATTCGCTGAAAACGCAGAATTACTCGCGAAATTGCGCCAAAAATTGTGGAATGAAGGCTTATTAACCAGCAAAGTTAAAGATGACAAGTCTGAAGAAGGTGTTAAATTTAGTGATTATTTTGCTTACGGTGAATTAATTAAATTGGTGCCATCTCACCGAGCATTGGCAGTTCTACGTGGTAGTAATGAAGGCTTCTTGGATATTGGTGTTGCTTATCAAGCTGATGATACGCCGAAGATTCAATTGGGCGCGTATGAAAATATTATTTTAGATATCTTTGCAATAAAGGATAATTTGGCTGCAAGTAGTTGGCTAATTGCAAGCGCTCGGTTAGCATGGAAAGCAAAAATATTTATATCATTAGAAACTGAATTAATTAGTAAAATGCGTGAGGATGCTGAGACTGAAGCAATGAGCGTATTTGCCAAGAATTTGCATAATTTATTGTTGCAAGCGCCAGCTGGGAGTATGACTACATTAGGTCTGGACCCAGGGATTCGAACTGGTGTAAAAGTTGCAGTGGTGGATAATACTGGCAAAGTGCTAGATACTGCAGTTGTTTATCCATTTCAGCCACATAATAAAGTCACAGAGTCGCTAAATACATTGGAAAAACTTGTAATTAAGCACAATATTCAACTAATTAGCATTGGTAATGGAACTGCATCAAGAGAAACTGATGCATTAGCTGGGGAATTAATTAAGCGTAATTCTGAGCGTTCAATCACCAAAGTTGTTGTGTCAGAAGCTGGTGCTTCGGTGTATTCAGCTTCTGCATATGCATCGAAAGAATTACCCGACATGGATGTGAGCTTGCGTGGAGCGGTATCAATCGCTAGACGATTGCAGGATCCATTGGCGGAATTAGTGAAAATAGACCCAAAAGCGATTGGTGTTGGTCAATATCAACATGATTTAAATCAAACAAAATTATCGCAAATGCTGGATAATGTTATTGAAGATTGCGTGAATGCTGTTGGAGTTGATGTAAATACAGCATCAATTCCATTATTAAGTCATGTTTCTGGATTAAATTCGATAATTGCTACCAATATTGTGAATTATCGTGACCAAAATGGCAGGTTCAAAAATCGCGCTCAGTTAAAGAAAGTATCGCGTTTAGGTGAAAAAACATTCGAGCAATGCGCTGGGTTTTTACGGATCAATGATGGTGAGAATCCGCTTGACAAATCGTCAGTTCATCCAGAAAGTTATCCGCTGGTAGATGTGATTTCGCAGAAGCTTGCAACGCCAATTGATCAATTAATCAATAATTCAATATTGTTGAAACAAATTAAACCAACAGAATTGGCTAATGAAGAATATGGTATTCTGACTATTACAGATGTATTGAAAGAATTGGAAAAACCTGGGCGTGATCCGCGTGGCGAGTTTAAAATGGCTAAATTTAAAGACGGAGTGAATGAAATAAATGATTTACTGGTAGGAATGGAGCTTGAAGGTGTAATTAGTAATGTGACGAATTTTGGTGCATTTGTGGATATTGGTGTGCATCAGGATGGATTAGTGCATATTTCTGAGATAACGGATCAATACATTTCTAACCCGAATGAAGTATTAAAAACAGGACAAATTGTTAAAGTGAAAGTTATGGAAATAGATGCAAAACGCAAACGCATTGCATTATCGATGAAGGGTCTAAATAAAATTAATGTGCCAGCTGGTGCAAAACCAAATTCGCGACCATCTTCTGTAGCCATTGGTAAATCTGGCGATTATAAGAGTGATCACAAAAAATCGCCACCACAAGCAACAAATGCATTTAGTGAAGCATTTGCTAAATTAAAAAGATGAAGCTAATTTCTGCGGAATATCATCCACAGGCTGATAATTCCTACGCCACTAAATAGCATTAAGCTCATCATTGGTGCGGATACGCCAAATATAGTCCAGCTAATTTTTGCGCATTCGCCATCACCTGCGAGAATGTATTTTATAAATCCATGAAGTGGCAATTTTTTGTACATTATTTCTAATGGCATTCCACAAGATAGTGGCTGTTGATCTGGTGGTAAATTTTGTAGCCAAATATGGTGATACGCGGTTTTAATGCCAAATATTGCAAACCCAGTATTAATTAATGCTATAATACGTCTAATTATACCACGAGCGTTGATTAGTGCGCCAATAATAGCGAATATTCCAATAATTATAAGAATAACGCGCTGTGCAATACATAATGGACATGGCGCTTGATTTTGAAAATATTGAGCGTAGAAAATGTAGCCAATAGTTGCGATACAAATTAAGCTAATTAGGGTGAATAGCTTGCGGTTAGTTATTTGCATATTATGTTGCTTTCCTGAAATTCAAATATAAAAAGTATATACTCAAATAAGTTCAAAATAATTTAATTGAACAAGCAACGACACCTATTAATAATAGGTTAGGAGCGTAGCGAAATTCAAGTATGATGAAATTGTTTGAGTATAGACGGGTATTATAACATTTTTGGAGGTTATGATCATGAAAAGTGTATTTTTTATTTCGGATAGAACTGGGATTACAACAGAAGGTTTGGGTAATGCGCTTTTGACTCAATTTGAAAGTATAGAATTTCGTAAAGAGCTTGTGCCATTTATTGATTCAGAGTACAAGGCAGATCAGGCAATTATGAAAATCAATAATCGACATATGCAAGACGGGCAAAAACCAATTGTTATTACTAGCATAATTAACCCTGTGGTTAGAGATAAATTCAAGCTGGATAATGTATTTCATATTGATTTTTTTGAATCATTTATTCCTGCGTTAGAGGATGAGCTTGGACAGAAAGCATCATTGGCAGTGGGGCGATCGCATGGAATTAGTGATGAGATTCGCTATTATAATCGTATCGATGCCATTCATTTTTCGCTTGATAATGATGATGGCGTCACGAGTAAAAATTATGATGAAGCTGACGTTATTTTAATCGGTGTGTCAAGGGTTGGTAAAACTCCTACATGTGTTTATTTGGCGGTGAATTATGGTATCCGTGCAGCAAATTATCCATTTGCCGAGGCTGACTTGCGTCATGAGCATTTGCCCAAAGCATTGGTGCCATATCATAGTAAATTATTTGGTTTGAGTATCGAAGCGGACCGGCTACATCATATACGAACAGCTCGTTTGCCAAATACGCAGTATGCAGGTTTGAGTAATTGTCGATTCGAAATTATGGCAGCGGAGAATATAATGCGTCAATGTGGAGTATCATTTCTGAATACCACGATAAAATCAATCGAAGAAATCTCTGTTGCTATTATGCATCAGATTAAGTTAGTGCGTAGGTTTTAAATTACAATTTAGTCATACCAATTACAGTGATTTTTTATCATTATTGTTGATATAATCCTTCCATTACCGACTATCGTCTATAGTCAAATAAATTTATTTTGTGTTAAGCTTGTGTAATTTATATTATAATATTGCTTGGTAAATTTATTATAATATAGGTGAAATTAATGATAGATCAAAATAATCTTGCCCAAAATCTAATAAAAGCGTTGAAATCACGAGGGATAACTACGGCTAAGCTAAGTCAAGATATTGGACTTCCTGAGATCACTATTAATAAAATTAGAAATGGGCAAAATAAAAATCCAACGATAAGTACCTTATTGCCAATTATTAATTATTTTAATATTTCACTTGATTATTTATTTAGAAGCAATCATGGTGAAAGTGAATTCAGTATGCCAATATTAAATATGGATGGTAGTATAGCTGATGATGCGCTTAATTTGGGTCAATATTTTGATCGCGTTGATTTTGTGATAAAAATGGCATGTGATAATTATCCAGGTTATAAAAAAGGTAGCTTGTTGCTAATTCGAAATCAAGATGTAGTCAATGAAGATTTGGTTGTAATTAAATTAAATAATTATTTTACTCCATGCAAAGTAGTTATTGAGCTTGGGGTGGTAACATGTAAGTCATTGATTTATTCAGATAAATATTATCAAATTAACTTAAATGACATTTTAGGAGTTATAGTGGGGACAATATGGAAAAAAGATTAACGATAACACATAAAAATTGGGATAATGATTGGGCTAAAGTTGAGGCAGAATTATACCATTTAGCTGCTTAATTATCAATAATATGTCGCTTCTCTCTATATGTGATTTCAGGGGCTTGACAAAAGGATGGCGCTCCAGCCATTTTTTGGATACAAAAAACATGAAAACAAAAACTAATTACAATTATGCTTATCTTTTATCTATATTTCTTTCAGGGTGTAACGTAGGTGGCCACTCCACAAATCATGACCAGCTTTCAATGGTTTCAACTACGGCTCAAGCAAAGAATTCACTTGTAGGTTCTTTCGGGCAAATTAGCAATGTCCCAACTGTAGCAACCGATCAATGTAGAATAAGCCCCGCCCCTAATACTGCTGACACCTTTGAGATTATATATAGTAATAATGATCGCTATGCTGGTCATGTACTATTTACTGATGTTGGAGGAGAGCAGCATGTTGTTCCGCATGGAATTGGTACTTACCTCACCTATGTTGGTGAAGAGGAGACTTCTGGTAAGTGGGATAATGGAATATATAGCCCACTAAATCCTCAAATAGAAAGCGATATTAACAATCTCAATAGCGTAATTCTTGGTGATAAATATGCTAAGGAGATTAGTGAAGTTGCAATTAATACACAGCTAACCTCTCGAAAAATGGTTAAGTATGAAGTTAAACCAGAAGGCACGGACAAGGTTGTCTATTTAGGAAGATTAGTTAATGGGGTAATTCCAGGTAATGAATCTGGTATACTAGTATATACTAAAGATGGAAAAGTTTTAAGAGCATTTAAAGGTATTGTAAATAGCCATGGTGCACCAAATTCTTCTGCCCATGGGTTATTAGTATTTTATAATAATAAAATTAAGCTGTCTATGTTTTTTGGAAAAATTAACCATTGCGGTACGCCTATATTACATAATCCAGCGTCCGTTTATTTTGAATATGATCTAGAGTTAGGGCATATTTCTCGTGCTATTTATGCCCATGATTTTCATATAAGTGAACAGAATAGAATAACAACTGGGGCATGCCAGCAGCATGTGGTTATTAATTATTACTCCCCAAATAAGAACCAGACAAATGAAAACAGTCTGATCTATTCTTATGCCGGGCCGATAATAGATGTAAATTCAAACCAACCAGGATCAATATCTATTATTAATACTGATGTAATAATTAAGTATTTTTCTCCAGATACTGGACTAGTACTCAGAGTCATAATATTTTCTAACGCCGCTGATAGAATTATGCAAGATATATTTACTCAGAATATGAATATAGTACAAGGTAGTAGAGGAAAAGTTATCTATTATGATGAAAAAGGCAGGAGTTTGCGAATAGCACGCGATGTCACACTTAATCAAGATGGTACGGAATCATAAATAGGAAGCGGCCCCATTCTTGATAATTAAGCAGCTAAATGGTATAATTCTGCTTCAACTTTAGCCCAATCATTATCCCAAGATTTACTAAAGACCGACATACCTTGCATGTTGCACACGCCTATAAATAGTTGCTTCATGCTTTTTGGGGAATCATCTTTTGCTGATGCAACAGTTGTTTTATCAAGATTATAACAGAAATTTTAATAACCAGTATCAATATTGGGGTCGCTTCCAACTAAAAATGCGTTGATAAACAATTTTGTCACTTGTGAATACATCATACACCATGATAATATAACGACTTAACTGGGCTGTCAACCATCGGATTCTGCCGATAGTGGCCACTCTATTGTGCACCAGACATGATGCAATTCTAAGCGCTGAAAGTTTGCAGTAAACTGAGGATAGGAATTACTCACCAGCCTAAGCAAGTAGATTTCTATCGTGAGGTGGAATCCGAAGGAAGCAAATGGCAAAAGATGGTAGTGACGAATAAATGGTTTGAAGGTTTGGGGATTAGCAAGCTTAGAAACTAAGATTATTAGGTTTCAGAGCTCCTGCTAAAACCGCACTATGCGACAACCGTGTATGGTGGTGTGAGAGGTTAGGACTGTGAGGTTTCTACCTACTCGATTATACTTTTTTGTAACTTAAATATTAAGGATATTGTATGGCACAAAATAATTTTTCCAAACCGCGCAAATTGTGGTTCTTATGTGGATTAATCTTAAGCACCAATGTATATGCTTATAATTTTTCTGGAACTTATGCTGGCAACAGTAAAACAGGTATAATTAACCTCCAGATTGAAAATAACCAGGTTGAAGATGTATTTGTTAAATGCTCTAACCCAGATTGCAATCTAAGACCAGCAACTAAATCATTGTTTTTGAATTATGGCGGCGCGCTGATAAGCGAATTAAAACCATTTGGAGATGAAAAGCTCTCCACCGCCTATACCACCTTGATTCTGACGCCGACCAATAATCCTAATAAAATTCAATCAGTACTGGTGGGTTACAGGGCATATGTTAAGCCAACTGAAAAAGACATTAAATATAAAGCTGAATATAGTTTGACTGAAATTTTAACTAAGATTTAGATTTTTTATTCTGTAGTAAGCCGTGTATTGTTGTATGAATATTTTTTTGAAAATGGTTACAGTGCAATTAATAGAGAGAACTAGTATGTGTCATTATTAACAATAGGATTATTTGCCATAATCTTTGCTATTAATAACTTTGGTAGTGTTATACATAAAAAATTGACACGTTGTAAGGCATCAATTTATCTGGAAAATATTAATTCAACAATGCCATATAATTGTTTTTTATTTCATGGAAGGTAACCTTATATTTCATAAGACTGTGATTCTTCTTGCGTGTTTAAATATTGTATTTGCAAATGCATCCTGCTTAATAAATTTTTGTGTGTTGAATTTTACGTTATAATTTGTGCTTTATTTACAATTGCGTTTGACAAAACATATAAAATTATAGTACAATTTCGGAATGTGTGTGAGAGCTGAATATATTGCTTTTGTATTAATAAAAATAAGCAAACTATTACAGCAGGGCGACAAAATGAATACTTTCTTCCTAAATAATCAAGAATTGGCATGGACGTTAACGTTATTTTTTGCATGGTTCTTTGGTGAGCTTGGACAATGTATAACTAAAATTCCTAAAATCAGCTTTTATATGATATTTGGTTTTATCCTGTCCAAATATCAACTGGGTGTTTTGCATAGCATTAATAACTCTGGAATTTTACTTTTGATTAATATCATAGCGGGTCTGATTTTATTTGAATTTGGTTACCGCATTAACTTATCCTGGCTTAAAAATAACCCAATGATAATCATGACCAGCATAGTTGAATCAATGCTGTCATTTATAGTTGTTTTTACTATTTCTAAGCTTTTTAGCATTTCCACTTTAATTTCTCTTCAGTTTGCAGCAATCTTCATGGCCACATCACCGTTTGTTGTAATGTATATTATTAATCAAAAACAAAGTTCAGGTCAAGTAACAGAAAGAATATTACATTTAACGGCACTTAATTGTATTTTTGCTATTTTCATATTTAAACTTGTATTAGGTATGGTGGTTTTTCAGCAATCTGGTAGTTTACTACAGGCTGTCTGGGATGGAGTTGCGATGCTTATTTTGTCTACTTTATTGGGTATAGTAGCAGCATTTTCTCTATCAAGTCTTCTAAAACTAATCCCCAAAATGTCTAGTGATAGAACAATTTCATTTTCACTTATGATAATTGTTATAGTAGTTGTAGCCAACTCATTATTATTATCACCAACAATTGCTGCGCTAATTTTTGGTATTGTTTCTCGTCATCGAAGAGCGGCTATGGGTAAAACGCAACGCAATTTCGGAGCGTTAGGTGATTTGTTAATTGTAGTTTTATTTGTAGTTACCCCATTAAATTTAAATTGGCACGATATGGCAACGTTACCAATTTTGGCTATCGCATTATTTGCTGGTCGATTACTTACTAAGGTTTTAATAGTTGCAATTTTTTCTCGAATTGATGGTATTTCTTGGACTAAAGGCGCCTTGACTGGTTTAGCTCTTACTCCAATTTCAATTTTTCCAGTTTTATTACTAGATCAGAGTCAATTTCTTGGGTTAACATTAAACCAAGATTTGGTAGTTGTATCGGCGTTAATTTTATTTCTGGATATAATGGGGCCTATAATAGTTCAGTACTCATTAACTAAGGCAAAAGAAAGCATATGAAAACAAAATTGGGAGAATTCAAATCTTCAGAAAATTATACTGTAGGAGTTGAACTTGAATTGCAATTAATAAATTTAAGTAGCTTTGATTTAACTGCATCAAGTCCAGATCTAATCCATTTGTTGAATAAACAAGATTTTCCTGGTGTATTTACCCCAGAAATGACTGAAGGAATGATTGAAATTAACACCACGGTACATCATCAATATAATGAGATGCTTACTCAGTTACAGCTAGCTCGTGATGTATTAGTCAAGGCTTGTGATAAATTAAACATTGGAATTTGTGGTGGTGGTACTCATCCTTTTCAAACGTGGTCTAAGCAAAAAATTTATGATAAAGAAAGATTTAATGAGATATCTTCCCGTTATGGATATTTGGCTAAACAGTTTACAGTATTTGGACAGCATGTTCATATTGGTTGCAACTCTGGAGATAATGCATTATATTTATTACACGCGCTAAATCGATATTTACCGCATTTTATTGCTTTGTCAGCCTCATCTCCATTTATACAAAACACTGACACTTTTTTTAATTCTGCTAGGTTAAATTCAGTATTTGCATTCCCTTTGAGTGGTCATGCACCATTCATTTTAAATTGGGAACAATTTGATAATGAATACTTTACAAAAATGCAAAAAACTGGAACAATTAATAGCATGAAAGATTTTTATTGGGATCTTCGTCCAAAACCAGAATATGGAACAATAGAACTTAGAGTGTGTGATACTCCGCTTACGGTAAAAAAGGCTGCAGTTATTGCAGCATATTTGCAGGCACTTTGTTGTTATATATTGGAAGATAAACATTATCAGCCAGCAAAAGATGATTACTTAGTTTATAATTATAACCGCTTTCAAGCATGCCGCTTTGGACTGAACGGGTCAATCGTCCACCCTAAGTCATATACATCAATATTGTTACGTGAAGATATCTTAGATACAATATACAAAGTAGAAGCATCTGCTAAGATTTTGGGCTCAGAAGATGCCATGAATACGTTAAAAAATTACTTATTTGAAGATAATGATGCGTCATATATCCGTGATCAATTTGTAGATGGCGGTAGTATGGAATATGTTGTTAATGAGTCCATTAAGAAATTCCGTCAGTAAGTAAGGTGGGGTGCTATGCCCAACAATGGCATATCGGTAGTATGAAAACTGGCATTATCCAATAATACTACTTGGCCATCTCGTAATTCAAGCAATAACTGCTCTGCAAACCATGAAGTAAATAGCGAAGTATCAGTATATCCAGAATATTCAAATGGCGCAACAATTGATTTTGAACCATATTCATATCCAGCAACAATACCCAAGTGCTCTGTCCTAAATCCAGATTGTTCAGCATAGCTTCTTTGACCTTTATTAGCCCATACATATTGTGGAACGATGTTATTGTCAACTCCTGATTCATCAATATAAACTAAGTCATTTGGGTTTATGTTTTTAACCTCTTCAATAAAAGTTTGCCGCGCTGTTCCTTACGCTCTTTGTATTTTGGCTCTTTTTTATATTGATTTTAGCATATTTCTACTCTTAGAATAACTTTATCGGGTTAGCTATGCTATGCGATTCACAAAGGAAGCATAAATATACTCTGCTGTTATTTTAATTGCGCCACGCATGGTTCTCTCCAGTAATTATTTACCAGAATTATACCAGAAATTTTAATAACCAGTATCAATATTGGGGTCTCTTCCTGAATGCAATGATATTGCCCAAATACAATAAACCTAAAATGATCTATTAGAATATAGCTTAAGCGGGAGATACTGAAATATTCGTGCAACCCTGCCGAATTTTTCGGGAAATTATTTATGATTACACTGTTATAATACTACTTAGGCATAGCTTATATCGTTTTTGAGGTTCATTATATGCTGATCTAAAATAAAAAAGCTGCCGGAGATAAATTGCTGATAGGCCTAGCTTATACTTAGTTGTTGGTTGATGGGTTTGTATGTTATCGGCGTGAAAGGCAATTGTCTTTCGATTCATTCAAATGTGGCTACCCGTACATTTTACCTAGAATAGGGGGATTATTAAATGAAATCTAGACTTTTACAAACAAGACATTTATTAATTATTGCGCTTTCAGTTTTTATTGTTAGCTGTAATAATAATGTGGGCGGAATACCGCCAAATACTATTAACCCCCATGCACATCTTATGTATTCTCATATTGAGGCAGGTAAACTTGAAACCAGTGAAGCTCAAAATACTACAGATGAAAAAAACAACTCTAAAACAAATGATAATGATATTAACGAAGCTGTGCGTTTGTTAGCTAACCAGTTCCAAGGTAAGATTTTTATATAATAGGCTCAATTAAGCAGGAAATAATTGGAACTGAATTAAGTCAATATATAAGAAATCCACAAATTACAGCAAATGGAGATGGTACATTTTTATTAACTGGAAAAACAAAAAATGGACATGCTTTTAACTTTACTATAACGTCGATCGGCAATGTATCTATTGGTGATAATGGTCAACGATTAAATGGTGGGAATTATGAAGAAGAAGTTGAAAATATTGCAAATACCATAGTTTCCATGGGTATAGATGATGCACTAGTACAACGTTTTATTGACAATATACCTTTGAGGGAACATAGTGAAGCTTTTAACTTACTAAATACATATTTAGAGACGCTATTTGAAGAAAAAGGTTTTGCAGCTGGAAAAGCAAGTGGTCCGTATGACACTTTTAGGAAATCCTACAATAGGCTCTCTTCTCTCATGGGAAATAATGCTCAAGGTGATAATGATATTGGAATGCCAACTGAAGACCAAACTCGATCACAAATAGAGATAGAAAAAATCGGGATGGATAACATAAATTTTAAGGGAGTAGATATTTCTCACTGGCAAGGTAGTATTGATTGGAAAAAAGCAAAAGATAACGGTGTTGAATATGCAATAATAAAAGCCACTGAGGGAGGAACTTACAAAGATCCTTTGTTTTTAACAAATTGGAACAACGCAAAAAATAACTTAATTCATGTTGGAGCGTACCATTATTTTCGGGCATTGAGCAGCACGGCTAATGAGCAGGTATGCAATGTCGAAGGTAGTCTGATAAAATGTAATTTTAATAGCAACGAAGATATTCTAGCTATAGATGTAGAAAAAAGATATAATGAGGCGGCTTCTCAGGATCAGATTGCAGACGTACTATTTGAATTACTTACTAGCTTAACAAACAATAAATTACTTAATGGAAAGCTTCCTTATATTTATTGCAGCCCTAAATATTGGGAAACTGGCGTTAATTGGCAAAAATATGATTTTAGTAAATTCCCATTATGGGTAGCTCACTGGAACGTGGATGAGCCTTACGTCCCACAAACATGGAAAGAAAAGGGATGGAAAATATGGCAAACCTCTAGTACCGGTGTGGTTCCGGGTATAGCTGGTGCAGTAGACACAGATATTATAAGGTGCTGGATTTCCACCGAAAAGGCACCTTTTTTACCTTAAAATTTTCCATTTTAGCATTTGAGTTATTGATACTTATGAAATTACATATAGTAATAATGATCGCTATATAGGTCAAGCACTAGTTTCAATATGTTACTCCTAATGGAATGGGGGCTTACCGCACCTATGCTGATGACCATGAGGTTGCTGGACTCTGGGATAATGGAATATACACACAAAATCCTCAAATAGAAAGTTCTATTAACAATCTTGATAATGCAATTAATGCACAAATCGCCCTTCGGAAGGTGGTTAAGCACGAAGGCAAAGATAAAGTTGTCTATTTAGGAAATCTGGTGAATGGAAACATTCCAGATAATCAACTTGGTATACTAATATATGCTAATGATGTAAATGTGTCAAGAGCATTTGAAGGCATTGTAGATAGCCAGGGGAAACCAAATTTTTCTATCCATGGATTATTATATTTTATAATAATAACAATTCGCCATACAAAGCTAAGATAAGTTTATATAATCAAGGACTATTAGAATTAGGACCAAAATGAAACCATATCTCTTGACATTTCTTTGGCTCTCCAGTGCTTCTATAGAACTGGTCTGGAAGGACTCCAATATTGATACTGGTTATTAAAATTTCTGGTATAATTCTGGTAAATAATTTTACTGGAAAGAACCATGCGTAGCGCAATAAATAATAGCAGAGTATATTGATCTTGAAACCAGAAGTAAATTAACTTCCACCACTATAAGCACGCAATGAGTCAATAAAGCGATGACTTTGAAAGATTTAGGTATATTTACATATTGAACAAATTGATTTAATTCGCAAAATACAAGATTTCAAAATTAACCATCAATGCACATTGATGGTGGCCATATTAAATCCATAGGAAAGAGCTACTCATTTGAAGCAGAGAGTTCTGTAAAGATGAGGCAGAATTATACCATTTAGCTGCTTAATTATCAATAATATGTCGCTTCCCTCTATATGTGATTTCAGGGGCTTGACAAAAGGATGGCGCTCCAGCCATTTTTTGGATACAAAAAACATGAAAACAAAAACTAATTACAATTATGCTTATCTTTTATCTATATTTCTTTCAGGGTGTAACGTAGGTGGCCACTCCACAAATCATGACCAGCTTTCAATGGTTTCAACTTCAAATCAACTTGCTGATTTTCTATCGGGAGTTTGATTTCAATTAGTTTACAAATATGTGTTATAGTTCTGGGTTCAAAAATTTTAAAATAAACTGACCAGATAAATCTAATTTATGGTAAAATACGCATCTCGTGCTCCTTGTTTTTTAATATTGAGCCGCTAGGTGGGTAGATGGGTTTTAAAAGAATTAGTGTAAATTAATCACCTACTATCTGATAATAATAAACTCTATGTATAAAAGGGTAACATAATGCCTAAAATGAAGACTAAATCAGGTGCTAAGAAGCGCTTTAAGTTTTTAGGTGGTGGCGGAATCAAGCGTTCACAAGCGTTCAAACGTCATATTTTAACTAAAAAAACTACAAAAAATAAACGCCATTTACGTGGCACAGTGATGGTACATCCTAGTGATGTAGCAAGTATTAAATCTATGATGCCGTACGCGTAACAAGGAGTTAAAATAAATGACAAGAGTAAAACGTGGTGTTGTTGCTAGAGTAAGACACAAAAAAATATTAGCATTAGCTAAGGGTTATCGTGGACGTCGTAGCACGGTGTTCCGTGTTGCTAAACAGGCAGTAATGAAAGCTGGACAATATGCTTATCATGATAGACGCCAAAGAAAACGTCAATTCAGAGCGTTATGGATTGCACGTATTAATGCAGCATGTCGTGAATTAGGTTTAACGTATAGCCGTTTCATTAACGGTTTATCTAAAGCTAATGTTAGTGTAGATAGAAAAGTATTATCTGCATTGGCAATTACTGACAAAAATGCATTTGCAAAATTCGTTGAGATTGCAAAAACTCATTTAGCATAACATACTTCGAGTATATATGTTCTAATGATTAGTAACGGGGGGTATAAAATTTATGCTCCCCGTTTTTGCATATACTCTTCGTCTTTGAATCCTAAACTTTTTAAGGTGTTTATATGCGGCAAAAAAATTTAGATATCAACGTGCAAGAAGTAATTGTTGAATCAGTTAATTCATTGTGGCAACTTACCAACAATCTTGTAGAAGTTTATCCGCGATTTGATCTATATACAGTATCAATATTTGGCTCGGCTAGAGTTGTACAAGATAGTGAATTATACCAAGAGGTTCGTGAATTTGCTAAGCAAGTTGCATTGTTAGAATGCAATATTGTAACAGGTGGTGGATATGGTATAATGGAAGCCGCTAATCGAGGTGCATTCGACGCCAAATTAGTAGATGATATAATTCAATCTATTGGTCTAAAAATTGAGTTACCTTTTGAACAAATGCCGAATTCGTATTTAGATAAAATCTGGCATCATAAAACTTTTTTCAGCCGATTACAACATTTTAGTGCTATTTCTGACTCTTTTGTTGCATTTTATGGCGGAATAGGTACAGTTCTAGAAATATTAATGATACTACAAATGTTGCAAGTCAAGAAAATTGATAACCATAAGCTAATTTTAGTTGGCGATATGTGGCCAGCGATGCTGGAATGGTTTAGAGAATACATGTTAAAAGACGATATGAAATTAATTCATGATGGTGATTTGTTGATTCCAACTTTAGTGTCAAATGGTAGCCAAGCTTTAGAAGTAATTGAGCAACATCGATGTGAAATTTTAGGAATATTCTAATGGATAAAGTAACTTCAGTCTTAGAAGCTGGACTAAAAGAGCTGGCAAATATCAATAAACAATATGATTTAGATCAATTAAAATCAAAATATCTGGGTAAATCAGGATTAATTAGCGCGTTTATGCAAGAATTAAAAACCCTCCCGCCAGAAGAACGCAAGCAATTTGGCGCCATAGTAAATAATGCTAAAGTTCAATTTGAAGATGCAATTTTAAAACAAAAACAACATATTATAGAACAAGAATTAGCGTATAAATTAGCTACAGAAACTATCGATGTAACTCTTACAGGGCGTGGTCATACATTGGGAACATTGCACCCAATTAGTTTGTCTTTAAATCGAATGATCGCAATATTTAATCAACTAGGTTTTAGTGTAGCAAGCGGTCCCGAGATTGAAACTGATTATTATAATTTTAAAGCGTTGAATATTCCAGATAATCACCCAGCACGTGCAATGCAAGATACATTTTATACTAAACAGAACAATGTATTACGTACACACACCTCACCAATTCAAGTTCGTTATGCACAAAATCATCCATTGCCGATTAAAGTTATCGCTCCTGGTCGAGTTTATCGTGTGGATATGGATGCAACACATAGCCCCATGTTTCACCAAATGGAGGGTTTGTGGGTCGAAGAAGGAATTAGTTTTGCACATTTAAAGGGTGTGATTATTGAATTTCTACGGAAATTTTTTGAAGATGATAGTTTGCAGGTGCGTTTCCGTGCTTCATTTTTTCCATTTACTGAGCCTTCAGCAGAAATAGATATTATGGCAAAGTCAGGAAAATGGCTGGAAGTTGCTGGTTGCGGAATGGTGCATCCAGAGGTGTTGCGACACATGAAGATTGACCCAGATAAATATAGTGGTTTTGCTTTCGGTATCGGTATTGATAGATTTACAATGCTCAAATATGAAATAAATGACTTACGCTTGATGTTTGAAAATGACTTGGATTTTTTGCAACAATTCAAACTTTAAGAAAAATGTAACTACATAGCAGTGCTGATTTACAATATACGGAATCAATTAATTTTTACCGATTTTGTGATAACTCATGAGGGAAAAATTAATTGATTCCGTTTATATGAGAGAGGTTGCTAAGTGGTTACAATAAAATTATTACTCAAAGACGATGAGTATATTCTTTAGGGCGAAAAAATGAAATTATCTTTAAATTGGTTACAAAGTTATATAAATGAGCCGTTAGACGTGGAGATGGTTCTTGAAAGATTGACTATGGCTGGAATTGAACTCGAGTCAATCGAAGAGTTTTCTCCAGAAGTCGATTCTCAAGACGCAAATATTACAGATAAAATCGTTGAATTCAAGATTACGCCAAATCGTGGTGATTGCTTGTCTGTATATGGTATCGCACGTGAAATTATTGCATTGACTGATTACACATTAAAACCACAAGTTGAATATAAAGTAAATCCTACATGTGCCGATCAATTAACTGTAAATGTGCTCGAAAATAATTTGTGTCCAAACTACGTTGGAATGATTATTAAAAATGTAGATAACACTACTGCAACTCCGCCATTTATACTAGAACGCTTGAAACAAAGCAATTTACGCTCAATCTCCGCAATTGTGGATATTGCTAATTACGTGATGTTATCCATTGGGCAACCGTTGCATTCATTTGATATGAATGTTGTTGGCGCGAATCTCACTGTTAGATTAGCTCAAAATAATGAGGAATTAATTGCCTTGGATAGTAGCGAATTAAAACTATCGAATAATACATTGGTGATTGCAGATTCGACCAATAAAGTGGCTGCAATTGCTGGCGTTATGGGGGCGATGAATACTGGCACTACGATTAATACAACCAGTATTGTGCTAGAAAGTGCATTTTTCATCCCAGAAATTATTTCTGGCAAAACTAAACTTTATGGCGTGAATTCCGATGCTGCATATCGATTCGAGCGTGGTGTTGATCCACAACTACAATTAAAAGCTATAAATTATGCGGCGCATCTTATTCAGAAATATTGTGGTGGTGAATGTAGTGCTCCGACGCAAATATCAAATAATACAACACAGATGCATACAGCGATTGAGATTAGTTACGCAAAGATTAATGAATTAGCTGGACATGAGTTTGGTACATGTGAAATTGATTCTATCTTAAACAAGCTTGGGTTTATTGTTAAACCAAGTAAAGACGTGGATTTGTCGGTTGTTAGCCCGAGCTATCGATTTGACATCAAAATAAAAGAAGATATTGTTGAAGAAGTGATTCGTTGTTATGGCTATGATAATATTGAGGCTATTATGCCACAGCTGACGCAACGAATTAATAGTCTGGATAGTAATTTACAGCACATAAATACCATTAAAAATAAAATGTGTGTGCTGGGTTTTAATGAAATAATTGCCTATGCATTTCAAGAAGAATCAGTAGAAAAGTTAATTGGTAATAAAACTCATAAAAATGTTGTGCCAGTTCAATTGCAAAATTCGATTGCAAATTGGGGTGTTATGCGCACTAGTTTGATTGGTGATCTATTAAAATCTTATGCAAGTAATGTAAAATATGGTCATAAATCAGTCAAATTATTTGAAGTTGCTAATGTGTTTTATGGTGAAGACGATTGTTCGCAACCGCTTAAAATTGCCGGGTTAATGGGGGGTGATTTTGCTCCTTTATCTTGGGGTAATCAAAGGCGTGACGTTGATTTCTTTGATATAAAACAGGTTGTTGAAAGTTTATTGTCAAATCTAGCTAATGTAGAATTTAGATCATGCAATGATAATCCTGTATTCCACTCTGGGCGTTGTGCCAACGTGTATGTAGATGAATTGCATGTCGGAGTTGTCGGGCAATTAAATCCTCGATTAAGCGGGGATTTTAATGTGGATGCGACGCCATATTTATTTGAACTTGATGTATTTGGCATAAAACCTGAAAATCATGTTACAATAGATACTTTAAATAAATTACCAAAATTAAGCCGTGATTTGGCTTTTATTCTTGATGATAATGTGCAAGCTTTTGATGTAATTAAGAATATTAAGAATGCCAATGTAAGTAATTTGTTGGATATTATTATTTTTGATGTTTATACTGGTGATAAATTACCTGTTGGTAAAAAAAGTCTAGGTGTAAAGTTTATTATGCAAGGTATGAATAATACACTAACAGAAGAAGAAATTAATGTTGGTTTAAATATAATACAAAATATTGTGGAACAAGGATTTGGTGCCACGTTAAGATGATTTTAGAAGAGGGAAGAATTGTGACAATTAAAAGAGATGATTTAGCTCAAAGTGTGATAGATAATTCAGATTTTACGCGTGCTCAAGCAAATGAATTTGTTGATAATTTATTTGAAGTAATGTCCAAAGCTTTGGCGTCTGGCGAAGAGGTTAAGATTGCTGGATTTGGGAATTTTGTTTTGCGTAATAAAAAAGAACGTGCGGGACGTAATCCTAAAACTAAAGAGGAATTTATTATTGCTGCAAGAAGAGTTGTTTCATTTCACACGAGCAACTTATTAAAAATTAAAGTGAAAAATATACAGCCACTTATGAGAAAACATCGAGAAGCTTCTCTTGCTACAACAGGTAGAGAGAAAGTTGAGAAAAATAGTACATTAGCTGAGTAGTAATTAGTCGGGAGTATAACTTCCGGCTAATTTTTTATATGTAGCAATAGGAATAAAGCAAATGAATAAATTACTTACTTTTCAAGAAATGATCTTTAAATTACAAAATTATTGGTCAAATCAGGGTTGTGTTATATTGCAACCATTTGACAAAGAAATGGGCGCTGGAACCTCACATACAGCTACATTTCTACGAAGTATCGGTCCTGAATCATGGTCGGCTGCATATATTCAGCCATCGCGAAGACCTAAAGATGGACGCTATGGAGAAAGTCCAAATCGCCTACAATGTTTTTATCAATTTCAAGTGGTGTTAAAACCATCTCCTTCTAATATCCAAGAACTATATTTAAATTCATTACGCGAATTAGGTGTTGATTTGACTATTCACGATGTACGTTTTGTCGAAGATAATTGGGAGAATCCAACTCTGGGCGCATGGGGACTGGGCTGGGAAGTATGGCTAGATGGAATGGAAGTTACCCAGTTTACTTATTTTCAGCAAGTTGCAGGGCTTGATTGTAAACCTGTTACTGGTGAGATTACTTATGGCTTGGAACGTCTAGCCATGTATTTGCAAAATGTTGACAATGTTTATGATTTGGTTTGGACATATTCAAATGATGGCAAAAAAATTAGCTATGGTGATGTGTTTCATCAAAATGAAGTTGAACAATCAAAATATAATTTTGAATATAGCAATGTAGAATGGTTATTTAATCAGTTCACAGGGTTCGAATCTGAGGCAACACGGCTGTTATCTAATGATTTAGTTTTGCCTGCGTATGAAATTATTTTAAGTGCTGCGCACACATTCAACTTATTGGATGCACGTGGTGCAATATCGGTAACGGAGCGTGCAACATATATCGGTAGAATTCGTACTATGGCGCGCTTAGTTGGTGAGAAATATTATCAATCACGTGAGGCGTTGGGGTTTCCTTTGTTAGAAAAGTGAGAATATCATGGTTAAATTCTTTGGTAATCATTTAGATAAAAATCAAAAGAAAATTATTCTACTGTCTTCATTGGGTGGAATGCTTGAGTTTTATGATTTTACTATCTATGGTCTATTTGCGGTATATTTTGCTCAACAATTTTTCCCAACTAGTAATGAGTATTTATCATTAATTGCGACTTATTCTGTTTTTGTAATTGGTTATATAGTGCGTCCAATTGGTGGTGTATTTTTTAGCCATATTGGTGATGAATTAGGGCGTAAAAAAGTATTAACCATGACCATGATGTTAATGGGGATTTCGGCTATTGGAATTGCATTATTGCCAACTTATGCACAAATAGGTATTTGGGCGCCAGTTCTGATGCTTTTGTTTAGAACGCTGCAAGGTCTTGCAATAGGCGGTGAATTACCCAGTATGATAGTATATGCAACTGAGTCTATGCCAAGCAAACGTGCTTATGCAATGGGTGCTATTTTCGCTGGAACTTTGGGTGGAGTTGTTCCTGCAATGCTTATAAATATAGGAATAACAGATTATCTTAGTGCGGAGCAGACGGCTAGCATTGGGTGGCGAATTCCATTTTTGCTGGGTGGGTTACTGTGCTTTATTGCTTATAAAGTGAGAAAAACCTTACAAGAAACAAGCGAATTCAAGGCGATAGCAAATTCGCATGTGCGTTATCCATTTGTAGAGCTAATTCGCCACCATTTTAGTAAAGTTATTTTAGGGGTTGGAATAGTTGCTATAATGGGCACGCCAATTATCTTGCTAGTGATTTTCATGCCTAGTTATTTGATTAAAATCGTTAAAATATCTCCACATATTGCGATTGATACGGTATTATTTACTTTGTTTGTCATAATTGCTTCAACTTATGTAATGGGAATCCTTGCTAGTCGTTATAGCATATACGTGTTGACTAGAAATTCTTTGTGGTTAGTGTTGATAGGTGCTGGGATATGCTACTATATGATGGCGAATCAATATAATTTAATGTTATCCGTATTTTGGTTTGCAATATTTTATGGCGGATTAGTCGCATTAATGCCTGTCATTTTAAGCGATATATTTCCAATAAATATTCGTTTATCTGGCGTTGCATTATCTTATAATATTAGCTTTGTAATTTTTGGTGGTCTAACACCGATCGTTGTTACAGAGCTAATTGAGCAAACTGGGGCAATTTTTTTGGTGCCGTTTATTGTTGTGGCTGTAACTGTTTTTGTGTCGATGATATCATTAATTTATGTACGTAAGTATATGAATTAAACTCTAGTACTCACTTTTTATTGAGTGTTTAAATAGATATGATAACTAAATAATTTTTTAGTGAATGATGGAAAAATATAGAGTTTGTTAATGAAGAAGGCGTAATTTGGCAAGCTGTTTGAGCGTTAGCGAGTTTTTGCCAAATAGCTTTCAAATTAATACAAACTCATATTTTGTAATCTTTGAAAGTAAAAATTAGTTAGTTATCATATAATATTAAATTTAAAAAAGTGAATGCTGAGATTAATTAAAAAATTATAAGAGTATTTATTATGAAATGTCCGTTTTGCAATAATGAAGAAACTCAGGTTATAGATACGCGAATCAGTGAAGATAAGCTTTCTATAAAAAGGCGTCGACGGTGTATTGATTGCGATAAGCGATTCAATACATTTGAAAAAATTGAGCTACAAATGCCGATGGTGGTTAAAAGCAATGGCACAAGACAAGAGTACAACGACGACAAAATACGAAGTAGCTTCATGAAGGCATTGCATAAGCGCCCAGTTTCAATTATGTTGGTGGATAGTGCGATTGAGAGTATTCGGCAAAAACTGTTATCTGTTGGCGATCGTGAAGTTAGTAGCCGATTAATCGGCGATATTGTGATGAATGAATTAGCAAAGTTAGATAAAGTTGCGTATATTAGATTTGCTTCTATTTATCGTAGTTTTAAGGATATAACGGATTTTAGTGAAATTATTAAATCAATTTAAGAAGGGGTGATGATGTTAAATATTATACAAAAAGCTTATACTTTTGATGATGTGCTGTTGGTGCCAGGACATTCAATTGTACTACCAAAAAATGTAAATTTGAGTACGCAATTTACACGGAATTTGCGATTAAATATTCCATTGATTTCTGCGGCAATGGATACTGTTACCGAAGCAAAAATGGCTATAGCTATGGCACAAGAAGGTGGAATTGGTATTATTCATAAAAATATGAGCGCCGAATATCAAGCTGAGAGAGTTTCGATTGTTAAACGTCACGAATCTGGAATCGTAAAAGATCCAATAACAGTATCTCCTGAAACTAAAATTTCTGATTTATTGGAGATTACACGAAAACGTAAAATATCTGGAGTTCCAGTCGTTGAAAATGGCGTGTTAGTCGGTATTGTGACTAATCGTGATTTGCGGTTTGAGACGAATACCGAACAACCAGTTAGAAATGTGATGACAACGAAAGAGAATTTGGTGACAATTGATGAAGGTGATTCGATTGAAAGCGCAAAAGAATTGATGCAGAAACATCGTATTGAACGCGTGCTAATTGTTAATAAAAATTTTGAATTGCGCGGTCTTATTACCGTTAAAGATTTGACCAAAAATGTGGCTTATCCCAATGCGAATAAAGATTATTTGGGGCGGTTACGTGTTGGTGCCGCGGTTGGCGTTGGTGGTGATACTAAGCTTCGTGTCGAATTATTGGTCGCTAGTGGCGTAGATGTTATTATTGTTGATACAGCGCACGGACATTCGCAAGGCGTGTTGGATGGCGTAAAATGGATTAAACAAACTTATCCACAGATTGATGTTGTTGGTGGTAATATAGCAACCGCCGAGGCTGCGTTGGATTTGGTGGCAGCTGGTGCTGATTGCGTTAAGGTTGGTATAGGTCCAGGCTCGATTTGTACCACCAGAATTGTAGCTGGTGTTGGTGTTCCGCAACTATCTGCAATTTCTAATGTGGCAAAGGCGCTACAAGAAACTGGCGTGCCATTAATTGCCGATGGTGGAATTCGTTTTTCTGGCGATTTGGCTAAGGCAATTGCCGCAGGAGCGTCTACGGTTATGTTAGGAAGTATGTTGGCGGGTACTGAGGAATCTCCTGGGGACATTGAACTATATCAGGGGCGTAGTTATAAATCATATCGCGGAATGGGTTCGCTTGGTGCAATGAGTAAGGGCTCGGCGGATAGGTATTTTCAAGAGTCAAATAGCGCGCAAGATAAATTGGTACCTGAAGGTATTGAGGGTCGTGTTCCATATAAAGGCACATTAATTAGCGTTACTCATCAATTACTTGGTGGATTACGCGCTTCTATGGGTTATGTTGGCGCTGCATCAATTAGTGAATTGCATGCAAAAGCTAAATTTGTAGAGATCACTACTGCGGGGATAAAAGAATCTCACGTGCATGATGTACAGATAGTGAAAGAAGCACCTAATTATACACAATAAATACTTCTCGTCCACGAATCAAATACTTCGAGTATATATAAAACGATAGGATGAAAAATGAATGTAGCAGAAGCATTATTATCGCGTAAATCAGTGCGTGCATTTCTAAATAAAAGCGTACCGCAAGATCAGATCTTCAAAATATTAGATTATGCAAGATATTCGCCATCTGGTACCAATACGCAACCGTGGCAAGTTGCGGTTGTAACTGGTAATAAAAAGCTTGAGTTAGATCGGTCATTGCTGGATGCTTTTAATAATAAAACGCCACGGAGTATGGATTATAATTATTACCCAGAAATATTGTCCTCCGAGTTTAAAGCTCGGCGTCTGGCTTGTGGATTACAAATGTTTCAGACTTTGGGTATATCTAGGGAAGATAAACAGCTACGAATGGATCAATGGGCGTTGAATTATTCTGCATTTAGTGCGCCAGTTGCATTATATTTTTTTGCTGATAAATGCATAGAAAAAGGCTCATTCATGGATATGGGAATGTTTCTACAGTCAGTAATGTTAATGGCGGTCGAATTAGGTTTGGCAACTTGTGCGCAAGCGGCATTAGCTGAGTATGCGGATATTGTAAAAGATGCATTGCCACATTTCAAAGATGACATTTTATTATGTGGAATGGCGTTAGGCTATGAAGATGTAGCGGCTCCGATTAATAATTATCGTACTACTCGTGAGGATGTTGATGCGTTCACACGTTTTTTTAGTTAGTTACATAATTTTAAAATAAGGTGATTTAAAGTGAAAACATCTATTACAAAGAATATTTTAATTTGTATATCTGGATTAGTGTTGTCCATTCAAGCTTTTGCGGTAAGTTTAAATATTCCTGAATCATATAGTAATTCAATATCGGCAATAGCGGTTGATACAAGTGATAATCAATTGGTATACAGTCACGAGTCAGAAACTCCACGATTAATTGCCTCAAATATGAAGTTATTTACCACGTTCATTGCATTGGAAAAGCTAAAGCCAGATTATCGTTATATAACAACATTGTATATGGATGGAAAGATTGACAAAGGCGTATTGAATGGTAATTTGTATTTGCAGGGTAGTGGTGACCCGAGTTTTGCAAGTGAGGATTTATATCAACTTTTTGCGCAATTAAAGCGCAATGGTGTTAAGCAAATTCATGGTAATATTATATTAGATAATACGATATTTAATTCAACAACAACGTATTCAATGCTAACTAATGACGCGTATGATAGCGATACGATTATGCCTTATGGATTGATTGTTGATGGTAATTTAGTACGGCTGAATTTGAAATTAAATCAGAATAAAATGCAAATAACGAGTAATTTATTTGGTTATAAAATCTCAAATAAATTGAGTGTAAATAATGCAGAACCAATGTGTAATGGGGTTTATAATAAGGTGAATTTGTCCTGGCTAACTTCGGGTAAATTGGAGATTAGTGGCAGTATTTCACCTAAATGTGATGGGCGAATTTTAATTTATAATTTGCTTAGTCCAGAACAATATATAAAAATGTCAGTATCTAGAACGTTGGATGATTTCAATATCAAGCTAAATGGTAAATATATTTATGATAAAACGCCAGCAAATTTATCGGTATTAGCGACTCATCAATCGGTTAATTTAGCGCAGATGATTATTGAAATGAATTATTTTAGCGACAATTTAGTGGCAGAAACGCTAATGTTGACAATTGGTATGAATGAATCGGCAATGGCAAATACGTATCAATTTAGCAAGCAAGTATATATTGATTTTCTGCAACAGAATGGCTTATATAATGTGGCATTACAATTAGAAAATGGCGCAGGGCTTTCACGGTATGAAAAATTCAGCGTAAATAATATTGCTAAATTATTGTTATTGGCACAAAAGTCGCCACTACAAGCTGTATTTGAAGCTTCATTGCCAACGCCAAATGGTGAAGGTACGCTTAAAAATGTTTTGATTGAGTATAATGGGCGACTACATATTAAGACTGGGACATTAAATGATACTCGCGCGTATTCTGGTTATTATTACGCGAAGAATGGGCATAAATATGTGGTGTCTATGCTTGGGAATATAAACACACAGGATAAAAATAGTATGGCAGAATTTGATGCATTATTTAGCAATTTATTGCAACAATTAGATACAACAAATTAAATTTAGGGAACTACAATGATAAGCATAATCACGGCAATATATAATCAAAAGCCAGTAAATCAATTATTCTGGGAAAATCTGCTCAAATATACCAAGAATAAATTTGAATTGATAATAATTGACAACGCCTCCACTGACGGCAGTGGTGATTTTTTTGAATCAGTTGGCGCAACAGTGATTCGTAATTCGGCGAATTATTCATACCCGCATAGTCAGAATCAGGGGATTGCGCTTGCCAAATACGATTGGCTGGCGTTTTTGAATAACGATATTATCGTGTCGCCAGACTGGGATCAGCGTCTGATGGATAATATGTTACACAATAATCTGGAGGTTGCATCAGTTTGCGGAATTGAGCAAGTTGAGAATTTCATTGCTACACGTACATTGAAACGCAAATGGAAGCGAAGTAAGAATTTTTTGTCGATATTTGGCAATAACAAAACTACATTGCAATTAATGCATAAATTTATGTATTGGGATTGGGTCGATTTTTGTAATTCACGCTATGAGGAATTCAAATTTCAGATTAAAGATGGATTCGTCGGCAATACTGTAATGATGCGTCGTAGCGCCATTGCCAAAATTGGCACGTGGGACGAGACTTTGCAACAGGGTGATTTCGATCTGTATTTGCGATGTAAGCAGCGCGAATTGGAATATGGCGATATACGATCAATGCATATTTGCTTGGATGTATTTATTCACCACTATATTCGCCTGACAATCAAGGCTGGTTATCCACCGTTTGCTGACCGTGCAAATTTAGTTTCATTGGAAAGTAAATGGTCGGAGAAATATTTAGATTATTTAAAGTTGATGAATAAATGAAAATAAGTGTAATAATATCCACATACAATAGACCGAATATGTTGCGTTTAGTGCTTAGTGCATTTGAACAACAAAAATTATCGGCAGATATATCCAATAAAGATGTTGAAATTGTCATTGCTGATGATGGTTCTACGGACAATACACGCAAATTAATTGATGAGTATAAATCAATAGTGCCATTTAAGTTGGTGCATGTTTGGCATGAGGATGATGGATTTCGCCGAACAATGATATTAAATAAAGCTGTTGCAGCCTCTAGTGGCGTGTATTTGCTGTTTCTTGATGGTGATTGCATTCCATTTAATGATTATTTGGCGCAAAGTGTAAAATTAGCTGAAGAGAAATTTATTGTTGCGGGTAATCGAGTTTTACTTAGTCCAAAATTTAGCCTGACCTTGCTAGAGAATGATTATTTGCAAGCAATGGAAATAAATGATTGGGGATTATTCGCTTGGCTTTTGGCTAGAATACGTCAACGTGTAAATAAAATCTCGCCGTGGTTGCGGTTGGGGAATGGTTCGTGGCGTAAAATGCACAATACCAATTGGAAGCGTCCAAAAGGGTGTAATTTTGCACTGTGGAAAGCCGATTTTATAGCGGTCAATGGCTTTGATGAATCATTCACTGGATGGGGACATGAAGATAGTGATTTGTTTATTCGGTTGTTACACAGCGGTGTAAAAATTAAAGACGGTAGATTTGCTGTTACAGTGTTGCATTTATGGCATAAGGAAAGCGACCGCGCAAATGCGGGAGAAAATTACAACCGTATGATGCAACGGGCAAATGATGCGTCAATTACTCAGGCAGATATTGGCGTTAAACAATATTATCAGCGATAAACTAGTTGAAATTAACGGTTGAAATACGCTACTCATTTTTTTGATTATATTAAAATTCGTAATTAATAAACTTTTTATAAGGAATATATACATGACTACTTTAAATGCTTATGCTGCGGCTTCAGCAACTTCAGAGTTAAAACCAATGATAATTACACGTCGTGAGGTTACTGATACTGATATACAGATTTCTATTTTGTATTGTGGTGTGTGTCATAGTGATATTCATATGACGCGTGATGAATGGGGATTTAATTCTATTTACCCAATGGTTCCAGGTCATGAAATTGTTGGTAGAGTCATAAATACTGGCTCAAAAGTAACAAAATATAAAGTTGGTGACTTAGTTGGTGTTGGTTGTATGGTTGATTCATGTAGAACTTGTGCGTCATGTGCAGATAATTTAGAGCAATACTGTGAGAATGGCTCAACTATGACTTATGGCGACAAAGATATCAAACATGGTGGCGTAACTGCGGGTGGTTACTCACAACAAGTGGTGGTGGATCAAGACTTTGTGGTTCGTGTGCCTGAAAATTTAGATATAAAAGCAGTTGCGCCATTGTTATGCGCAGGAATTACCACATGGTCGCCACTTAAAAAATGGAATGTGTCTAAGGGTCAAAAAGTTGGAATCATCGGATTAGGTGGTTTGGGTCATATGGGAGTTAAATTTGCACATGCATTAGGTGCCCATGTTGTAATGATTACCTCATCGAAAGAAAAAAGTAATGATGCTCACAAATTAGGCGCAGATGAAATATTAATTTCCAAAGATGCTGATGCTATGTCAAAACATGCAAATAGCTTTGATTTTATATTAAATACTATTCCTGTGGGTCATGATGTTAACCCATATATAGACTTGTTAAAACGAGATGCAACCATGGTTATAGTTGGTTCATTAAACACCTTAGATGGGATAAATGGTGGCAAGCTAATTATAGGGCGCAAGAATGTTGCTGGTTCTCTTATTGGCGGAATAAAAGAGACTCAAGAAATGCTAGATTTTTGTGGAAAACATAATATTGTGTCAGATATTGAAGTAATTAAAATACAAACAATCAATGAAGCATATGCAAGAATGATTAAAAGCGATGTCAAATATCGATTTGTAATTGACATGCAGTCGCTAGGAGTATAGTGCCTTTTGTTAATGGAACCTTTAAAAAATGCGTTACAAATTAGCTGTAATAGGCAACCCAATTGAACACAGTCTTTCGCCTAAATTATTCGCAATTTTTGCTAAACAATTTGGCTTAGATATAGAATTCAAGAAAATCTTTGCAACAATGGATACTTTTGAGGAAATTGTTGCAGATTTTTTTGTGAATAATGGCGTAGCTTTGGCAGTTACTAGCCCATTTAAGCCACTTGCGTATAAATTCGCGAATATTATTTCCGATAATGCATTTCCATGTTTAAGCGCAAATTTTTTGTATTTAAATGATGAGGGAATTATTGCTGAAAATACCGATGGTATTGGTCTGGTAAAAGACATGACTGAGCGACTAAAGATAAAATTATCTGGTGCAAATTTGCTAATTCTTGGTGGCGGTGGAGTTGTTAGTGCAATTATTCCTGCATTAATGGCTTCAGGGGTTTCCAGCGTAAGTGTTTGTGTGAGAAATAGGCAACAATTACTGGATATTCAAAATAAATTCCCGCAAGTATTGGAATTTGATTCAGCTAAGCAATATACTGGGTTAATTAATACTACACCAAATGTTATTGAAAATCAGTTCTTAGAACAGCAATTTAATTTGCAAGAATTTGTTTATGATATGAATTATCAGTCTGAGAAAACATTATGCATCCAAAAATCTCTGCAAATAAACCGTAATTTACGATATAGCAATGGATTAGGTATGCTAGTTATGCAGGCTTATTATAGTTTTAGTATCTTATTTAATCTTTACCCAGATGTGGAAAATGCGTATTTAAACATTTAAGTGAAATAGTTATCTTTTTTACTGAGTGTTTCAATAAATAGGGTAACTTACTAATTTTTTAGTGAATGATGGAGAAATATAGAGTTTGTAAATGAAGAAAGCGTAATTTGGCAAGCTGTTTGAGCGTCAGCGAGTTTTTGCCAAATAGATTTCGAATTAATACAAACTCATATTTTGTAATCTTTGAACAGAAAAATTAGTAAGTTGCCCTATAAAGGGTAAAAGTGAAATAATAAAGACGTTAAATACATTAGGAGTTTTTTTTATAAATACGACAAAGTCCAAGATTCAAAGATGAAGAGTAAGGTGGTGAGCCGTTCCCTTGGCACTTGTTTACCGCATATGGCTGCTTCGTTCCCGACCTGACCAAGTTTTGCGGCTACCAATGCAAGGCGACCCACCATAGACCCGCAACAGATCTAATTTGTTGCGAGGTAGTTATTATAGCTTACTTTGTGTAGTTTGTGCTAATTTTTTTAGAATGGGAGCTTCATTCCTGCTAACCCAGGGAATGACATTCCAGATGTTACATTACCTAGCATTTCTTCGCTTTTTACTTCTATTTTACGATTGGCGTCATTAACAGCTGCAGCAATTAAGTCTTCTAACATTTCTTTGTCGCCCATTATGCTATCATCTATAGTAACTTTTTTAATATCATGCTTGCCAGTCATGACAACTTTCACCATGCCAGCGCCTGACTCACCTTCAATTTCAAGCTGCGCAACTTTGTCTTGTGCATCTTTCATATTGGCTTGCATTTCTTGAGCTTTTTTCATTAGCCCAGCTAATTGACCTTTATCAAACATCTCATCATCCTTTTAATACATTTATATGGGGTTAATACTTTCAGACATAATTGTAGCAGAAAATTTCTCTAGAATGGTAGCTAATTTCGCATCATTATTAATTGCATTTTCGGCAATCCTGTGATTTTGCTGTTTTTCTTCCCTGATTTTTTCTTTTAATGTGTCTGTAACCTTATTGTCAAATAACACGTTTAATACAAAATTATCTTTATTTAATAGTTTTGCCAAGATAATCTGACATTCACGAATAGCTTTTGCGTTAAAAACTGCTTCATAGTCACTATTCACTGTAATATTAAAAGTTTTTTCATCGTAGCTATCAAGTTTGGCGCTTGCCAGTATTGGGTAAATAGCTAACTGATTTTTAGTTTGTTCGATTAATTCAAACCAATTGCCATTAAAAAGATAAGTCAAATCAGTGTTTTTTTGATGCGATGGGGCTTGGTTAATTGTATTATCAGATGTTGTTTTTGTTACTTCATCAGCAATTACATTTATTGTGTTATTAGAGATATTGCTTGCTTTATTATCAGCAATCGTATTTAAATTATTTTTATCATTGTTAGTAATATCATTTGTCGTTTTATTACTAATTACATTTGTGGCGCTATCAGCAAGATTGCTTTCTTTATTTTCAGTAATCACATTTGCTGTGTTATTTTGTTTTTCAATGGAATCAGAATGGCGCGGAATAAAATTACTCGTATCTATAATAATCTCTTGCTGCGTGCCGATAGTAAATGCAAGCATACGGAGTAATGTCATGCAAAATACCGAATATTTTATCGTTGTTTTTCGTAATTGCTCAATACCAATATTGGCTATTTCAAAATATAGCTGCACATCATTCACGCTAATTTTATTTGCATAGTTAGACAGAATTTCGTCGGTTTTATTTGGAACAAGCTGCGCCAAATTTATTTCAAATAATTTATTTGCAATAGCTAGCATAATGTTGTCTAGATCATTTCCTTCTTGGTAGGCTGTTTGTGCAATACTGGTTAATTCGCTAGCATTTCCTGAAATTATTGCATTAATAATATTTAAAATTAGTTGGTCATTTGCCAATCCTAGCATATTGGCAACGCTTTCGTGGGTAATATGTGAGTTTGAATATGCAATTGCTTGATCTAGTATAGATAATGCATCGCGCATGCTACCATCGGCGCTTGTTGCTATAACATCTAGCGCACTAGTTTCATAAGTAATTTTTTCTTGATTCAAAACATATGCCAGATAATTACTAATTTCAGGCGCCATTAAATTACGCAATTTTAGTTGCAAACAACGCGATAAAATAGTAATCGGCATTTTTTGGGGGTCGGTAGTAGCTAGAATAAATACAATGTGCGCAGGTGGCTCTTCTAGCGTCTTTAACATTGCGTTAAATGCGGCTTTAGACAGCATATGAACTTCATCAATGATATAAATTTTGTATTTGCCATTTGTTGGAATGTATTGCGCATTTTCGATAACTTCGCGAATATTATCCACGCCAGTATTAGATGCCGCATCAATCTCGATAACATCAACGAAATGTCCAGAATTAATTTCCACACAGTTGGCGCAAATTCCACATGGCTCACCTTGTTGTAGATCAAGGCAGTTCAATGCTTTTGCAATAATACGTGCTATTGTTGTTTTACCAACGCCACGAGTTCCAGTTAGCAAATACGCGTGATGCAGTCGTCCGCTATTGATAATGTTCTTAAGAACGGTGACACTACTTGTTTGACCGATCAAATCCGCAAATTTATTGGGGCGCCATTTACGTGCAAGGACTTTATGATTCATAGGTTAATTATACCTTTAAAATACTTCGAGTATAGTATTTATTCAAAAAAGTTTTTGATAAGATCGATTTGCTTTAATTCATCTTGATTCGAATTACCATTATAATTTGTAATTAAGATTTTACCATGTCCTTCGCCAGCTGTGTTGTCTATATCTAAAACCATGCCTAAGATCATTAATTCGCCATTATTCACTCGTTCGCCAAAATCTTTTAACGCCAATTCTACTTGCTTATTTACATTATTAATTACCGCTTGATGCCATTGTTGTTCCTCGGTGCCGTCTAATTCGCTTGGTTTAATTGACAGCGCCAAATGGTCAATTTCACGGATTAATTGCGATGGTAGCTCGGAATAATCCGACATGCTGGCTTTGATTGCACCACATTGCGTGTGTCCAAGGAAAATCAACAATTGCGTGCCAAGATTGCTTACTCCATATTCTACACTACCTTGATTCAAAATATATTGATTGCCGATATTGCGTACAATAAAAAAGTTATTCTCTGGTTTGTATGTAAACGATGTCGTATGTGCACGTGAATCACAACACATTACTAATGTTGCAACTGGAGTTTGACTATTACTAATATTCTTTTTTAATTCAACTGGATTTGCTGCTACATAATAGCGATTTGTTTCGCAAATTTCGTTTAAAATTCTCGATAATTGTGGATGTTGCAATAATTTATCTTTCGCATTTGTACCGACTTTAAAATGTTGCATAACTTGTTTGAGCATAGGGCGTCTCCTAAAATGGTCACTTTTCTGGTGAAATATGGTACAATTGAGTCCGAATTTTAAAAAGTTAAGGTAATTAGTATATGCTATTTAAGATGAAAAAATCAAGCTTTATTAAAAAATTGCTGTTAATTTGTTTCTTAATTTTTGCAATAATTGTGGGAAATATTTTCTTTTTTCCTCAATCTATTCCCAATAACGAATATAAATTAGTGATAGAAAAAGATCAAAATTTACGCGTTTTTGCAACAAATCTGGAATCTGATAAAATTATAAAAAGTGCATTTGCTTTTAGAATTTTGTCACGGATATTAAACAAAGATACAAAAATAACCGCTGGGCTTTATATTTTAAAAAAACCAATGTCACTATGGGGATTGTTGCAACGAATTACCAATGGAAATCCTGATCAAATTTCAATAACTCTGCTTGATGGATGGAGATTTGACCAAATAAAAGAATATGTGGATAGTTTGAATGATGTGCAACACTTAACTAAAAATATGACGGAAGAACAAATTAAGGCTGCGCTGAAGATAAAATACCCCAATTTGGAAGGGCTGTTTTTCCCTTCAACGTATTATATTGCGCCGAATCAAACTGATTTAGAAATTTATCAAACTGCATATAAATTAATGCAAAATAAATTAGCGCAAGCGTGGGAATCAAGAAATGCAAATACTTATTACACAAAGCCATATGAATTGTTAATTATGGCAAGTTTAATTATAAAAGAAACAAGTGATGCTGCGGATATGATAATGGTGTCAACCGTGTTTAATAATCGGTTGCGGATTGGAATGAAGCTTCAAGATGACCCTGCGGTATTTTATGGATTGCGTGGGCAAAACAAGGTCACGAGAAAAGATTTTCAGATAGACACGCCATATAATACATATTTACGTTATGGATTACCTCCAACGCCAATTACCACGCCAAGTTGGAATGCGCTTAACGCGGCGAGTAAGCCTGACAATAATCATAATGTACTGTATTTTGTGGCGATTGGTTCTGGAAAAACGAAATTTTCTTATTCATATGCCGAACATAGTAATGCCGTTGATAAGTATTTGGGGAAACCTACAAAGAAAAAAACTAAATAAATGCTAAAAAAGAAAGGATGATTATGGCAAAACGAGGACTATTCATCTCTGTTGAAGGTATTGATGGAGCAGGTAAATCAACGCATGTTGAGTTTATTAAAAATTACCTTATTCAAGCGGGTAAAGAAGTTGTAACTACAAGAGAACCAGGTGGCACTGCTGTTGGGGAGAAAATTCGTGATATACTACTTTATAAAAATATGCACGCAATAACTGAGTTGTTACTTATGTTTGCTTCGCGACAAGAGTTGATTAAGGACATTATTGCGCCTAATTTATCTGCTGGTAAATGCGTAATTACCGATAGATTTATTGATGCTTCAATTGCTTATCAGGGCGCCGGTCGTGGAATTGGTATCAGTAAAGTAAAAGAGATGGCAAAGCTAATGGAGCCTCATCTTACAACAGATTTGACAATATTATTTGATGTGCCGTTAGAGGTTTCGATGGCACGACTTAATAAGCATAATAACAAAGATCGAATTGAGAGTGAAGATTCTGCTTTTTTTGAGCGAGTGCGTAGTGCTTATTATAGGTTAGCACAAGAAGACCCAGCGCGAGTAAAAATTATTCGTACCGATCGGTCAATTGCAGATACTCGTGAAATGGTTATTAAATGTTTAGACAATTTGCTAAAAAAGAATGGCTAATTTATGTTGAATCAATGGCAGATAAATGACTATAAAAATTTGGTGAAATTGAGTGCTAAACTCCCTCAAGCTATATTGATAAATAGTGCTAAATGCATTGGTGCAGAAGATTTAGTGCTGGAATTTATTGCCTATTTGATGTGTCATAATCCTAATAATGGCGATGCGTGTAAAACATGTAGTGCTTGTTTGTTATTTAAAGACGGCTCTCATCCAGATTATTTTTTGTTGGATTCGCTTGAGCTTGAAGACAAGAAAAGTAAGAGTATAACTGTTGACCAAATTCGTAATATGATGGATTTTATCGCGCTATCGTCGCATATGGGACGTTACAAAGTTGTATTTATACGCGACACAAGCTTGCTTAATTTAAATAGCGCGAATTCATTATTAAAAATTTTAGAAGAGCCACCACAAAATACGGTATTTATTTTGCTAAGTTACGATCTTAATCGAGTAATTGCAACGATAAAAAGCCGTTGCTACAAATACAATATATTGTCGCCAAATTTATTATTCGTTGAAGATTTGGAATCAAGCGAGTTGGAGATAGCATTGTCTGCATTGAGCAGACCTAGCGTGGAAAATATTTATGCATTATCTAAATTAGTTGATAGCGATAATTTTGCATTTTTTATTGAGTTTATTGGCAAATGGCTAACCGATTTAACTAGTGTGACTATTGGCGGTAAAATTAATTATTTTACGAAACAACAGACTGTTATGCAGGGATTATCTGCGCGGGTTAATAAAATTAAGGCTATGCAATTATACGATAAAATCGTTGATTTAATGCCGTGGGGAACACATCCATTGAACCATAAATTGCAAATAGAAAATATTTTGTTTGCGTATCAAAGCATCTTTGGAAAATTAGCATTGGAGAACCCTGATTTACCAGTTAATTTGATTAAGGATATTTTGGTAGCTAAAGATTTAGTTGATGAAACTGAGCCTTTTAAATTTAGAAATGAGTAAAATGGAAGCCTCCCAATTTAATTTATTTAAAAAGAAGTTGATATGAATTTTAACGCAATTCATCATGTGGCAATTATTTGCTCAGATTATGCTATTTCAAAGAAATTTTATACGCAAGTGCTGGGGTTGAAAGTTATCCGTGAAACATATCGCGCTGAACGTGATTCCTATAAATTAGACTTAGCTGTTGGTGAATACACGCAAATTGAACTATTTTCATTTAATGAGTCACCAAAACGTGTTTCACGACCTGAGGCGTGTGGATTGCGCCATTTGGCGTTTGGTGTTGTTGATATTGATGCTACTGTGGCATATTTACAAGAGCACTCTGTTGCATGTGAGCCAATTCGCATTGATGAATATACTAATAAGAAATTTACATTTTTTAGTGACCCAGATGGATTACCACTAGAAATTTATGAAAAATAAAAAGGAATTTAATACAAATGGCAATTATTACTGTGGATAAAGCATCGCTTGCTTTTGGGCACCATATATTACTAGATAAAGTTAGCTTAGGGCTAGAGAAAACCGATAAAATCGGCTTGATTGGACGTAATGGCGCGGGTAAATCATCAATGCTAAAAGCAATTGCGGGAGTTATTCGTTTGGATGATGGACGAATTTATGCGCAAGATGGATTAAAAACGGTTTACGTAGCGCAAGAGCCAGTTTTAAATCCTGAAAATCATATTTTTGATGAAGTATTTAGTGGTTTTGGTGAATTAGCCAATTATTTTAAACAATATTATGATGTATTGGACCGCTTGGAGCAAAATTACAGCGATGAATTGCTTGAAGAGTTAACTAATGTGCAGCATGAATTAGACATTCATAACGGTTGGAATGCCAAAAATTTAATTGACAAAGTATTGTCAGAGCTAAGTTTGGATGGGCATCAATTGATCAGTAGTTTATCGGGTGGTGTGAAGAAAAAAGTTGCTATAGCTAAAGCATTAGTTATTGAGCCAGATGTGCTTTTACTTGATGAGCCGACCAACCATTTGGATATTTATGCAATTGAATGGCTTGAGGGTATTATTAATACATTTAATGGCGCAGTGATTTTGATAACGCATGATCGTAGGTTTTTGGATCGAACAGTCAATAAAATTATTGAATTAGATCGTGGTCGCTTAAGTGTGTACCCAGGTAGTTATGCTAAATATCTGGAGGTAAAAACTCGTCAATTGGAAGATGAAGAGAAAACCAATCGCGAGTTTGATAAAGTTTTAGCGCAGGAAGAGGTTTGGATTCGTAAAGGAATTGAGGCGAGACGTACTAGAAACGAAGGTCGCGTGAGACGTTTGGAGCAATTGCGTATAGATAGAGTGGCCAGGCGAGACCGTTTGGGTAAAGTTCAGTTACAGGTGGATAGTACTAAAGTTTCTGGCAAAATCGTTACTGAGTTAGAAAATGTTAAGTTGAATTTTGGTGAACGTGCAATTATTAAAAATTTAACTACGTGTATTATGCGTGGTGACAAAATTGGTCTAATTGGTGCAAATGGTATTGGCAAATCAACATTACTTAAAATAATTTTGGGTCAATTAGAGCCTGATTCTGGAAAGGTTAAGCTTGGTACCAAATTGGAGATTGCATATTTTGATCAATTTCGCGAGCAATTGAATGATGACGCCACAATCCAAGATGTTGTAAGCCAAGGACAAGATTATATTGATATTGGAACACGACGGATTCATATTGCAACTTATTTGGAGGAATTTTTGTTTGAGCCCGCAAGATTTAGATCGCCAGTGAAGTCATTGTCGGGTGGAGAACGGAATCGATTACTATTGGCACGGTTATTTTCACGTCCAGCAAATGTGTTGATTTTAGATGAACCAACGAATGATTTGGATGTAGAAACCTTGGAGCTTCTGGAAGAAATGCTGGTAAATTATTCTGGAACAGTGTTCTTGGTAAGTCATGATCGTGAATTTCTAGATAATGTGGTAACGCAATCATATGTGTTTTTAGGTGATGGCGAAGTCTTGGAATTTGCTGGTGGATATAGTGATTGGCTCGAATATAAGCAAAATGTGCTAGAAACGCCTAAAAATAATAATGAACGTGGCAAAACATCAAATAATACAGACAAATTACAAAGTGTGCCTTATAAAGAAGTAAAGCAAAATGCTAAAACGAAATTGTCATATAAAGAGAAAATTGAATTAGAGCAGTTGCCGTTGCAAATAGAACAGTTAGAAAATGAGCAAACAGATTTACAGAATAAATTGCTTGATGCAGATATTTATAAACAAGATCCGATAAAAGCACGCGAATATCAAGTAAGGATTGAGCTTATTGATACGGAACTAATGGTGAAACTTGCTCGTTGGGAAGCACTTGGCTCGCTTGCGACTAATTTCTAAAAGTACCAGGTGTATTGAATAATGAAGCCACCATATAGTGGCTTTTGTTCTGTTAACTATTATGATGTTGATATTTGCATTTCACGATTTTTGCCGTTGGTTTGTCGGTTGCAAATTCACACTTAACATCTTTATTATCTTTAGTAGAAAAATAAACCTCATACTCATTATCAAATACATCATTATCACGATCTTCGGCTTCAATTACACATGCTTTCTCTACATCAGCCAGGGTTGATTTTGCTGTTAATGTTCCTTTGGGGCAGTTAATTTTCGCACCTTTAGCTAGTGGAATATATCTGTCAGCAAATGATATTTGAGTAGTAGCAAGTGCACATAATACCAACAAGAATTTTTTGGTTTGTTTCATAACATAATGCCTTTCTAGTAAAATAAATGTAATTAATAAATCACTTTATTTATTAAACGCAAATTTTTATTAATTAATCAAAAAATTAGATACAAATGAGTAGATTGAAGGAATGGTGCGGAAGAAGAGACTCGAACTCTTACGCCTCGCGGCGCTGGAACCTAAATCCAGTGCGTCTACCAATTTCGCCACTTCCGCATATCTAGGTCTTGAGGTAGATATATTACTATACTTCAGCTATATATTTCAACTATTTTTTAATGTTTTTGTAATTCATAATCATATTATAAATTTGAATACATCTATCTACCTGAACTAATTAGCATTTTGCCTATGCTTTTAGTTTTGAAGCCTGAGGCTTGTACAATGCATAATCATTGTCAATAAGTACACATGAATCATAAGTCTGTTGTGAAGAAGTGGCGCTATCATCCTTACTACAGCCACCCATATAAAGCGCAAATAATAGTGCCAAGGGAATTTTTGTCATTTGTATAATTAATGAAGATTTTATAATAAATTATCCTATTCTTTCAATATTATTTTAATTGGCATATTTCTGCAACAAGTAGCTCCGCGTCCAAGTTAAGACTGTATTACCATTGCTCTCCCGAGACGGTAAAACCCCTGCGAAACTTGCAGTACTGGTATTGAATAATCCATTATTAACACCAAACAGGAGCGAATTCATAAATGTACCATTTGCGCAAATTTTTTGTTGCTGCAATGCATTACCGGATATACTAGTCGAACATTTGGTTACTAGATTGCTTTCGAATGTAGTCGAATTAAATCCAGTTGATTCAGTAAGGTTTAAGTCATCAGCGGTATAATAGAAATTATCGATTCCGACAAATGGTCCAGTGCTGTTTTGTAATGTAGTCTTTAAGCTGGACCAAGTTGCTGATTCGCCTTCATTGTAGGTGCCATTATTGTTTCTTGTTAATGAAATTACCTGACTGATTACTATATCATATTTGTCACTGCAAGTAGTTAAACTATAATTTGCACTGCCTATTAGGTCTAGCTGTGAAGCAGTTAATGTGAACCACGGCGCAGTTGTTACGGTATTGCTAGGATATATATTGGGGGTTAGAGTTGTGGATGGATACAATGCAATTCCACTGTCTTCACCAGTATTGGATGTAGTTGCGCCAGTAGCAAAGCAGTCAAGACCTCCATCTTGCGAATTATAGTTATATGCGCGCACATATTTACGGGCGTCATCGCCACCTAGCCCCAGAAAAGTCTTGCTATATACATTAAATATTTTGCCATTAATCGAAACTAGGTAAACATTTCCTCTTTCACTTGGGGTAGTATTGGTTGGGAAGGCTATTTGTGTGGAAGAACCACCAACCTCAAAGTCACCTACAGGCTCGAGAATTGCTGAACTAACTGTAGTATTACCACCAAAAATATTGTAATAATAGTCATTCAGATTAATCCATGTCCAAACGCCTTCTTCGCTATTTCCATTGAGGGTTTTATATTCTCCAGTAGCAAACCCCATATTTGCAACATAAGATTTCATCGACTGATAATATGCTGCGATTGATTCTGTTGTAAAGCTTCCACCATTGTGGATATCTTCAGTACGCATGCCTGCTGTAGCAAAAAGCTCAGTTGTTACTTGAGATCGTGATAGCTGATTAGTAGAAAGTGTATTATCCTGTGCAACAAGTAACGGTGCCAACACGCATGGTCCAACGCTAGATTCACCCAAACCAATAATTTGAATTTGTTGTCCGCTAGCTTGTTCTGTGCCACCAGTGCAACCTGTTGGTCTTATCCCCCCAGGAAGGGTACTCTCGCCATTTTTATCAACTAATTCGATAGTCCCATTGCCATTCAAAAAATCGTTGATTCCATTGTCATCATATTCTTTTTCGTACAGCTTGCTTATTTGCGGATAACCACCATTACCTGGAATAACTTTGTAAAATGATAATCTAGTGCCACTACTTCCAGAGTCAAAAAGAGTAGTGTAAACCGGTTCGGAATCTGTGCTACCATTACTGCTACCATAATTGCAACCCACTAGAATAAGAATAACAATGATAAAAATAAAAGACTTTAAAATATTTAAATTTTTTCTCACGATTTTATTTCCCCAGAGAAACAAAGTTTCTTGACAATTAATAATTTTTTTTGGAGTATCCGCGAATGCGTAAGTATAACATTTTAAAGGTTGGATGGTTATTAGAAAATGATTTTTTGTTCTTGATTATTTTCAGATACCTTATTTTGCTGGCTTTAGGCATGTGTATAGCAAATTATATGAAACAGAAATGCAATATTTGATTTTTCATTTAGAAGAAAATACGTAAGCATGCTAAAGATATTCGCGCTGTGCCAATGTCAAAACAAATTGATGACGATTCAGTCTAAGTATATTAGTAAGAATGAAGTTTATATCAGCGTACTATAATGTAACTCTTTAATACATCTTAAAGTGTGATAGAATAATGGTTTGAAATTGGTATTATTAAAACACGTTATCTTGATTTTATATTTATTTTGAATGGGGTTATTTTATGCAATCGTCCGCTCTTATGTTTCAAGCTTCAATTGGGTTTATCTTCCTAATTGGAATTACGGTGTTGTTTTCTGACAATCGTAAGAAGATTAATTGGAGACTTATCTTAACAGCTTTTATTTTACAAAATGTAACATTTTTATTGATTAGCTACGTGCCTTTTTTTGCTAGTATAATCAATGGCATGTCAAGTGGTTTAATTAAAATGTTAGATTTTGCTCAAGAAGGTGCCAAATTTGTATTTGGTGGCTTTGTTGATACAAGTAAATTTGGTTTTGTATTTTTGTTGGTTGTAGTACCAACGATTGTATTTTTTGGTAGTCTAATTTCGATACTTTATTTCTTTGGAATAATCCAACGATTAATTAGCGGATTGGCATGGTTATTGCGCCGTGGTATCAAACTATCTGGTGTAGAAAGCATGGTTGTAATTGCCGATATTTTTCTTGGGCAGTCTGAAGGGCCATTGGTAATTGGACCTTACGTGAAAACGATGACTAGATCCGAATTAGCGTTGGCATTCACCGCTGGTTTGGCGAATTTATCTGGATCAACTTTGGGTATGTATTTGGTGTTTTTATCTGGAGGCGATCATCAAGAAACATTGGTATTTGCTAATTTTCTGGTGACTGCAACATTTATGAATGCCTTTTCTGCAATTATATTTGCTAAAATATTATTTCCTGAGACAGAATTTGAAAATGTTTCTACGGAAAAGGTTGAGCTACATGCGCATTTTAACACTAGCTTTTTAGACAGTTTGGTACAAGGTGCTATGACTGGGGTTAAAGTTGGGGTAGCCATTGTAACTGTGTTAATGGCGGTTATTCCATTAATTCATTTACTGAATGCGATATTAGGTGGCTTTGGTGATCTAATTCATATAAATACTTTGATAGCTTCATCTACGGGGAATGTGTTCAGCGGTTTGTCGTTAGAATATATATTGGGACAAATATTTAGAATTTTTGCATTTTTTATGGGTGTTAGTTGGAATGAAACTCTGCAAGTAGGAAGTTTGCTTGGGCAAAAGGTTGCAATTAATGAGTTTGTCGCATACATGAGCCTTGGACAAATGAAAGCACAACAATTATTATCTTCACATGCGATTTTAGTTTCTACATTTGCATTAGCTAGTTTTTCTAATTTCTCGTCAATTGGGATTTCCATGGGCGTTTTTAGTATACTTGGTCCAACCAAACAAAAAGTGTTGTCATCTATTGCATTTAAAGCCTTATTTGGTGCAGTATTAGCTGGTTTTATGACTGCAACTGTAGCAGGGTTTTGGAAATTACTATTGGGTTAATTAAAGGATTATATATGTTTTTGCAAGTTATATTTGGCATTGGATTTTTGACGTTAATTGCGCTTTTGGTTTCCACTAATCGTCGTGCAATTAATTGGCGATTAATCTTAACTGCGTTGGTGTTACAATCGGTATTATTTTTGGCTATTCAGTATGTTCCATTTATTAATCGTGGATTTGATAAATTGGCTGCAGGCTTTGTGAGTTTGCTTGGTTTTGCAAAATTTGGTACAGATTTTGTGATGGGTGGGCTTACAAATATGGATAAATATGGTTTTACGTTTATCTTAGCCGTTGTGCCGATTATCATTTATTTTTCTGCCTTGATTAATATTTGTTATCATTTTGGAATAATTCAACGTATAGTTGGTGGAGTTGCTTGGTGTATGCGCAAAACTATGCGCTTGTCTGGAGCTGAGGCGCTGGGTAATGCATCTAATATATTTTTAGGTCCATCCGAGAGCCCGCTTGTTGTCGCTCCGTACATTAAAACGATGACTAATTCCGAACTTGCCAGTATTTTTATTGTCGGTTTGGCAAATCTGTCTGGCTCTGTATTGGGTGCGTATATATCGTTCTTGGGTAATAATAATCACGCTGAAGAAGTTCGTATGGCTAGTTATTTGTTGACTGCGACGTTTATGAATGCGATGGCAACAATTTATTTTGCCAAAATTATTTTTCCAGAAACTGATTTTTCTAAGATGTCAACTGAAAAAATTGGTTTTATTCGACATAATGATAGTTCATTAATTGATGGAATTGTAAAAGGCGCGTTACTTGGTGTTAAACTAGGTCTGGCGATTATAACTGTATTATTGGCGGTTATTCCATTGATTTATCTTGCGAATTATCTATTGCTAAATATCGGTAGTTTATTGCATATAAATGATTTTATTCAAACTTCTACATCAAATGTATTCCCTGGGCTATCGTTGGAGTATATGTTTGGTCAAGTATTTAGAATATTTGCATTTTTTATGGGTGTCGATTGGCATGAAACTTTGCAGGTTGGTAGTTTGCTTGGGCAAAAAGTTGTAATTAATGAATTTGTGGCATATATTAGCATGACTAAAATGATGGCGGCGCACCAGTTATCAGCAAATTCAGTTTTTATATCAACTTTTGCGTTAGCGAGTTTTTCTAATTTTTCTACGGTTGGAATCCAATTAGCAACATTTTCTATTTTAGATGCATCGCGTCGTGAATTTTTGGCAAAAATTGCACCAAGAGCATTATTAGCTGCAATTTTAGCTGGTTTTATGACGGCAACAGTTGCTGGATTTTGGCATAATTTATTGGGCTAACTATGTATTTACTAAATTTAGACAATCAAGCTTATTTTTATATAACATTAATTTTTGCGATGATATTTGGTGTTGCCTATTATTGTCGCAAAACTAGCGATAAACCATATTTATCTGATGATATTTCATTGTATGGATTTGGTTTATTGGAATTTGTTGTGTATGCGATGGTAGGTGCCAAATTTGGTGTTAGTGGTGTTATTTACGTAATATTGGCTAATATATTGGCGACTGTATTGCTTTTAATGCTACGTTTAAAAAGTTCGTGTATTAGGGTATTTACCTCTGAAAATTGGTTGTCTATTGTTTTATGTATAATATTTTGCACGTTATTTGTTGCAAGCGTCGGTATTTTTGCTAAATTAAGCTACGCACTAGTTGGCTTCAAATTTGCAAATGGGGCGCTTGCAGTTAGTGTGTTTGGTATTATTTGTGTGTTAGTCGGCGGTAAACGTTGTGCCATTTATAATGCTAGATGGTTGCTTGTTATGGGCTGCATTGTTGTTTGTGTAGGAATTGGTTTTGCATTGCAACAAAATGGTGCTAATTTATTGGGTAACTTAACTAATTTAGCTAATAATCAGGGACGAAGTGTACAATATTATAGTGGAATTCATTTTAATTTAAATGCAATTTTAGGTATAATTTTGTCTGGCATATTTTTGTTTATTATACGCTATCAAGCTATTGTATTGGTTACATATTCGTCAATATCACGGCTTAAAATAATTCTACACTCTTTGCTTACTATAGTTTTATCGGCGATATTTGCATTTGTTGGTTTAATTAGTGTTGCAACACCAAGTGCTACATCAAATCAGGGTAATAGCGTGACTTTGCAAGCTCAATTACCAGACGGGCAAACTGCTTATATTGTGAAAAGTATTGAAAATATCAGTGGTAAGCATATCAACCAAAATCCTGGATTATTGCCACCGATATTGGATGCGCAGACAAATTTACCTGTTGCGGGAGCATATGAATATGCATTAGCAGCTAATAGTATGTTGCAACATTATTTACCAAAGCAATATGTTGTTTTTGCATTTATTATATTAATGTTAATGCTTATTGTAAGTTTAGCTAATTATGGGCTATCAATTACGCGAATAATCAACAAATTATTATTCCATTATTTTCCTGTTTGTGATAGCAACGAGTTGGCTCGATCATGGACATGGCGAGTTGTATTTGTTGTTGCTTGCTTAATCGGTATTATAATCGCATTTTTTGTACCAGTTTTGCATTTTTAAATTTGTGTAACTGAGTCCACATTTTTTTATATTACTTCTCTTTATAGGATAAATTATAATTTATCCTATTTATTTAAAGATTCAATAAAAAAGTGATGGATCAGGTATATGTATTCATTTATTTATAAAGGTTCTACATTGACAGTTGAGTCAAAACGAAAAAATAAATCTGATAAAGCTTGGTTGCGCACGCATGTGACCAATCATTATGTGCAGATGGCGCAAAAAGATGGTTATAGGTCTCGTGCGGCGTATAAATTAATGGAGTTAGATGAATTAGATAATTTGCTGTCAGCTGGTCAAATAGTTGTTGATCTTGGTTGTGCCCCTGGTAGCTGGTCGCAAGTTGCATTACAAAAAGTTGGTGATGCTGGTAAAGTTATTGGCGTTGATTTATTATTAATAGAACCATTATATCGTTTGGAATTTATTCATGGTGATTTTACAGATAATGACATATTAAATACATTAATTTATAAGCTAGAAGGTAAGACTGTTGATTTGGTTATTTCAGATATGTCTCCAAATTTAAGTGGTGTCAAAGTTGTTGATCAAGCAAGGGCGGCGTATTTAATTGAGTTGGTGTTAGATTTTTGTGACAAATATTTGAAGTCTGGCGGAGATTGTCTAATAAAGATTTTTCATGGAAATGAGTTTGATAATATGCTAAAACTTGCACGTAGTATGTTCGAACGTGTATTAATTAGAAAACCTGATTCATCACGCTCAAGAAGTAGCGAGACATATTTATTATGTAAACATAAAATATAATAATTTTACGATAATTTGCGAATTTAATAACAATTTTTACATTATAGGGCGAATTGTTTTGAAATGAATTTTCTTAATGATTGTTGATATGTTAAAATACTTAACATTAAAGAGGATAAGATATGCCTGAAATATCTAGGTTTTTTGGAATGGTTGTTTTTATGTATTGGGATGAGCATAATCCACCTCATTTTCATGTTAAATATGGAGGTCAACAAGCATCCATAAATATTCGTACTCTTGAAGTAATTGAAGGTAAATTAAATCGTAGAGCTATTGAATTAGTTCTTGACTGGGCTGAATTACATCAAAAAGAGTTATTAATAAACTGGGATATATGCATGTTAAAACAAAATCCAAATAAAATTAACCCATTAGATTAATCAAAGGAGCAAATTATGTATTGGGATGTTATATCTGTTGAAGCTTTAGACGATTATAAGATTAAAGTGAAATTTTATGATAACTTAGAAGGTATTGTTAGTATTAGTAAAAAATGGTTAACAGGCATATTCGCCCCATTAGTTGATGCTAATGTTTTTAAATTAGTATATGTAGATAAGGATAGCTGTGCTGTTACTTGGAATATTAACGGTCAACAAATTGATTTGGCACCTGATACTATGTATCACGAAATAAAAAAGAATAATGGAATTTATATTTTACAGTAAAGTGTTTTTACTCATTGGTAAAGATAATAAATAGCATAATAATAAATAAATTATCAACGAATAATTCATAATTTATTTTGACAGAAGGTGTATATGATAACTGTTGGTCAAATATTTGATCATATATTTTGCTTACATAAATATGTTAATGGAATTATTTATAACGACGATTCTCAAAATGACAGTAAATTTAGGTTTTGTACCTCAAGATACATGATGGATCAAGTCTTTAATTACATTTTCAAAAATACATTTGAACAATTAGATCCAATACACGGTTCACCAGATATAAACATAATCCGTAAAATAATTAGTACAGAATATGAAGTACAAGAGATTTGTACACAAATTATTACTAAAATCAAGCCAATTATTCAAGCAATGCATTGCATATTAAGAGATTGTGATCCTAATTATTATGGGGAAGGATATAAGCATGATACGATATTTAAACATGGAGAGCCACTTAGCTATGAAAAGCTAACCCATCCAAATATTTATAAGCATCATGTTGTATTGCGTGAAAAAAATGAAAATCAAAAATCTACGCATTCAGAAAAATCTGGAGATTATTTAATTTATTCTAAACAAGGCAAATTAATTAAATTTATTATGTTATGTCAGCATCCAGATTCTTTAATAGAGAGTTTGAAAAAGGTATTATGTGATGATGAACGATTTTATCAAA
>CAYWWJ010000003.1:0-10201 GCA_964462055.1 uncultured Neisseria sp. | reverse complement strand
ATACAATAACCTCTACAAATAGTGTTAAAGTAGATAATTATTATTATGATATGGATAATTATAAAAAAAGTAACGAAATGTTTGCATGGACATTTGATGACCGTTTATATTTACTTCAAAAAATAGCTACATCATCGCATAAGCTTAATAGTAAAACTTATCAAAAAATGAAATCTATCTCAATAATAGCGCATAAAGATTTAATATCTCAATATGTAAATCAAATATTAAAATATGATTATTAACTCAAAATAATTGATAATTATTGTTTAAAGTGTAAAAGTTTAGACTTTTACACATAAATCCTCCAAGCATCTAAACTTTGCAGATGCTTGCTTATCATTTCGGTAAAACTCATTACCTCAATGTAAAGTTACTGCATCTTCCTCAATATCTAATGTTTCACTTTTATTTGCTTTACAGAAGTCTACATATTTTTTATGGGTAATTATCCAATAGAAAATTGCTGAGATAACGCCAATATAGATTGGGTTTTGATAGATAAATATCAACCATAAATACCCCATCAAAGGTAGGATTAGGCTAATTAATATAGGTAATTTAACTTTATTGCGGATTTGGATTATTGCGAAAATAATCATTAACAACAATAATGATAAATTCATCATAATTAGGTCATGCTTAGGTACAGTTGTCATTATGAGACCGAGAACGATAAATACTATCATACCTAGAATTCTTGTTTTTGGTTTAATTGCGCCCATACTAATTGGTGCAGCCATGTAGCCGATTATGTGATAACCAGTTACTACAACCATTAGCGATGCCCATGAATCAGCATACCAGAGTACTAATGCAGTTAGAACCCAGTTTATCATCATTGAGCGACGACAGATATTAAATTTAGGATGTAGCTTGGTGATTGCCCATTTTGGCATTTGACCTTCGGCTGCCATGCCATAAAACATACGTGATGCACCGCCTAAGTAAGTATAACCAGTCCCAGATGGGCTAATAACACTATCGGCAATCAGTAGAACTGCTAGGAAATTTATTCCTAACAATATTGCTAGATTCATTAGTGGTGAATGGAAGTTTAGTGATGACCAACCACTATTAACAATTATTTCATGTGGTACAGCTCCCATGAAAGCTAGCTGTAATAACATGTACACAACCATTACTAATACGATTGATATAATTATGGATAATGGTACATTGCGTTTCGGATTTTTAATTTCGCTGGCAAATGCGACTGATAATTGGAATCCATTATAAGAATAAATTAATCCAGCACTGACAATTGCGCCTATTGCTGATCCTGCTGTATATACACTATTGCTTACCAAGTCAAAGTTGCTAGTGTCAAATCTAGCTATTAAAAACAAAGCGATGGTAAATAATGGTGTGAATATTTTTAGCACTGTTACTAAGTTATTTACTTTTGCAAGTAATCTTATTCCGTAATAATTAATAACTAAATACATAGATAGTATCGCTAAGGCAAATAGTTTACCACGGACAGTAAGTCCTTGGTCATTCATTAGCGCTTGACTATGAATCGCCGCGGATAAATATTGTGTGGTAGCTTGTGCTTCTGTTGCAACCGTTACCATAATTCCAAACCAGTTTGCAAAAGCAAATGGCATTCCAAATACACCATTGTGTGATAGTGCGCTTGAGCGCGACGTAGCGCCACGAACTGGAAATACTGAAACTACTTGTGATAAACATAATCCCACACACATAACGAGTATTGCGGCTAATATCCAAGCAAGAAATGCATAATTACCTGCGAGTTTAGCGTTTAATTGTGCGCTAAATAGCCATCCAGAACCAACCATTGAAGTTGCAGCAAGTGCCGTAGCGCTAAACAAAGAAATTTTTTTCTTTGATGAATGCATCGAATCCATTTATAGTCTTTTTTAAAATTATACCAAATACCTATCTTATTTATAAAAATAAACTAGTTGAGACTGCGGATTATAACAGATATTACGAAATATTACAATAACTAATTTGTCTATTTATTTTAATTTGCTACTTCATTTGTAGGTTATTTACATCTAATATCTTGTTGTATATGAGTTTTTTAGGTGATGGGCTATTTATGTGGTCGGTTTATTTATGATGTTTATGTGGTATGTTTTGTTTTTAGATTTAAATATGATTTAAATTAGTTTAATATCGATGAATTTATTGTGTAGCTTATATGCCTTTAGAAACTATTCTTCATTCTTTATTAAATATTTAAATAAATAGGATAAGTTACTAATCTTTGAACGCAAAAATTAGTAACTTATCCTATAAAGAATTAAATTAAAAGTGATGATTGTGCTTAAAAGTTTATAATTATTGTCAATGTATTCATGTTTGTGGTAAAATCCTTGACTTATGATAAATATATTATGCATCCATAGCTCAGTTGGATAGAGTGTCAGTTTCCGAAGCTGAAGGTCACAGGTTCGATTCCTGTTGGGTGCACCACATTTTACCAGTATAATTATATAGAGAAAATTACCATGAGCATACGTTATCAAATTCAGTTAAATTCATCAATTCATCAATATAATGTAAAACTTCATTTTATAGCTAAGCAAAATAATCAAGAGCTAAAATTAGCCACTTGGATCCCCGGTAGTTATATGATTCGCGAGTTTAGCAAAAATATCGTTGATATTCAAATCAATAACTCGGCAAGCCAAATTATTCAAGTGAATAAAAACACTTGGTATGTGGATAATCTAACAATTGGTGATGTAATTGAGGTAGAATATAATGTTTATGCATTAGATTTCGGCATTCGTACTGCGTATTTAGATAATGAACGTGCTTATTTTAATGCTACTAGTTTATGTGTTTATTTACCTGATTGTATAAATGAACCTCATGTTTTAGAGTTTCTCAATTTGCCGCCTAAATATAATATTGCAACAGGTCTGCTACGTCAGAGTAATAATGCATATGTTGCAGATAATTATCAGCATTTGATCGATTGTCCATTTGAAATTGGTGACTTAACAGTGCTTAATTTTACTGTTAATAATACACCGCATCGCATTGTATTGTCGGGGAATATTATTTCAACATTCGATAAAAATCAGCTGATTGCAGATGTAACTAAAATATGTAGTACGCAAATTGATATGTTTGGTGGTACGGCTCCATTTACTGAATATACATTTTTATTGTATTTAGGCGGTGAAATATTCACTGGCTTGGAACATTGCAATTCTACAGCATTAATGGCACCATATTATTCATTACCATCGCTTGCAGTGACTTTACCGAGTGCAGATTATATCAAGTTGCTGGGTTTAATTAGTCATGAGTATTTTCATTTGTGGAACGTAAAAAGAATTAAACCAGTGGCATTTAGCCCATATGATATGGAAAATGAAAATTATACTAAGCTATTGTGGTGGTTTGAAGGAATTACATCATATTACGATGATTTAGTTATGTATCGCGCTGGAGTTATTGATCAAACAAAATATTTACAATTGATTGTAGATAATATTAATAATGTATATAAATTTGATGGAGTTAATCGGCAGTCTTTAAACAATAGTAGCCTAACAAGTTGGGTTAAATACTATCGCCAAGATGAAAATAGCCCTAATGCGATTGTAAGTTATTATGTAAAAGGCGCACTTGTTGGCATGTGCTTGGATTTATTGATTCGCAAACGAAGTAATGGAATTAAGTCGTTAGATGATGTGTTGCGTGGTTTTTATAATAAATGGCAAAATGATGGTCTTGGTCTTGCTGAAGATGATATTCCTAAGTATATTTTGCATTTTACAGGTGTTGATTTATCGAATGAAATTGATCGCATGACTAATTCTTGTGAAGATCTGGCATTGAATTATATTTTTGCTGATTATGGTCTTCAACTGCATAAGGTCAATGGGGTAAATTTTTCTAGTGCGGGTAAGGTGATTAATAATATAGATGAATTACCTTCGAGTAAACTGCTTGATTTATCATGGAAATTAAATAAGGAACTGCTGGGGTATAAGATTATTAATATTTACAATGGCGGAGTTGCAGCTAATGCTGGTTTTGCTACTGGGGATTTATTGATCGCCATAGATGGTATAAAAATAACGGATATTGATAAACAGATAAATTTATATAATAGTGGCGATATAGTTACATTTGTACTTTTACGTCATGAGAAACTACTTAGTATACAAGCGTGTTTGAACTTAAGTGTTTGTAATGTGCAATATCTGCAAGTCGTTGATGCAAATAAACTTAAATATTGGCTATAACTTAAACAAAATTACATAACTACTTAACAGTGATACTTACAACTATACAGAATAAATTAATTTTTGCCGATTTTGTGATAACTCATGAGGTAAAAATTAATTTATTCTGTATATATGAGAGATTTTGTTAAGTATTTATAAAATTAAATACCTATGTCATCACGCTTAGGGCTATCTATAACTGGGCTTTCACTGTCAATTAAGTCGTCTATATCTGTATCTTGAATTTGTGATTCAGCTATGTAGCCACGGCTTTGCATATAAATGTCACGAATCGTAATATATGGATCTAGACTCATTTGTTCTATTTGTGTATCAATACCGATAAATGTTGAGCGCGTGTGAATTAACTGAATTCCAAAGCTTGTATAAGAAATCCAATCACTAAACAGATACCATGTAGGATTGAAATATATATCAGGAATTAGTCCAACGCCATCGCGGATTGTAGATGAGCCAAGCAATGGTAGCACAATATAACTACTATTTTTCCAGCCATAAGCTTTGAATGTATTGCCAAATGAATTTAATTCACGTTTTAATCCAAGACTTGATGCTACATCAATAAATCCAAACAAACCAAATACGGTATTAATTGAAATCCGCATTGTAGTTTGCATGATGCTCATACCTTTGAGCTGAAATACATCATTGCCAAGTGATACAAAATCCCGCATATTATTGTAGAAGTTATTGATGATATTTTGCAATGGATCTGGCGTGTAGTTTTTATAAGTTAGGGCAATTGGTCTAATCATAACTTTATCCACTGCGCCATTAATTAAAAACATTTTTCGATTATATGACTCATATGGATCTATAGGATTATTTCCAGTTGCGCAAGCAAGCATGTTACAGGCTAACAGTGAAATAGTTAGTGAGCGTAAATATTTTTTATATTTCATTGTTTTGTCATTTCTGCGATTATAATTTTATTTGATATAATGTACATAAGCTACTTACGTGTATAGGAATATTAATGTAACTAATCTGCTTTGATGCTTTATGTGATTGAGCCTGTAAATCAATCAGCATTGCAATACCTGCAGTATCAATTTTATTTATATTAGTTAAATCAATAGTTAAATTGTTTTGTAAATGAGTTTTAGTGATATTAGTAATTTGTTTATTAATAGTTTCAATTACAAGTTCTCCTGATAATTGTATCGTTGTCATTTATTTATTACCATTGATTTTCTTAAGATTATTTACTTTATTCTGTAATTGGGCAATTAGTCCTTCGACTTGATTTGATTGTATAACCTCATTAAATTGTGTGCGGTAAATTGTAACTAAACTAGAGGTTTCAATTTTAATGTCATAAGCTTTCCATGTAGTCTTGTCGTTATTAGTTGTGCCAACTAGATCATACTCTACATTAATTGCTTGATTATTTTGCGAATTTGGCAATATTACTTGCGTCATAATAGACGCAGTTGTTTTGCGATAACTAACATTGTTTATGCTAATGTCTGCATCTTTAAATCTACTTAATGCAGATGAATATGTAAAAATTAGTAAGTCTTGAAACAATTTAACTAATTTTTTTTGTTGTTCTGGAGTTGCAAGTTTCCAGTTATTACCCATTGCATATTTTGTCATCAATGTGAAATCAAACTGTGGGATTACAATATTTTGTATAAGATTATGTGTTTTTTGAGGTGTAAGACCTTTGTTTACTGCGGTTAATACGCTGTTAGATGTGTTTACAATTAAATCACACGCAGAATCTGGGGCACAGTCAGGTGTGTTTATGGTAATTAGCCCTTTTTTATTTGATAGTGTTGCTGATTCAATTACTTTCTTAGGCGAAGTAGTTGCTGTCGGGGATGATGCTATTTTCTTATGTGCAATTGTATTTGATGCATTATTTTTGCTTGACAAATCTTCTGCATTTGCTATAGAAATAAAGCAACAAATCGCTGCAAAAATATTAATAATTTGTTTCATTGTATGTTCCTTTTTTAAATTTTGCAACTACCTACAGTAATATCCACAATATACAGAATAAATTAATTTTTACCGATTTTGTGATAACTCATGAGGGTAAAAATAATTCATTCTGTACATATGATAAATGTTGCTACGTAGTTACAAATTATTTACTTATATTTGTCATAAATTTGCTGATCAATTGTTCCAAAACCATAGCGGATGATGTTATAGTAATGTGTCCATTATTCGCAAGATAATTATTATCAGCACCTGATTGTAGCGAAATATATTGCTCACCCAATAAACCAGTTGTTAAGATTTCTGCTGATGAATCCTCTGTGAATTTATATTCATTATCAATTTGCATCTCAACAACTGCTTGATAAGTTTTGGGGTCTAAATAGATATTAGATACTCGACCAATAGTGTATCCTGATACTTTAATCGGCGCATTAGCTTTTAATGATCCAATATTACTAAAATTTGCGGATAATGTATAAGTTGATTTGGAATTACCACCCAAATTAGCTAAATTCGCAACCTTAAATGCTAAAAATACGGTGGATAATATTCCAATTAAAATAAATATTCCGACAAAAAAATCTATAGTAGTACGCTTCATAAATCAACCAATCTATATATTAAACACTTTCATTATACTTGAACTTCACTTCGCTTCTACACTATTATTAATAGGTGTCGTTGCTTGTTTAATTCAATTATTTTGAACTTGTTTGTGTATATTAAAACTAAAACATAAAAGCAGTTAGAATAAAATCCAATGCCAAAATAGTAAGTGCGGAGTTAACTACAGTATGGGTCGTTGCAAGTGACACTCCTTCGGCAGTTGGTTTAGCAATAAATCCCTGATAAACTGAAATTAAGCTAATTGCCACTCCAAAAATGAAACTTTTAATTATTCCATTAAACACATCATCGTGCAGTGAAACGCTGTCTTGCATTTGCGACCAGAAAGTTCCTTTATCTAGAAATACCAGAACTACACCAACAAAATATCCGCCTAATATTCCCGCCAAATTAAATAATGATGTAAGTAATGGTACGGCAATAATGCTGCCGATGAATTTCGGTGCGATTACGCGTTTTATCGGGTTTACCGCCATTACATTCATTGCATCTAATTGCTCAGTGGCTTTCATTAGCCCTATTTCTGCTGTTATACCTGAGCCAGCACGAGATGCAAATAAGATTGCGGTTAATACAGGACCTAATTCCCTTAATAATGACAGAGCAACCAGAGACCCAAGCACACTAACAGAACCAAATCGTTGTAGCGTATTGTAACCTTGCAAGCCTAAAACCATTCCTACAAACCAGCCAGATATTGCAATAATGACCAGCGAACGAACACCACAAAAGTAAAGTTCTTTGATAATTAAATTAAAATGTTTGAATGAATAGCCAATATTTAACAATATATTAACTGCGAGTCTGGCGATTCCACCTAAATGTAAAATAAATTCACTAAATGGTCGTCCGATTCTCATAACAAAATACAAAATAGCTTGCATTTATACTCCCATATATTCTGAATAGCTAATTTTGCTATTGTATTGATAAGAAAATGGACCCTCAATTTGACCTGTGATAAATTGTTTAATTGCTGGGTTGCTTGTTTTTACAACGTCTTCTGGAGTACCTTCACCGATAATTTTACCTGATTCCATAAAGTAAATATAGTCAGCAATTTTAAGTGTTGCTGCAATATCATGGGTTACTAATATAGAGGTTTGTCCAAGTGCGTCATTTAGACGTTTAATTAACATTGCTGTTACGTTTAGTGAAATTGGGTCAAGCCCAGTAAATGGCTCATCATAAAGCATTAACTCAGGGTCAAGTACCATAGCTCGAGCCAACGCGACCCTACGAGCCATTCCTCCCGATAATTCTCCAGTTGCAAGCGACTGAGTACCAAATAAGCCAACCGCATTTAATTTCATTGCCACTATTTTATCAATAATGTTCTTGGATAATCTAGTATGTTCATTTAAGCTAAAAGCTACGTTGTCAAATACTGACATATCGGTGAATAATGCGCCAAATTGGAACAGCATACCAATTCGTTTTCTTAATTCTAGTAAGTTTTCGTTGTTTATTTTATTCAAGTCATTTTGTAATACATTAACAGTGCCGTTTGTGGCTTTAAGTTGTCCAGATACTAGCTTTAGTAAAGTTGTTTTACCACAACCACTTCCACCCATAATAGCAACGATTTTACCTTTATTTATTGATAAACAAATATCATTAAGGGTCTTTGAATTTTCAGTATATGAGAAATCTACATTCTTTAATTTTATTATTTCTTGCATTAAACCTGCCAATAAAGTAATATAAGAGTATTGAAGTTTGTTTACCCGTTATTATACTATATTTTATGATGTTGTGAGTTGTTTAATTTACTTGTGACCACACATTGTTTAGTGTCGATTTAGCAACGTTTAAGTTAGCTTGTGATTTGGTGAGGTTTGTTTCTGCTGTTATTTTTGCAGATTGTTTTTCTTTTAATTTGATTTCTGCATTTTTTAATGCTTCTTGTGCTTGTTTTAAATCATCTTGAGCTTTGGTTACATTATTGTTTGCAGAATCAAGAGTGCTTTTTGCATTATTGTAATTGGTTAGATCATTTTGATATGTATTTTGCGCACTAAGAAGATCTGACTGCGTATAAGCAAAGGCAGAATTTAATATAAAAATAAGAAAAAATAATATTCTTTTCATTTTCTAAAGAAAATTGGTGGGCTGTGCGGGATTCGAACCTGCGACAAACGGATTAAAAGTCCGCTGCTCTACCGACTGAGCTAACAACCCATTAATTTAAGCGTAGAACGTGAATTAACTCAAGAAAGTACGTGGCGTCCCTAACGAGATTCGAACTCGTGTTACCGCCGTGAAAGGGCGATGTCCTAGGCCTCTAGACGATGGGGACAAAATTGATTTATAGCAACCTAAAACCAGTGATTAACTGGTGGAGATAAGCGGGATCGAACCGCTGACCTCTTGCATGCCATGCAAGCGCTCTCCCAGCTGAGCTATACCCCCTGATCAAAGGAAGTGGGATTATACTGATGCCCCGCTTCATTGTAAAGCAAAGTTCATCCGGGGATATTGTTTAATTGAGCGGTAATACGCGCCAACGTTTCTTCCCGCCCCAATAGTTCCAGCACGGCATCGATCGAAGGAGTATGCACTTCCCCTGTTACCATGACTCTCAATGGCATAGCGATTTTGGGTAATTTGACATCATGATGCTTGGCGGCTGTTTTTATTTCATGATGAATCGATTCGCGCGTCCATTCAATATGACTGAATTTCTCCAATAGATCCGTGAGCAGATGTTTTGTCTCTGCATTCAGATGCTGAGTTCTCAGTTCATCAGTCGGTTCCAGCGGACGGTAAAAGTAAACAGCTGCATCCGCCAATTCTTCAATGGTATTCACTCTTTCCTTCAGCAGATCCACGATGCTTTGCAGATTGGGGCCGCCAGCAACCAGGCATTCATCCTTTTCAAGGAAAGGCATCACCAACTCAACCAAATCAGCACTATCCGTTTTTTTTAGATATTGTTGATTAATCCAAAGCAATTTCTCATTATTGAATTTAGCAGGAGAGCGGCTAATGGCCGATAAATCAAACCATTCTATTAATTGCTCTCGATTGAATATTTCCTCATCACCGTGAGACCATCCCAGTCTGGCCAAGTAGTTTAGCAACGCATCAGGCAAATAACCGTCCTCTTGATATTGCATCACCGAAACAGCACCATGTCGCTTGGATAAACGCTCGCCATTGGCACCCAATATCATAGGCACATGCGCGTATTCAGGCAGCGACGCATTCAAGGCTCTGAGGATATTAATCTGTCGAGGGGTGTTATTAACATGATCATCACCCCGGATGACATGACTGATGTTCATATCCAAATCATCCAGCACCACACTGAAGTTATAGGTTGGAATTCCGTCACTGCGCAATAGGACCAGATCATCCAGCTCGCTATTGGCAACCAC
>CAYWWJ010000002.1:0-102288 GCA_964462055.1 uncultured Neisseria sp. | reverse complement strand
ATTTTTTTAACTATTTAGCAAAATATAGTTGACAAGTTATCATAGAAGTAGTTACGATTTTATTAATATATCCAACAATGAAATTACTTACAGTTTCAGGTCGCGCATTAGAAGTATTTATATCCAAGTCGCTAATTTGATTATAAAATTCTCGTCTAGCATTATACAGATCAATAACTTTTTGCTGTAAATCAGTGTTCTGTAGCAATGGGCGAGTCCGTATTCCTTTAGATAGACGCGTAACAACCGTATTTATATTTGCAAATAATTGAATCACAAAATTCTGCGCAATTAATTGACGATTCTCCTCAACTAAAATTGCACCGCCACCGACAGATAATACAAAATTTTCTTCTTCCTGCATTATTTTATTTAATTCATATGTTTCACGAATACGAAAACCAGATTCCCCCTCAATAGAAAAAATCGTTGCAATATCAACACCACAACGCAATTCAATCTGTTTATCAAGGTCAATAAATTTACGTCCCAGTTGACGCGCAACTATCTTACCAACAGTGGTTTTACCAACCCCAGTAATTCCAATGATTACAATATTAGACGTTATCATCGCTTAATGTATTACTAATAATTTTTGGCGTAATAAATATTAATAACTCCTTTTTATTGGTAGAATCATACACGCTCTTAAATAACCAACCTAAATAAGGAATATCGCCTAACCATGGCACTTTATCCTCCACATGTTGTTGATCATCAATATAAACACCGCCAACCAATATCGTTGACCCATCTAGCACTTGCACACCTGTTGTCACGCTATTGGTATCTATTGACGGTGTTCCTTGTACTACTAATTTTGTATTTGGCGTATCTTTATGAATATCAATATTCAGTAAAATATTACCATCATCGGTAATTTGTGGCGTAACCCTCAATGACAATACGGCATTAATAAATGCGATACTGGTATTACCCGTCGAGGTTAATTGTTGATACGGAATTTGCACACCCTGTTGTATACTTGCAACTTGATAATTTGCCGTCATCACTTTTGGGCTAGAGATAGTTTTTCCGCTATTTTGTGCTTCTAAAGCATCAATTTCTAAGCCAATTAAGTTATTGCTATTCGGTGAAAAAATCATTGCGATTGAGGATGTCACAGCGGTGCCAAAATTTGTATTTGCCGTACTACCACCGCTAGAACTGCTTGAGGTGCTATCACTAGAACCACCAGAAGACGAACCACCATTGGTGAATGCATTAGAACTTAATGTATTTATCCCATTTTGATTAATATTAACCGCGTTTTCCAACGTATTAGAATATGTAATTCCACCAGCAATTCCCGACAAAAACAAGCGCGTACCAAGAGAGCGCTCAAAATCACTATTTGCCTCGACTATACGCGCCTCAATTAACACCATTTTAACTGGAATATCAATTTTATTGATTAACTCACGAATTGCCTGAATCCGCGAAGGCACATCATTGACAATCAATGTATTGGTTCTGGCATCAATCAAAACCGAGCCACGATTCGACAATAATGACGTTGCTTTGTTAGTTTTATCATCAAATCCAAATGGCTTTTGCAACATAGTTTGCACTAAACTAGCCTGTGTATATTTCAACCGCCACGTTACGGTTTCGAGAGTTTCAACCGCTTCACTAGCTGTTTTTGTATCTAACGCCTGTTTATCAATATCAGTTATTTCGGTTAATGGAGCAATACGAATCACATTACCTTCTTGACGCATACCTAAACCTTTAGCGTTCAATATAATCGTCAAAGCCTGATTCCACGGCACATCGTTCAATTTTAACGACATTGTACCTTTAACTCCATCGCTCACCAAAACGTTGTAGCCACTGAAATCAGCCATTAATTGCAACAGCGCTCTAACGTCAATATTCTGAAAATTTAATGAAACTTTATTTGTCTTTTCATTATTTGGATTATTGGATATTTGGCTATTATTCTGTTTTAATGAACGCACATTTATAATCAATTTCCCTTGTAATTGATACACCGCATAATCCCAAGCCGTCTGATCATTGGAAATAAGTAGCCGAACCCCCTTATGATATTTATTTGTATCAATGTATTTTATTGGCGTTGCAAAATCACCCACATCTAACTTCTTAATAAATTTAGAATCGATATTTGCACCCAATAAATCTATTTGTAATGAATTCCCCACGCGCTTATCGTCTACCGTAATTTGCCCATCACCTGTATAACTAAATTCAACTAAGCCACCATTGTTATTGTCACGACTGAATTTTACATCATTAATTAATACCGTAGCATTAGCCGAATTAGACTCAATCAACCCAATTTTATTACTTGATATACTGACATTGCCTAATTTATTACTAAAAGTTATATCTAATTGATTTAATTTAGTATTTACCGTATATTATTTATAAGCTGCGCCACCCAATATAACCGCGCGCAATTTATTGTTCGAGCTAAATACGCCGACGCTATTTATAATCCCGCCAGCCAAATTAATTTTATTCTGAGTCATGCCATTACCCACTGATATAAAATCTATAATTAAATCATGCTCCGCTATAAAAATCTTCGGCGCATGAACGCCTGAGTCAAGTTTAAAACTAATAACTTGTGTTTGACCTTGATTTACGCTATTAATATTAACTAATTTTGTTGCATAAGTAATAGATGGTATTCCACACAATATGAGCCATAACGATATTTTACCAAAAATTCTGCTAAATGATCCCATAATAAAAATAATATGCCCCCATAATATACATCAATGCACCCAAGCATGAAATTTCACAAACTATTTTCAGATTTTGCTTTCTACTGCCAATCTCAAATAAATTTTATTATTTAGAATGCGTCCATTCAGATTCTGCTGTTCGCTCAATATAACAAAATCTTTACCTATTTGCAACACATTTCCCTGACCTATTATATCACCAACCATGATTTTTCTGGTATCAAGTGGCGTTTGTATAAATGCGTAATCTTTGTTTTTATAGTTCAAATAGCCAACCATCAATAACTGACTTAACTCCATATTTCCATCTTTATTATTGACTAATCTATCTGCCGCAAAGATATTAATCGGCAATGGTATAGTGTAATTTATAATTGACAATTTAACGTTTGGCAACGCTGGCAGACGAGATGGTGGCGTGGTTTGCTGTACCTGATCCAACCAATTCTCCAGATTATCTGCATGTGCGATAACCCCAAGGCACCACAACATAATTATACGCAATACTCTCATTTTCTACCCAATTATTTATGCTTAAAATGTATATTTAAGTTAAAATTAGCGGTGATATTTTCATTATCTTGCCGATCTATCACCAAATTTGTAATATAAATCACTTGTGATAGCTTAGATAATTCCAACATAAAATTAACAAAATGCACATATCCACCACTCAAATTCACTTTTATTATTTGCAAATTTAACCCCGCAACATCTTGAATTGCATCCTGTGGCTGAAATAATTTTACCGTCATAAAATTGTTTTGGGATAATTGATTAATCGCAAAATTTAAATTCTCCATGTCAGTTTCATTAGGAAAAATATGCATCAATTGATTATTCAATTCAGCCAATTTTTTGCTTTGTAATTGATATTTTGCAAGGCTTTTATAAACAGCATATTTATTTATATATTCTTCTTTCAGCTGATCTTCTAAACCAACTGTTTGCATGTAATTGTCTATTTTTACGTTTAACATACATTCATTAATTACAATAAATATTACAATAAATAACACAAAAGAAATCAATACTTGCTGATATAATTTCCAATTATAAATAATCGGCAGTTGCTCTTTGTTTTTACTTTTTCTCATTTTGGGAGTCTTCTAAAACCGAACTTTCTTGAGCAAGTATATCAAAATTAAGAGAATTATTTGCAGCCAAAACTGAATTACTCAGCTTAACTTTCGTATATTTTTTATTTAAATTATCCACAAATGAAGACAAATACAAAGAATTTTTCGCGACTCCATGCAATTTTAAAACGCCATTGTTGAAATTAATCTGCTGATAATATATTTGCACTGGCGTTATTGTATTAAGATTTTGCAATAAATTAATCGTATCACCAGTAAGATTAATCATTTTATTATATTGTTCTAGTCGCGATTTATAATCTTTGAGCATAAAATTAAACGTATCAACGCCCGATAATTGATCTTCAATATTGGCAATTTGGTCTTGCAAAAATTGATTTCGCTTGGTTTGCCTTAAATCTAACACCTGATAATAAACATACAAAATCAAATTAAACAGAATCGCCAAAATAGTAGCAATTACCAACAATAAATAAAATCGATTTCGCCGAGCTTTTCGCTCATCTTCTCTATAATTAGCTAAATTTACTTTAATCATTGTATTTATCTCGTGCCAATGCAATTGCTGTTGTTAATCTGGATAAATCATTTTTGGAAATATGTGGATTATGCTGTTTTAACAAAGAAGCTATCTCAATTATTTCTAAATTAAACAACGCATTTAAATTTTTAATCAACCCAGGAACATAGGCCACGCCACCAGAGATAAAAACCTTATCAAATGCCTCTATATTTATTTTAGATTCGATTAAAGTCTGCGACTTAGCCAGCTGTAAATGCCGCATTAACTCGGTAACAATAGTTTCAACAACCTCGGTAAACTCTTCATTACCCGCATCAACAAAACCAGAATCTAGGTGCGAATCTGGCGCTAAAATACCATCCGAAATTAACTTTTCTGCTTGTAATTTTGTGTTAAATTCATTAAAATAAACCAACTCTTCATTATGTATCAATAAGATTTTTAATTTACTAATACCAACGTCTAAAAGCAAACAGCTATGTTGATTAACACTAATTTGATGTGTTTTTACCAATGAGCGAAACAAATTATATAATACATAGCATTCAATATATATAGCACCCAAAGCAAATTTTGCTAACTCCATTAATGCATTAATTTCTTCTATTTTTTCTTTTTTTGCAATAATAACTAACACAGTATAATTTTTTAGTTCAGAATGAGTATTTTTTATAATGCTATAATCGAAGTCAACGGCATCGATATCAACATCAAATAAATTTTCTAATTGATTTTTGACATAAATGTCTAGGTCTATTTTATTGTCAAATATTGGAGTTTGAATAGTTCTAGTGATTACAGAAGAATATTGTAAAGCTAACGCAACATGTTTATACTTAAATTTTCGATTTGACCAATATTGCTTTAATAAATTGCTCATTTCATTAATTTTATCTATGTTATTCCCTTTAATACTGGGAATATGTTGAATTAGGTATTGATTGACTGTATACGAATTTGGATTCAATTGCGCAAATTTAACAGCAGAAGTGGAAATATCAACCCCAACACAATCGAATAATGTGTTTATTTTGAAGTAAGATTTCATCCATGTTAATATGCTCATCGTCTTCGAATCCTGCGGTTTATCATTATACGTAATAGCGCTTTTTAAAGCGTCAAAAAAGCCAAGCAAATATGCTTGGCTTTTTATAATAAAATGTGAGATTACATTTTATTATTGTGCAGCTGATGCCGTAGCAGCAGACGCTTCAGGTGCTGATGCAACTGGAGCTTCAACAGCAACTGGAGCAGATGCCTCTACAGCAGATGCATTTCCACTTGTTGAATTTTCATTGTTTGAACAAGCAACCATTGCAAGACCCGCAATCATAACTGCTAATAATTTTTTCATATAAAAGGTACCTTTCAAAAACATTTTTTAACCAGTAAAACTAATGTGATAACTGCATTCCGCTATTTTACCACAATAGAATTATTCATATTATACTTTTTTATAAATTAAGTACAAAAAACTTTTGCAACCTAAATAACAAGAGGCCAATATTTCAAAAAACTAAGCTCTTTTTGACTGCTTTTTGATATAATCCAAAGCTTTTAATTGAGCTATAGCTATTTCCAAAGATGCATATGCACTTGCTATATCTTCACCAATACTTGCCTCAGCATGCTTAAGCCTTGCCTCAGCTTGCTTCTTTTGTTCCAAGCACTTTGCTTCATCAAGCTCAGCAGTGCGTTCAACTACATCAGCTAAAACTGTTACGTGATTATCTTTAACCTCAAGAAAACCACCAGAAATTGCTAAAACTAATTGCTCAGCTTGTTCTGGCAATTGCAAACGCAATACACCAGACTTTAGCTTGCTAATCAATGGAACATGATGTGGGTAAACACCCATTTCACCCATAAGTGCTGGAGCTATAATGTATTCAGTCTTACCAGAGAAAATTCTCTCTTCAGAACTAACTACATCAACTAACATCGTACTAGCCATTGTTTACCCCTTAGTTGCTACCGTGTTTCTCAACGGCCTCTTCAATAGAGCCAACCATATAAAAAGCTTGTTCTGGTAAATGATCATACTCACCATCTAAAATAGCTTTAAATCCACGAATAGTATCTTTCAAAGAAACATATTTACCAGGAGAACCAGTAAACACTTCGGCAACGAAAAACGGTTGCGATAAAAAGCGCTGAATCTTACGTGCACGAGCAACGATCAATTTATCTTCTTCAGATAATTCATCCATACCAAGAATAGCAATAATATCGCGCAATTCTTTATATTTTTGTAATGTTGCTTGAACCCCACGTGCGACATTATAATGCTGTTCACCAACAACCAAAGGGTCTAATTGACGTGAGCTAGAATCCAATGGATCTACAGCAGGATAAATACCCAAAGACGCAATATCACGAGACAACACAACCGTAGCATCTAAATGCGCAAATGTTGTTGCCGGCGAAGGATCTGTCAAATCATCGGCAGGCACATAAACAGCTTGAATTGATGTGATTGACCCAGTCTTAGTTGAAGCAACACGCTCCTGAAATCTACCCATCTCTTCCGCTAATGTTGGTTGATAACCAACGGCAGATGGCATACGACCCAACAAAGCAGAAACTTCAGTTCCAGCTAATGTATAACGATAAATATTATCCACAAATAACAATACATCACGGCCTTCATTACGAAAATCTTCCGCAATTGTAAGTCCTGTTAATGCAACACGCAATCTATTACCTGGTGGTTCATTCATTTGTCCATACACCAACGATACTTTATCCAATACATTAGAGTCTTTCATTTCATGGTAGAAATCGTTACCCTCACGAGTACGTTCACCAACCCCTGTAAATACCGAGTATCCGCTATGTTCAATTGCAATGTTACGAATTAATTCCATCATATTTACTGTTTTACCAACCCCAGCACCACCAAATAAACCTACTTTACCACCCTTTGCAAATGGACATAATAGATCAATAACTTTAATGCCTGTTTCTAATAACTCGGTATTTTGAGAAATCTCATCGAATTTAGGTGCACTTTGATGAATAGCACGACGTTTGTCAGTATCGATCTTACCGGCTTCATCAATTGGATTACCCAATACATCCATAATTCGTCCCAATGTAGCTTTTCCAACAGGAACAGAAATCGGGGCACCAGTATTTATGACTTCTAACCCACGTCTTAAGCCATCGGAACTACCCATAGCAATACTACGAATAATTCCATCACCTAACTGTTGTTGCACCTCTAAAACTAGATCCCCACCAGAGGCTAGCTTTAATGCATCATAAACTTTTGGTACTGCGCTACGCGGAAACTCCACGTCAACGACAGCGCCAATCACTTGTATTATTTTACCTTGTGTCATGGTAATTCCTAAAATAAAACTATTAAACGGCAGCACTTCCTGAGACTATTTCTGCTAACTCTTTAGTAATAGCCGCTTGGCGTGATTTATTATAAACCAACCGCAACTCACTAATTGCTGTACCAGCATTGTCTGTTGCAGACTTCATTGCCACCATTCGTGCAGCTTGCTCTGATGCCATGTTATCTGCCAAACATTGATACACAACTGATTCTGCGTATCGACGAATTAATTCATTTAAAACTTCTGTTGCATCAGGCTCATAAATATAATCCCAAGGCATTGAATTATCTAGCTTTAAATCTCTATCACTCAATGGTAGCAATTGCTCACAGGTTGCCTGTTGCTTCATTGTATTTACAAAATGTGAATAAATAACATATACTGCATCTAATTCACCAGAATAAAAGCGGTTAAATATCCCAGACAATGGTCCGATAATTTTATCCATTTTAGGAACATCACCCAAACCAGCAGCTTGTCCAACAATATTCGCCTTAACTCTATTGGCAGCAACTAATCCCTTTTGACCAAGAGCACATATTTCAACTGGAATATTAGTATCTTGAAATTGTTTTAATTTTTCATAAAAAACTTTTATTACACTTGAATTTAGGCCACCACACAAACCTTTATCTGATGATATTACAACTAAGGCAACTTTATTAAATACTTCAGGATTGCGTAAGAAAGCCGTAGTTTTCTTTGCATAAGGATTAACTTGAGCCAAGTGCGCCATTACTTCACGGATTTTCTCCGCATATGGTCTTGCTTGCCTCATTCTTTCCTGTGTCTTACGCATTTTTGAGGTGGCAACCATTTGCATAGCCTTGGTAATTTTTTGTGTATTTTGTACACTTTTTATCTTACCACGAATTTCTTTTCCTGTAGACATTTAAATTGTCCCTAAAAATTAAATTATTTATGTAACTACTTAGCTATAGCATGTTTTATAATGTCATCGTCTGCTTTAGATAAATCACCACTTGCATCAATATTTTTTAATACTTGTGGGTGATTAGTTTTCATAAAAGCAAAAAAACCAGACTCAAAAGCCAACGCTTTATTAACCGCAACATCATCATAATGCCCATTGTTTAAAGCATACAAAGTCATTGCCATTTCCGATACCTGCATTGGCGAATATTGTTTTTGTTTCAACAATTCAGTTGAGATTTGTCCATGCCGTAATTGCTTACGCGTAGTTTCATCTAGATCTGACGCAAATTGTGCAAATGCTGCCAACTCACGGTATTGTGCTAAGCCTATACGCAAACTTCCAACTAATTTTTTTATAACCTTAGTTTGTGCAGCTCCACCAACCCGAGATACCGAAACCCCAGGGTTAATTGCTGGACGTATTCCTGAATTGAATAAATCTGTTTCTAAGAAAATTTGACCATCTGTAATTGAAATCACATTCGTTGGCACAAACGCTGACACATCTCCAGCTTGAGTCTCAATAATTGGTAATGCAGTTAATGAACCAGTCTTACCTTTTATCTCACCGTTAGTAAATTTTTCTACATATTCTTCATTTACTCTAGCAGCTCTTTCTAACAATCGTGAATGTAAATAAAATACATCACCAGGGTAAGCTTCACGACCTGGAGGACGACGTAGCAATAATGATATTTGACGATATGCTACAGCTTGCTTAGATAAATCATCATAAACAATTAGCGCATCTTCTCCACGATCACGGAAATACTCTCCCATTGAACAACCAGAATAAGGCGCAATAAATTGTAATGACGGCGCATCGGATGCTGTTGCTAAAACTACAATAGTGTGTTCCATTGCGCCATGCTCTTCAAGCTTGCGCACAACGTTTGCAATTGAGGATGCTTTTTGACCAATTGCCACATAAATACAAGTAACACCAGTACCGCGTTGATTAATAATTGCATCAATCGCAACCGCTGTTTTACCTGTTTGTCTATCACCAATAATTAATTCACGTTGACCACGACCCACTGGTACCATTGCATCAATCGCTTTTATTCCTGTTTGCAATGGCTGGCTAACTGATTTACGAGTAATTACACCTGGTGCAACTTTTTCGATTGGCGCAGTTAATTTAGTGTTTAATGGACCTTTTCCATCTAATGGACGACCCAAAGCATCAACAACACGTCCAACTAGCTCTTTACCAACTGGAACCTCCAAAATGCGCCCTGTACAAGAAACTTCATCGCCTTCTTGTATATGCTCATATTCACCAAGAATAATCGCACCAACAGAATCACGCTCTAGATTCATCGCCATACCATAAACATTGCCAGGAAAAAGTATCATTTCACCTTGCATAACATCAGATAATCCATAGATACGTACAATACCGTCAGATACCGACACCACTGTCCCTTTGCTTTTATAATCAACACTACTACTAGTGCCAGCTATTTTAGCTTTTATAATATCACTTATTTCAGAAGGATTTAAGTGCATGAATCACTCCTATTGTGTAAGTTGGGTAGCCATTTTCTCTAAGCTACCTTTAATTGATGCATCGATAACTGTATTGTTAACCAATACTTTTATACCACCGATTAACGCTGGATTAATTTCTACTGTTGCATTAATCTTCGCATTAAACTTCTTTGATAGTATCGTCTCGAACTGATTTTTTTCTTCATCGCTCATAGCAAAAGCTGATTGAATAATCGCAGTTGCCACGTTTTTATCTCGTTTAACTAACTCATCAAACAAATCAAAAATTGCAGGCAAAACTAATAGTCGACCATTCCTAGCTAATAACCCTAGGAAATTAATCACTTCTTGATCTTTTATATTAAAAGATTGCAAAATAGTATCAACCAAATCTGAAGAATTAATTTTAGGTTGCTTCAATAGCTCACGAAACTCTCTCATATTTACAATATTTTTTATATTGCCCAACATCAAAAGCCATGTCTCAATGCTATTGTTAGTTTTTGCTAAATCATATAATGCATTTGCATATGGATGAGCTAAATTATTTAAGTTAGACATAGTTGATTATAACTCCGTCTTAATAAGAGCTAAAATTTTCTCATGGCGACTAGCATCTACTTCACTACGTAAAATATGCTCAGCACCTTTTAAAGCCAATGCCGATACATGATTACGCAGTTGCTCTTTTGCACGCATAAATTCTTGTTCTATTTGCGCTTTAGCATCAGTTAAAATTCTTTCAGCCTCATGGCTTGCACGTTCTTTTGCTTCTTCAACAATTTGGTCAGCACGTTTCTCTGAGTTTGCTATAATCTCAGTTGCACGTACTTGAACTTTTTTTAACTCTTCAGAAACTTTCGCCTCAGCATTTAAAAGTTCCTGTCTACCAGCTTCGGCCGCAGCCAAACCATCAGCAATCCGTTTAGCACGCTCTTCTAGCATATTGCTTAGAGGTGGCCAGACGAATTTCATTGTAAACCAAACCAATATAGCAAAAGTAATTGCTTGCCCTAGTAATGTTGCGTTAATATCCACGCGAAATACTCCTTACATGACTATAATCAAAATGGATATATATTAACCAGCTATTGGTCTAAGTAATTCTATTGCTTTAGATAATATTGGGTTATTAAAGATTAATAATAAAGAAATACCAACACCAATCATTGAAATTACATCAAGTAAACCAGCAATAATAAACAGCTTAGTTTGTAACATTGAGACTAATTCTGGTTGACGAGCAGCTGATTCTAAAAATTTGCCACCAAGCAAACCAAAACCAAGTGCCGTACCTAGCGCTGCAAATGCAATAATGATGGCAGCCGCAAGAACGGTAAAACCTGATATGTTAGAAATAACTGTTTCCATATATAAATACCCCTAAAAATTAAAAAATTAATGAACTTCTGTTGCTAAACTTAAGTATACTATGGTTAAAACCATGAATAAAAAAGCTTGTAATGTAATAATTAAAATGTGAAATATTGCCCAAGGCGCACCAAGAATCCATTGCGCACCCCATGGTAATAAGGCGATCAAAATGAATATCAATTCACCAGCAAACATATTTCCATATAACCGCAATGCTAATGAAATTGGTTTGGCTATCAACTCAACTAATTGAAAAATAAAATTCACAGGTGCAAGCCAAGGACCAAATGGAGCCGTAAATAATTCCTTCAGCCACCCACCAAAGCCTTTTGCTTTAATACCAAATCCGATTATTATAAATAAAACAGAAATTGACATTGCAAAAGTCGCGTTTAAATCTGCAGATGGAACTATCCGCCAATAAGCTTCTGGATTGCCAGCATGATGATTAAAAAAGCTAATCAAATCAACTGGTAACAAATCCATAAGATTCATCAAGAAAACCCAGCAGAAAATCGTTAACGCAAGAGGAGCAATTAATTTACTCTTCCCATGATAAATATCTTTTACTTGATTTTGCACCATCTCCAATATAAGCTCAATAAATAACTGGAATTTGCCTGGATTTTCAATAGAGCAACGACGCGCCACAGTTGTAAAAACAAATAAAAACACAAAGCCAAGTAATAAAGATATTGAAAATGTATCAAGATGAATAGACCAGAACCCACCTTTTTCACCAAACACGGAAAAGCTATTGTGAGTTAGATGATGAGAAACGTATCCAGTTGTAGACGTTGCCATATTCACCCCAAGAAAATTAAATACACATAACCAGTCTAACTCACCTTTAATAAACTAAACCAGTAACCACTAATCGAAAAAATATACGTTACAAATAATACAATAACATCGCACTTTTTATAAAACAAAAACACCAATGCAAACAATATTAAGTTACTAATAAATTTAAGCAACATTGCTTTTTTATGTAATTTTAGCACATTTTCAGCTGCTAAAACTTGCTTTACAAATGCCACCCTAATATAAATTATGGTTGGCAACAGTACGCACAATAGCCCAAGTAACGCAGAAAGGCTACTGTCTACATTGTGTTTAATAGCTGATACAAACAAAATAGCCGTAATTCCAAAAATAACTTGCCATTTTAGCACCTGCACCACTGCGATAAAATTTTTATTATTTATAAACATAGGCACAGATTATATCATAAATCGCAACACATTTGAATAAAAAAATACGCATTATTAAAAATATTTATTTCTTGCGCCAAGTAGTGCCGCTTGCCGTATCTTCGAGAATTATACCGCTATCTAGCAACTGATTTCTTATCTCATCGGATAATTTGAAGTCTTTATTTCGTTTGGCTAATCTGCGTGCCTCAATTAATTCATCAATCTTTATTGAATCAATTGCAACACCGAATTGGAAGAATTCTTGTGGCTTCAAATTTAAAAGTCCAAGAACATTGGCTAGTGCCACCAATAAATGGCATAAGATTGAATTTCGCTGTTTGTTTATTTCGCTAACTAAGTCGAATAATACGCTAATTGCCAATGGAGTGTTAAAATCATCATCCATAGCATTTTTAAATTTGCTTGCATGATTATTTGACCAGTCGATCACGTAATCAGTTAAATTGACATCGTATTGATTAAGCGCCGTATACATTCGTGTTAACCCAATTTTTGCATCATCCATATTCTCTAAACTATAGTTCAATGGGCTACGATAATGTGTACGTAGCATAAACAAACGAATAACTTCTGGATTGTAGAGTTTTAAAACATCACGAATGGTGAAAAAATTACCCAACGACTTAGACATTTTCTCGTCATTGATATTTAAAAAACCGTTGTGCAACCAATAATTTGCAAATTTACAGCCGTTATGCACTTCACTTTGCGCAATTTCATTTTCATGATGTGGGAATTGCAAATCCTGACCACCGCCGTGAATATCAAAATGCTTGCCTAATAATTCTTCAGACATGGCGGAACATTCTATGTGCCAACCTGGACGACCAGCGCCAAATATTGAGTCCCATGACGGTTCATTTGCTTTAGCGGATTTCCATAACACAAAATCCAATGGATCTTGTTTGTTTTGATCCACATCAACCCGTTCGCCAGCCTGCAAATCATCAAGCGATTTCCCAGACAGCTTACCATATTCGCTAAATTTACGTACTTTATAATAAACATCACCATTTGCGGCTTGATACGCATACCCTTTATCAACCAGAGAACTGATTATATTTAGCATCTGCGGAACATAATCAGTAGCTCTAGGCTGAAAATCTGGGCGCAATATTCCTAAAGCATCCAGATCTTCAAGCATATAATTAATCGTACGCTCAGTTAATTGATGAATCTTTTCTTGATTTTCATTTGCGCGTACGATAATTTTATCATCAATATCTGTAATATTTACAACATATGTAACATTATATCCAGAAGCAATAAACCAACGTCGAATCATGTCAAAGACCAATTCTTTACGCGCATGCCCCATATGGCAAAAATCGTAAATCGTTTGCCCACAAACGTAAATCCCGACATGGTTTTTATTTATGGGTACAAATTCTTCTTTACGCTTGGTTAATGTATTAAAAAGCTGCATACATACTCATACTGAAAGTTAAACTATGGTCAATAATAGAAATATTTATTGTTTTACGCTATTGATACCTAGCATTTTTAATTTTCTATACAAATGAGCTCTATCAACTTGAGAAACCTCTGAAACTCTAGAAATATTACCATTTTGCTTATCTAATTGAAATAAGAAATAACGCTTTTCTAAAACATCTTTTAAATTTCTTAGCGAATCATTTAGATTGAGCGTGATAATTTCTGATACAAAATCGCTCTCCTCGTGTTCGTTCAAGAAATTTGTATTTTTTGTAAAACAAGAAGCAATTAGCGGTAATAGTTTAGTTAAGGATAGTGGTTTTTCAATAAAATCCTTAGCCCCAAGGCGTATACCCTCTAAAGCACTAGAAATTGAAGCATGACCAGACATCATAATTACTTGTTTTTTTATATTACCAGCGCGCCAACGCTTAAATAATGAGACGCCATCCATATCTGGAAGCCAAACATCAAGCAAAACAAGATCCACTTTTTTATCTTTAACTAACCTATCCGCATCAGAAGCATTTTCCGCAGTTAATACTTTGTAGCCCTCGTCTTCCAGACAATCTTTTAACAATTCACGAATACCAAGTTCATCATCAACCACTAAAATTGTGTTACGCATGATTCCATTCCCTTAATAAATTATGTTTAAATAAAGGTATCTGAACAATTATTTGTGCACCATTATCATTATAGATATCGAGCTTTCCATTATGTTCATCAATAATTTTCTTGACTATTGCCAACCCTAAACCACTACCTTTCTCGCCTTTTGTTGTGCGATATGGTTCGAATATATTATCCAATATTTCCTGTCCAAAACCAGTGCCATTATCTTTTATATGAATATATCCATATAACTCGTCTTTGCTTAATGTGACTATTACCTCCTTTTTTGCAACAGATTCAACAGCATCTATTGAGTTTTTTAAAAGATTATGTAAAACTTGACGCAATAAGCTTTCGTCGCCAAGCACAATTATATCACCATTTTCATTAGTATTGCTCAGTTTTATATAATTATATTCTTCATACAATGTTAAAATCTGCGCAAGCAATGTATTAAGATTCACTTTTACCAGCTGAGGCTTATTTATTGAAGCAAAATCCCTAAATTTATTTACTAATTTTTTTAGCTCCTCAACCTGTAGAATTATTTGTTTTATCAGCTTATCTAGAAACTGCTTGTCTGTGTCATTTAATTTTGGCATAAGCTTCATTTCTATACGTTCTGCGGACAAAACAATTGGCGTCAACGGATTTTTTATTTCATGCGCCAAACGCTTAGCTATTTCCGACCAAACTTCATTTTGTTTTGACGTCATTAGATTTGTTATGTCGCTAACTAAAATCATATTTAAATTTTCATCAACTCCAAAACGAATTATTTTTACAAATAAGTTCTTGTGCATCTTCGTGTTTGGCTTGAATTTATAATTAAATTCCAAATCATTCGTATTATTACTACTTAAAATTAAACTAACCAATTCAGTTAAATAAGGGTAAACCATTACCCAATTATCTATTGTTACATTATTTAGCTTCTCTAGCTCTATATTTAAAATTGATTCACTAATTTTGTTGATACTTTTTACCTGCAAATTATCATCAAATACTACAATCCCTGAGCTTAAATTATTTAAAATATTTTCCAGATAATCTTTATATTCTGTTATCTGATTTTTCTGTGCTAATTCAATCTTTCTCATTTTATCTAAATTTTTACTCATTTGCTTAAATGCAATAACCAGCATTGATAGCTCATCATGATTATTTGTATTTGGTAAATTATTTTTGTTAAGAACGCCTTGTCCGATTAATTTGGTGCCTTCCAAAATACTATTTAATGGTCTTATTAAATATTTTGAAAAATAAACACTAGACATAATAGCAATTGATATAGATAATAAAATAATTGTTAATAATGTATCGCTATAAATATCTTTTAACTTCTGGCGATTTTCAGATAAAAATAAATATAATTTCTCACTAACATTCAATTTATGCGTGCTTAACTGCATAAATTCAGGAGCTTGTTGTGCTATAGCCAATATTTTATCTTGCGAGTTACTCCGATACAACAAATAAAATCTAAATATATGTGTAGTAGATGAGGGTTGATGTTGTACCTCATAAAAAAATCCATCCGTCCGTATCTTTTCAAGAGTTTGTTCGCTTAAACTGCTAACAAAATATTTATCACTTTTACCCCTTAAATAAATATCGCCATTTATCTTATAAATCCATAAATCATCCAATGATAATAAATTCTTTAACCTAGAAATATCGCTAAGTGATTCTTTTTTATTGGCATTAGACAAATAATCCATCGCAACAAATGATTTTTTCTGTAATTCTTCACCAAAATACTTCAAGGTGCGGTCAGCTAGACTAAATGCATTATCTAAAACTTGAGACATCTGTGGATTAAACCAACTATTTACCGTATTTTTTATAAAATATTGCGATATAACTATATTTAAACCAGCAGGGATTGTTGCAATTAATAGAAGAATTAGGAACAATTTACGAGTAATCACCGCCCCAAAAATGTTCTTACGAACCTGCCTAAGTAATTGAACAACAAAATAAATTATAATTGCCAATAATATAATTTGCAATGAATAGTTTATATTGAGTATAAGTTTATAATACGTTACATAAAAATAAATATCTAAGTTTGAAGATATTAAGACATATACAAAGCTTAAAATTATCAATAAAATCAGAACAATCTTAAGATCATTATCTTTATTTCTCATTATATTTTTCTAACAAACAATAATAAAAACCATCATTATATTGAGTTGGCAAAATTTGTAATTCTTTTATAAAACTAGCATTTTTTAATTCTTGAATAAAAAAATGGATATTTTCCTGATTTTCTTCCTTGAAAACCGAACATGTAATGTAAATTAATTTACCCCCAACTTTTAATGTTTCCCATAAATTCAATATAATTGCCCTTTGCGTATTTACAAAATTATCTATATCATCTAAATTCCGATGTAATTTAATATCGGGATTGCGCTTTATGGTACCCGTTGCAGAACAAGGGACATCTGCAATAATTGTGTCAAAATGTCGCTTATTCCACCACGATAAATCTGACGCATCGCCAGCTTGAGTTAGCGCTTTTAAATGCAAGCGTTGCAAATTTTGCTCAACTTTTTGTAAGCGATTCGCATTGATATCTAACGCAATCAATTCTAAATCAATATTTTCCAACACTTGACAAGCCTTGCCGCCTGGAGCGCTACAAGCATCTAACACGTAGCTGTCCTCATCAAACGAATAGAAATCAATCAATTGTTGCGCCGCAATATCTTGTATTGAAACAATTCCTTCATTAAATAAAGGAATTTTGTCAATCCCAATAACTTTATCCAACACTATTTTATTGTTTCTTAATGTATAATTAATTTGTTCTTGTTCTAAAAGTTTAATATATTCATCTTGGCTAATTTTTCTTGTATTTATACGCAAGCCAAGCTTTGGTTCTAAATTCAAATTCTGTAAAATTGAGACATAGTTATGTGGATAATCATGTTTTAACTTATTGATAAACCACAATGGCATATTGTATTTTGTCTCCAAATCACCAGATTTTAGCTCATCTTTTTTACGAATAAAATTGCGCAACACCGCATTAACAAAATTTTTATTTGCGTCATTTTCAGTTAAGTGAAACGCCAAATTTACAATGTCATTAGTAATTGCATGTTCTGGCTTTTTCGTAAATAATATTTCGTACAACGCAATTTTTAGCAATAAATTAATTTGCCAGTCATCTGGATCATTTTTAACGAGCTGTTTTATATAGGAATTTATTTTATAATAATTTCTCAATATTCCATAACAAATATCTTTAACTTTAGCGCGATTAATATTTTTATCTGACAGATTAGAATTAAAACTGTCAGTTAAATTTTCACCGTTTAATGTCTCATCTAGTATTTGTAATACTGTTAAATATTCTTGCATAAGCTCCTATCTTTATATATTTTTTGTCTTTGAATCTTGGACTTTGTTAAGCTTTATAAAATGCTTCTCATCCACCATAGTGTACTTCGTCGCATTTTATTTCAGTTCTTCTCGTCCAAGAATCAAATACTTTGAGTATACTATTAACTATTAATTATCTCGATGTTCAGCTACACGAATATTGGGTACTGATACATTTAATGGTGTTGAACGTGAAGTTAACATATTTTTTATATCATCGTTAAGCCCACGAGCCATATAATATAGAGTCCAAACAGAAATTGCTGAACCATCACCAAACACACAAATATTAGAGTATCCTTTATCATTAACAAAACCACCTTGACTAGAATACATACCAATGGTTGCACCATGCAAGTCAGAACACATCGAATTTAAAATTACATTACTATCAAGTGATTTATATAATATTAATTTCGATGCAATCGTGGTAGCTAAATTAGCTTCAGTTGAAAGTGCCTCCAAACTAATATAAGCTGTGTTGCCACCAGATGAAGAAACTATGCTACAAAATTTTTTACTTAATCCGGTTTCTGCTCCAGGACCACTACCATAAGTAGCAACCATATTATCTACGTTTCCACCTTGTTTTTGACAGAAAACAGCATCTTCTTCAAGGCTAGAAGAATAAGCATAACCAGAAATTAAAGCGCTAACAACAACGCCTATCAACAATTTTTTTGTTTTCATTATGTGCTTTCTTTTAAAAATATATAATTAAACCCAATATACTCAAACAATTTCATCATACTTGAATCTCACTTCGCTCCTAACCTATTATATTATAGGTGTCGTCGCTTGTTTAATTCAATTATTTTGAACTTATTTAAGCATAATGATTAATAAAAATAAAAATCATTTGAGGATTGTATCATAGTATTATATATTTTTACTAGCACATTTTTGTGTGGTATAAATGAAACATAGCAAAAAGGTACACAACGCATTGATTTATAAGTAATATTACCAATAATTCTCTACTGCCATATTTCCTGGATTTCCACGTTTTGATACAGTTAAGCCACGCCCAGCTAATATTTTACGCGTTTCATCTACCATTTCTGGATTACCACAAATCATGATTCTACTATTTTCTACAGTTATTGGTATTTTTAAATAATCTTCCAACTGATTATTTCTAAGTGAATCGGTAATTCTACCGTATAAATCAGCGCCATCTTTATCACGAGTTACCATTTTTACATAAATTAATTTATCCTTAACCATATCAGCATAATATTCATGTTCAAAAAATCCATTAATTAAATCTTGATAAGCTAATTCTTCCTTCTCACGAACACAATGCACTAAAATTACTTTTTCATATTGTTCCCAAATCTGGAAATCGTACATAATAGAGATAAATGGTGCTAATCCAGTTCCTGTTGATAAAAGCCACAAATCTTTACCGTTCTCAAATCGATCCGTCGTTAATAAACCATAATTTGTTTTATCAATAAAAATATCATCACCAATTTTTAAATCTTTCAGTCTTTGCGTAAATTCTCCATCGGGAACAACGATTGAATAAAACTCCAACTCTTCATCATAATCTGCCGATACAATAGAATAAGGACGCCAAACAAATTTACCGTCTTCCTTCTGCAAGCCAAGGCGCGCAAATTGTCCAGGAATAAATTTAAACCCATCAAAACGTGTTGTTCTAAAAGTAAATAAATGGTCAGTCCATTGTTTTAAATATGTAATTTTCTCTTTAGTATACTTTTCTGGGGCGCTCATGAACTATTCCTTGAAATTATTTTATCCGCTATTTTAACATTTTTTATGACCATCCAGAGCGTATTAATCACTTATAAAAACAAATACAGCCTATTAGAAATAAGTACAAAGATGCATAGTTCCAAAAGTAAGATTCATTCTTAGGCTACTATGATTGAAATTTTTATTTTATTTGCGGGGGGGGGAGGGAAATCCAAAGAAGAGAGATTAGGTGAAATAAATCTTGTGAGCGATAAATTAAAGGTTACAGAAAAGTTATGGGCTTATAGGCATGCAATTAATTTAATAGTTTCTAAAATGCAATATAGCAAGTTATCACATCTACTTAAACCATCAGTAATAGCAAGCTCATTAAGCATATTTGAAGTATTTATTAAAGATAAAAACAAACTTTATACCATGAGGAAAAAATACAACAAACTGCAAAAAAGATACACTTTTTTCTTATTTAGTCAAAATGACTAACTTTTTGTTTTGTAACTGTATTATAATCTCTACCTGAAGAACAAAAGCTCTACAAACGATAAAGATTTTAAACTAGCAAATTAATAAAATTTAACCAGTTTTAATATCGAGTAGCACTATAAATTATAAGAAAGTATCTTACGAATGAATCAAAAATTCCGACACATGCTCTTCTGTTTAATTATTACTACGTATGTACCATTAGTAACAGCCGCGACGAATGACACCATAAGCAAACGAAACACCCCCATAACAACCAATAATCAAACATGGACAATATCCAAGCAAGATGGAGATTTGCGTACTTTATTAACCAAATGGGCTAATAACGTAGGCTGGCAATTAGATTGGCAAGTTGATGCAAATTATCCAATTGAATTTGATTGGAAAATCAGCGGAACTTTTACAGAAGCAGTAAATCAAGTGCTTGAAGCAACACAGCAAACTAGTGTTCCATTAAAAGCGATGATGTATAATTCAAACAAAGTGTTAAAGATTGTCAAAAACCAATGAAAAATCAATTAATAAAACTAATTAATCTTAGCTGTTGCAGTATATTAGCATTAAACAGTTGTGCCACGAAGGATGTTAATGCCAACATCGATCACGTTGCAAGCAAAATAAAGAATATCAAAGAATCTGCTGAGAAAACTAATTCAATTGTGAATCACAATTTTATTACTACGGTACCAGAAGGGATATTTACTTCACAGGTAACAAAGGATAGACATTCGACACAATTACTACAGATTTTTTATAGCACAATTAAAGTTAATAATACATTCACTGGCTTAAAAAGTGCTGGTGATGCGATAAGTGACTTAACTGGAATAAGCGTTGATGTTGCAAGTGCTGACAGTAAACGTGATACAGCAACTAAATCTGTATATATTTATCAAAATAGTGGAAATCTGGTTAATTTGCTGGACAAAATTTCTACAAAATATGATGTGGAATGGACATACAATGATGGCGTAATTGAATTTAATCGTCTACAAACATATACGTGGAGTATTAATGCTATCCCAGGTGATTATAGCATGCAAAATAATATTACTAATATCGTTGGACTAAATGCTACTAATGCAAATACCAGCTCATCAACTGGATCTGGCTCATCGTCATCAAGTGGCGGCGGCAATAGCTCTAGCCAAACAGGTACTTCGCAAGGCACACAAACATTAGCCTTCAATAGTTCGGCAAATATATGGAGTAATATATCAAGCACAGTAAAATCTATGTTAAGCTCAGAAGGATCGGTTTCGGTATCTCCAGCGGATTCAACACTTACTGTTAATGATCGACCACATGTAGTTCGCTTGGTTGGACGTTATATTGCCAAAGAAAATGAAATAATTGGTCGTCAAGTAAAATTAGAGGTAAAATTGCTAACTGTAAGCGTTAGTGACGAAGATAATTATAATATCAACTGGGCGGCGGTTCTTCACGGTACCACTGCTGGGGCAGCTATTGCTAGCACTGCGGGTAGTACATTGGGATCTTCGTTTACTATAAACGCAAATTCTGGTGACCTCAGTGGTTAATCTTTAATTGTTAATGCGCTTTCAGAAAAAGATAAAACATCGGTTGTAACTGACGCAACAGTAATAACACATAACAATCAACCAGTGCCACTACAATCGTCAACACAGAAGTCCTATGTATCTGGCTCGCAAACTACATTAGTGAGTAATGCTGGATCAGAAACAACAGTAACTACAGGAGTTTTAACAACTGGATTTACCATGAATGTTTTACCCAATATTTTGGCAAACCAAGAAGTTAATTTACAAATTACGCTTAATCTTTCAACTTTAGTGTCAATGGACTCATACTCAGCGGGTGTTGAAAGTGGTACTTCGACAATACAATTGCCAAGTGTTGCAACAAAATCATTTATGCAGCGAGTTTCAATGCATTCTGGTCAAACTTTGGTATTAAGCGGATTTGACGAAGGCGATAATAAATTAAGCCAAAAAGGCGTTGGCTCAAGTAGCTGGTGGTGGTTCGGTGGCGGTCCAGATAATAAAAAGACGCACGAAATATTAGTAGTTTTAATTACACCACAAGTTATGGAAACTAATTAAACATGAACGATCTAACTGTTTTAGATAAAGACATTGACAATAAAAAAGGCATATTTGTAAATAATGGCTTAACTTTTGTCGATAACTTATATTGGCCAACGTCATACCATGGTAAACATATTAGTCTTAATAAGTTGCAAAGTGAATTAGAAATCACTCACTTTATTCAGTTTAAACATGGTAATATACTGTTAGGGTTAACTAAATTTGATAACAGTGATCGCAAAATAAGTAGAAAATCCTACTCAATCGGTGCTTTATTATTGAATCTGTATGAAGAAACTATCACCGACATAATAATAGTGGCAAAATTATCAGATTCAATGGCCGCAATTATCGGTGTAAAAGATGGTCATATTATTCCATATGGTAGTGAATTGATTGATACCACTGAAAATATTAGATTAAAATCAATTGAGTTGATTGAAACATTTGCTATCGGCAATATCTGGAGCATCGGTTTTGGTAATTACTTATATAATGATAATGAGATTATCGCTAGAATACGTAATACAAATCCACATTTTATTCCGCCAACTGATGATATGGGGATTAATCTAACTAATATTTGGCAACATCCTAAAATAAATAAAGCAGTGAAAAAATCACAACTACAAAAAATTGAAGCTAAATATCTAAATAAAAATACTTTATTGCTTGTTTTGATTATTTTTTGCTTTATGGTTGGTATGGTAGTTGCACCGATATATTTAAACAAAAACTACAACAATATTAACCGACAAGTAACTAAATTAGTGGCGCCTAAAGTGACTAGTATACCAGCAACAATATTTGTACAAACTTGTTTGCAAAATGTTAATCCATATTTTGGAAAATTAGATTCATGGCAAATGTCCAAATTGAGTTGTAACCTAGAACATAGAACTGCAACATTCACATTGGTGCATGATGTTACCAATATAAACAGCAAATTGCAAGTTCCGTATTCAAACGATCCGTTGAATCAAAGTACGCAATTAATACATGCTATAAATTTAGGATTAGACGCACAAAATCAAATTAGTGAAAGTAGTGTAACATATGACAAGGATGATGTTATAATTAATTCGCCACTTAAATTTGTGAAGCCTCAGATTGAAAGTACAACAACGAATATAAATGATATTATAACTAGATTAAACAAGCTAAATTCTATTGACGGAACTAGTTTTACATTAACTAAAATGCCAATTAAGGCAAAAAGTAAAACAAAAAATAATAAAAGAATGCCACAAAAAATTCAATTTAAAATTAGTAGCGGATTAAGCCCATTGTGGCTTATAAACAACGACTATCTTGCTGATGATGTTGCATTAGACTCAATTACGGCTGAATTTGATGTCCAAAGCGGATTTTATAAATGGAACTTAACTGGAGAAATCTTATAATGAACTACATATTTTCATTCCCATGCAAACGGGAAACAAACGCACAGAACAATAAATTTATACCAGCTTTCTTGAGTGTAGCATTATCTATGGTTAATGTTGTTTATGCAGCATCCAATACAAATATGAACAATATTTCAGCTGTGAAGAACTCACAACTGACAAGCTCATTAATTATACCAAGTGCTGTAGTTGCAAATAAAAATGTGGCAGCTGAATCAACTCCTGTAATTTTAGGTAGCGTAAAAAGTGATCAACTCAACAATATAAGCTCGTTGGATCAAGATCAAAGTAAATTATCGTATATAAAACGCCAAATTGAAATAAGTAAATTACAAGCACAATTAAATAAGCAAAATGGAATTGCCACTAATAAACCTAAAACGAACGATATTCATGTTATCGGTGTTATGATGAATCAAAATGGCATAAATTTAGCTCAAATAAAATTACACGATGGCTCAATCCTAAACTTAATGGCAGGCGAAGATTTTGATGATATGCGCATTAAGACAATCGGCATGTCAGGAATAACCGTGATAAATACTAGCTGTAAGTCAAATAATTGCCAAAAAACCAGTTTTTATCCAGTGACTCCCGTTGGTGAAACTGAAGTTAGAAGTGCACCACAAGCAAATGCTAATCCATTTGTAAGTGGTGATAATGCGGCTGTTCCGCCGCTTGTAATTAACTAGGTAAAATAATGTTACATAAAAAAAATATGCTAACTCTTACGCCAAACACATGCATAACTGCACATAAACAGAAATATGCATTTGGCAAAGGGTTTAATGAGGTTATGCAAGATATGCTTGCATTAGTAACTGACGGCAATTGCAAAGTTGAAGCATACGTATCTGATGTGCATCGTTATAATTTGCAAGTGTTGAGCCATTTACAACGATACAAATTATCTGGAATAATTGATGAAGATTCAATACATTATGTAGATATTAAAACAATACAAGACCTTTATTTCTCAAGTGACGAAAGTTCAGCCAGAGCAGAAGTCTCACATATTGAACGCGACATTATCAAATTAATAAACGTGGCTGCAACAAAAAAAGTATCGGATATTCATATTAATATTGGTCTGAACAATACAATTATACAATTTAGAAAATATAAAACTTTACAACATTACAAAGAAGAATTACGCAATATTGGTTATGAATTAATTCAAACCATGTATAATACAATGACCGATGTGGCTGACCCTATGTTTAAAACAACGGAACCACAAGATGCAGTGATTAATAACCCAGCGTATATTCCACGCAATCTAAATGGTGTGCGGGTTTCAATTACTCCAACAACTGTTGGCTGGAAAGCTGTATTGCGTTTATTGTATCAATCTACTCGCGGTACAATCAATAGCCTCGAACAACTGGGCTATAACAACGAACAATTAGAAATTATTCGTAAGATAAAAGCTCGTTCAACTGGAATTATGATCGTATCAGGACCAACTGGTTCGGGTAAATCAACCACATTAAAGGTATTATTAGAAGAAATTGCGCGCGAAAATAATTGTAAGGATGACGGTACTGGTTGCGAAATCAATATAATGACGGTAGAAGATCCAAGTGAATACAAAATTCTTGGGGCGTATCAATTAGCTGTTGCTGGTGCTGAAACTGACGAAGAACGTTTATTACAGTATCATAAATTCTTGAAAGCATTGCTACGACAAGACCCAGATGTAATCATGATTGGGGAAATTCGTGATGTTATCTCTGGAAAAGCTGCAATAAAAAGTGCGATGTCGGGACATTTATGTTTGACAACTGTTCATGCTAATGACGCAATTGCCGTTCTTGATCGTTTAATTGAAATCGGAGTTGAGCGTGATAATGTATTAAATTCAGGAATTGTAACTGGATTAGTCGCACAGCGTTTAGTACCGAGATTATGCGATCACTGCTCTAAGCCATTAAACGAAAATATAGAAAACTACTCTATTGCACGAGTAGAGCGTCTACAAAACGTATTTGACGATGATTTATCGGGGATCAAAATCCGTAATATAGACGGCTGTGAACATTGTGAATATCTTGGTATTACAGGTGTTACCGTACTTGCTGAAGTTATTAAAACTGACAAAAAATTTATGCGTCTATATCGCGAAAACAAAGTGGACGATGCATATGACTATTGGCGCCAAGAAATGAATGGCAAAACATTAATGCAACATGGACTAGAGAAAATTAAACTAGGACTTTGTGACCCTGCGGATGTAGAAGCAGAACTTGATGAAATTTTTAAAGAATAATTATGGCAAAGATTTCTTTTCTAAATAGAATAAGCATTACCATTGACAAACGTCTCAAAATGTACGATATGTTAGATGGGTATATCTCTTCTGGAATAAGCTTAAAAGAGGCTCTCACTAGCATGAGAGAGATTGAGGTTGGACGAAAAGGTAAAAGTTCACCTGTTGCCAAAGTATACAGTGAAATGCTCAATCGTTTGTCGCGAGGCAAACGTCTTGGGGATTTATTTGAAGATATTGCGCCAATTGACGAACGCATGGTGCTAAATGCGGTTAGTAACAACAATCTTAAAAATTGCTTTAAAGCAACGATTGATATTGCAACGACTGGTCGGATGATGAATAAAACTTTTTATGGCGCAATAATTTATCCAGTAGTTTTATTTATATTAGCCTATGTATTCTTAATAATTTTCTCAGCATTTTTAATGCCGAGTTTTTCCCAAACGCTTACACAGGTAAGTAATTTATCTTTACTTACTACTATCGGTATCAAATTAAGTGATACAGTACCTATTTGGGGAATGACTAGTCTATTAACGCTAATAGGTTTATTTACAATCATAATGGTTCTCATTCCAAACTGGAAGGGGAAATTGAGGGTTCATGCAGATAATTTACCACCGTTTAATATGTACCGCCTAAAAATCGGTTGTGGCTTTTTGGTAGCAATTGCAGGATTAATCAAAAGTGGCGCAAAGCTGGACCATGCTATAGAACAAATGATAAAAAATAGCAAACCATATTTAGCACATAGATTACGTGGAATTCTATTCCACTTAAAGCGCGGGGTGAATTTAGGTGAGGCAATGGCTAAAACTAAGTTGGACTTTCCAAGCCCAGATTTAGTTGATAGAATTACAGTATATGCAAAAGGTAGTAATTTTGCATCAAGAATTGATATTTTAGCAAAAAATTTCTCTGAGCAAGGTGTTGAGAGTATAAAATCTCAGGCATCAATTGCCAGAAATATTGGACTAGTTTTGGTAGTAATGGTAGTGCTACTAATTCTAGGGGTTACATTTTCCGTTTCTAACGATTTACAACAAGGAGTACAAGCGCATTCAATGCATTAATACACATATACAATGAAATAACAATAATTTTACTCTTTGTTATTCACTAATTACACATTATTTTTTATTTTTTTAACTTAACTTTCATAAGCATTTTAAAGAAGCTTAATATGAAACAAACAACAATCAATCGTAACAACAAGCAACAAGGTTATACTATCGTTGAAATTCTTATCGGTGTAATCGTGGCTGCAATAGTTCTAGCTGGTATTTATGCAGGATGGAATTCATTCTATAGTTCTAACCAAGCAAGCACGATTAACAGCGATGTAACTCAAATCATACAAAACACTGAGACTCTATATGCAAAATCTCCAAATGGATACACTGATTTTGATATGGCGGATGCAATTGCTGCAAGTGTATTCCCAAGTTCAATGAGTATAAATGCAACTGATGCTAAAGTTTTCAACAGTTATCATGGAGAAATTACGATAACAGCTACAACTGGTGGAAGTGGCTTTACAATCACTTACCCAAGTATTCCACAAGATGTATGTGTAAAAGTTTTAACCACAATTAGTTCAACTAATTTAACTGAAGTTACTGTAGGTGGAACTTCTTTTTGGACAGTTGGATCTACATGGCCAGCTCCTGCGGCTATAGTTGCAGCTTGTACAACTACAAGTACAAACACAATTGTTTTCACTGCAAGTTAATTAATAATGGCTATCATTTGGCTCTCTAGCCTATTTTTAGCCATTGCAACAATATCGGGCGGTATGCTCTACCGCCACGATATTTTCTTTGGTATTAATCGTCAAGAAGCAGTTGAACATGCGGTTAGCGACAACTTAATTAGCTATAGTAATGCATGCGCTAACTATCTAAACAAGACTACAATAGCACAGTTTACAACGATTAATAGCAATAACATATCTGCATATTTACCTAGTGGTTTTAACGAACTGCTGAATTATAATGCAATTAGTAGCTTAGATCAAAATCAAGATAAATGGCTAATGATTAGCTTTAATAATAGCAAATTAAATAATGGAGTATTCATAAATAGTCTCGGCGAAGACGTTTTACGAATGGTTGCATTAACTATAAACAACCAAACCAATATTGTAAATGCAGGATACTATCAACAAGTCTATGTTGGAGAAAATGATTCTTGCACATTGAAGTCAAATATTTCTACAATTAGCACCGATGTTGCAAATATATTTAAAACAATTTGCAATACCTCTGCTGGTTCGTTTGATAAATATATAATAATGACAAAGGTCGGAGGCTAAATGAATTCTTCAACAAATCATCGCAGGAATAACATTACGCATTCAGGATATACTATAATTGAGATAATACTTGGTGTAATTGCTGTTGCATGCATTGCGCTAGCAATATTACCAATGTTTACATATTATACACGAATAAATAATGCGCAAGCACTTGCCGATCAATCAATTATAGTAAAATCTTCATTAAATATCTTCTAGATAATGATGCAACAATTCGTACAGACGTAGCTACAGCCAATAGTGTTACTTATATAACATGGGATGATGTAAAAAATGGTGACTATGTTTCATCGGCTGATATTACTGATTATAATTTATTAAAACAAACGCCATGTATGGCAGTGAGTCTAAACACAACGACTAATCAATTAACTTCGTATTTATTCTTTGTTGGTGGACAAAATACCGCAACAAATAAAACAGATTTATTATCCGCAAACTCTGCTATGGAACAAATCGGTGCCATGGCTGGTATTTATTCAACATCTACTAACGATCCAAATGTGAGAACATATGGTAGTGGTGTATTTAGCGTCGGTTTTGGTTGGCATTTACTGAGTAGCTCACCGTATATAAGTGGCATAACGCAGGGTTGTGGCGCTAGCTTGGCGAATAATAGTATTGTAATTAACATGTCGATGATGCCTGAGTATGCGAGCTTTACTAGTAGCAAAGATCTAAGCCTACATCGCTATACCGATAATTCATCAGATTTAGGTGACAATGATAACACAAACACACTGCAAACAGATATTTCTTTGGCAGAAAGCAGCGCAACTTCGTCGCATAAATTATATTTTGCTGGAAATAATGCAAGTTCTGGAATGTATTTATGGAGTAACAATTCAAACACCAATCTAACGCTACAAAATGGTGGCTTTAGCGCCAATACATTGCAACCCACAAATTCCGTTGCAGCTTTTACTTATTGTAGCGCAAATGATGTTGGCACAATGGCACAGCAATCAGACACGGATTTTCCCGTAAAAAGCCAATTACAATGCACATACGATGCATTACAATGCCAAGGAAACGATCCTACAGGCAAACCATTACAATATTATTGCTATTTACCCACAGTCATTAGTATGTCATCTATCACCTATACACCAAAGACAAGTAACTTTACTTGCCCTGTTGGTTATATTGATAACTCAAATCCACCTGTGGTAAATCTCAGTATGCCACCATTTAACCGTAATAATTTCTCTTGGTGCGGTGACAGTTCTGGTACACACAATAGTTATCCAGAATACGTCTGCTTAACTAGTAAAAATGATCAAGTTGGTTGTATTTGGGCGGCTCCTGATATAAATATGAACTACATTGGTCGCAAAAACTATGGTAGCTACATAATTTATACAGGCGTTAATTATACGACATCATGGGATTGGGTCTGGCAGAAAGGTCAAATAGGTTACCAAATTCGCGCAGAAGGAGATACAGATATAGGTATTTGCCCACAGGCAACGAGTGCAGCTGCGAGTATATCCTCGGTAACATGTACAACAACTAACCCAACGGTGACTTATGATTAAATACAACAAAGGCATTACCATTTTTGAAGTAATAATAATGCTATTTATTTTGGTGGCAACCACTGCAGTATTCGTAAAATGGATGGCAAATAAACAATTATTAAATACTAGCAAAATATATGCAGATCAAAGCTATAATTATTCTTTAATTTTTATCAAATATTTAAATAATAATGAGTCTACAATTCGAGCACAATTACAAAATAGTAATACAATTACTGTATCGATTGACGACCTTAGAAATGCTGGTTATGTAGAAACAACAACTTCAAATACTAATTTATACGGACAAACACCATGTGTTATTGTTAATAAAAATACCAATGAAAGTGGAACAATATTATTTCCTATTTTATTTTTTACTGGCGGAAAAAGTGTAAACTCAAGCATTAGCCTTAGAGCAATGAGCATTCTTGGGGGATTTGCTGGTACTTTTAGTAGCAAAACTGGAGATATTGTTGGTAATATGGGGCAATGGAGTTATCTAGATATAGCGGATTTACCACAAAACGACACTTGCAATGCTACATTAGAAGACAATTCTATTGCATTAAATTTGGGAATGATGAGCCAATACAATAATCAAATTGCAACAGATTTATCACTACATAGAATAGCTGATGCAAATGGTTATGCTTTAGGTGATCGCAACAACAGCAACACGGTACTTACTGACATAAGTGTAACACCTTCTGACACAGAAAGTCGCCCAAACAGAATTTATTTGTCAAGCGATAATTCTCCTAATAATGCAAGTTATCTAACACAAAATGGCGCAAATGGGGTTCAAGCCAATAACGCATATTTCAAGGCGCAATTACTAAAACCAAATACGCAATTGATCGCTGGCACTAGTTGTACAGCACAAGATGTTGGTTCTATCGTAAGCCAAGAAATTGATCATCCAGAATATGAATTAAACACTAGTAACTTGATTTGTAGCTATGCACCACCAATGTGCCAAGCCGAAGCAGGGAGTGATTATTGTTATTTACCACAAAAAAATAATACCGTAATTTATAATATAGGCAATATTGAAAGTTATACAGCTAATTCATTCACTTGTCCAGGATACACGCCGATTGCTACAGCAGGAAAAATAAATAACGGCGAAGAAGATATAACATATTTAAAATGTCCATCTCCTAACATATTTAGCGACACAGTTACTAGTTACCAAAGTTGTAAAGCAACAGGCGGATATGAACAAAAAGGAGAGATTATTTACAGCACACCGATAAATTATACAGGCTCATTTATGACTAGCAATTTAATGGCAGACAACGTTAATTATTCTGTTAATGTTGGATATATTTCTGCACCAACTAAGACAATCGATCCTACAGATTGCAAAGCACAATGTAGCGCAATGGGTAAAAGCTACGACCAAGGTAGAACAGCAGCATTACAAAGTCAAGGCGTTTTGTGTGCATGTGTAACTGAAGACAGCTATTATAGGGCGATATTAAATGTTACAGCAAGTAACCATCACCCGATCCAATCTGTCACTTGCACCAATAAAATGATTTTTAAGGCAAACTAAACCCAAAAGTATACTAGTGCACTCTAAGATCCTCATTCTCCATTGTACCGTAAATTAAATAAATCAAAAATATTCTTATGATTTGTTAATACATCGATACATGCGCCAACGTAGCTAAGCAAATTCCCGAACGTACCGCCACTTAATATAACCGCGCCAATTTTGAAGAAGATACTACGTTGCACCGCTTCACCCAAAACTGGAACCGCTGCAAAATGCCCAAAAAATATTCCATACGCACCAACAAACATCCCAATAAACACACCAAAAACAATGGCTATTTCGCGATTATTCAAGTTCGTCACTCTGTGTCTAATTTTTTTATGCGGGTATTTTGTGTACATAGCACATATCCTTTATTTTATATCTACAGGCACAACTGGAAAACTAGCTGTCATCCAACCCTTTAGCCCACCCGCCATAGAATATACTTTACCGTAACCCATCTTTTGCACATTGTACGCTGCAACAATAGATCTGAATCCGCCACTGCAATACAACACAACCGGCGTTTCTTTATCAGGGACTGTCGATTCAATATCTCGCTCAATTACACCTTTAGACAAATGAATTGCAGCTGGTAGTGATCCATGTTGCCACTCGTAATCCTCACGAACATCGATTAAATTAAATTTCTCACCCATATCCATCATAGATTTCACTTGATTTACCGTCAGCTCTTTTACCGCTGGACGCAATTCTTCAACTAAATGTAGAAATTCCATTTGATGCTGCATAATTATATTCCTTAAAAAAATTAGGTCTAAATACTTACCATAATTATAGCATAAATCAAAATGGCTAATACATAATGGTTTGTGTTATAATCGCAATTAAATCACACTATTTTTATAAATAATGTCAGGAATCACAATGATGTTACACTCAAAATTTAATTGGACAAGATTAATAATATTTATATTAATCGCAATTACACTGTATGCAATCACCGCCTATTTTGACTTAGCAGCGTACGTATCCGTCGACTTCCTAATAAATCACACCGCAAAATTATCATTATTCAGAGAAAAACATACCGTTATAATAATTTTAGCTTATATAATAATATATTCTTTAACTGTAATATGTTGCATCCCTGGTAGCTTTATCATGAAGGTCGTAGCTGGATTCTTATTTGGTATATTTGGCGGGAGCGCATTGTCGATCCTGACTTATACCGTGGCATCTTTTATAAACGTAACGATTATACGCTGGGTATTTGCACCACTCTTACAACGTCATTTTGGTGAAACAATATTAGCAATAAAGCAAAAAGCAAATTTCGACTCATTATTAAATCTTATCGCATTACGCTTTATAGTATTTATTCCATTTTGGCTATATAATATTACTGTCGCAATATCTGGAATTAGCCGTAAGAAATTCGCCGTCGCAACATTTATTGGCACTGTGCCAATTAGCATTGTATTAGCAATAATTGGGAATTCATTTAGAAATCTAGCGACGGTAAATGTAGAACACATTAATGAAATAATTTATTCCCCACGATTCATTTTGCCATTTATTGTGTTAGGCATACTGTGTTTATTTCCAGGGATAATCCATCGCCTCAGAAAGAATAAATCCATCAATGTATGATTTAGGTTTTCTAGCGCCGTACTTCACTTTACAATTTGCGCAAATTGCAAAAACAATTTCGTTATATAACTAATAAATATGTTAAAATATAGCATTTATGAATTTGTTGGAGCGGTGTATGCAAACGAAACCACGTCCGAAGTTTTTACACTTGTTAACTTTGGCACCTAAAATGTCTATTACGGCAAAAATATCTATACTCCATCGAGTATCTGGATTATTATTATTTCTATCAATTCCATTTTTACTATATTTATTTTCTCAATCGTTAACTAGTCCCGATTTTTACAGTACATTTTATGGCGTTATGACATCACCTATTATAAAATTAGTTTACATAGTTTTGATTTGGGCAATGATGCATCATATGTGTGCAGGCGTACGATTTCTATTTCTAGACATTCATAAAGGAATCGAGCGTAAAACAGCACAAAATACAGCGTGGATAGTTGTAGTTGTTAGCCTAATTCTAACAGCAATATTGGGGGTAATGATATGGTAAGGAAAAATTTGACAGGCGCTGGTTATGGAATTAACAGCTGGTTGCAACAGCGAATTACCGCGATTATCATGCTTGTGTGTTTGATTGTATTTTTCGCATTTGTATTTGTTCTAGCATCCGATGTAAATTCAACAATTAGTTCGTGGCAAGCCGTTTTTGCTTGTGTGTGGGTTAAAATATTTGTACAAATATTTGTCGCAGCATTGTTATTACATGCCTGGGTTGGAATTCGTGATATTTGGATGGATTATATTCAATGCACTGGTATAAAATTAACCCTACATAGTTTAACTATTTTGTGGTTAGTTATAAGCCTAATATATTCTGTAAAAGTTTTATGGTTATAGTACTCCTTGTCTTTGAATCCTGGACTTTGTCGGATTTAATAAAAAAGCTCCTAATGTATTTAACATACACGTCGTCGCTTTTTTATTAAACCATCGCGCCCATGAATCAAATACTTAGAGTATACATGATTAAGAGAAAGGGAAATAATGACTATTCCTATAATGAAATTTGACGCCGTGATTGTCGGTGGCGGTGGCGCAGGATTGCGCGCTGCATTACAATTATCCGAAGCTGGAATTAAAACAGTTGTGTTATCAAAAGTATTTCCAACAAGATCGCACACCGCTGCAGCACAAGGTGGTGTATCTGCAGCTTTTGGTAATGTGGAAGAAGATAATTGGCATTGGCATATGTACGACACTGTAAAAGGTGCCGATTGGCTAGGAGATCAAGATGCTATTGAATTTATGTGCTCGCAGGCAACCGATGCTGTTGCTGAGTTAGAGCATTTTGGTATGCCTTTTGACCGTTTGGAAAATGGAAAAATTTATCAACGCCCATTTGGTGGACATATGGCGGAATTCGGCAAAAAGCCAGTACGTCGCGCATGCGCTGTTGCCGATAGAACTGGTCATGCAATGTTACATGCATTATATCAACGCAATGTAAAAGCCCAAACACATTTTCTTGTGGAATGGATGGCACTGGATCTAATTCGCGATAAAGATGGCGATGTAATCGGTGTTACTGCTCTGGAAATGGAAACTGGCAATGTTTATATTTTACACGCCAAAGCAGTTTTGTTTGCAACTGGTGGCGCTGGACGAATTTATCAGTCATCCACTAATGCATTTATCAATACCGGTGATGGTGTTGGAATGACATTACGCGCTGGGTTACCTGTGGAAGATATCGAATTCTGGCAATTTCATCCAACTGGATTATATGGCGCTGGCGTATTAATTACCGAAGGCGTGCGTGGCGAAGGTGGATATTTGCTCAATGGCAACGGTGAACGGTTTATGGAACGTTATGCGCCAACGGCAAAAGATTTGGCATCACGCGATGTTGTTTCTCGAGCAATGCAAGTTGAGATTAATGAAGGACGTGGCTGTGGCAAAAATAAAGATCATGTGCTACTAAAATTAGATCATCTTGGTAAAGATGTTATCGATCAACGCTTACCTGGTATCCGCGAAATTTCATTACAATTTTTAGGAATTGACCCTGTGAAGCAACCAATTCCTGTTGTGCCAACTTGTCATTATATGATGGGTGGTATTCCAACTAATTATCGAGGTGAGGTTGTAGCGCCAAAAGATGGAGATAATGAAGCACTTGTGCGTGGATTTTACGCGGCTGGAGAATGTGCTTGCGCATCGGTTCATGGCGCAAACCGCTTGGGTACAAATTCATTATTGGATTTGATCGTATTTGGCAAATCTGCGGGTAATTCGATGATTGAATTTATAAACGCAACTAAAGAACACAAAGAATTGCCAACTAATGCAGCTGATTTCTCTCTTGCTAGATTAAAAAAACTAAATGAATCAACCGATGGCGAAAATGTTGCAGATGTACGAAATGCAATGCAAGTCGTTATGCAACAACATGCAAGCGTATTTCGCACAGAGAAAGTCTTAAACGAAGGCGTGAGTAAAATCGAAGAAGTAGCTCAACGTGCGACAAATATTCATATACAAGATAAGTCTCATGTGTTTAATACTGCACGAGTAGAAGCGCTGGAATTTCTAAACACTCTTGAGGTTGCAGTTGCCACTATGATTGCTGCGGCTGCGAGAAAAGAATCTCGTGGAGCACATGCTCGTGAAGATTACCCAGAACGCGATGATGCAAATTTTATGAAGCATACATTATATTATAGCGAAGGTCGCAAATTAATCTACAAAGACGTGCACACAAAACCGCTGTCGGTGGAGTATATACCACCCGCAAAACGCGTTTATTAAAAGGTATACAAAATGTCAAATAAAGTAAAGTTTTCAATTTATCGTTATAATCCAGAAACGGATAGTAAACCTTATTACAAGGATTACGAAGTTGAGCTTGGTGAGCATGATGCAAAACTGCTAAATGCTTTAGTAAAAATAAAAGAATTGGATGACAGCGTATCATTTCGCCGTTCATGCCGTGAAGGTGTTTGTGGCTCAGATGCAATAAACATCAATGGGCGGAATGGTTTGGCTTGCCTGACTGATATTGCAAGTTTGAAGCAACCCATAGTCTTACGACCGATCCCTGGATTACCCGTGATTCGCGATTTAATTGTCGATATGACGCAGTTTTTTAATCAATATCATTCAATTAAGCCTTATGTGATTGATGATAGACCTATGCCAGAAAATGAGCGTTTGCAATCACCGCAAGATCGCGCTGCATTAGATGGCACAATCGAATGTATTTTATGCGCGTGTTGTTCAACTGCTTGTCCATCATTTTGGTGGAATCCAGACAAATTCCTTGGTCCTGCTGCTTTGTTACACGCGTATCGATTTATTGCCGACACACGAGATCAAGCGACAAATGAGCGACTAAATGACTTGAATGATCCGTATAGATTATTCCGTTGCCACACCATCATGAATTGCGTTGATGTTTGTCCAAAATATTTAAACCCAACGCGTGCAATCGGTAAAATCAAAGAAATCATGGTTGCGCGGATGGCATGATGGATTATATCAACCGAGAAAAGCTCAAATGGCATTCGCGTAGATCAATCTTAGAACTAGATTTGTACTTTGATCGGTTTATAAAAAGCGACGAATTTGCTCAGTTAAGTGAGAATGAGTTACTGAGTTATCAGCATATTCTCACTTTAGAAGATGGCGATTTGTTGCTACTATTGCAAGGAAAAGCTACACTAGAAAATGTAGCACATCAAGCAATTATATTAAAAATAATGCAACTAATTAGAGCTTAATTTAGATTTCTTGTGTCGCACTTCACTTTACAATTCACGATATGCAGGAATGCAACATTTCGCGGTCATGAGATTCTTCAACCAAGTTACTTATTTCTTGTAAATGTGAATATATTTTTTGTATCCCTTCTTGAAAAAGATAGCAACTAGATTCTTTAGCATCTCCAAATAAAAAGACTTTTGAACCATTCTCTAATTCAACATAATTAGTAGTTGCTTTATTTTGTATGAACATCGAAAAATTTGTTATCTCAAGTAATACATTATTATTTTGTATGATATCCTTTATATCTATTTGTAGTAAGAATAAATCTATAAACCATTGATATGAATCGGAGACATCGTTAAATAATATTGCTATGTGATTATTCCTGACATTGTAAGCTGATACAATAACCTCAAATCTTACTGTATCACTCTCTTTATTTTCAGTAAAAACAACCGTATGTCGATATGAAAGCATAGAATAATTATGAGAATAGCGTTCTTGCAATCTTTTATGAATTTGATTTGCTACCTCTTTCGAAACTGTAAATATTAATAAAAATTGTTTAGCTAGTTTATTTGTGCCAACTGTCTCTTGTCCTTTTTGCAATTTAAATATTCTGTCTTCAAAATTAAATCCTAAATTTTTTGCTAATTCATGATTTGCTCCATTTGCTAAAATTAGTATTTTTGCTGGTATTTGATTTATTATATTATCTTGATCTAGTTTCTTTTCTACACTATAGAAGGTGACGTTAGAAGGTAATTGCATAAGTAATTGATTTTCCAACCAAGAAATCGGCACAAAATCAGAGGAAATTATTTGGCTTATAGAATTTTCAATTCTATAAGCTTTATATCTATTAGATAATACACAATCAGGATTTCTTGAAAAAAACTCTGGGCAAGCTATTGCTCGATTTCTTTGACTAGCATGATTATAATCAACAATAACAATATTGGCGTTCTGCCGTTTTTCTCCAAGCTCTTTAGCTAAAATTAATCCTGCAGGTCCTCCACCTATAATTACAATATCCAGTGGTGAAATTCTTGTTAATGCAAGCTCTAAAGTTATTACTATTTTACTAGGAATAATTGGTGCGGTTAAAATAGTATCTATTTCTGATATACATGAGTATACTTTTTGTATTTCTTGTCCTAATAAATAGCAATCACTTTCTCTTATTCCTCCAAATAAAAATACTTTTGAGCCATTTTCCAACTCAACATAGTCAGTAGTTGCTTTATTTTGTATTGGAATAGAAAAATTTGTTATCTTGAGGGATATATTATTATCTTGTATAATATCATTTATATTTATTTGTTGGAAAAATAAGTTTATAAACCATTGATATGAACCGAAGCGATCGTTATGTGGTATCAATATATAACTAGCTTTAACATTATAAGCTGACACAGTAATGTAGAATTTTACTGTATGATTCTCGTTATCTTCGATAAAATTTAGCGTATGTAAATATGTATGCATGTCATAATTATGGGAATAACTATTATGTAATCTACTATAAATATAGGTTGCTACATCTTCAGAAACCGTAAATGTAATATAAAACTGCTTAGCTTGTTTGTGCTTGTTAACTAACTCTTGATCTTTTTCTGATTTAAATATTCTATCTTCAAAAGTAAACGCTAAATTATCTACGAGGTCGCGACTTGTTCCATTTGCTAAAACTATTTTTTTTGCTGGTATTTTATATATTATTTCTTTATTTATTTCCTGTTCCACATTATAAATTGTTACGTTAGAAGGTAATTGCATAAGTAATTGATTTTCCAACCAAGAAATTGGCACATCATCAGATAATTTTATTGTGCTAATGGAGTTTTTACGTATATAAAATTTATTTCTATTAGATAACATGCAATTAGGATTTTTTATAAAAAATTCTTCACAAGATATTAGTTGATCTTGTTGATCAATATACTCAAAATCAATAATGATAATATTCTTTCTTGATGTAAGTTTTTTGTTCAATTCTGTAGCTAGAATTAAGCTGTCATATTTTCCACCTATAATTACAATATCTGATGGCAAAATACGATTTAATATATATTTCAAAGACACTACTTGTCTGTACAATTTTATTGATGCAGTATTCAATCTATGCAAATCTGGGAAAAGTTTAGTATTGGTATCATCATTATGTCTGTTATTACTAATGTCTAAAAACGGAGTTGACATGTTCCTGTTATAGAAATGCCGACTGTCAATATTCGAAGCCACTTTATTTTCCTTTGAGAAGTTAATTTTGAATAAGTTACTAGTTTAAATAATGTAGAATTATAGCACACAATACTTCAAAAAAAATATCACATTTTTGTGTGGTATAATTTTAAACACATTAGACCACAATGATGATTTTTTATGCTTAAAATACTTATAAATAAAGGTGTATATGGCAATTATATAACTCATAGTTTAAGCCAATAACTATGCTAAGTTATTTTGACTAACATTATTTTATATCATAGTCAATAACTTTTATTTTACAAAATTGTAGATAAAGCACACATATTTACTCTAGACGTACTAGATCAAACAACAAATGAATAGCTAAATTAGAAATAGATTTGAACTTTGAACGGTTTATAAAAAGCGATGAATTTGCTCAGCTAAGTGAGAATGAATTGCTGAGTTATCAGCATATTCTCACTTTAGAAGACAGCGATTTATTGCTACTATTGCAAGGAAAGGCTACATTAGAAAATGTAGCCTTTCAAACAATTACTGATAAATTTTTAGCGATTAAACTTCAAATAAATCTCTTAAAATTTCAAGATATTGCACTTTTCTAGATGGAGAATCATAACATTCTTCGTTAACAATCTGAACTAAACGGTGGTATAGTTCATTTGGGTTCTCATTAATAAAATAAATTTTAATATCACCTCCAAAACGTCTTCTATCTAAAACGCGAGCTATGTACACCTCGAATATATCTGATATTAATTTAGCATTTTCATTTTGAGATGTAAAATTATCACCTGTAACCACAATGACTTTGGCAGAATTTATAGCCCTCTTAATTGCTTGCTTAACGTCATAACTTATGGCGCCATTTTTATTAAATTGATTGATTAGATCATCTAAGTTTACTTCGCAGATATCGCTTGATGGCATTGTGTTATACTCGTTAATATCAGATTTGCTAGTTACAAAGGCGCTACGTGTAGTCGCGTGTGGTTGATTATTGCTTGTTAACAACAATGAACTCACTAGCTCAAGTCTAAGTTTTTTTTGTTGTATTTCTTATTTTGCGTTGTTTAACAGGTCAAAATATATGTCTCTCATTGCACTAGGTGTAGTTTTACCTTTATAGCCTAAAAATAGCGGTTGATAAAAAAATTGATTATAATCAACACTATTATAATCAACACACATTAAGTGATATTCCCTACGATCTATAATAGAATAAATTGATACATAGTCTCCAATTTTAATATCAGCAGTAAAGGCCGATGTCACGGTATCCGCAGAGCTTAGCAGACTGAAATCAAAATGTTTACACTTAGGACATGGAAGCGCATCCACTATTTCTTTACTTAAATTGAAAACTCCATTATGTTGTGGCATTATTTGTTGGGTAATAATCCTATTAAATTCATCGTCACCAACCATCTCTAAAAATGCCATTATGTAACATAAATTTATTATTTGCATATCTGTCATTAATAGTGACTCTATTTGAACTAATATTTTGATTGATTCTGCTGGGTTATTTCCATCATATTTATAATTGCTCCCATCGCTATCACATGTAAATCCACTTTGACGCGTAATCTCTGCGATACAATCTGCAAAACGTAAAGAACCATAGCAATTTCCAAATGAAATGTAACTATCCATAATATTACGATTTCTATTAATATTGAGCATTTGGGTAACTACATTAGATCTAAACTCGTTAACATCATACTGTTTAGATCCAACAATAAAAAAGTTATTAGATATATTGTTTTTTTCTTCTAGACCTTGGCTATTAGAAAATTGGCTATAATTTGGGGGTAAATTTCCAGAAACTCGATTTGTACACATACATTCATACTTTCTATAAAAATTAGATTTATGAATAAAATTATTAAGGACGCAATTATAAAGCAATTAATTTAAAATTACTATCACATTTTTGTGTGGTATGGGTTTTGTTAGATCAATAAAGATAAGGTTTACTAAAATAATTTCACAAAAAGCTACATTGTATATTATTGGTAATGTTAAAATAACGTCGTGAACTAAATAAAAAATATAAAAAGGATACATAAAATGACAGCAATGGTAAAAATTGATTTCGCTAATGGCGAAGTTATGGAAATGCCGATTTTAAAGGCGACGATAGGTCAAGACGTAGTTGATATGCGTAGCTTTGGTAAATCTGGAATGTGGAGCTATGACTCTGCATTTTTATCGACTGCATCATGTGAATCAAAAATCACATATATCGACGGCGATAAAGGGCAACTATTTTATTCTGGTTACCCCATCGAGCAATTGGCTGAGCATTCTTCACATTTGGAAGGCGCTTATTTATTGCTTAATGGCGAATTACCCACTAAAGCACAGCTAGATGAATTTATTACATCAATAAAACAAAGCGCAGTGGTAAATGAACAATTAACCAAATTGCTAAATGGATTCGAGCGCAATGCACATCCGATGGCGATTTTAACTAGTTTAGTTGCTGGATTATCCGCATACAATTTAGATATTCTACACAATCTGAAAGATGCAACTGCACGTAAAAACTCAATTATCAAACTAATTGCGCAAATTCCAGCATTAGTTGCAATGTGCTATCGTCATAATCAAGGTTTGGCAATAATTAGCCCACGCTCAGATTTAAATTACGCAGAAAACTTCCTATCCATGATGTTTGCAACTTCAGGAACAGAGTATACACCAAATCCAGTTATTGCTAAAGCATTAGACTGCATATTTTTAATACATGCAGATCACGAGCAAAATGCTTCTACCTCAACAGTTAGGTTGGCTGGTAGTTCTGGTACGCACCCATATGCAGCAATCGCAGCTGGTGTAGCGTGTTTGTGGGGCCCATCACATGGTGGTGCGAATGAAGCCGTATTAAAAATGCTAGCTGAAATTGGCGATGAAGCACATGTTGATGACTATATGCAAGGCGTAAAAGATAAAAAATATCGCCTAATGGGCTTTGGTCACCGTGTATATAAAAATATGGATCCACGCGCGAAGATTATTCGTAAAGCTTGTTATGACGTATTAGACGCTTTGGGTAAACATAACGACCCATTATTTAAATTAGCTATGAAACTAGAAAAAGTTGCGTTGTCTGACGAATATTTTATTCAGAAAAAATTATATCCAAATGTCGATTTTTATTCAGGAATAATATTGCGCGCAATTGGTGTTCCTAATGAAATGTTTACAGCAATTTTTGCATTAGCCAGAACTGTTGGTTGGCTATCTCAATGGCAAGAAATGATAGCAGATCCTGAAATGAAAATTGGTCGTCCACGTCAATTATACACAGGTTCACCTGCACGCGATTATAAATCAATATCTGAACGTTAAACTATACTCAAACAGTTTCATCATACTTGAGCTTGTTTGAGTAACATAGAAAGTAAAAAAATGAAAAATATGAATGAGCAGTGGAAAAGCTCTTATTTATTTGGATCAAATGCCGATTTTGTAGAAGAATTATACTCGCAGTATTTGGATGATGCAACCTCTGTTGCGCCAAAGTGGCAGAAATATTTTGACTCAATTCAAGATGCAGGCAAAAAAGACATTGATAGCGCTCTGTTAAAAGAGAAGTTCTCAATTATTACCAGCCGCCCTAATTACGCAGGTGGCGGTGGTGAATTAAATGACGCTCAAGCTGGCGTTTGGGGGCTTATTTATGCATATCGCTTTTGGGGCGTTAATTACGCCGATCTCGACCCGTTAACCAGACGTGATAAATCGTATCGTCCAGAGCTGGAATTAAGCCATTTTGGCTTGGAAAATCAACTCGAAAATGAATTTTACGCAGATTATGACATCCGAACAGCACCTAAAATGAAGTTGAAAGACATTATAGCGCGTTTTGAAGCGTTATATTGTGGCACAGTCGGTTTTGAGTATGAATATATTAGCAATTGCGAAGAACAAGAGTGGATTCGTCTTTATGTTGAAAATAATTATTTGAATTATAAATTATCCAACTCAGAAAAAAAACAATTACTACAGAAACTAACAGAAGCAGAAGGTTTAGAAAAATACCTGCATATTAATTATGTTGGGCAAAAACGCTTCTCTTTAGAAGGCGCTGAGAGTTTAATCCCTGCATTAGATCGAATCATTTCAAGATCTGCCCAAGTTGGTGTTAAAGAAGTTATAATTGGCATGGCACATCGTGGCAGACTTAGTACGGCAGTGAATATTGCGGGAGAAGCTCCCCAAGAATTAATTGACGAATTCAACGGTAAATATCCACACAATGACTTTGCAACTAGCGGAGATGTTAAGTACCACAAAGGGTTCGCTTGTGATTATATTACCAAAGACGGCGTAGTTAGAACAACAATCGCATATAATCCATCACATTTAGAAGTAGTTAACCCCGTGGTAAATGGCATTGTGCGCGCAAAACAAGATTCGATTCCAGACAGAATGTCAGTAATGGGAATTTTAATTCACGGTGATTCGGCATTAATAGGGCTTGGCACCAATCAAGGCGTGTTAAATATGTCGCAAACTTACGCTTATGGCGTTGGCGGAATGATACATATTACGGTGAATAACCAAGTCGGCTTTACGACTTCAGATATTCGTGATAATCGTTCTTCTCGTTTTTGCACAGATATTGCCAAAATGATTGAGGCGCCAGTGTTGCATGTTAATGCAGACGATGTGGATAATGTTGCATTCGTTATGGATATGGCGATTGCATATCGAGCAAAATTTGCTAAAGATGTTATGATAGATTTAGTTAGTTTTAGGCGTCATGGTCATAATGAATCAGATGACCCAACTATGACTCAGCCATTTATGTACCGCAAAATAAAAGAACATCCTGGAGTGCGTACGCTTTATGCGAATCGCTTAATTGCTGCGGGTATAATTACCGACAAAGATGCTGCTAATTTACTCGAAGAATATCGTGTCAGCTTTGGTAAAGGTGAGCACCCGCATAAAGACAAAATGATGGCATTGCCGTGGTATGATTTTGCCACCACCCCAATTTTAAATGCAAAGTGGAATGATAAAGTTGATACGAACATTTCTGCTGATCTGATTAAACTAATTAGCACCGAAACCGCTATTTTACCATCCGCAGATTTTAAATTACACCCAATTGTCGCAAAACTGTTTGAAACACGCAAGTCAATGGCGTCTGGTATGCAAGGAATTGACTACGGGATGGCAGAAATTCTAGTCTACGGTAGTTTATTGCACGAAGGTACTAATGTGCGGTTTAGTGGCGAAGATTCAGGACGTGGTACGTTTTCTCATCGTCATGCAATCGTGCATAATTTCGATCGCGATAATGTTGATGACAAAGGCTATACACCATTAAGCCGACTTGAGAATAACTCTAAAGTATCAATTTGTGACTCTGTATTAAATGAAGAATGTGTCTTAGGCTTTGAATATGGTTACAGTACCGCCAAATTAAATGATTTGGTAATGTGGGAAGCACAGTATGGCGATTTTGCCAATGGTGGTCAAGTAATAATAGACCAATTTATTACATCTGGCGAAGTTAAATGGGGTACATTAAATCGTTTAGTAATGATGTTACCACACGGTTACGATGGCGACGGTCCCGAACATACTTCTGCGCGATTAGAACGCTATTTACAACTTTGCGCGGAAAATAATATTCAAGTTGCAATACCAACTACTGCAGCACAATTATTCCATCTATTACGTAGACAAATTAAGCGCCAATATTATATAAAACCATTGGTTGTATTGTTGTCAAAACGGTTATTACGCCACAAAGATGCAATGAGCCAAATTAGCGAATTCACTAACGGCGGGTTTAAAGTACTAATTAATGATCCTCTGGTCGAGGTGAATAATGTGAATCAAGTAATTGTATGTAGCGGACAAGTGTATTATGACGCCATTAAAGAGCGTGCCGATAAAAGCTTAGACAAGCAAGTTGCGATTTTGCGTTTAGAACAATTGTATCCATTTCCTTTGGATGTATTAAAGCAAGAATTAGGTAAATACGTTAATGCCAGCAAATTTGTGTGGCTACAAGAAGAGCCGTATAATCAGGGCGCATGGACACAATTACGCGAAAGTTTGAATCATTGCTTGGGAATGGGTAAATCATTTATGGCGGTAACTCGTCCAGCATCTGCTTCGCCAGCTACTGGAACTAAGAGTGCTAGTAAAGATGAGTTGGTGCAACTAATGAAAGATGCATTTAAATAATGTAAGCACCCAGCAACATATTGCATGTATACAGGATGACTTAATTTTTCCCTCATGAGTTATCACAAAATTGGTAAAAATTAAGTTATCCTGTATATTGTAAATATAATTGCTGGGCAATTACTAAATAATTTATAAGGATAATCACATGAAAATTGAAATCAAAGTACCACAATTACCAGAATCGGTAAGTGAAGCTACACTATTGGACTGGCATATAAAACAAGGTGAATTTGTAAAAAGAGAACAAAATTTAATTGATCTAGAAACCGACAAAGTTGTGCTAGAATTACCCGCACCTGAAGATGGAACTCTGGTTGAATTGGTTGGAAAACCAGGAGATACCGTAGTTAGTGGACAATTAATCGCTTATATCGATACCGATATAAAACCACAAGTTGCAACAGCACCAGCTGTAGAAGCTAAAGCTACTCCAGCTCCAGCCGTGGTAGCAAATTCACCAACTACTTCACCCGCAAATACTGCTGTGGCAAATAATTCTGCGACTAAAGCAATGCCAGCTGCAGCAAAGGTCGCAGCGGATAACGGTGTTGACATTTCTAATGCTACAGGCACTGGTCGTGGTGGACGCGTATTAAAAGAAGACGTATTGGGTATTATCAGTGGCAAAGCATCTCGCATTGAAGAGCGTGTACCAATGACACGTTTACGTAAGCGAGTAGCAGAACGCTTGCTTGAAAGCCAGCAAAATAATGCGATACTAACAACATTCAACGAAGTTAATATGCAACCTGTTATGGATTTACGCACAAAATACAAAGATATTTTTGAGAAAAAACACGGCGTAAAACTTGGATTTATGTCATTTTTTGTAAAAGCAGTTATTCAAGCTTTACGTCAATATCCAGTGCTAAATGCATCTGTTGATGGGGATGATATTGTGTATCATGGTTATTTTGACATTGGTATTGCAGTTAGTAGCCCACGTGGTTTGGTTGTGCCAGTATTACGTAATGTGGAAAATATGTCGATTGCCGACATAGAATTAGCAATTGCTGATTTTGGAAAGCGCGCTAAAGAAGGTAAATTGGATATTGATGATTTGACTGGTGGAACATTCTCAATCACCAATGGTGGTACTTTTGGTTCTATGATGTCAACGCCAATTATTAATCCGCCACAATCGGCGATTTTAGGCATGCATGCAATTAAAGACCGCGCAGTTGTAGAAAAAGGACAAATTGTTGTGCGTCCAATGATGTATTTGGCACTATCATACGATCACCGCATAATTGATGGACGTGAAGCCGTAACAACGCTTGTTGCAATTAGAGACGCGCTAGAAGATCCTGCTAGATTATTGTTGGATATTTAATGATAGAGTTGTCAAAACAGCGAAGATGCTGATATATACTTGAAGTTTGAGTCATGAATAGAAAAGCGCCTAATGTACTATTCAGACATAGTCGCTTTTTTATCAATATGACGAAGTATAAAATTAGCTATGTAAGCAAGCCAAAAACAAATATATAGCCAACTAAAATGGAATAAATACACCAGATGATTTAATAAAATTCTTGAAGCACCATTGAAGAGATAAATATGCCTACCGTATTAAATATAAAAGGATTTCGATTTTTCTTTTTTAGTCTAGAGCGAAATGAACCACCACACATAGATATTGAACATGGTGATTGCGTTGCTAAGTTTTGGTTGAATCCAATTCAGTTAGCTAGTTCAAACGCTTTTAGAAGTCATGAATTAACTAAAATTAGACTACTTGTTATTGAACATAAAAAATTATTTTTGGAGAAATGGCATGAACACTTTAGCAATTGAATTTGATGAACACGTAATTGGTGTTAGCTTTACTAAATCCTCATTACATTTTATTTTGGCTGATGGTAGAGAAATATCTGCGCCATTAGAATGGTTTCCGAGATTGCGTGATGCAAATGATACTGAGCGGAATGACTGGCGTTTCATTGGTCATGGGCTAGGTGTACATTGGTCTAAACTTGATGAAGATATTGCTGTTCAGACTTTAATGCGTAGACATAACTAAAAAATATTTTAGTAAAATAATGTATTTTAATTTTTAGGACTTGAATAATGATTAATCCAAATCAGTTTATCTTTTATGTAGAAAAGCCACTGGAAAGTGCTTTATTTTATGAAAAGATTTTCTTAAAAAACCTGTATTATCAACCCCAAATTATGTTAGTTTTTCTTTTGAAAATGGGATTTACTTTAGTTTATGGGGTACCCAAGCAAAAAATTTTGTTTCAGGCGGTACTGGAAATCGCTCTGAGCTTGCTTATGTGGTAATAGATGACGTATCTGTACGTGAATTACGAAAACAATGGGGTGAATTAGGGGTTACTATTGAAGAGGATTTATTTGAAGCTGTATTTGGTTTAACCTTTGTAGCCCTTGACCCAGATGGACACCGTATTCGAGTATCTGTACTTGATACAAAATAATTTAGCGAATTTACACCTCTGAAGTGCGACAGTGTTGCGCTTATTAGAATACAGTTGGTTTAAGTATTTGTTAATCACCTCATTAGGTGTTAAAAACCCAAGAACCTTTCTTGGTCTAACTTAATTTTGTTGCATTTAGATTGAAAATTCAATATTAAACACTCTAAATATCATTATTTTAACTTGTTGAGTATATTAATTTTTAAGGTGTATAATGTTAAATAAACTAAAAGAATACCGTTGGCAACTTGTTACAATTATGCTACTGGGCTCAATAATCAATTATGTAGATCGCGTTAATATTAGTTTTGCAACAACACATCTTAATAGTGAGTTTGGATTAACGCCTAGCCAAATGGGGTTTTTACTCGCCGCATGGATGTGGCCGTACGCAGCTGCAAGTATCCCGTCTGGTTGGCTAATTGACAAATTTGGCGTTAGCAAAATATTTGTATGGTCTGTAATATTGTGGTCCATTGCAACTATTATGAGTGGATTGACACATGATTATTCAAGTCTTTATATTTCACGTGTATTTTTAGGTATTGCTGAAGCGCCATTTTTTGTTATTGCTGGCAAAATCATTCAACTATATTTTAAAGATAGTGAGCGTGGCTTAGCTGCAGGTACGATTAATTTAGGACCTAAAATTGCTAATGGTTTTGCGCCACCACTTATCGCTTTTTTAATTATACTAGCTAGTTGGCGTGGAATGTTTATAGCACTTGGTGTACTTGGTTTTGCTATCGTATTGCTATGGTTTAAAATTTATAAAAAAAATGATAATGAATATATCGTTAAAGATTTAACTAATGATAGTGTTCCAGATGTTAAATTTAGCATTTGGCGATTAATAAACCATAAAACTTCATGGTGGATAAATCTTGGTAATTTTGGTAGTTCATATGTGTTTTGGTTATATTTTACATGGTTGCCAACATATTTGATGACTAATCGAGGTTTAGATCTAAAAACTACTGGTTGGATAGCTGCATTACCGTTTATTGCTGGTATAGTTGCTGTTCCATTTGGCGGATATATATCTGATTTATTAATTCGACGATATCATTTTAACGTTATAAAAGCTCGTGTAATCCCTGCCGTTATTGGTTGTATCATTGCTGGTGCGACTGTTATTCCAATTAATTACATTGATAGTTTGCCAATTGCAGTAATATTATTTTCAATTAGTACCTTCGCGGTATCTGCAAGAGTTGGAGTATTGTGGGCATTAGTGAGCGATGTTGCACCACGAAATGCAGTTGGTACATTTGGCGGAATACAAAATTGCGCGAATTTCATTGGTGGAGCCTTAGCTCCAACTATTTCAGGAGTAGTCTTGCAGATGACTGGTAATTATAATATTGTATTTGGAATTAGCGGTGTACTTGTGATTTTAGCCGCATTTTGCTATGCAATGATTAATAAACCAATTTTAGCAAGTGAAATAGCAAAGTAATATTTTTGAAATATTGATATAACGTTAACCAGTCATCACTTTTTACTGCGTGTTTAAATAAATAGGATACCTTATTAATTTTTGCGTTCAAAAATTAATAAGGTATCCTATAAACATAAAGCTAAAACAGTGAAGACTAAAGTATCGCGTTTCTATGTTAACTACCTAGCAGTGATATTTATTCTGTAATATGAGACTATTGCTAGGTAGTTACAACTAAAACTAAGGTTTTAACTTAGCGCTAGCGTCGCTAATACAGCTATTCAATTCACGTCTATAACGTAAATCCTCAAATTTACCCTCAACACTTGGCAATGCAACACCTTTTTTACACCAAGCAAGCGCCTGTGAATAATCACCATCTTTTAAATAATAACGTCCTAAATACAATAGATTTGCCCCATTGTTAGGACTTTTTGCCACTACTTCTTTATATAACTCAAGCGCTTTTTTATTGCTACCACCAAAAATACCTGGCAACTCTTGATAATAACGCCCCAAAATACGACTGCTACCATACCATTGATATGACGGATCAATCTTCTTCGCTGCCTTTAATGCATCCATACCATCTCCAGCACTTGATGCTGCCGCAATAATTCCTTTCGCTAATCCCCAGCTACCCAAATCAACTGCATACCAATATAACCCCTCGACTTTGCTTGAATCAATCCCCGTAGCAACTTTGCCCGCCTTTACTCCATAATCAAAAAGCGTAACACCTTCATCTGTTTTAGTGAAACGCTGTTCGCCTACGCCATAATTGCCAATAAAATAAACTAAGCGTGCAATTTTCCACGCAGTTGCATAATCTCCTGGGATTGTAGGTTGAGTCAGCAAATAATTAGCAATATCCGTTTGATTTTTACTAGTCAAATTCTCACGAGATTGCCAAATATCATCCAAACATTTTACCGTTATTGGTGTACCTTCAGCTGTACAAGTAGCAACCACATTTATATTACTCGCAACAATAGTTTTATTACCAGAAACTAAGGCTCCTGTTTTAGTCATAATCGCAGCATTCGTCGATGCATTGCCATCAGAAACAGCCGTTGTAGCGACAGAATTATCTGTTGCATACGCACTAGATGCGAAACAACAAATTAATACAGCCAATTTAATTGATATTCTTTTCATTCTTAACCTTTCGTTTACCAATACTCATTACCATAACAAAAAACAGTGGCACAAAAAATGTCGCAATAAACGTCGACCCTAACATACCACCAATAATCCCCGTTCCAACCGAATGTTGTGAATTGGCTCCCGCACCACTAGCCAATGCCAATGGTAAAGCACCCAGAATAAACGCCAAAGACGTCATAACAATCGGTCTAAATCGCAATTCTGCCGCATGGATTGCCGCATCAACAACACTCATTCCTTCTTTTTTCATCGACTCCAACGCAAACTCTGTAATTAAAATCGCATTTTTCGCCGAAAGGCCAATCAATGTAATCAAACTCACTTGGAAGAAAATATCATTTGGGCGCCCAGTTAAAAACAGCATAACAATAGCGCCTAATAAGGCAAATGGAATCGCCATTAACACGGCAAATGGAAGACTCCACATTTCATATAAAGCTGCTAAAATTAAAAACACCATTATAATACCCAGCACAAATGCAATCGAAGAACTTGCACCAGTTAGCGCCTGTTGATAGGCAGGTCCAAACCACTTAACTGCATACGTATTACCCAAAGTTGCATCGGTTGTTTCAGTAATTGCATTCATAATATCGCCAGATGTAAATCCTGGTTTTGGATTCACAATAATTTGACTAGACAAATACGTATTAAACCTTGTTACCACTTCAGGACCATTTTTAAATTCAACTTTGGCAACGCTACCCAATGGCACCATTTTATTTTGTGAATTTTTGACATATACGGTACTCAGTAGCTGAGGATTATTCCTATATTTATAATCAGATTGAATAATCACCCACCACAAGTTATCCCATTTCTCGAAATAGTTCACATAATACGTACCAAATACAGCTTGTGCATTGGTAAATATGTCAGAGATATTCACCCCCAACATTTTAGCTTTATCTCGATCTACGTCAATATATAATTGTGGCACATTTACATCATATAATTGCACGGCATAGCTAACAGCTGGATGCTTCATTAACGCCATCGTTAGTTTAATCGAATCTTGGTAAATTTGTTGAATCGACACACTATTAACCGCTTGTAAATAAAACGTAACACCGCCAGTGGTACTAAGCCCATTAATCGGTGGTTGATTGAATGCTAAATTTTGCGAAGATTTATTCATAAACCCATATTTATTCGCATTAGCAATTAATGCATCAGATGTTTCATCAGCCTTTTTTCGCTGATCCCAAGGTTTTAGAATCGCAATCACCAAGCCAGCATTAGATTTAATCGCACCATTGTCCAAAATATCGATTCCAACCACATTAATCACTTGTGTTACTAATGGTGATTTGAGAATATATTTAGAAAATTTTTCTGACTCCACAGTGGTTCTATCAAGTGAAGCTGCCGATGGTAATTTCACTATGCTAAAGAAATTACCCAAATCTTCCATTGGTAACAATGATGTTGGAATAATGTAAAATAGATATATAGCACCAACAATAACGCCACCAAACATTGCAAATGCAGTTCTAGACTTTAGTATTAGCCATTTTACACCAGTAAGGTAATGTTTTTTTATCCACTCAAAGCCAGCGTCAAACGCGTGGAAAAATTTATTTTTTGGTTTATCATGATTAACGTTTTTAAGCAATAATGCGCATAATGTTGGCGTCAATGTCAAGGCTACAATACCCGATAAAAGTACTGATATTGCAATAGTTACGGCGAATTGTTTGTATAATAGCCCAGAGAATCCACCCAAAAATGCCACAGGTAAAAACACCGCATTTAACACCAATACAATCGCTATAACTGGAGATGCAACTTCTTCCATCGCCTTAATTGCCGCGGTTGTAGAATCACATTTATGCTCCGTCATAATCCGCTCGACGTTTTCGAGAACGACAATCGCGTCATCGACAACGATCCCAATTGCCAAAATCACGCCAAATAGCGTAAGCGTATTAATCGAAAACCCAAGCATGTACGTACCAGCAAAGGTTCCAATAATTGAAACAGGAATCGCCAAAATCGGAATAATCGTGCCACGTAAATTTTGAATAAACAAAAATACAACCAAAAATACCAAAATAAATGCATCGCGAAATGTCTCCATAACCTGTTTAATTGACGCATTTACAAACAGTGAAGAATCATATGACACATCATACTGTATTCCTGCAGGAAAATATTTCTTCATCCCTTCCATTGCAGCAATTACTTTTTGCTTCACTTCTAATTGATTCGCGCCTGGTGTCAAATAAAGTAACATTGCTACTCGCGGTTGCACATGAATTTTGCCATCTGCAGTAGGGGTTTCAGTTAACAAATTAGTTAAATATTGTTGTCCTGCCAGCGTTACATGCGCAACATCTTTTAACCGCACAACTTGATTTGTTTTACTATCGGTACGAACAATAATATTACCAAATTGTGCAGGCTCTTTCAAATACCCTCGCGTGCTAATCATAAATTGGAATTGCGCCTTACCATCCGTTGGTGGCATCGACATTTGTCCAATAGCGTACTGTTGATTTTGATCTTGTATGGCATTAACCACATCCGAAGTGCCTAAATTATAATAAGCTAATTTTTTAGGGTCAATCCACACACGCATAGCGTAATTTCGATTACCCGCTAATGTAACCGTCCCTAAACCGTTAATTTGGCTCAGAACTGGATATACATAACGATATGCATAATTAGACACGTAAATATCATCAGGTTTACCGCTTGGGGCAAACATGCTCAATACCATAAACATATTTGGAGAAGATTTTTGTACCGTAATGCCCTGAGTTTGTACTGCAGTGGGTAATTGTGGCAATGCAGCATTAACGCGATTTAGCATATCACCAAGTCTAGAGTCCAAATCTGTGCCAATGTCAAAATACACAGTAATACTCACAGAGCTACTGCCATTCGCGCTAGTTGATGTCATGTATATCATATTTGAAATACCAGATATCTGATTTTCTAACGGAGAAGCCACAGTTGCAGCAACAACTTCAGCTGTCGCACCAGGAAATGTAGCGCTTACTTGTATACTTGGTGGCACAATATTGGGATATTGCTCAATAGGCGAAGCCCAAATCGCGACTAAACCACCAAGTAAAATCACTAAAGAAATAACTATTGATAATACTGGACGTAGAATAAAAAATTTACAAAACATCACGAATCCTTTTCGATTAGGCTGCGTTATCTATATTGTTCCCACTTTGATTTTTTGTTGAGTCGACCACAACTGTTTCACCACCGTGTAATTTAACTCCGCCATTTACGACAACTTTATCGCCACTTTGTAAACCGCTTGGAATTATCCATTGCTCACCAATCATTCGACCAGGTGTAACAGGTTTCTTTATAACTTTATTTTCCGCGGCTACTACATAGACAAAAGAACCCGAATTATCTCTAAATACTGCAGCCTGAGGAATAGAAATCGTATTTACAAAAAAAGCACCATCTAAGTAAATGTGCACAAATTGCCCGTTTAACAAAGAAGTACTCAATGATTTGTTATTCACATCCGCACGCATATTCCAACTACCATTTTCTGGGCTAATTCTTGTGTCAAAAAATTGGACTTTCCCAGCATTTTTTAGCACTTGTCCATCGGCTAACTCTAGATTTACATTGAATTGGAAATCTTTTGGTACTGAAATTGCTTTTTGGGCAATTCCTTCTTGCAAAGCCAATCGATCATTTTCAGGAACAGAAAAGCTAGCGTATAAACTATTACTACTGTTGATATAATTCAACACAGTTTGCTGCGCCGTTACGTTATCTCCGACGGTAACTTGTCTTTCACCAATCAAACCATCAACTGGAGATAATACCGTTGAATATTCAATATTTAATTTTGCTTGCTTAACAGTCGCCTCATCGGTTTGCACCAAACCTTTTGCTGCCTGATAATTAATCGTTGCAGTTTCAACATCTTGTTTTGATACACCGCCAACAGGGTATAATTTATTATACCGGTCAAGGATTAATTTATACTGTTGCATGGCTGCAGTATCTTTGGAAAGCGAACCTAACGCTTCTTGTAATGTATTTTCATATGGACGTGGATCTATTTGGTATAATGGTTGATTTTTCTTAACCATCGTTCCCTCTTTGTATAATTGCTTATAAATTACGCCATTGACTTGAGGTACTACCGCAAAATTATCCACTCCAGAGATTGTCCCAGGATAATCCAAACTATATGGAACATTCATCGTATGCACCACCATCACATCTACATGAGTAGGAGGCATTTTACGTTCAGCAGGCTTTTTACTGCAAGCTATCAAGAAGAAAACACAAACAATCATGTATATAAATTTTTTCACAATAAAACCTTTCAAATATCCACTACACAAGGTGATCCTTTATTCTTTAATTTTTGTTGTAACTACTTAGAACCTCAATATATAGAATAAATTAATTCTTTCCTCATGAGCTATCACAAAATCGGTAAAAATTAATTTATTCTATATATCCTAAACATCACGGCTAGATAGTTACATTTTTTTAAATATACTGTTTGTAACATAAAAAGGTTACCAAGCAATATTATACAACAAAAATGTATTGTATTGTCTGATTTCGCTCCTAGTATAACCATATCTTTTTTCCTGGTAAATCAGGATTAAACTTTTTAGTATACATAATCTATCTTCAATAAATATACCGTAAATCTTAAGTATGCTTAAACAGCGGAAAAAGTCACAAAGTCGAGTTAAATACTTCAGATAGAACTTTCAGAATTTAATTTGGGTAATGCATCCAATAAACTACACTATTAACCCCTAAGAAAACAATATTATTGTTAATACTATCTATTGAAATAGGATATGTTCTTGAACCATTTTGTGGAGGATATGGTAAGCTCAGCGGAGTTACACCATTTATACCAACTACCCCAAAATCATAAGTATCGCCGTTTGTTGATCCTGCATTACCATAATATATATAAAAAAGTAAACTATTTACAGGATCATATACAATTTGTGGAACACAATGACTGGAAGATCCAGAGCACGGATCTGACAATGTAGCTACCGTATTAGAAGATTCAACCGAATTTGCATAAGTGTATTTAATGATTTGTCCACTCGAAGCCCATGCAGCATATGCATTGCCACTTTCATCAGCTGTCACATATGTGTTTGACCCAGAATCCATCTGATGACACGATAAGCTTAAGGTACAATAAAATACGTATCCATCATTGGATGCTCCACTTGCAGTAATTGCAAACCAAATATTGCCATTGCTATAGATCACAGATGCAACAAATCCTGTATAAGAAGAATTATATTCTAAACTACCATCAGAAGCCCACAAATTACCAAATGAATCACCATATAATGGAATTATATTCGACGGTAGATCTGGGGAATAAAATGAAGACCATGGAAATTTAGCAAATTCATGGAAAGTATTGATTGAGTTAGCACCACCAGAAGTACTTACATAATATTCATGTCCACCAAATAACGCTGCTGTACCAGCATATACGGCTGTAGGATTGATTGGTGCAATTGTAGTTACTCCACCTTCATCGCTACTAAAATTAATTTGTATTGCACTCCACGCTTGACTTTCCACAGGATAAACAAATATATCTGGATCGGAATTACCCACATAAATATTGCCACTCTCATCTGTTACCATAACACTTAAAGGATATTCCGTAGGAACAGTGGGTAATGAATTCCAACAAAGCACATATACATCGTACACTACAGATTGCCCAGTATATGATGTTACAGTATACCTAATTTTCTTCCAAAAATTCGGTGAACTTATACCGCTATATTGTATATTACCATCGACATAAACCTCATCTAAAGACGATGCCGTACTAAATTGGGCAACAAAATTTGCTGATTCTTGATTAGTATATTGATATGTATTTTGTGGCAACACTATAACTATTGTTATTGCCTGATTAGCAGTTGATTCAAAAGTACCAGCATATGAGTCACCATTATATATTATTGCAAAACTATTTATCCCAACAGGAACAGCTGGGAAACAAGTAACATAAATCTGTGATCCCCCACCCCAACTAGATGCTCTTGATAACATATCCTTCGCTGAATAAGTAATTTCCTGCAAATTAATATTATAAGATCCAGCAGTATCATTAACCATACTCAAAATGACATCGCAATGATCGCCAGATTCTAGTAATTTATCTTTACAATTATTTATAATCGATGTGTATCCAGCAATCACCGAAGATGGCAATGATACAGTGAATTGATCAACAGATGCTGCACTATTATTGGTATAGCGGAGAATAATCTTACCACTTTCTCCAGACAATAAAGTAAATGGGCTAGATTCAACGCCATTACCTTTAAAACTTCCCAAAGTATTTACCGACAACACTATATTAGATGATTCGGGATTATAAAAACTTGCTACCAATGATTCAACCTCACTCTTATTATTATAGCTAACATCGATTGAACCTACATAATCACCAGCAGTATTTGCTGAACCAGACAACACTCCAAAACTACATGAACCATTCGGTACCAAAACTTGGCTACAATTATTATCCACAATTGTAAATATATTACTTTCATTACTTAAAAAATTAATCGCCAAGTCGCTTGTAGATTGGTAACCATAATTATTAACGGTAAATACAGCAAGAGATGATTCAGAATTATCTGCGGCCAAAATTGGATAGCGCACATAGCGTGGAGATACTTGTATAATTGGATAATTATCAATCGTTGTATAATCAATTGATATAATTGACTTTAATTGAGCTGAATTATTATAATATGTAGCTAATATATAACTCGATTGCTCAGACTCAATTTGATTAGCTTCATAAGTAATAACAAGAGTACAAGAATCACCAGCCAAAATCCCCCCAATAATACTACCATTTAAACTGCAACTATCAGATCGATTAGACTGTGATAATGTAAATAATTCATTATTTAATACTGCCATTTGTATACCAGATTCATCCACAGTACCGCTGTTAGTAATAGTTAATAACGAAGATTCTAATTGCCCGATCACAGTACTAAGATGTCTATGATTTAATGCAAGATCTATACCATAGCGCCCAATACCATCATAAGTGATATCTGAAACATAATTATCTGCAACACCGCCACCACTATATGCTACATTTAATATCGTATTATAAGTACCAAATATAGTACTTGGGCTAAAGCTAGTAGTGTAACTACAGCTCGATTTTGGTAGCAGTATACTTGTACAAGTATTGCCATTAGTAATGATACCATTAGATGACGCTAAAACCAATGTAAATGATGTGATTGATTCATTACCCGCATTATAAATTGTGAATATTTGGCTTTCATTGCTCGTGCTTAATACTGCATTTTGTGGTATTAAATTCAATATACTGGTTAATGATGATTGCGTTACAGTGATAAATGTAGTCGATGTATTAATCGCCGTATATATTCCATCTATTGTGTTACCGATTTGCGCATAAATTGGCATTGTCGTTGTACTTGATGGTAAGCTTAAGGCAAATGTTACCATATGACCTTGCGTAAGGCTTTCTACTCCGTTATTGTTGCTTAGCACCACATAATCTAACTTAGACCCACCAGAGCTGGTAAGCTCAATTGTGTTGAAATCACTCCCGATTGATGATGAACTTACCAACGCAGTCACTATTACTCGCGTTTCTAATCCATTACTATTACTTATAACATACGGCGCACTTATCAATGTTATTCCAGCTGCGCCACTTAAACTAGTTGCATTAACCTTGGATACCCCAATCATGTCACTGGTAACTACACTGCTTCCATTACTAACTTGGACACTAAATCCGCCAGTATTAGTCGTTCGTGAAAATGAAAAATATAGCGCGCATGAGTTATTTGGCGCTATAGAATTACACTGGCTAGATCCTAATGTAATCGACGTATTTGTGCTATTGTTTGATATAGTGTAACTAAGATTAGTCAACGAAGTGCTTGCATTATTGTATAAATATACATAACCATCAGTTCTAACCGAGCTATCATTTGGCAAGTAATACGGCGTTGATATACCTAGCAAACTCAAGTCTTGCACGGAATTAGTTGAAACAGCTGCAGAAGATGATCCACCTCCGCAAGATATCAGGAGTATACCAAACAAAATGTACAAAGCATATTTAATGATTTTCATATATTTCGCCAAAACTGTTATGACCAAAGAATGTCAATGGATAAACCGCAATAAACTAACACTAAATATAAAACTTGCACAACTAGATTTGCTCGGTAACTAAATATAGCTACTTTAAGCATTGAAAAATGAATTATTTGAGAACTGGTCGTTATTTTATCACTAAATACAAATTAGTGTCAAGTGTTACCTCAACTATGTTAAACGTCAGATAATTGTATTGTAAAAAATTAGTCAAAATGACTGAATATAATTACACAACATATTGTATAATATATACTCTTAATGCTTGATTACATATGAATGACATGTTATAATCTCGCATTAAATTGATTATACTACATTGTTAGGTTTGCACTAAAGCACCGCATTTGCGCATTATTAAAAGTTTGCTCAACCTTATTAAAATAAAATAAAGTTGACACATTAATATAGGATAAACAATGCACATAAATTACGCAAAAATCGGCAAAATATTGATGATAAGCAACATTTTTCTTATTCTAATTTTGCCAGAGTTAAACAATATCCACTATGATCCACTACCGCAATTTTGGACAGAAATTCTCTTTGCGATATTGTGTATTAGCTTGTTCATTATTACTGCATTATCCAACAAAAAACTCTATATACCGAGAATTAGCCTCGCACTAATTTTATTTGGCGTGTTTATATTTTTGCAACAATTCATTCGCCCACTTGATTTCGTAAGTGTATCATATATACTAATAATCGAACTTTTTATTGGCTTACTGTTGGCAATTAGCGTTAATACCATTGTCAAAAACTATGGGCTACCAACAATATTTACTTACATTTGCGTTGCATTACTCATTGGTGGGATATTGCAATCGCTAATTGGATTCTCTCAATACACAGGACTTTACGCTCACTTTGGCGATTGGGTATTTTACGATGAATTACATCCAACTACCAATATTTTCGGCAATATTGGACAAAGAAATCACTACTGCCACTACCTTAGCTGGAGCTTTTTTGCATTAATTTATTTACGCTACAACAAAAGAATTCCGAATTATTTATTTTTAATCAGCGCCACTTGGCTAAGCTTTAGCATTACACTCGGGGCGTCACGTAGCGTATTTATTTATTTTGCTTTAGCATTAATTATTGGCGGAATATTTTTAATTAAGCAACGAAATAAGAACTCATTACGGGTGTTTTACTTGATTACCGCAAGTTGTATTTTACTATTTGCAATAGAATATTTCTACCCGCTGATTTTACATCTAATTGGCGATAATGCCAGCTCTGGACTAAGCAGAATTGCATCAGACGGAGGTGGCGCCGGTAGACGCGAAGTCGAATGGCTAAAAGCATGGTTGACATTCAAGCATCACCCATTTTTCGGGATTGGTTGGGCTGAATATGCTAAACAAAGTGTGATCTTGCAAAACTTATTTCCTAATGCGCCATTAAATGACGGATTATTTACCAATTGTCACAATTTGATTCTGCAATTACTAGCCGAAACTGGAATAATTGGTACATTGATCGTCGTCATTGGTGTGATTTACCCATTACATTATATTATAAAAAACAATCTAAATACCGAAACTATATTACTTCTTTGCATGATAGCAACAACTATTGCGCATAGTATGCTCGAATATCCGCTTTGGTATATGTATTTCTTGGGCGGATTTATTATGTTTCTGTCGGTAGATAAACCATTATCCAGCGTTGCAACGAAAAAAATTACGCTTATATTAGCTATCCCAGTAATTTATATCGTATACCTTATAATTAGCAATTGCATTATTGTTAATAAATTAGCCGATTACGACGATGCCCCAGAGAATAATCTGGCACAATTTGCGATGCAAGCTAAATATCTGGAGAATATTGCTAATCAAAATGGATTATTGGCGTATCCAGCATTATATACCTTGGATAACTACATAAACATTGATGATAATCAGACAAATCAAATATTTACAATATCGCAACAGTTGCATTATACCAACAAATTAGCAAACTTTCACCCATACGCGGATACATTAATCAAACAAGCTAAATTATATTGGAAAATCGGCAACCACAAAAAAGCCAAGCAAATCGCATATGAGGCAATAATTGCTTATCCAGTTTATAAAGCTATTTTCTTGGATGAATTTAATAACAATTAATATATCAAATTACATAAAATAATTAGTGCTACTCATAATCTTTGAATAATAGTAGCTGCTTAGCAACAATGTTTACAACATACAGAATGAATTAGTTTTTACCGATTTTGTGATAACTCATGAGGGAAAAATTAATTCATTCTGTATATGTGAGATATTGCTCAGTAGCTACATACTGGGAGTACCCTCTCTTTGTACCATGATTTGATCTATTCTATAGCCTTTTGTTCTATCGATATCAACGATTTCAAAAACATATCCAGCATATGTAAATTTGTCAAATTCCTTCGGTAAACGCCCCTTACTACGACCTAAAATTGACATAACAAATCCTGATGCTGTTTGGTAATTTCCCAAATCCTCGTCGGGAAATTCAGAAATATCCAACGCATTTTTCACGTCATCAAGAGGCGCCAAACCATCAATTAGCCATTTACCAGCGGAATTTTGTAGAATCAATAAATCTTCATCGGCAACATCAGGCGATTCGCCAACCACTGCGCCCATTAGATCTACCATAGAAATAATTCCTTCAATATGACCAAATTCATTATACACCAATGCAATATGCGTTTTATACTTGCGAAAAGCTTCCAGTGTTTCGATCAAAGTTAACGAATTGGGAATTGTATGCAGCGGAAGCAAATTTTCTACCCATGAAACAGTAGGATTAGCATTGCCCGCATAAAATTGACGCAAAATATCTTTAATCCAAACTGAAGCGAGGCAAATCCCCAACACATGATCCAAATCTTCGTTGCAAACTACAATTCTCCGCTCAGGATTATTTAACACCACCTCCAAATTGTCTTTATATGGCGCGGTTATATCGATGTATATAATTGAAGCGCGTGTCGTCATTAACGCACCAACTCTACGCTCATCCATACGCCAGACATTGTCCAATAAATTCTTTTCGGTTTCGTCCAACAAGCCTGATTTTGCACCAGCTTCAAATAAGTCTTCAATATCTTCAGCAGAAACCAAATTATTTAACTGCGTTGGCATTCCAAATAAACGTAAAATTGCGTTTGACAAAAAAGAAAACACATTAATCAAGGGCGTTAATACATATACAACTTTGATAGCAAATGGCGCCATCCACATTGCGATTGCTTCTGGGTAAATTAGCGCAATTCGTTTAGGTAAAATATCCCCAATAAGAATAGTCAAAAATGTAACGCCTGTTAAACTAATTACCGATGAAATTATACTGGCATATTTAGCGACAAATGAAAATTGCAGAATAAATGGAGTAATAAATGGATCCAAAATACTATCAGACATAGCACCAACTAAAACAGCAACAAAGGTTAACCCAATTTGCGTCGTAGCAATGACTTTATCGATCCGTTTACTCAATTGTAAAGCTTGAATTGCCTTTTGATTTCCATCATCAGCAAGTGCTTGTAACCGCTGTTTTTTTGACGTAATTATTGATAATTCCGTTATTGTAAAAAAGCTAGTCGATACAATCAAAAAAATAATTATTAATATATAAAGCATAAAGATCTCATTTCATTTTAATTCTAACAATTTTATCAAATATTTGCCATTTTTTGGCGCTCTTCAAACATTTTTTCTCTTAACACTTTATTTAAAAATTTGGATACCTCGCCATGCATTTTTAGCCAAGCTAAAATATCTTTATCGATTTTCGCTGATAATTGAGCTTTAATTGGCTTAAAAAATGGATTAGGTTGCCAATTAGTAAAATCTGTAACTTCTGGTATATCTGAAAAATCAATATCATCATCTTTTAAATTTTTTAAAAACTCAAGTTGCTGTTGCCTGGTTTTCATAAATTATCCTTTCTTTTTTACTAGCTTTTCTTGCTGAAATTATTCTAATTTTTTGTTTTCTTTCTGTATATACAACAAAAATAATTATAATTTCATTCTGAAGTTTACCTATAATTTGATGCCGTTCTTCGTTATTTACATTGCGATTTAATTCTACTATTGCATTAGGATCAGAAAAAACCTCGATGGCTAAATTGAAATCCAAACCATGTTTTTCAAGATTTGAAGTGTTTTTTATTTCGTCCCACTCATACATTGTAACACCTTTTTATATTTCATTTCGATATTATAACATAAATAAAATAATTAATTAATAAAAAACTTTACCATTATGTACTAAAATGTATTAAAATTACCCCCTGTTTATGGAGAATTTTAATGATTAAGGAACAAATTACTCAGCAAATAAACGAGCATCTAGGCGAAATTTTGAAAAATAGCCCATTTATAGACGCAGAAAAAAACATCAAAGCCATCATCACTGCAGTATTAAACAAGCTTGACTTGGTTACGCGAGAAGAATTTGACAACGCACAAAAGCTTTTACGTGATACACGAATCAAATTAGATCAATTAGAAAAACAATTAAATAAAGAATAGAAAATATGGGATTAGCACGCTTATATTCAAGGGCAATCAATGGAATGCTTGCCCCTGAAGTTATAGTTGAAGTACATGTTGCAAGTGGATTACCAAGTTTTTCAATCGTTGGATTACCCGACACCGAAGTAAAAGAAAGTCGCGATCGAGTTCGTTCCGCAATTCAAACTTCTGGCTTCGATTTCCCAGCACGACGCATCACTGTAAATTTGGCACCTGCTGATTTACCCAAAGAATCTGGACGTTATGATTTAGCAATTGCGCTTGGTGTATTAATAGCATCGGGGCTAATTAACCCAGTGCTAGATATTGCGCAACTTGAATTTGCTGGCGAATTAGCGCTAAATGGAGAATTACGCCACACACATGGAACGCTTGCAGTGGCGTATAATGCGCATCAAAATAGTCGAGATTTTATATTACCCACATCAAGTGCTAATGAAGCTAATTTGGTTGATAATCTCAAGGTTTATGCGGCAAATACACTTACTGAAGTGATTGATCACATTATCCAAAAGCAAATTTTACACCCATTAGAAAAAACTGAGTACAAAATTGCGCAAACAGCATCAAAATTAGATTTTTCTCATGTAAAAGGACAATTGTCGGCAAAAAAAGCATTGGAGATTGCAGCATGTGGGCGACATTCAATTCTCATGATGGGCAGCCCAGGCTGTGGCAAATCAATGCTTGCTGAGCGCTTAACTAGTATAATGCCACCAATGACTAATGCCGAAGCATTAGAAAGCGCGGCAATGTATTCATTGAGTTCCAGTGGATTTAGCTTAGAACAATTTGGCAAAATCCCATTTAGACGCCCGCATCATAGTGCGTCTGGCGTTGCATTGGTCGGTGGCGGAAAAAACCCCAAACCAGGAGAAATATCTCTGGCACACAAAGGCGTCTTATTCTTAGATGAATTACCCGAATTTGACAGAAAAGTTCTAGAAGTGTTGCGTGAGCCCCTAGAGACCAAAACTATTAATATTGCAAGAGCACATGCAAAAGTTGATTTCCCCGCCGATTTTCAGCTTCTTGCCGCAATGAATCCATGCCCATGTGGCAATAAAAATAATACCAAGGTTATTTGTAATTGTTCGCCAGAGCAAATAGCCCGCTATGTAAGTAAACTATCTGGACCATTTCTGGATCGCGTTGACCTAATTGTAGAAGTTCCGCAATTAACCAGCGATGAATTACAAGATTTACCAAATGGCGAAGAATCTGAGCAAATAAAACAACGTATATTAAAGTCGCGAAATATACAACAAAATCGTCAAGGCAAATTAAATTATGCGCTAGATAACAGCGAAATTGATAAATACTGTATAATAGAGTCTGTAGCCAAGGATTTTTTAAAACAAGTTACCAATAAATTGAATTTGTCAGCTAGGGCGTATTATCGATTACTAAAAGTTTCAAGAAGTATTGCAGATCTAGATGGGAACGAATTAATAAGTAAACAGCATTTGGCACAAGCCACTCAATACAAACGCAAGTTCTAAATTGCATCGATAATAGCGTTGTTGTATGTTATTATGAGGATTAATATGAATGCTAAATTTTTTATTGGCCTAATTTTAGGTGTTATAGTCGCAGGCGGATTATCTATTTATCTAAACAAAGCGCAAAGTCCGTTTATAGATAAAGTGGAAATGAACGTAACAAATTCACCATCGCTTATAGATAGTTCGAGCCCAATTACACTAGCGCCAAGCACTAGCCTAAAAGAAGCTGACTCAAACGACCACATTCAAGATCAAGGCCAAAACCAAAACTATGATTTTTACGATGTTTTACCAGGTAAGAAAAATTTAAATCAGCAAAGTTCAGCGCCAACTGCGCAAAATGAATTAAAATACTACGTTCAAGTTGGCGCATTTAGCAATCAAGAATCTGCAAATGACTTGAAGGCTAAACTCGCATTATTGGGGATTAGTACAACAATTAAGTCATCCAACGAAAACAATACTATAATTAACCGTGTAATTATTGGGCCACTTGATAACGAAGATCAGGCAACACAGATAATTAACCAATTACACGACCAAGACATTTCAGGCGTTTTGCTTAAGAATTAACATAAAAGGAGATAATATTATGCAATTATTTATAAAAATCAGCAAAAAATTCTTATTTGGCTTTTTAATTAGTATACTTATGGTTAACAGCTTTGCTGCAACAAAAATTGTTGAAGGTAAGGATTATACCGTAATTGCTACAAAACAAAGTACAACAAATGGCAAAATAAGTGTTCTTGTATTCTTCTCGTTTGCATGTGTCCATTGTGCAACATTAGAGCCATTATTGGAAACGTGGCAGGCAAGTCCTGCGGCTAAAAACGTTGAATTGCAAAAAATTCAAGTTGTGTGGGAAGGAAATTTCGTAGGATTAGCAAAACTAAATGCGACCCTAGAAGCAATGAACTTACAGCGACTTGATGAAGCAGCATTTGATGCCGTAATGAATCAACATCAAGATTTACAAGATTTAAAACAGTTAGAAATATTTCTAAAAGCACATAAAATTGATGTTGCCAAATTTATGGCTGTATACAATTCATTTGCAATTGATGCAAGGACAAAAGAATACGCTAATTTAACTAAGAAATACAATATCGCAGGCACACCAACTGTTATTGTAAACCGCTACCAACTAACTCCAGCACAACCAGCTCGAATTATGGAAGTAATGCAAGCTTTGGTTGACAAATCATTAGCGGAAAATAAAACAAAGAAAAAATAACCAATTTATTTATATTTAATCTGTAACTACTTAGTAATATTTCTCATATATACAGAATAAACTAATTTTTACCTCATGAGTTATCACAAAATCGGTAAAAATTAGTTTATTCTGTATATTGTAAACATCATTATTAGATGGTTACTTTAATCTTTAAGGAAAATGATTCATGGCATCACCTGAAAAAACAAAATCTGCTGCAGCGGATAATGATAAAGCGAAAGCGCTACAAATCGCATTAGATCAAATTGGCAAACAATTTGGTAAAGGATCCATCATGCGTATGGATGACACAGATATTGCTAATGATATACAAGTTATTCCAACTGGCTCTATTGGTCTTGACTTAGCATTGGGAATTGGTGGTTTACCACGTGGACGGGTAATTGAAATATTTGGTCCAGAATCAAGCGGCAAAACCACACTTTGTTTGTCTGTAGTTGCAGAAGCTCAAAAACAAGGTGGAGTGTGTGCCTATATAGATGCAGAAAATGCATTGGATATAGTTTATGCTAAAAAACTTGGTGTAAAAGTAAACGACCTTTTGATGTCGCAACCTGACACTGGCGAGCAAGGGTTAGAAATCGTTGATATGTTGGTTCGTAGTGGCGGCGTTGATTTAATTGTAGTTGATTCAGTGGCGGCACTTACACCTAAAGCGGAAATTGAAGGAGATATGGGCGACAGTCACATGGGATTGCATGCACGTCTTATGTCACAAGCCTTGCGTAAATTAACTTCAAATATCAAGCGCACCAATACATTGGTAATATTCATCAACCAGATTCGCATGAAAATCGGGGTTATGTTTGGCTCTCCAGAAACAACTACAGGCGGCAATGCCCTGAAATTTTATGCTTCAGTGCGTTTAGATATTCGTAGAACAGGTAATATCAAAAAAGGTGAAGATATTGTTGGCAGCGAAACTAGAGTAAAAGTCGTGAAAAACAAAGTTGCACCACCATTTAAACAAGCAGAATTCGAGATATTATATGGCGAAGGAATTTCGCTTCTTGGTGAAATTATTGAACTTGGAGTATTAAACAAACTGATTGATAAGTCTGGCGCATGGTACAGCTATAAAGGGCAAAAAATTGGACAAGGTAAAGATAATGTACGTGCCTTTCTAAAAGAAAATCCACAAATAGCAAAAGAACTTGAGCAAAATGTGCGAAATTTATCTGGCATTGAATTACCCGAAGTTCCATTGTCAGAACGTGAAACTGCCGATGATGAAGTTTTAAATTAACTTTAAAAGACAAAGAGTGTCCCTTGAAAAATAAATATCTATCCCTAGATACAAAGATATATACGAATTTTTTAAGGCTTATTTTAATATGCAATTAACACCAGGGCAGATTGTTGCCGAATTAGACAAATACATAGTAGGACAAAATTCTGCCAAAAAAGCCGTAGCGATTGCGCTACGCAATAGATGGAGACGTAGCCAAGTTGCAGAGCCGCTACGTCATGAGATCACACCAAAAAATATTCTTATGATAGGACCAACAGGCGTTGGAAAAACTGAAATAGCCAGAAGATTAGCTAAACTAGCTAATGCGCCATTTATTAAAATCGAAGCAACCAAATTTACCGAAGTTGGTTATGTCGGCAAAGACGTTGATTCAATTATCCGTGATTTGGTCGATATTGCGATAAAAGAACAACGTGAATGCGAGCGAATAAAACACGTAGATCGCGCTAAAGAATTAGCTGAGGAACGTATTTTAGATGTGCTACTGCCTCCTGCACGTGGAGTTGTTGACTCATCAATACCCGATGCAAATTTAGTTACCAATGCCAACAATACGCGCGAACGCTTTCGCGAAATGTTAAAACTTGGTAAACTAGACGATAAAGAAATTGAGCTTGAAGTTACTGCACCAAAGGGAAAAGTCAATCTCCTTATGGGACCCCCAGGAATGGAAGAACTAACTAGCCAATTGCAGGGAATGTTTGAAGCTAATCAAGAAGTAAAAAAAAGAACCGTGAAATTAAAAATTTCTGATGCGCATAAAATACTTATTGAAGAAGAGTCAAATAAATTAGTTAATGAAGATGAAATGCGTGCTAATGCATTAAAATATGTAGAACAAAATGGAATTGTATTTATTGATGAAATAGATAAAGTTGCAATAAAATCAAGCGGTAATAATGCAGATGTTTCTAGATCTGGTGTTCAACGTGATTTGTTGCCCTTAGTCGAAGGAACAACTGTTTCAACTAAATACGGTATGGTAAAAACAGATCACATCTTATTTATCGCCTCTGGCGCATTTCATTTATCAAAACCATCTGATTTATTGCCTGAATTACAAGGTAGATTCCCGATCCGTGTTGAATTAAATTCGCTCACAATTGATGATTTTGAACAGATTTTAACTGCAACCGATGCCTGTTTAACTGAACAATACAAAGCTTTGTTAGCAACAGAAGACGTTTGTTTAGATTTTACGAGCGATGGAATTCGACAAATGGCAGAAATTGCTTTTAACGTCAATGAAAAAACAGAAAATATTGGCGCACGTAGGTTATATACGGTGATGGAACGTCTGTTAGAAGACGTATCTTATGACCCAGCTGCACAAGCAAATGTTAGCATCGACGCTACATTTGTGGCAGAAAAATTGGGGGAAATTTCCCAATCGGAAGACTTGTCACGTTACGTATTATAAAAAGTTACATAAACAATTTCTTTTTAGGTATAATAGTGTGCGAGGATGTAATAAATTTTAATAAGGAACAATTTTATGAAACAAATCGTTAAGGCAATGTTGCTTTCAACTTCTTTAATTGTAGTTAACATTGCATTTGCAGCAACTCCTGTCGCTCCAGCTGCTGGTGCTCCTGTTGCAACTGTTGCTAAATCCAACGAAACAGTTTACGTTAATGGTAAAGCTGTTGATCCAAAAATCATTGATGCAATGATGAATCAATTCAAAAAATCATCACCAATGGCTGCGCAACAAATGGCTAACCCTCAATTCAAAAAAGAAATATTGCAATCAATTGGTATGCAACAAGCTATTTTAGCAGAAGGTAATGCTCAAGGCTTAGATAAATCTGCCGAATATCAAGCAAAACTGCAAGAAATTAAACCAATGATTTATGCACAAATTTTGCAAGAAAAAGCGAGTAAGAATGCAGTTACTGATGCAATGGTTAAGGCTAAATACGACAAAATGAAAAAAGATGCGGCTGCTCAAACTCAATATGACGTATTACATATTTTAGTTAAAGACAAAAAAACTGCTGATGACATAGTTGCACAATTAAAAAAGGGCGCTAAGTTTACTGATTTAGCTAAGAAATATTCTGTTGATCCAGGCTCAAAAGACAAAGGTGGCGATCTAGGCTGGTCTGATGGCTCTAGTTTTGTACCTGAATTTACTGCGGCCTTAAAACAGTTGAAAAAAGGGCAATATACAGTTATTCCAGTTAAAACTCAATTTGGCTACCATATTATTATGCTGAAAGATGTTAAATCTGGTAATGCAAGTAGCGTACCTCCTTTTGATAAAGTTAAAGATCAAATTAAGCAACAATTACAAATGGAACAAACAAAAGCTTTCTTTGATGGTTTAAAAGCTAAATATAAAGTAGAAGTTAAGTAATTTTTTAAGCTCAATAAAAGGCGTGCTTCTTGCACGCTTTTTTTATTTCATACTAAAAAAAGTTCAAAATAATTGATATATTTATGGATTTATATGTATTCGCGAAACGATGGATTCACATTAATTGAGTTATTGATAGTAATGGCTATTATTGCTATAGTATCAATTTATACAGTGCCAAATGTTATACAAACAATGGTGCAAAAACGAAGTGATGCAGTGCTGGATAAGTTTACGGCAACTTTTGATTTAGCAAAAAATGAAGCAATTCGACATGGTGAAACAATTATGATTTGTGCTGCACAAGTCAATACTAATGGAGTGTTATCTGGTTGTTCTACAAGCTCTGCAAATGCGCAAATGTGGAGTAAAGGCTTATTAGTTTATATAGACTACAATTATAATGGCACATATAACAGCGGGGAGAGAATAAAGCTAAGCGCCCTTGATTCCACTGTTAACATTACAGGACCTACAAACCAATCAAATAATATTGGATTTTATTCAAATGGTAGCTTTTATAACGGCGCAAATAGTAGCGCTGTATTTTGTACTAGTGTATCATTTATCGGTCTAGTCACATATGCGACACAAATCACGGTAAATAGCCAAGGAACATTAAGCTCCTGCATTGTTGGTCAAGCTAATTGCGCCACAACATGCGTAGCTGGATAATTTGTGAATACTAGGAATTGGTATCTGTAAATGCGTTTGTGTTTGCTGCATTCATAACATATCTACCAGATATAATTAATGTTAGTAAAGCAAAGCAAAAAGCAAAAAAAGCCACTATTAACCAAAATTCATTTCTATAACCATGAACAATGAAATATTTATAAGCGACTACTCCAAGCCCACCACCACAAGCCTCACCTATAGCAGTGCTTATAGACAAGATACTGTAGCCTATAGCCCTATTTTCTTTACCAATTATATCCAATAACAAAACATCTATATTTGGCACAAACATCATCTCAGCTAAAGTAAAAACAACTATAAATATTATTGCTCCAAAATATCCATTTATTAAATAAATTAAAACAAAAGCAATAGAAAAAGTTATATAGGAAAGGAAAATAATAAAAATAGTTTTTTCGTCTTGCCAACGCCTTGTTAACCTTGTTATCCATAACTGCAAAAATATAACTAATAATGCATTGAGTGTATAAAGCCAACCTAATCGTTTTGGTAATAATAGTGTTTCCGAAACATACAAGGCTAAAACATTAAACAGCTGACCATATAATATCCACCCAAAAAAATTGATTAACAAAAAATAGCGAAATTTTGCAATACGTAACATATTTAAATATATTGCCAATGAAAAAGTATTAGGTGAAGCATCTTTAGGTTGAAACTTAGAAAAATTAATGTACGTTACTATACCTGCTATTATGTATATCATCGCAACCACCCTTATGATATATATATCGTATTTATATGAAACAAAATACAATGCAAGTGGAGCAGCAATCGCTGAAGATATATTAACTCCAATATTTATGATTGAAAATAGTCGAACGCGATTTCTGAAATTATCACTAACTGTTGCTGCAAGCTGTTTACTTGCTAACGCATTAATTGAAATTCCAATTCCAGCTATAATTAATGAGAATAAGGTTAAATTCATAGTTTTGGAAAAACTTACACCAACAAATCCACATCCAGCGATCAAACATCCTAACAATACAGAAACCGTAGCTAAATGTTTATCAACCCAATATGCAAGTGGGATTTTAGCGGTTTTAGCAGATAATGTAAAAGCCATTACTAAAATTGCAATTTGCGTAGATTCAAACCCATTTGTATTGAGAATTACTACCAAAGTAGATAATAGACCAAAATACCCTAAATTCGTTATTAAATAGTGGGTCATAATCTGATAGACACCACTTTTATGCAAACGTATTTTCATTTCAACCATCTCAATTCCTTTTAAAATATTGGCAATTATTTTTTATGATGACTTGTCTAATTCTATTTTACCAAATTTAGTGCTCTTCAAAAATTACCAAATTACTTTCTAGCTACAGTTCCATATTTGCCAATTTTTTCACTAATTTACCATGTATTCCATAGCAAAAGTCAACTAATCTTTTACACAGTATGAATATCTAAATTCAAGCAACTTAATTGCACCCCATCCCCTAGTCTGAGTTTCATCTGCATTATTACCCACAACAATTATGAAACAAGATCGATCAGAACTCATGCGAACTACACTTCCTTTACTTCCAGGTTTTTTTAGTAACTCTAAAGCCTTTACATAATTTAACCCACGAATTTCATTTATTCCTAAAACTTCAATCAGTTTCAAAGATTCAGGTATACTAGGTGTAGCATAGCAAATCATAGCATTTTGACCGTAGTCAATGTAAGGCGGAAGAAATGAAACAATGTTCTCACCTATACTTTGTCGCGCTATGATATTGTACATATCAATTCCTGTAGAGTATTCAACTAGATCCATTATTTTGTCGCCACCATATCGATTATGAGTCTCAATAATTCGTGGTCCATTCATCGTCAAAACTAATTCCGTATGTGATGGACAATCATGAAAATTAAATGTGTCCAAAATAGTTATTACATACTCTTTAATTAAATCGCTTTCCGTAATTGACAATGGCGCAGGAACTAAATGCCCTAATTCAACAAAAGTATCTTTATTTTTAAATTTTTTTGTAATAGCAATTATATAATGTTTATTTTTTATAGATATGGCTTCAATACTAAATTCATCGCCAATTAGAAACTCCTCTATAATTACACCACGTTCAACGTGATAAGAGCTAACCCAGTCTAAGGCATTTTCTATTTGATTAATTGAAGTGATTTTTGCAATACAAGTACTAGCTTCAGAATCTATTGGTTTTACAATACAAGGGAAACCAATATTTTTTATTGCATCTAAAACAGATTTTTTTCCTTTAGCAAAGAAATATTTACAACTTGGGATACAATGTTTATCTAAAATTTCGCGCATTTTAGCTTTATTTGAAACCTTCTCAAATAAAGCTATGTCTACCACAGTTTGAATATTTAGTTTATTACTAATCGCATTAACAACAAAGTAAGCGGCATCATTAAAAGCTACAATCCTATCAAAAGGGTTATTTATATGATATGCAATAGCTGCATCAATCCATAAATTAATGTTAGAATAATCATCTAGAACCAGAATATTGTCATAGCTAGTAGATATATTTTCTGATTTAATTTTACCGCCAGGAACAAACGAAACTATTGTATGCCCTAGATCATATAAACGATGATGTCCAGCACGAATTGGACCAATTGCTAAAATGTGCATTTTATTCCCATCATATAATTAATATATCAAATTATATTTCTCAAACTTGAACAGCATAAAATTATTATCAAGTATTTCTATACATACATAATAAATCTCAGAACAAAGCACTAAACATTATAATTTTTCACAAAGCTGAGCTTTAATTATAGACCAATTATTAGAAATAATACTAAAATAAACTGTATCCCTAAAGTTACCATCAGATAAAATCATATGATTTCTAAAAACTCCATCCTCTGTTGCCCCAAGCCTTAGTATTGCATTTCTAGATACAATATTGTTAATATCTGTTTTAAATTCAACACGAATACACTTCATAATATCGAATGCGTGCGTAAGAAGTAAAAACTTAGCGTGAGTATTTACAAATGTTCTCTGCCAAACTGGAGATAGCCAAGTGTCTCCAATTTCAACCCTTAGATGTCCTTTTGAAAGTTTTTTTATCCTTGTCGCTCCAATTGGAGTTCCATTATTTAAGCATATAGCAAAAGCTTTCTCCTCACCATTTCTATTTAGAAGTATAGCCTCATCTATTGTATCTTTGAATTTACTATAATTATGTAATTTTTTATATGTATGTTCCCAAATTATTTTGTTTTTGGCAACTTGCCACAAAACATCTAAATGAACTATTTGTAAAGGCTCTAAGTAAACCCCACACCTATCATCAGCTAATTTATATAAATCATCCCATCCAGAATATGTTTTCATTAACAGCTCCCTTAAAAAAATTTAAAGTAAAAATAAAACTAACATTCCAAAATTGCGTAGCACACCATAATCAATGAAGTAATATAGGTTTCTTCACAATATCAACACAACTCGTAAAGCAAGAGGCACTAATCACTGGAAATTAAATCTGATATAGACGTATTTTTATCTAATTTAGAATATTGCTTCAAGATATTTAAATAAATACTAATCCATCTATGAACTGTAGATTCATTAAATAAAGAAGTAGCATAATTAAAATGTCCCAATAAATCTTCGCCGCTATTGTCAATCATTACCGTAAGATCAAAGCGAGCTATACGATAGCTATTAGATGAATCATACACTTCAAAAAGAGGATTTTTTGACTTCCCAAAACTTTGAACACCAAACCGCGTTTGAAAAAGAGGATTTTTTGACATATCTCTTTTTACTTTTAGAGCCTCAACGATTTTTTCCAAAGGAATTTCTTGATATAATTGAGACTCTATAACATCATTACTAACAGCTTGAATATAATTTTCGACACTAGCTTTCGTATTAATTATACTTCTCAATAATAGTGTATTAATAAAGTAACCAATCATATTTTCAATCTGGACATGATGACGGTTTGTAACTGGTGTTCCAATAATAATGTCAGTTTGATTAGTTATTTTATGTAAAAATATAAAATAAGCACTTAATAACAAACTAAATATGCTAATTTTGTATGTTTTACTTAATGACTTAAGTTTATTAAAATATTTAGCATCAAGTTTAAAATGAATATTATTTCCAGAATAACAATACTTTTCAGGTCCATTCTGATCTAAAGGCAATATTAATGCTTTATATCCTTTTAATTTATTAACCCAATAACTTAAATGTTTATCATATAATCCATCATGCCAATTTTTCCTTTGCCATAATGAATAATCTCTGTATTGTATATCTAGTTCAACCAATGTTGACATCTGCTTTTTATTTTGCCCATGAGCTTTATTTGAATTAAATAAATAAAATTCTTGAATTTCTTTTAAAAAAATATCTTCAGACCATCCATCAAATGCAATATGATGAATAACTATACTAATATATTTCCAATTCTTATGAATATTCTCATATATGTTGATTTTTATAGGAATTTCATTATATAAATCAAATACATAATTAACATCATCCCCGATGAGCAACTCCAACTCTTCAATAGTATTAATCTGGCTATAAATAAAAGCCTCCAGAATAATTGTTTCATTGTATAGTTTAACATAATTTTCACCATTCCCATTTATACCTATTTTTGAATAAAGTACTTGATGTCTCCTGACTACGTCATATAATGAACGCTCTAAAATATTTAAGTCAATCCATTCATTAATTTTATAAGTTAAAGAAATATTATATGCATTACTACCGCCCTCATATTCATCAACAAATGCTAATCTATCTTGTGCAAAAGATAATAAATATCCAGTTTCTGGTAAATTATTATATATAGGAATTGTGATTAATTTGCTAATCTTATTAGATAGATTATCCGAAAGTAATTTGATGGTTCGATAAAGTAAAACATCTCCAATTTCCACTTGTAACTTCAGTATGTTATTCAATTTATTAACTAATCTTATAGCTATGATACTATTCCCACCTAATGCAAAAAAATCGGCATTTATACTAATTTTAGCAAGTGGTAAACCTAATAGATCAGCATAAATTGAACGTATATCTAAATCTAAATTATTTCTAGGAGGATAATAATGCAGATTTATTGGAATATCTATATCTATAAGTGACTTTCTATCAATCTTACCATTTATTGTTGTTGGTAATTTTTTCAATTGTACAAGTATATTGGGTATCATATATGATGGCAACAATGAATTTAAATATTCCAATATTAAAAATTCACTCAATTGTGAATTAGCTACATAATACGCAACTAAATATTTTTAATTCGACTCACTAGAAGCGTTATCATTTTCTTTCACCAATACAATACTCTGTAGTATACTAGGATAATTATTTATAGCATTTTCTATATCCCCAAGCTCAATCCTAAAACCTCGAATTTTCACTTGAAAATCATTACGCCCGATATATTCTATCTTTCCATCTGGTAAATATCGAACAATATCCCCTGTTTTGTATAATCTGATATTTTGCTTATGTGATTTTTTATGTTCACTTTGAAATGGATTTTGTATAAATCTTTCTTTAGTTAATTCTGGTTTATTAAGGTATCCACGTGATAGCCCAACACCACCTATATACAACTCTCCAACCGCACCAATAGGTAATGGACTCAAATTCTCATCTAGAATATAAACGCTTGTATTATCTATAGGGCGACCTATATAAGTTTTTTCATCAAATAAATCACAATTGTGATACAACACCTCTATTGACGCTTCGGTTGGACCATATAAATTATTAAGATCAACATGAGGAATCAATTGACAACACTTATTAACTGATTTTTGTGATAATACCTCACCACTGCAAAATATATATTTCAAACTCGACAATATCATACCATCTGCCATTTTAGCTGATACGACTGACATAAACTCATCTAGCATAGATGGAACAAAATGCACAACATTAATTTGTTCTGTCGTAATTTTATTATATAGATAGTCTGGATCTTTATGTCCTTCTGTTACTGCAAATTCAGTGATTGCTCCAAAACAACTACCCCACAGCAACTCCCAAACAGATACATCAAAAACATACGGCGTTTTTTGCAAGATTTTATCAGTTCGGTTTAATGGATACATATCATTCATCCATTTAAGTCTATTTACAACGCCTGAATGCTCAATCATGACACCTTTTGGTTGACCTGTTGTACCACTTGTGTAAATTACATATGCTAAATTATTGCTTGATATATTCAATGATAGATTTTTATTTGAATATATTACTAAATTATCATGAAAACCTTTTTCATCAATACTTTCAATTGACAACATCAATCTATTTTGAATTATTTTAGATATTTTATTTTCATGTTGCTTATTACTTAAAATTAGCTTGGTATTAGTATCTTTTAACATATAAAAAATTCGTTCATGTGGAAAGTCAGGAGCAATTGGTACATAAGCTCCCCCCATCTTTAGTATGCTCATTATTGCAATTAACATGTGCTCTGATCTATCAAGGCATAAAGCAATTAAATCATCACCTTGAACATTATATTTATTTCTTAAATAGTGAGCCAATCTATTTGAACGTTTATTTAATTCTTTAAATGTTAATTTTAAATCATTATGTATTAGCGCAATATCATCAGGTGTTCTAATTACCTGCTCTTCAAATAACTGATGAATAGTTTTGTCTGCTGGGTATGTCCTTGAAGTATTATTCCAATCATATATAATCTTATTATACATCTTATTATTAAGATAATTAACATCTCGTATCCGTAATGTGGACACTGAAGTTGAATTAACAAACTGATTAAGGATGTTTTTATATGTGACTATTAAACTTAAAATCGTTGGCTCATTAAATAAACTTGTTGCATAATTAAAAGAGCCTTTTATTAATTGATTACTATCATCTATCATCGTAGTAATATCAAATCGTGCAGTATTACATCTTGAATAGTACCACTGTTTAATTAAAGTGTGATGATTTGCTAAACCTGAACTAAAGGTTTGAAATCCAAACATCACTTGAAATAATGGCGTAATACTTTGATCTATTTGGACATTGAGTGATTCTACTATTTTTTCAAATGGTAGATATTGATTTAACTTAGCTTCAATAACATCGTTATCAATGGATCTAATATAATTTAATAATAGTTCCTCGTTATTTATTTGAGTCCTGATTACTAAATTATTAACAAATAAGCCAATTAAATTTTCAAATCTTGGGTGACTCCTATTTACAATTGGCGTACCAACTATAATATCAGTTTGATTACAAAATATTTTTAATAATAACAAATATCCGCTCAATAATAAACTATACAACTCAATACCCAAATCTTTAGCTAATACTCTGAGCTTTTTACTTACTTCTTCGCTTATTGTAAAATTTATATTATTGCCAACATGATTAAATATTGCTGGCCTAGGTTTATCTAAAGGTAAATTTAATATTTCATAACCAGATAATTTACTTTGCCAATATTTTATCTGACGTGTAAATACTTCATGCATTAGAAAATCATCTTGCCAAAAAATATAATCTTTATGTTGCATCGAATGTTCTAAAACATTGGATATTCCAACCCCAATTTTATTTTTTTGTTTTTGATGATATTTATAAAAATACTCTAACTCTTCAATAAAAATATTTATTGAATGATTATCAAATACAATATGATGAATAATTAAATTTAAATAGTACTGCGATCCAGATAAGTCCGTAGTTTTTTTATAAATGGTAATACAAGGAAAACCATTTTCTAATTCATAAATACGTTCTGAGTTACACATTATCAACTCATCTAATTTATCAATACTTGTAAATTCTATTAGAGGGATTACAAAATCATCATATAACCTTAATAAAACACGGTAGTTATTTCCCTCATTATCTTTTTTGACTATGCTTCGACGTATTTCGTGTTTCTCCAAAATAGAAATAATACTATTTTTCACAAGTTCCACATCAATTTCACTATTCAATTCAAAGACTAATGAAAAATTACATGCATTACTTTTATATTCACACTGATTAGTAAACCATAATTGCTCCTGAGCAAATGATAATTTCTGCGATTCATTGTTATCTCGTTGCTTTATAGTTTCAATTTGCATTTTATAAAAACCTCAATATTTATTTATGAATTCGACTGGCCATTCTTAATTTAGCAAGTGCAGATCTTTCATTTATATCATTTTTATTAATAATTTCAGAGTTAGTCTCAATAATTTCATTTTTTTGTTTAAAATAATTTTCACAAAATGACATTACTGTAGGAAATTTAAATATTTCTACGACCGATACTTTACCGAGAGATTGCCCTAATAGTCTAGCTACCTTTATGGCTGCAAAAGAAGTCCCACCCAATTCAAAGAAATTAGTGTTTAGGTCAGTTATTTCTACCCCAATTACTCTAGACCATACATTACTAACTAAATCTATTAATTCTTGCAATGTTATGGAGTCAGTATTTATAACTGTTAACATCGACGTATCACTAAATGCTTTTATTTTATTTTTAGCTATTGTAACCAATTCTTGTCTATTTACCTTTCCATTTGCATTTAAAGGTATTTGATCAATCTGGAACACATGCTTTCGTAGCATATATTTAGGTAACTTTTTTTGGACATAATTAATAACCTCTTCTAAATTTATATCATGACCAAGCTGAAGAAATAATATAAATTGTTTGGTTTCATGTTCTTCTAGTACCAGACCATATACATGTAAAACTTTTTCATGCGTAAAAAAAATATTCTCAACAGCGCTAATATTAATTCTATAACCATTTATTTTTAACTGACTATCCTTGCGCCCTATAAATTCTATATTTCCATCATTAAGAATCCTCGCAAAATCACCAGTTTTATATTTTTTTATTATCAGAGCATCAGAAACTTCTTCCAGTATAAAGTGCGAATTTAATAAATTATTATTCATTTGTATTTTTATCCCTATATTTAAAATTAGACCATCGAAACTAATATTTTTCTTTTACCGATAAATGGCATTCTTCCATGTGCAGTTAAAATGTTGTCAATGATTAAGATATCGCCTTTTTGCCATTGATGACAACATTTAAGGTGGCGCTGAATATCTCTGATTTGATTTAAATCATTCGTTTCTATCTTATCACCATTACCAAACTCTACATAATGTGGGAAATATTCTTCATCCATTATTTCAAGCAAACCACCTAATGTTTCTGAATCAAGAGATGATGAATGCCATTGTTCAGCCTGATTAAACCATGACATTTCACCTGTAATTGGATGACGCATTAATGCAGGTAATATTATTTCAGTACATAAATTATCATCATTCCAAGTGTAAGTATATCCTTTACTATCCAAAATCTGTTTTACCAAATTAACATCACTGGTCTCAAAAGTATCTTGCCATGATTTACCAATACCATAACCTCCATGCATATTACGAATATATTTTATACCAAAGGTTTTAAACTTGTCTATAAGGATAGGGTTTAGTTTATTAAATATTTCCCTACTGTTAGCAATTGTTGTTTCACCACCATGTGTGGCAGGGGTTATGCAATAAAAATACAATCTAGTGGGCCAAACTGATGCATAGGACATCTCATTATGCAAAGAAATTTCTTTAGTTTGATCATATTCTGTAGTAGTATAGATATTTTCTAGTATCTTAGTTCTTGGAGAATTACCCTCAACATACTGTAAATGACTATCTTCCATTACATCAAAAAATGTTTTAAATTCATTAATGTCATCATTTAACAACCCTCTAATTAGCACAGCACCTGAAAATTGCAGAGACTCAAAAACGAGCTCACGTAATTGATTAATAAAATTTAATTTCTCTGTCAATGAAGTATTTTGACATAGTTTGATATTTAAACTTGCTGGAAACTCTAAATTATTAAATGTATATTTAAACATTTTTATCCTATAATTAAATTATTTATTTCGTAATTGGAATTTAAAATCAACTTAAATACCCACGTGATACCCCATAACCACTTATAAAAATCTCACCCACAACACCTATAGGTACAGTCTGCCCATTCTCATCCAAAATTTGTATATTTGAGTTTTCCAAAGGTTTCCCAATTGGCACATTAAGCCCATTATAATCTTTGAATTCTGCTTCAACCTCATACATCAAAGAACCAATTGTAGTTTCAGTTGGCCCATAATGATTAAATACCCTTCTTTCTTTAGATAAGTAAGGTAAAAAAAATTTTGTCCATCTCGTATTAAGAATCTCTCCACCGAATATTAATCTTCTATTAGGGAGATGATTTTCATGGATCTCATCTCCAAAGATTGCTCTGTAATGACTGGGAACAATTTTTAAAAAATCTATATTATGGTTCTGCATATACTGTTCAAATAATAGCTTATCAATTGACTCAACCGTAGACAGTAAATGAATACAACCACCAGAAATTAAAGCTAAAAATAAGCTGGTATGACCTAAATCAGCACACAAAGAAGATACATGGGCATAATTCCACATTTCTTCAATGGATATCTTATTTGATGCAGCCATTACATAACTACTTAAATTTTGATGCTCGACCCCAACTGCTTTAGGTTGTCCAGTTGATCCAGAAGTAAAAATAACATATGCAAGATGGTTCTTTTTCATGCTTTGGAAAAGAACTTTATCACCCACCTTCGAATCAGTAAAATTATATTTAATTACTGAAATATCTACACTGTCTATACCATCAAATGCAACATCACACACTAAGTATTTTATGCCAAATTTTATTGAAAAATCTTTTAACATTTCTAATGAAATATCTTCTTGTATCGGGACATAAGCACCACCTACGAGCCAAATTGATAAAATTCCCACAACAAAATTAGTAACTCTTTCCTCTTTTAAATATACTAAAGATTCAAGGCTAACACCTGCAACAATTAAGTGTCTAGCAAATATTTCAGCTTTTGCTTTCAATTCTCTATACGTTAATTTACCATCTCCAGCTTGCACAGCAATACTGTTTGGATATTTTACTGACATTTCTAAAAAATTATTAAATACTGAATTTAAATTCAAATTTTTCTGACATATTAATGGATTGTCGTATCCAAAATACTTTAATTCAGTCTCATCCGCCCATTTTAATTGATTTAAACTGAAGCTTTCATCATTTAAATTTAATATGCTATTTAACAATAAACTAAAAGAATTAACCAATCTTCTGATATAAACATCCATAGTAGCAGTATAATTATACTCAATAAAAGGCTGAAAATCTCCATTTTTCATTTCAAATCGTATTGCAACTACATTATAATTTTGCGATTCAATATATTCATTACTATTATTGATATCTGAATATATTTCATTTAATACTAAAGAGAATTTAATTATAATATCGGTCTTTGCTGACTCATTATGAGAATAGCCAAATGCTTGATTTAGTATTGGAGATAAAATCTTTTTGAAATTAATAATATAATCAGAATAAAGATCTATACGTTCTATGTTAGTAAGATTTAATTTAATATTACATAATCGAATATTATTATCACTTACTTCAATATTATAATCCATTACACAATCGTATTTACAAACAATATAATCCCAGCTACTGAAAATCAAAACTACAAAATTACTATGATCTCTACCAATATATTTATGAATTGCATTTTTTGTGCTATCATTTAATAAATTAATAATCTTAGCATTAGACATATTATAAACCTTTAAAAAATAATATCATTACACAATATGTTTAACTAGAATACTTGACAACTAACTTATCTAGATTTTTAAGAGCCTTTAAAATACTACTTTTAGGTATACCAAAATTAATTAAACATGCTAATTCATTAACTCCGACATCAGCAAGACTCTCTACAAATTTGGAACATTTATCAATTGAGCCAATCAATGATTTACTTTGATAGAAATCATTATACGTATGCTCTCTTAGTTCATTCCATAGCTCATCTTTAATATCCTTATATTTTTCTAGATTTTTCAGTTTCACATGTTGTTTTTTTTGTTCTAAATACGTCTCTAAATAATTTAAAAGTGGCGCTTTTGCAACCGCTACAGCCTCATTCTCTGTATCACAAACATATGTATGTGCCATAATAGTCACTACTCCATCTTCAGGATTATGATTATTATCTTTTCTAGCTTGTCTATACGTGGCTATATTATTCTTTAACTCTTCCATTGTTCCAATTGATCCCAAAATGTTAACCCCCAACTCTCCAGCCTTTTTCCATGTTTCATTTGAACCACCACTTGTTAACCATATGGGGATTTTTTTGTTTGCAGGAACTGGGTATGTTCTAATTTCCAAAGGATCTGATTGACCATCTTGTGCTCCAACTATAATGGGATTTCCTTTCCATAATTCACATAACTGATTAATACCATCATATGCGATTTCTTTCCTATCATTATATTTATCTGGATTTAATATAAAATCTGCTTTATGCCAACCACTTGCAATGGCCAAGCCAGCGCGCCCATTAGATAATTTATCCACAACACCCCATTCTTCTGCAACTCTAGTTGGGTGATGCAATGGTAAAACAACACTACCACCTCGTACATGAATATTTTTAGTTATCATTGCTAAAGCTGCCGACAATATAGATGGGCACGGGTAGTTAGCACCAAAATTCTGAAAGTGCCTCTCTGGTGTCCATATTGCGGAATATCCTTTTTCATCAGCATGCTTAGCCACTTCTATTTCAATTTCATAATTAGAAGAAGTTAATTGCGTGTCAACATTATTTGCTGCAAAAAACAACATTGAGAAATTCATTTTTGCTCTTTGTTTATTATGCATATCTTAATTCCTTACCTAAATTTATAACATTTAATACATATTCATTTAAATGCTTAACTGTATTAAGATTGATCAGGCTACTGATTTTAATATCTAAACTCGTATATTCCTTTAATTTAGCAGCAAATTGTAGTACAGAAATTGAATCCCATCCTAACGAAATGAGATTATCATCAGATGAGTCAACTGTACAGCCTGTGATCTCACAAATAAATATAGCAATATTATTTTTGATCAAATATATATTGATTAAATTAACCAAATCAAATACAGTATCTAAGCCTACTACGCTTTTAATTTCCAGCTTTATTTTTAGTTCATCGCACAGCTTTGAAACTAGTTGAAGTATAACAATAGAATCCCAACCAACATCTGATAATTTGTCTGAAATATCAATATTTTCGATACCAGTTATATCATTCAATGCTTCTTTTAGTATATTTATTGTTTTTAAGTTTTCGGCTATTAAATTCATTTTTTACTCCAATAAATGTTAATTTTTGTCATGATTTCCAATATTTTTTACGCTGAAACGAATAGGTAGGCAATGGAGTTATTCTTGGTCTTTTAGAACCAATATTTTCCCACAGAGCTGACCAATTTATTGTCATCTGATTAGTCCAAAAATTCGCAAGGGCATTTAAAAAAGAATGCGAATAACTGTCTGCCCTAGAATAATCAAATAAATCTATATTAATAACTAATAATGAACTTAGATTGAAAATTAACTCTTCCGATGATTGATTTATATCGTTAAAACACGATAATCCGTATGTCATTTCATTATCTTTAATATTGACAATAGCTTGCTTTATAGTGGTACTTCCATATAATATTTCGAATATATTTTGAGAAATTAGGTCATTATTATGTCGAATTAAGTCAAATTTAATATTTAACTCTTTCACTAAAAACTCCGATAAAGAAAGGATAAAAATAAACTTTACCACACCACTCTGAATTAAATTTTCAATTGGTTGCGTAAAATCAACGCCTGCAACATGCTTAAGGTTTTCCCAAAAACGAGATTTCACGTTAGGAAAATCAGCAAAATATTTTTTTAACGAAAGAAGATCTAATTTATTCACGCAGCTATCTATCATCAATAAGGTTTTTTTATTGGGAGATACTGAGCACGAGTTCTCTAGAAATCTTTGTAGATTTTTTTTTAAAGCGTCAAGACTTGATACAACTGTTGCAAAACGATAAATAAAATGTGTTCTTCCAATTTGTAAGGTGTATGCAACACCTGGGAGCGTGATATCATCACATTGGTTAAGTTTGTTAAACAAGTTTCGGCAATTATCTAATAATGCATTTTCAGTCTTCCCACTCACCAAAATGAGCTGCCAATTAGAAAAACTATTTTCAGGTTGATTAAGTAATTTAGCTTCTTCAAGAATGGCATGTGCATTTGTTCCACCTACCCCAAAAGAACTGACTCCACAAACTAAATTTTCCCCGTTAAGTGATTGCCATTCCTGCGTTTCCTTAACAATATAAAGTTGAGTATTTTCTAAATCTAATTCTGGATTTAATTTATTAAAATAAATTGTTTTAGGTAGTTTTTTATTCTGCAATGCTAGTACGCATTTCACCATCCCTGCAATACCTGATGCAGCATTAAGATGACCAATATTTGATTTAACACTCCCTAGCCCACATTTAATAGAACTTTTAGCAAACACTTCCTTCAGTGCCGCTATTTCAATTGAATCACCTATTTTAGTAGCAGTTCCATGCGTTTCCACATATGAAATATCGGATGGAACTTTTCCAGCTACCGACAAGGTTTGTAAAATCACATTTTTTTGTCCTTCTACACTAGGAGAACTAAACCCAACTTTTTTGTTTCCATCATTATTTACAGAGGTCCCCCTAATTACTGCAATTATGTTGTCGTTATTAATAATTGCATCATTTAATCTTTTTAACACTAATACTGCGGCTCCGTCACCTGCAACTGTGCCAGACGAAAACTCATCAAATGGACGGCAGTATCCATCAGAGGACATTATGCCGCCCTCTAAATAAATATAACCATTTTTGTTGGATAATCCTACTGAGCTACCCCCAGATAAAGCAATATCACAGTCATGAATTAATAAAGATTGACAGGCTTGGTGCAACGCTACCAAAGAGCTAGAACATCCGCACTGAATTGAAAAACTTGGGCCACTTAAATTTAATTTATATGAAGCTAATGTTGAAATAAATTGAGATGAGGTAAGCATCCTGATTTTTATTCCACCAACATTGGCCAAAAACTCTTCATGATTAATAAGGTTTTTATAAAGATATTCACAATCTGAAGCTCCCGTAAATACTCCAGTAACTAAATTTTCCTGATTAGGCGCAATACCAGTATGCTCTAACGCCGACCATGCACACTCTAAAAATATTCTTATCTGTGGATCCATTGCTTCTGCTTCTCTAGGAAAAAACCCGAAAAAATCAGCATCAAAATACTCAAGATCTTGTATTAACCCTCTTGTCGGTATAAAATTAGGATTATTTAACACAGATTCATGCACTTCACCCAGTGACTTTAGATGCTCAATATCGAATTTAGAAATCCCCTCTTTACCATTTTTTAATAAATCCCAAAACTCATCGATGTTTTTGGCATTAGGGAATTTACCTGCCATGCCTATAATCGCAATGGAATTAATATTTTCTGAATAGTCATTCTCTGTATTCATTATCTACCTTTCTTATATATACAATTGCAAATGATCTTGCATTATTGCTACTTTAAGATTCTAAATGGCATCAACTCAAAAGGCCCACTCTAATGTTCAATCAATATATACATACACATATACAAAATTTGTTTTATCTTTTAATTCAATTTGATAATTTATCAAAATTACCCTAAGTGTTAGCATCTAATTAAAGTGGTAGGTTATTTCTTAATCACAGGAAAATGCTAAGGCTCTTGGTTACAACCCAAGAAAAGATTATAGCACACTTGTTTACATATACGTAAGAAAATATTACATACAGGTAAACAAATGTGCTATCTATTTGAATGGTTTGCAGATTTTATTTTTAATGAAATGCTATTTTGCCGCAATTATTGAAATATCAGCGAAATTAAATGAGTAATCTGTCGCTAATTCCGTGATTCTTGTTGCCCACCCATGTCGTTCTTGCTGGCTCACGTTCAATCCCTGCAAAAGAACATATTCCACAAAAGACAAATAACGTTCTTTACTTGACATTTTGCATTCATCCCAAATTATTTCTGTATTTTCAATGGTAAAACCGACTAATTCAAGCATGTTTATTATCTTTGCAGAATTAGGAAGTTTTAAATTTAGTTGCTCAAAATCTAAATTAATTTCATTACAAATTTTACGAAACTCTGGCATACTACCTTCAATACCAAATGAGGCAACAAATTTACCATTATTATTTAAAATTGAATACATTTTCTCGAAAACTCGTTGCTGATCAGTCATCCAATGCAGAACCTTATTCGAAAAAACAAAATCAACTTTGTTTGTAAGGCTTAAATCAGAAAAATCTGCATGTATAATTTCTATATTTTTCACATTTTTAGTATTATATATGGCCATATCGACCATTGATTTGCTTATATCAACTCCTATAATTTTTGCTTTTGGAATTAAATTACCTAATGCTAAAGTCAGGTTACCATTACCACATCCAATATCAAGAGCTACATTAATATTCGAAAGATCCAAATCCCTTAATAAAGCCATTCCCGATATATATTGAGGACTGGAAATATTATTATATACCTGCGAGTTCCAATCATGATTCATACCTAAAACCTAAATAAATTACAAAAATGATATACTCAAACAAGTTCAAAATAATTAAATTACACAAGCGACAACACCTATGAATAATAGAATAGGAGTGCAGTAAAATTCAAGTATGATGAAAACTGTTTGAGTATACGTTTACTTCGACCCAACATAACTTATATTAGGTTTAAATGTTGTATATAACAGAATCGCTATAAGTAATATAATAATAGGTGCATATAAATATAACCCATGAGATACTAGTACATTTGCCCAAAATGGCGTTAGTCCAGCACCCAATATATAAGCAACGTTATAACAAATCGCGATACCTGAAAATCTAATTTGCCGATCGAACATCTCTGCAAGCAAACCAAAAAATAAGCCATTAACCGCAGATATACATATAGCAAAGATCATAATAAAAATATAAATTTCACTATTGCTGACCATATTAACATTATCGATAAAAAGTAATACTATCAACAAAAAACATATTAAAGTCGTTAACGTAAATGAAATAATTTTATTTGGTTTTATAAACTTTGTTAAATAACCAAATAAAACCGAAAATATGGCTAAACAACTCGAACCAATAACTGTAATATTAGTCGATATATTCATGTTTAGTATATGATAAAACACTAACAAATTTGGTAAAAAAATCCACATTAATGAGGTTGATATCGATACAAAGGCGCATATTGCAATGCCACATATAATTTGAGGTATGTAATTCTTAAATAGATGCTTAAGTGGCATTGAACTATTTCTTTTTATATTCTGCAACTCTTTGAATTCTTGAGATTCTAATAGTATTTTGCGTAAATAAAACCCAAAAAAAGCAAGGCTACCGCCAAGTAAAAATGGAAGTCGCCAGCCATAAGTTAGCATTGCGGTGCTAGAGAAATTAGTAATTAGAAATTTTGTTAGTAAGGATGATGAAGCTACACCAAAATTAGCCCCAAAAGTTAACCACGATAAATAAAAAAAGCAGGTTTTTTGTTGGCTATACTTTTCGTACATATATGAAATTGATGCCGGAACTTCTGCACCAAGCGATATACCTTGCAACACGCGCATCATAATTAATAAAATTGGAGCCATATATCCAACGGTATTAAATGTTGGCAATAAACCAATTACCAATGAAGGGACAGCCATTAATAATAAAGATATCCAGAATATCGTGCGCCGACTATATTTGTCAGACAAATGCCCCATCAAAATACCACCTATGGGACGCACAAAATAGCTTATACTTATAAGTGAATATGTAAATAAAATTTCTAAACCATGTAAATCATTTGGTAAGAATACTTTTATAATAATTGGTGTTATAAATATAAATACCATAAAATCAAAGTACTCTAACAAACTTCCTATCATGCAAATAGTAATTAATTTTCTGTCCGCTTTAGTTATTCCCACATCATTCATCTTGCTCCATATCCCCCTATAACAAAATCCATCGCAAAAATTCCAACTTTAGCCGCATCATAACTTTGTAAGTAATGTAACAAGTATGGATTTTCCAAAAATTCTTGATACTTAATAATACGTGTAGTATTCTGTACACGAACTTTAACCGCTTTATTACCCAAATCAAACTCAGTTCCGTTAAATAAATTTACTAGAGGAGAGCGATAATCATAAAAACACATATAATCTATAAACTTTTTTAATGTAGATGAATCGATCGAATGTCTATCTAAACTAAAAATAACACCACAAATAAAAGCACTAATTGGACTTATTAAATTAAAAAAATTATTTATTTTAAAATATGTTTTATATTATATGTTATATTTTGATTTTGTTCTATAATGTGAATTTTGACATTATACGAATTATTTAGATATAAAATTTCCTTTATAGTATACGTATAGTGATTTGATTCTACATATTTTTGACAAATTTGCAGTATACTATGCAGTTTAGCTACCTCATTACTTAAAATTTTTTTTAACATGAATTATAACCCCCAAAATATGGTCATTTTCTGATACTATAATATTAGGTAATGTTTCTTCAATTGATTGTAATATTTGAGTATTGCCATCGATAAATAATGAACGTATTAAAATATTATTATTTCCTAAATGTACAACAACGAAGTCTCGATGTTTAGGGGTACGTGAAGTGTCTACAATTATAATTGAGCCATCATCTAAATAAGGAGCCATAGCGCTCCCATTTACTGTTAAAGCAAATAAATTTTTTAATCTTTCCTCATTTTCAAAATTTATCCAATTTACATGATTAGTTGGATTTAATTTCGAATAATTACCCCTAATATCTTGCAATTCAGGGAGATTTAGCAATGGAACGCTTATATTAGACACATTATTATGTGCAATAGGGCTACGACCAGTTAACTGATCTACTGTTACATTAAAAAAATCGGCGATCTTCGTTAATGTTGATAACTTAGGATCCGTAATAACACCATTGGTTATCCTATTAATCGTTGCTCCTGGTAGATTGATTAGTCTTGATAACTTTGTTTCAGTTAACCCTGCATTTTCTAACAGTTTGACTAAAACATTGCTTAATTTATTTTCTTCTGTATATTCCATTTTTTATTCCTTATTAACAAAATCATGGTTTCTACTTAATAAAATAAACTTAAATTATTTATCTACTGTTTATTTTGTTACCATCATAGCTACATAATTTCTCCGTTTCATAATTCTCAATTAACTCATGCAATATGACTCTATCTGGTGCAGCTATTACTTTATTTAACTGAAAGCATATAATATAATTTTTGATTATATTATACAAAAAACTTAATAATAAAGCAAAAACTGAACTTATTACTGCGATATGTATAAATGTACTAAATGCAAGCATTCCTTTATATTTATTATATAAAATAAAAGTATTAGACGCCACGCTACAGATCACTGAGTTATAAATAAAAAAACTTTTCACACTAAAACTAAAAATTCCTGACGTTCCAACAAAATTTTTTATACTTATCTTATTTATAAGGAAGCAACCTATAGTAATAAATGTCATAAAAAGCAGAAAGTAAATAGTATATATGTTGTTATACAATAGAAAAATTGATAAACATAGGTATGCTTCTACAAATATACGCTTATTCACTTTTGCATCAATAAATTCAGTTAGCAAATTAAATATAAAAAAATATAATGGAATAAGTAAAGAGCTTGTAACAATTGGAATATTTAATATAAAATTAAGGCTATCTAATTTCATAACAAATATAATATTCAATAAACAAAGTAAAATTCGAATAATATTAATCATTACAATAATCCAATTCTAAATTAAAACTCTATAAAATCACACCCAACCCAAACAAAAAAACATATAAATTTAACAAGTTAAGTAAATTACCCAAAATTCCTTACATGTACGTAATTATAGCATACCATCATGCACTAAACATAATTTATGATTGAGTCTTAGGGTGTGCAGTTGTGAATAAATACCACACATTTAACTTTCTACTATGCTATAATTAATCCCTTAACCACCAGGGGTGCTGTGCGTTACGGCTGAGAATATACCCTATAACCTGATTTCTGGATAATACCAGCGTAGGAAGAGTGAAAATGACAACAAAACAAAATAAGCAAAACACATTAACTATTAGCGAAATAACCTTCATCAGCATTATGGCCGCAGCAATGGGCGTTGCGTGGTGGGGATATACGCTTATTTTTAGTATCATTGAGCCGTTTCTTAAAGCTGTAGCGCTAAATGGATTATTTGACGGCGTATGGTTTATGGGCGGGACATTTTTTGCCTATATAATCCGCAAACCAGGTAGTGGAATACTTGGAGAAACAATTGCCGCCGTTATTCAAGGGTTCATCTCCAAATGGGGAATAACCTCTCTGTATTATGGAATTCTACAAGGGCTTGTAGCTGAACTAATATTCTGGTTATTCCGCTATAAACGTTGGAATATTTGGTCTATGTGCTTGGCTTCTATTGCTACCGCATTCGTCTGTTTTATTCTAAATATGTTCTGGTATCAATTCTACAAACTTAATTTAAGTTATAATTTACTACAACTTGCCTGTAGTAGTATTTCTGGTATAATTTTTGCTGGATTTGGATCTAAATTCTTAGCCGATAAATTTGCCAAATCTGGTGTTCTTAATCAATTTAAAATTACACAAGATGTTAAAAAAACCGAACCAGACAAAAATGCAAACCACCATCTTGACAAAGCACAAAATTCACCAGTAAAAAGTGTATTTCGCGTTAAAGATTTTGCATTTAATTACCCATTCACACAAGCACAAATAAAGCTTAATGGCGAGATTAACATTTACCCACAAGATGTTGTTCTAATTAATGGCGCCTCTGGAATTGGCAAATCTACATTACTTTATGCGCTAAAAGGGCTAATTCCACATGTGATTAATGGCAATTTATCTGGTGAAATCTATTACAATAACAATGATATTAGCAATTTAAACAGTCGCGATTTATCCAATATCGGACTGCTATTACAAAATCCACAAGCACAAATTATCACGCAAACGGTAATCGAAGAGCTGACGTTTGGTTTAGAGAATTTGCAAATCCCGCGCGAAATAATCTTAGCAGAAATTGAAATTTATGCGAAGAAATTCAATATTACGCATTTATTAGATAAGTTGACCGCCGAACTTTCTACAGGTGAAATGCAACAGATTAATTTGATTAGCATATTGATAACCAAGCCACGCGTGTTACTTTTAGACGAACCAACAGCATTTTTGGATGTGGAATCCGCCACTCATTTTATTGATACATTTAATAATTTGGACAACACTACGATTATTATTATTGAGCATAATCTCAATTATTTGCGTGGTAAAATTAATCGCTATTTTGAGATTAATACCGATGGCATGATTAATGAATATAGCATTAAGCAAATACAATGGAATAGATCTCTAACTAACACAAATAAAACCGATACAAAACCACAAATCAAGCATTTCAATGAACAATCTAACCAACAAGAATATCAAAAGCAAAACAATAATATACCAATGAAATTAGGCGCGACGAATAAAATTCTGACGATGAAGAAATATAAGCTAAAGAACGGAAATTACACCACAACAGATTTTACGTTAAATCAAGGCGAAATTATTGGCATTATTGGCAAAAATGGAATCGGCAAAAGCACGTGGCTACAAACATTGGCGGGAATTAAACGAAATAACAGCGAGATTTATCTCCATGGAAAAAATATTACGCACGTCAAAGATTATTATAATCATGTTGGTCTACTGTGGCAAAATCCAGAGAATCATTTTTTATATAGCACTGTAGCACAAGAATTACATTCCGCACCAGATCTAATTAACACACTTGGTTTGAACGCATTATTATCGCAAAATCCATTCACCTTATCCGAAGGGCAAAAACGCCGACTTTCATTAGCCATACTTTGGTCGTTGAATCGCGAAATATATTTACTTGATGAGCCAAGCTTTGGTCAAGATTTTGACAATAAATTATTACTAATTCAGATGATACAAACAATGCAAAATTCTGGCAAAAGCTTTATAATTATAAGTCATGATTATCAATTTTTACAAGCAATTTGCTCGCGCATAATGAATTTCACCGAGCAAGGACTTATTCCATATGAATAAAAATCAACGTGGCAACGATATTCTTTTATTGATATTATCATGCATATTTGTTACATGTATTTTTATCGCACATAATATTTACGTATATATAGGTTTTTGTATATTGAGTTTGGCAAATATATTATTAATGCGAAATATAAAAATAAAATACCTGCTAGTTTTTAGTATTTACATGTTACCAACAACAATTGGCATGTTTATCTCAGCGCTTATATTTGCCAAATCATCATCTGGCGCTATAATTAACTTCTGGGGAATGAATTTTATTGCAAATAATTTGGAATTAGCGATTAATTTAGCGCTACGAACATTTTGCCTTGCTTGGGTATCATTTTTATTTATCATTCATGTAAATTTTACCCATTGCGTATTATATGCCATGCAATATCTAAAACTACCAGTAAAAATAGGCTATGCATTATTGGCAATGATAAATGCAATGGCGTATATTAAGCAAGAATTTATTCGTATTAGAATTGCACAAAAAATGCGTGGGCTACCTCAGTATAATCCACTACATCTGATGTATCCACTAATGATAAGTGCGTCACGTTATGCATATGTTTGCGGAATTAGCCTTGAGTCGCGCGGACTTAATTCAGATAAAAGTTTCGTAAGGCAAGTCACTTCATGGAAATATAGTGACTCGCTTATTTTGCTAATAAATATATTAATAATCTCAGTCATCACTTTTTACTGAATGTTTAAATAAATAGGATAACTAACTAATTTTTTAGTGAATAATGAAGAAAATAGAGTTTGTTAATGAAGAAAGCGTAATTTGGCAAACTGTTTGAGCGTTAGCGAGTTTTTGCCAAATAGCTTGCAAATTAATACAAACTCATATTTTGTAATCTTTGAACGCAAAAATTAGTTAGTTATCCTATAAAGTAAAATTGAAAAGTATGAAGATAATATTATTACTTAATAAACATCATCATGAAGAGTGTCTGGATTATCCAACACCTTTTGAAGTTTCTCCATATCAAGTTCACCAGACCATTTGGCAATTAATATTGCAGCAACGCTATTCCCCACGAGATTAGTGGTACTGCGTAGCTCGCTCATTATTTTGTCAATCCCCAGCAATATTGCTATTGTCAATACAGGAATTTTACCGCCCAATGCCGATAATGTTCCAGCTAATACAATGAATCCAGCTCCTGTAACGCCCGCGGCACCTTTACTTGTAATCATTAATATGATTATTATACTTAATTGCTCTTCCCATGAAAGATGAATATTGAATGCCTGACACAAAAATACGATTACAAGCGTTAAATAAATATTGGTGCCATCTAAATTAAAGCTATATCCAGCAGGAACTACAACCCCGACAGATGTCTTACTCGCGCCAGAATCGGTTAATTTTTTCATTATCGGACCTAGGGCGCTTTCACTTGATGAGGTAGCAAATACAAGCAATATTTCTTTATAAATAAGGCGTAAAAATTTAAATATGTTAAATCCATTTAACTTGGCAATAATTCCTAAAACAACAATAATAAAAAATAAGCAGGTGAATAGCATTAACAATACTAATCCACCCATATTTATAATTATATCTACACCAAATTTACCTACCATAAATGCCATGGCAGAGAATGCTGCAAATGGAGCAAAAAACATCACCCAAGATAATAGTTTAAAAACATAAGTTTGTAATTTACCAAGCAAATTCATTACCATATTCTGATATTTATTTGCAAAAATCGCAACCAATAATCCAAAAATTATCGCCATAAATAACACCTGAATGGTATTACCCTCAATGAATGGGCTAATTGGATTAGATGGAATTACTTCATACAATATATGTAAAATACTTTGAGAGTCTTTACCATGAGTCACATAATGTGCAATAGTACTCGGATCTAATGTATTAACACTCAAATTCATACCATGACCGAGCCCAAATATATGAGCAGAAAACATGCCAATAATCAAAGCAATAGATGAAACAACTTCAAAATATATAATAGTCTTTATCCCAATGCTCCCAAGCTTTTTGAGATCTCCCATGCCAACAATTCCACTAACCACCGTCAGAAATATAATTGGTCCAACAAGCAGTTTTATCACCAGAATAAACCAATCTATCATAGGTTTAGTTTGTATTGCATAATCGCTACATGTCGCACCAAAAATTATACCTGCGACCATTGCAACTAAAACCCAGAACCATAACTTCATATAGAATGATTTTGATTCATTTTTTTCAATATTTTGCATATTTATTTTATACCTTATTAATGTTTTTTTTACATGTAACTATATTTAACATTTGAAATTCTGGAGTATACAAATCTCGGTGTTTTACAACATTTTGAGTATTAATGCAACTAATTAATCATAATATTAATTATCTTTATAAATTCTAGCAATTAATTTAGAAACTTCACGTATAATCGCAAACTTATTGGAATTGGCTCGACAAACAATAACCATATCACGGCTAACTTTCGGTTTAACCAGCGGAATTGACTTAGTATTGATATAATTACGTTTGGTTGCAAGATATGGAATAATACTTATACCCATTCCTGCGCCAACCATGTAACAAATAGTCTCCAATGAACTAGAAATAATATTCTCACTAGAGTTTACCAATTCCTTTGGGCATGCTTGCAACACTTTATCTCGAAAACAATGTCCTTCGCCTAAAATAATTAAATTCTCATTTTTTATATCGCTAAACGTTACCTGTGATTTATTACTAAGCGGATGATCTAGATATGTCAAAGCATAAAATTCTTCATTAAATAATTCAAAACTCACGCATTGTCTTCCTGCAAAATCGTCCGTGACAATGATTGCATCAAGCTCACCAGTTGCTAATTTATCACCTAAATTATGTGTAAAATCCTCATAAATATGTAATGCAATACCCATTTCTTCTTTCACAATTGGCAATATCAGCGGAAATAAATATGGTCCACAAGTATGAATAGCGCCAACTTTAAGTGGTTGCTTATACACATCATGATTTTGATTAATAATATCTTCTAGTTGTAACATGTCTTGTAATATAATTTTTGCTTGTGATAATACTTTTTGTCCCAAATCAGTAATCTTTAACCCAGTTTTACTGCGCTCAAATAATATACCACCACAACTTTCTTCTAATCTTTTTATTGCCAAAGTTAAGCTTGGTTGTGTAATAAATAATTTTTCAGAAGCACGGATAAAATTTAGCTCCTGTGATAATAGTACAAAATAGCGTAATTCATTTAATGTCATTTTTAACTCCAAACATTAAAAAAGCGAGGACTTGAGTAGATTTATTAATAAATAATTATAACATAGTTTTAAACTATTAAGATAATAATAATTATTAATTAGATTTATATTGGTGGGCAGTTTATAATTATGCCTGTAAACAACAAAAAGTTTTAATATATGAAAAGGATATAAATCATGTTACAAATAGGCAACAAATTCCCAGATTTCAATCTGACCGCTGTTAATGGCGCAAATCATGAAACTGATTTTCATTCAGTATCTCTAGATACATACAAAGGCAAATGGAAAATTATTTTCTTCTGGCCGAAAGATTTTACATTTGTTTGTCCAACCGAAATTGTTGGTTTTGGTAAATTAGAGAAAGAATTTATCAATCGCGATGCAGTATTAATTGGAGCATCAACCGATAGCGAATTTGTACATGCAGCATGGAGAGCATCGCACGCAGATCTAAAACCTTTAACATTTCCATGGCTTTCTGACATTAAAAAAGATTTAGCAACAGCTCTTGGAATATTAAATGAAGATGCTGGAGTGGCAAATCGTGCAACATTTATCGTAGATCAAGATAATATAATACGTTATGTAGAAATGACAGACTTGTCTGTGGGTCGTAATCCAACGGAAACATTGCGTATCTTAGATGCACTACAAACAGATGAACTATGCCCATGTAACTGGAAAAAAGGCGATAATACAATTTAAGCCCTCTTTAAATTTAACCACTGCAAGAATAACAAATTTGTAACTACTAGTAATATATATTAAGGAAATTAACATGAAAATTACAAATATTTTAGAGAAATTACCCACTTATGCAAAAGATATAAACTTAAACTATTCAAGTTTAATAAATAATCATAGCATAATGACAGAAAATCAATTTTACGGTTGTTTAATGGTGGCGGCAATTACTAGTCGCAATTTAGAATTAAGCGCCGCAATAAAAGAGTTAGCTACGGAGAAAATATCTGAAGAAGTAATGCATGCGGCCAATACCGCATCAACTTTGATGGCAATGAATAATATATATTACCGCTTTACACATTTAGTAGAAAATCCAGAGTATTCAAAAATGCCAGCAGGATTACGTATGAATGCGATGAGCGAAGTGAGTGATAAAGTTGATTTTGAACTATTTTCACTGGTTGCATCTAGCGTTACTGGATGTGGGTTGTGTGTAAGCTCACATGAAAAAACATTAGTAAAACATGGATTGTCTAAAGAAGTGATACAAATGAGTATGAAAATCGCAGGTGTGATTCATGCACTTGCAATCGCCTCAGAAATTAGCTAATACATGTCTACTTAATCTACTCTTCATACTTGTTGTAGAGCACTCGCATCTATAACTCAAACGATTCTAGCGTTTATTATCGCATATCACAAATTAGAATTGAATGTTTAGTCATTTTGACTAGATGTTCAATTTTTTATTTATGATATAATCTCGCCCACTCAATCAAATCAAACACTACAAAATAATTTAGCTTTTGCAAGCAATACAAACGCAATTGGACTCAGCAAAAGCTTATTTGTGTGTAATTCACTTTTAACTTATTTATTCTACAAGGGAAATCATGTTTCATAAAAAATCTGCATTAATTATATTAGCCAATATCATCTCTTTAACCGCTTATGCCAACAATGGATCTACAAGCAATAACACCATTACTCCACCAACACTGTATAGCGAACAATTAGCCAATGGCGCTAATTTGACTACGAGCAATGATTTATATTTTGCAACAGGCATCGAATCTGCTCCGCTTTATTTTAGCCTGAATAATCTTAATGTTGATACGACGGTTAATTTCTCTATAAAAACAATTTCTAATTCGCAAAGTAATAATATTACGCCAAAATTAATTCAAGACTCATGCTTTTTTAGTGCGAATAAAACTAAACCATGTATGATTACAATCGATCTTAACGATAGCAAAATTGGCAGTTATCAGATAATTCCAAGAGTTTCTAATGTTGATCTCAGTGGAATTAATATCAATATCGTTGAGGGAAGCTCAGTTACGCTTCCAGATGGTAAATATATTGGCACTGTCCCGCTAATAACTAGGTATAATACAACTTGTGAGATAAATGATAGCTACAGCGAGGAAGTTGAAATTAGTAATGGAAATTTCTGTATCTATGGTCTTAGTAAATATCCAGTATGTACCAGTAATCGAAGTATTCCAATCCCAAATGGACCAAATTCATACATCGCACCCGAAACCAACGATGAATTTGATGGATATGCATACAATACATCGTGGGATGGTACAACCTTGAATTTAAATTGGGCAATGGAATTATGCCCAGGATTTAGTATGCCATTAACCTTGTCTTTGCAAAACAAATAATTAGTTAACGCTGTAAGGGCTTGGCTTATAAACCCAAGTCCTTACTTTTTAAATTAAACAAGCGACGACACCTATTAATAATAGGTTAGGAGCGAAGTGAAATTCAAGTATGATGAAATTGTTTGAGTATATATTTTATATTAAAAAGGAATATAAATTAATGGAGTATAAGTTGCAAAAATACACAATGACGATCATATTGCTATGTATTGGATATTTTATTGATTTTTATGATTTAACCACATTTTCATCATCTTATTCTAGAATTATACAAGATTCATTTCATATTTACGATACATTACAAATTCAGCAATTATTCTTAAAAATAACCAGTATTTACAATATTGGCATTGTTATTGGATGTATTTTATTTGGTGTACTCGGTGATAAATTTGGCAGAATAACTATAATTCGTTATAGCATACTTTTATATTCAATCTGTATTATTGCCAGTGTATTTACTAAATCAATTCCTACATTTACAATATTACGCTTTTTGTCTGGCATAGGATTAGCCACAGAATTTGCCACATCTAGCGTTATAATTAGCGAATTACTTCCAGCTAACCACGCAGCAAGATTTACTGGATTACTTTATTGTAGCGGGATTTTAGGCGGGATTACCGCAAATTTCTTAGGTAAATGGTCTTGGGAGTTTATGTTTTTATTTGGTGGCGTTGCTGGAATAATATTATATTTCATGCGCAAAAAAATGGTCGAATCAGTTTTATATTTATGTCTAGAAAAAAATATCAAAAAAGGCAATATTCTACAAATATTCAATAGCTTTTCTAATATAATAAAATTTATTAGACTCTCAATTTTAATCACTCCATTTTATTTTCTAATCACCGTAATGTTTGCATACCCTAAATTTATGGCGGTTAATGGCACTCTTGCCAACTTGGTAAGCACATTTCTCACTGGATTTTTTATCGGAAATTTTATCAGTGTTGGCTACGCAGACTTACTAACAATTTGGTTCAAAGATTACCGCAAATTCTTATTTCTAAATACTATAATATTTGTTATTGCTATGTCAATATTTCCATTTGTTACCGACTCTTGGTTTATATATTATGCCGTAGTTTTAGGTTTGCTTGGCGGTGGATTACCTCCAATTTGGGCGCAAATAGTTACCAGAAGCTACGGAACAAACCTAAGATGTACCGCGACCAATCTACTAAACGCTGGAGGACGTGGCGGAGCTGCTTTGTATAACTTGCTAATTAGCTATTGGATTGCTACTCCACACAATTTTATCCACAATGCTATTATAACCGTATTTATAATAACCATCATAACTTTGATTGCAATTTATAAAACAGAAAATAATTATAACAATAATATGGATTATGTAGAAAAATGAACCAACAATTAATCCGTCAACTTGGTAATCTTGAAATAATTAATTTATTACACTCGTTCTTTATCCAGAATTCACGTTACCACGCTTTATATTAAAAAATTGCTGTAATTGTTTAGCATAAAGATTATTGTCCAATGGACCAATAACTTGAGTATGATTGTTCACAGATTTATTACTAAATACCGCATATTGACTATATACAGCGCCAGTTTTTAATTCGCACGCACCAAAAATTACTCGCCGAATTCTGCTATTTATTAATGCGCCACTACACATTAAACACGGTTCAATAGTCACATATAAATCACATTCATCAAGTCTATGATTACCCAGCAACGCTTGAGCCTGTTGCAAAGCCACAATTTCAGCATGTTGTGTAATATCATTATTCGTTAACGTTTTATTATATCCGCGGGCGATAATTTCGTTGTTATGAACCACAATCGCGCCAATTGGAATTTCCTGATTAGCAATTGCCAAATCCGCTTGATGTGACGCTTCATTCATATAATATTGCATTTTATCCAACGAAATTGGTTTATAACACGGCAATAATTTTTTGTATTCTTTAATTAAATTACGTTTGCTATTAGCATCTAAACTATTAATTGGTAGATCATTACACACACAATACAAATCATATAAAGTATTATAACTCAAGCTGGAATAATACAATTTTAGCTGTTGAAATAATTTCACCGCATCAAATTGTTTCACGTGAAACATCGAATTAATATCTAATGCTTCAAGCTTTGATTTTAAATAATGTGGAATATCATTCATTATAATCCTAATTACATAAAAAATTCAACATCTTGCCAAGAACCTGGGTTGGCTTTCTTGCTATTTATTCGTGTTTCATAATCTCCAACATGAATCTCCAACTGATGCCCATCTGGATCTAAAAAATACAATGAATCTCCCTCAGACTTATTTTCTTTAAATATTTTAACGCCACTACTAATAATTTTTTCTTTGATTGATAAAAAATCACACGCATCAACAGAAAATGCAATATGCGTATAACCAACAGTTGGTTGATGTGATTTATCTAGATTTAAGCAAAACCACGTATCACCAACCGTAAAATATGCCCCTTCATGCCAACGACACAACGGATTAAACCCCAAAATATCACGATAAAAATCGAATGCACGATAAATATCCGTGACCACTAATGTAATATGATTCACACCTTTTAACATAATCATTCCTATATGAATATAAATTTTATTTGTAACTATTAACTATCGGAGTCCCACTTTTTATTGAATATTTAAATAAATAGTATAAATTATAATTTGTCCTATAAATAAAACCCTTGGATTAACGATATTTTATGGATAAATCGCCTGACAAATCACGTAATACAAACAGCAATAGCACAACTAAACAATATTATAGCAGAGAAGTTAGGCTTTTATCCTACATTCCGTAAACATTTTTTAACTCCCTGTTTTTATAGAAGAAATTAATTTGACACAATCGTTGAAGTTAATGTAAAATACCGTCCTTTATATTAAGGAGAAAGCTAATGAGTTTGATTATTGGATTTATATTACTTGCATTATTGTATTTTCTGCCATCTGTTATTGCTTTTAGTCGCAAGCATTTTAATAGTGCATCCATATTTGTGTTAAATTTATTTCTTGGATGGACATTTATTGGCTGGATTGTTGCTTTAGTGTGGGCTGTTGGTAATTCAGCTCATAAAAAGAAAAATGATGAGTAACCATTATCGACTATAAATTCAACAAAGAAATTTTTGAGTTAGAAAAGTATAAGAACTTGTTTAGGATCTTTAATCATGATGAATTGCTAACGCGTTTAAAAAAGCAATAATTGAAAGATTCTAAACATGTTCTAAAAGTAAAATAACTAATTTAACCAATAAAATTGGATATTACAAGTAAATTTTTGTGCAATAACTCCAGCAAAAGATTGTCCAATTAAAACGATATTTCTAATTAAACAGAAAAATAAATTTTGAAAAAGTAAGAACTATGGTAACTGATATAAGACTAAGAATCCAGTCCTCAATTTTATTAAATGTTTAAATATAGGACAAATTACTAATTTTTTAGTGAATGATGAAAAAATATAGAGTTTGTAATATAACAGAGTAAATTAAAAAAGTAAAAACTAAGGTCACTTTTATAAATACCGAGCATATAATGTATATAAATTCGCCAATGCAAGCAATACAATTTCGCCAATACAAATTTCTTGTAAAGCGAGATGACTTATTGAATGAAGAATTTTCAGGCAACAAATCTCGAAAATTATACTACTACTTGATTAATAACTTTCCAGAAATAACAACTATTATCAGCTATGGTGGTAATCAATCTAATCTAATGTATTCACTATCTTGTTTAGCAAAGCTAAAAAATTGGAAATTTATTTACTACACAAAACCACTGCCACAACAGCTAAAAAATAATCCGCAAGGAAATTTACTTGCCGCATTACAAAATCAAATGCAATTAATTGAGTTAGCTGATTTCAATGAAAATTTGATTATCAATAATACAATCAAACCAAATGAATTATTAATTCATCAAGGTGCATTACAAATAGAATCTGAGCTTGGTTTAGCACAATTAGCACATGAGATTTTAGATTATACAAAATTACATGAGCTTGATAAATTTCATGTATTCATTCCATCAGGAACGGGAGCAAGCGCACTTTATTTACAAAAACATTTACCAGAACATACAGTTTTCACCACAAATTGCATTGGTGACGTAGATTATCTCGTACAACAATTCTCCACATTAGAAATGAATACGCACGTACATCCACAAATTTTACCGCGAAATAAGCGTTATGTATTTGGCAAACCATGTTTGGAGTTATTGGATATATATCAGGAATTAAAATCCGCAACCAACATTGAATTCGATTTATTGTATGACCCAATTGGCTGGATGACACTTCTAGATAATATGGATAAATTAATTCAACCAGTAATTTATATTCACTGCGGTGGGTTACTCGGTAACCAGTCAATGCTTCAACGCTATAAAAAACTCGGCCGCAAGCAACCGAGTTTTAAAATAGCTCAAGCTGTCGGCT
>CAYWWJ010000001.1:0-116067 GCA_964462055.1 uncultured Neisseria sp. | reverse complement strand
TATTGGTGGTCAAATTAAATGCAACTTGATGGTCAACTTGACATTATTACACATTATATTGATAGACTCAAACTTTAATTGTTGTTTTATATCTGAATATAATTGCTTGTCTTCCTTCATTTTTTTCTCCTAAAAATAACTTTTATGTGAATAATAAAGTTCAGTCGCAAAGAAATTTAATTCCCTAAGTTCAGCTCAGAAATATTGTTTTTATCAGACATCCAATTATTTTATGCAGACATTGCATGGTGCAGGTTGCGACAGAAACAACTATTATGTTGGTTGTTGTGAATACATTGTGATTTACGACATAACCAAGATGAGTATATAAGTATTGTACAAAAATCCTTTGAAATATTTCACCGAAAATTTCGGTGGTGGTATATGTGTTTGCATAAATAAATTTGCAAACAACACGGTTATCGTGTTATACTCTGACGTAAATAAGATTATTTTTGGAGAAAGAAAATGGTAACTGAAACATTAGCATTTAGGGTTCCGTTTGAACTAAAAGACAAAATAGAGAAACTAGCTATAGCTACCCATAGAAAAAAATCAGATATTTTATTGGCTTGGTTACAAGAAAAGTTAGATATTGAAAATTGGCAAATTGAAGAAACTCTTAAAGCTATTGATCTTGCTGATGCTGGGGAAATAGCCACCCCTGAAGAAGCTTTAAAGGTTCGTGCTAAATGGAAGGTTTAAAAATACAGGAAACGAAATTAGCTTTAGCAAATCTTGATGAGATTGCTTCGTCTTATGAACACCAACAACCTGGATTAGGCTACAGGTTTGCCATTTATTATTATAATCAGCTTGAAATTTTAAAATCCATGCCTCATATTGGGCGAAGTGGTAAAATCATGGGAACAAGAGAGCTTTTATTCCAAGAGTTTCCGTATTTGGTTGTATATAGAGTTAGAGGTGAGATTGTGCAAATTTTACGTGTGTTTCATCAACACAGAAAATTCCTATAAGTAAAGCTAATAACAGTAAAATTAAAGTTAAAACTACGGAGACAATTTAATGCAAAAGAAATATATTTTAGCGCTTGATCAGGGTACAACATCTTCGCGTGCAATCATTTTTGACCATTCGGCAAATGTTGTTGCAAGTAAAACTATGGAATTTACGCAGATATATCCAAAGCCGTCATGGGTTGAGCATGACCCGAATGAAATCTGGCTAAGTCAATTAACCACTGCCAAGTTGGCTATAGGGGAAATTGGTGCACAAGCGAGTGATATTGCCGCAATTGGTATAAACAATCAACGTGAAACTACTATTGTGTGGAATCAGGAAACTGGTGCGCCAATTTATAATGCAATTGTCTGGCAAGATAGACGTACCGCAGACATGATCGATGATTTGAAATCGCGTGGTTTGGCGGAAAAATTCCAAGCAAAAACAGGTTTGGTTTTAGATGCTTATTTTTCTGGAACTAAGCTAAAATGGATCTTGGATAATGTTGCTGGCGCGCGCGATCTGGCTAAAGCTGGCAAATTATTATTTGGCACTGTTGATACATGGATTATATGGAATTTATCTAATCGGCGGAATCATATTACCGACGAATCGAATGCTTCTCGTACGTTGCTATTTAACATTCATACGGGCAGTTGGGATGACGAATTACTCGAGATTTTGGATATTCCACGCAATATATTACCCGAAGTAGTTAGTTCATCTGGCGTTGTTGCTGAAGCGAGTTCTGGGTTATTTGGCAAGCGTATTCCAATTGCGGGAATAGCTGGAGATCAACAAGCGGCAACTTTTGGGAATATGTGTATAAAGCCAGGGATGGTTAAAAATACGTATGGTACAGGATGTTTTTTGCTGATGAATACTGGCAAACACGCCTTACAATCAGAAAATAATCTGTTGACGACCACAGCTTGGAATATCAATAATGAGCGGAATTATTGTCTAGAAGGTAGCGTATTTATTGGCGGTGCTGTGACACAATGGGTGCCTGATGGGTTGGAATTTATCGACGATTCCAATGAAATAGAAGCATTGGCTACATCGGTAACAGATAACGGTGGTATCGTAATGGTGCCAGCGTTTACAGGACTTGGTGCGCCACATTGGGACCAATACGCACGCGGGCTAATCATTGGCATTACGCGCGGTACTAAACAGGCGCATATTGCGCGCGCGGCGCTGGAATCGATTGCGTTTCAAGTGGTTGATTTGGTTTACGCTATGGAACAGGATTCCAAGCAAAAACTTAGCACGCTAAGGGTTGATGGCGGTGCGTGTAGGAATAATTTTTTGATGCAATTCCAAGCCGACATTTTGGACTGCGTGGTCGAGCGTCCAGTGTGTTTGGAATTAACTGCGCTTGGAGCTGCTTATTTAGCGGGTCTTGGTGTTGGGTTTTGGCAATCTGTTGATGAGTTAGAATCTGTTTGGAAAGTTGAGCGTAGTTTTACGCCGCAAATGGATACAAATACGCGGAATTTATTATTAGAGGCGTGGCATGAGGCTGTGTCTCGCTCTAGCAATTGGATTAAGCAATAATTATTTTTTAAGGAAAATTTAAATATGAAGCAATATATGTGCGTAATATGTGGGTATATTTACGATGAGGCTGTTGGGGATACTCATAGTAATATTGTGCCAGGTACTTTATGGGATGATATTCCAGATGATTGGGTTTGTCCAGACTGTCAAATGGCAAAAGCCGATTTTGTGATGATGGAAATTTAATAAATTATGAAATCTGAATTTGATGTTATCATTATAGGTGGTGGTTCTACAGGGCTTGGAGTTGCTGTGGAATCTATTACACGTGGATATTCGACTTTGCTTTTGGAGGCTTGCGATTACGGCAAAGGAACTTCATCTAAGTCAACTAAATTAGTGCATGGCGGAATTCGTTATCTTGCCAATTTAGATTTTGCATTGGTAAAAGAAGGGCTTGAGGAGCGTTATTATTTTTTGAAAAATGCGCCACATATTGCGCATAAACAAAGTTACCTAATTCCATTACATAATTGGCTGGAAAAAATTCAGTATTTCTTCGGAATTGTACTGTATGACTTTTTGGCTGGTAAACGTAAGCTTGGGCGAAGTGAATTTTTATCCAAAGCCGATACGCAGAAAGAAGCGCCAGATTTAAAGCCAGATAATTTGGCTGGTGGTGCAATTTATTACGATGGTCAATTTGATGATACACGCATGCTGATGGCGTTATTGTGTACATTTACATCGCTTGGCGGAATTGCGTTAAATTATCACAAGGTTACCAATTTTATAAAAGATACCGCAGGTAATTTATCTGGTGTTGAAGTTTTGGATGTTTTATCTGGTGCGTCACATAAATTTAGAGGTAAAGTAATTATCAATGCCACGGGAACATTTACCGATGCGCTATTAGATTTGGATGAGCCAACGAAAAAACACAATATTGTTGCTGCAGCGCAAGGTACGCATTTGGTATTCGATAGAGATATTTTTGATTCAAAACATGCGTTGGTTATTCCAAAAACTATTGATGGGCGAATTTTATTTGTTTTACCGTGGCACGATAAAGTGATTGTGGGTACAACCGATGTTGGAGTAGATGTGCCAAGTTTAGACCCTAAAGCGCAGGTAAGTGAAATTGATTTTATTGTAGATACATTAAATCAGTATACCAAAAAAACTGTCGGCAGAAACGATATTAAGTCAGTATTTGCCGGTCAACGTCCATTGGTTAGACCAGATACGGGAAATAAATCCTCCGCAAAAATATCTCGCAAACACGAAGTTATTTTAAGTAAAAGTAATTTAATTACTTGCGTTGGTGGTAAATGGACTATTTATCGGCGAATGGGCGAAGATACGATTAATCTTGCAATTCAACATGGTTTGTTGAAGTTATCACAATCAATTACTCGCGATTTTTGTTTAGATCATGTTAAATCAGTTGGAAAATCATATAGTCAATATCCATATCCATTATCGGTATATGGTAATTCAGTGGCAAAGATTTTGGATATTCAAGCGGAAACAAACAATTGTGATAAATTGCATGAGCGATTGCCATATTATTGTGCTGAAGTTATTTATCATGTTCGTTATGAACAGGCAAAAACTGTCGAAGACGTTTTGGCACGTAGAATTCGAGCATTATTTTTAGATGCAAAATCTGCGATTGAGGCAGCGCCATTGGTCGCGCAAATAATGGCAACAGAGATGGGGAGAGATGCGCTTTGGATAGGGCAGCAGTTAGCTGATTTTGCTATAGTATCCAGACAGTATCTGGTATAGCCTGTTTAGAATAAATTAACATGGTTTAATAATAATCAAAAGGTCATAATGGAGTAAAATACTCTAAGTATATTATGACCTTTAGTAATTTATTGAGGTATAAATTTAGATTTTCTGGTATCGTCCTTAACTTTATAGTTTGTATACCTTATAATTGTGGTTATCTGACAACTTCTTCCCATGCAAATTCACATAAATTACGATTTTCTTTATCAAATACCATGCCAATTAAAAATATCGGCTTATTTTGTACGATGTATTTTTCGTGATAACGCTTGTCTTTAATTTGCTGTAATGCATTATTTGCATTGTCATTACTCAACATTTTAAATTCAACAATCATGATTGTATTTGGCAAATGTAGCGTTAAATCAATTTGTCCCATGTTGGTACTATCCTCAGGAATAGCAAATACACCAACTGCGTTAAAGAATGTATATACAATACTGCAATAAAATCCTTCATAGCATTGAATATTATTATTGCGAAACCAATCGTGCGGAAGACTTGATAACAAGCTCGCTAAAATAGTTTTCATTTGCGCAAAATCATTATTTCGTAATGCATCTTCCATCTGATATTTACTTTGCGATACTGGTGTAGTATTTTGAGCAAACAAGTGGCTTATAACAGAGCTATTTAAACTTTGTCTAACCTCAAAATTTGGATAATCTAGTGTATAACGCATCATATTACTAAAACTGCTAATTTTTACATCTTTTATCGTTAAATACCCAGATTGTAATAATAAAACCTCTATTGATAAATTATTTATATCAAAACTAGCCAATTCATCATTGCCAATTTGCATATTTTCTAGTCTCGGTAAATAATAATTCTTCTTTTGCAATAATTTAATTAAAAATGTTGGGGTACCTGTTTCAAACCAATAGTTTTTATATATTTTTCCATTGCTTATAAATAGTAATATGTCAAATGGATTGTAGACTTTTTGATTTTCTGTTCCCAAGAAATTATATCCGTTATACCAAGTTTTTAGTTCAGCTAAATTGACATCAAGCAAATAATCTTTAAATTTAATTTCAATATCATTTTGTGTATAGCCACAAATATCGGCGTATTGGTGATGAAATGTAATATCATTTAAATTATTTAAGCTGCTAAACACTCCAGCTTTAGCGAATTTCGTAACACCAGTGAAGAAAACAAATTTTAAATATTGATCGCAATCTTTTATAACAGCATATAAACTTTTTAATAAATCGCGTGCATAATGCGCGTTATCTAGATTGGTAATATTATCTAGAATCGGTTTGTCATATTCATCAATCAAAATTACTACAGGACTGTTATATTTTGTATACAATGCCTTAATCAATAATACGAATTTTCTATTTAACAATTCTTCGGTTAATAACTCATTAAGCTCATAATGGATAATCACTTCATCCAAAGCATTATGCATATTCTGCAATAATAACGTTATATCATGTGTTTCACTACTTGCAAAACTAATGTGAATCACTGGATATTTAACATTCCAATCCCAATTATTCTCAATATATAAGCCTTTAAATAAGTCTTTATTACCAAGAAATGCTTGTTTTAGAGTATCTAGAAATAATGTTTTACCAAACCGTCGTGGTCTAGAAAAAAAGTAATACCCGCCTTTATTTACTAAATCAACAACAAATCTTGTTTTATCTATATAAATACAATTATTATTAATTATTTTTTCTAAATTTGATAATCCGATTGGTAAATTTTTTAATGCCATAATTCTTCCATCCTTAATTAATTGCATCAGTTCAAATCAACTCTAACATTCAATGAAATAAATTAATCAATCTATTGTTACTATTTATAGTTGTTGTGTACCTTCATAGATAATTATACCATAAATAGCGCAAATTGTATCAATTTTCAGTTTCGTATGCGCCAAGTGCATTTTAGTATTATATAAATTGTAAAGTGTTGCATTTTATTTACAATTTATGAATAATTTCTTTCTTTGCATTAAATAATTTATTGTCGAGAAAATAAATTATACAACATAAAACAACAATACCCAAAATGCCTAAACTTAATGGTATGGCAGTACTGGCTTTTAATAAAGAACCAAAAAATGACCCACCAACAGATGCAATTATAATTACAACTGAACCCATACAACTCCCAGCTGTTGCGGCAATATGTCTAGGTACTATAGCCATATTGTGTGAATAATATGTAGAAAATAAAAAGCTTGCTGATAAAAAAATCAAACCAATTGGAATAATAATAGTATAAATATTAGTAAAAAATATAGAGACGATTGTCATTATAGTACTAATTAACAATAATATTGTAAATGCATATTTTGCTTTTTTAACTCGTGAAATATTGTGTAAAAATTTATTTAGTAAGCTACCTAAAAACCACATAATACCCATTAAGAAAGCGACATATCCAAAATTAATTACTGAAAAATGTAAAATATTTTGAATTAGAAATGGTGAAACTACATTATATAAAACCAAAATTGAATAAATCAATCCAAGCATAAATGTACATAACATAAATTCTAGATTAGAAAACACTGTTTTATATGAGTTTTTAGCATAATTAAAATTAAATTTAGTTTTTACTGACAAAGTTTCTGGCACAAAAAAGTAAAATAGTATAAATGAAATAAATCCGTATATCGCTAAAAAATCAAAATTAGCTTGCCAATTAATATAATGCTGTAGATAACCACCTATCATTGGCGCAATTATTGGTCCAATTGCCCAAGTCAATGATACAGAGCCAGATATTTTTTGTAATTCTTTGCCAATAAATAAGTCATTAATAATTGCGCGACCTGCAACCATTACAACACCAATAGTAACTCCCTGTAAAAAACGTAAAATCAATAAAGCATTTATTGTGGTAGCTTGTGTAATTAAAAGTGTGACCAAAACATATAGAAAGATAGAATACAAATATAGTTTTCTTCTGCCAATGCTATCACAAATCACGCCAATAAAAAATTGGATAACACCAAAACCTAATAGGTATATCCCAATTGATATTTGTAACAACTCTTTGGATGTGCTAAAATAATTAGATAGAATTGGTAATGATGGTGTATAAATATCAACACCAAATCCATTTAATGGTATAGCAAATAATATAACTAAACTAATCAAAAATTTGTTCATAATAAGCTTTCAAATAAAAATAAGTGGTGTATTATAAAATAAAATACCCTAAATTTGATATAGCGTTTTTGCACAGGAATTAAAATGAATGAAATTATACTTACAAAAGAAGACCAGCAATTTTTAGATAAATTTATTGATGCTATTGCGATTGTCGGTGATGGGATTCCGCAAAATATGATAGGCGTTAAGGACATAAACTCAGTAAATGTGTATTGTAGTCAATATTTTGCCGACACTGTAGGCTTGGCAGTGGATGAAATTCTAGGGAAAATATATTTTTTATCTTGTTTTGATCAATTTTTAGATATTGTTCTAGATGAAGATCGATCAGTAATTGAAACTAAAAAAACGCATACATTTTTAAAAGTAAATAAATTTCACAATGTAATAAAACCAATGGTAATATTTAAATCACCAATAATAAATTCAAATACAAATAATGTTGTAGGTATTTTATTTCAAGGGTTTGAATATAGTGCTACATGTAATATAATCCATCAAATTAATAAACTATACAATATTTTTGATGACTCAGAACAAAAATATAAAATGAGCTGTAATAAAAAATGCATACAATTAACTAAACGAGAAAAATAAGTTGTATTTTTCTTTTTAGCTCATTTAGGTAGTCAAGAAATAGCTGATATTTTATATAAGATAGACAATAAAAAAATCAGTAAAAGCACTATAGATAGTATATTTACTGACAAATTATATGTTAAATTTAATGTAACCAATAGAGTAGCATTGCATACAAAATTAATTGAATTAGGTTATGATAAATTTATTCCACAAGAAATATTAACTAAAGGAAGTTTTAAGCTTTATAATGCTAATATTTATTGAGTTATTACTGACTATATACTTAAGCCATTTCATCACACTGGAATTTGTTTAATATGTGCTGAAAAGCCAAATTATTTTTTGGTGGCATGCGTCACTTTATAATTTGCATTTTTTACAAATTTTGCATGTCCACTTTGTTAGGATTAATCAAATTTTAAATGGATTATAATTTGGTTTTGTATCGTCGGGTATTATCCTAATCTAAGGGTGTATTATATTATGTAAAAGTTCTTCTAAAAAAACAAGTATAGCAAATATTATTAATTAGGGGAACTATTATTAATCGTCATTTATTATTTCTTTTGTCATTAGTCTTAACTGCCGATGGGTTAATGACTTTTCTGATCCCTGTTATAGTTTATAGTAAGACTGGGAGTTTGGGTTATTCTGGTCTTGCTTATGGATTATGGTGGCTACCTCGTGTATTGATGATTCCATTGGTTGGAACATTTATCGACAAACTTGGTATAAAGCCAGTATCAGTGAGCTCCGATATTTTTAAAATAATTGCTTGTATAGTTGTAGTAATATTATCGTTTAATACATTGCATCCATTGGTATTTACAATTGCATGTGGTGTATTAGGTGGTATTATTTCAATTGGAAACTCACAAACAATAATCTCTTATGAGAAAATGATTTCATTAATTAGTATAAATGTTGAAAAAGATGCTAATTTAATAACCAGACTAGATTTGTTTGCTATGATGTTGGGTCCTATAATAGGAATGTTTTGTTATGATATAGGCTATCCGAGCTTAATTATAATTGCAGCAAGTGCATATTTAATAAATGCATTATTTTTTTTGTTTAATGCTAAAATCCCCAAAGAAAAAAAACATATAGATAAAGTAAAAATTACACTATTATCAGCCAGTAAAGAAATTACCAGCAGACCACTGCTAATATTAATGATTGCAATAGCTATTGGTAATAATATGTTTGATGGAACTATTGAAGCAAGTGGATCGGCAATTATTGCAACATTTATGTCGCTACCAGTTAAATACTTTGGTTTGATTGATGTTAGTGCTGGTTTATTTGGTTTTTTAGTAACTTATTTGTACATGATGTTATTACGTCGCTTGAATAGTTATGCAATATTTTTAATTGGTTGGATAATTGCGATAAGTAGTTCGTTATTAATAACATTGTTTATGAGTAACATCTATGCTTTTTTAGTGTTATATGCAATCAGTATTTCAACAAAAGTATTTATGGGAAATCATATGCGAGTAACACGGATTAAATTAATTCCAACCCATAGCTTAGCTAGTGTTTCATCACTTATTGTATTATCGAATCAATCAATATTACCTGCTGTTGGGATGATGATTTATATTCTCAATAAATATGAAATCGATATAAGATATTTAATTATGACTTCAGTTACAATTTTAGTAATAGCTGGCATGTGTTTGATTAGACAAAGTAGGAAATGACATGGTTTTATGTGTCACGTTGGGTGCATTATAGTTCTTTAATAGATTTAGTAATTCTATAACTATTATCATTATTAACGTTTAGTGAGTTTATCAGTTGCAATTTTTACAATCTTCTCATTATACATGAAACTTATCCTCCACCTATTAAATTAATTTTCTGTTTAATATTTCTAATATTTACTAAGTAACTATTATAATAATTAAAATATCCAACAATAATACCAGAATCTGTTTTAAAAAAACATAACTTATTGTGTAATGTTTCAAAATTATCTAATATTTCAACTGCTCCAATATAATCACCATAATTTATGATTGATTCAAAGAAATTATTATTAACTTGATAAAATTTAAAGTTTGTTACTTTTAAAGACATTGATGATAAAGTAGTATAAACAATTTCATCAAAATTAAATTGTGCAATATTTTTAGTTGAAAGATTTACAGGAGGAACTCCTTCACCATATCGAAGCCATTCTAATTTTACCATTATTCCATTTTTATTGAAAAAATTAGATAATAAAACTAGTTTTTGCTCTGGTATATTAATTGTGTTGAGTTCCTATCTTGCAAGCGTGGAGAGTGTAATGATTTTGAATTGGTCAATAAATTTATCTCGTGTCAAATTTAGCATTCCACGACAATATGCAATTCTTTCACCAATTGTATTAAACACAATTTATACAGTTTCAAAATTGTTATTAATTTGCTCTGGAATATAAGGTCTCTTTTTATCTCCGTCCATACAAACGCCTATATTTTGTGCTTTTGCAATTAATTCGTCTGTGCTTACAAGTCGAATTTCTTGTTCAAAACATACTCTTATACTTCCTGATTTAATCATTTTGCATGAAATATAAAAATGACTATTTGCCGTTAATGGTTTCTTAAATTCAATATTACTACTGGTAAGAAATAATTGTTGATTATTCATCGCCATTTCATGAAAATTTATACCTATAGTATTTAAATATTTATGACGTGCATGAGCCATATAAATATAATAATTTGCGTTATTTACTACACCTTGAGCATCAATTTCATTATCTCGTACTTCAAAATATTCTTTATACATTTGAAAACCTTTATAAAAAATTATACATAGCATATCATTATATGATAACATGGCGCACTAAGCTACATTGATTCGTTGATATGCTACATTATAACATACTTATGCCATTTGTTTTATTCACATCTTGATGTTTTTCTAAATTTAGCTTGATTTCTGCTGTACTCATTCTATTTGTAACAAAAATCCCACATTAGACCAATGCAACAATAATAACATATATCGTGTTTAAATAACTAGCTATTTTACACTAACAACTTATTTCTAGTTTCAAGAACTATTGAGTTTTCGGCCGAAATTTTCGGGAAATGCTTTATGATTACACTGCTATAATCATTCCCAGAATGCATATCATTTTTGAGGTCATCATAGTAAACCGAAAAAAATAGGAAACTTTCTACTTGTTGCGCTGGTTGAATTGTGTTTAAATTAAGACCATGAGACACATATAGAGCCGGTGCAAATATTAATTTGTAATTAAATTGATTATTTGTTCTTGGATTAAATTTATTGATATTCTATTCTATTCGTACATTAACTATTTCGATGAAGAATATGAAAACTACTTGTAAAAATATCGATCATTTAACGCTGGAGTAATATAAAAAGAAAGGCTATAAAATAATGTGGAAATTAAAAAATAGTTTAGTTAAGCTAAAGATATCTATACTAGTTGGCGTTATAACTATCTTTGCTACTGGATTATCTTATGCTCAACCGCTTTATTCAGTGAATTTGTTTTGGGTTAATCATGACTTAAGAGATGAGCAACAGTACATCTATCCTAATAATGATGTAGCTATAGTCAATAATAAGTTAATTAGCCCAGTTGTAAAATGGGCGGAATTAGGAAATAAAGATGACTCGGTGGTTAATTTATGGTTCGATAGTTTATACACTCCTGTCCAGGCTATTGAAAACACGAAACTACTATTAGATGAGGCTATGCATGGTAAGGTGTCGGCTCCTATTTTTTTAAGAGACATTCGTGATCTACCTGAAGTTCAAAGTAACGCATTCGCTTTTTCAAATCAAGCTCCAGTATATTTTAGAGCTGATCTAGCACGGGTGGTGGCTAGTATTTATGATATAGAAAAGAAAAACGTTAAATTTTGGGTTTATGCTGACTTAGACGTTACTCCTTTAACTGCAGCAGAGCTTTTTGATATCGAGACTCTTGCAAAGCTTGATAAATATAATATTGTAATGACAGATGGTGGGTGTAATTCTGGTAACTTTGAAAATTCTTTCTTTATAATAAAAGAAGGAAATGCTAATTTTGATAAGGCTATGCAAACTATGCTAGTTGATCTGAATATAATCCGCATGAAAAACTTATTTAATGACCCTGAAAATTTCTATACTTATAGAAGACCTAGAGTAAACGCATTTGCACAAATGGTTTATGATACCTATCAAGAAATGTTTGCCTACTTCTACCATTTAGAGGGTTATTCTAAATTAGAAATTAAAAACCATATTACTGGTCCTGCTGAAACTGACGCATGGGGCAGAAAGATGTATCCAATTATAGACTGTCAACTTGAGCCATATACGATATCGGAGCATGGATTAAAACATTTTGGCCCTAATGCGGATTCTAGGCCTTATGATAGTTGGACCATTGACACAAATCCCTGGGACATAGGGATTCCAAAAAAGAAAATAGCTAAGCCAGCGCCTAGCTATGATTACATTAAGCCTTGGCCTTCTGACAGCAGTTTTTTCTAATTAAGCTTCAAGCTGATATTTTTCTAAATTTAGCTTGATTTGTGCTGTACTAATTCTATTTGTAACAAAAATTTTACATGAGACTAGTGCAGCACCAATTACACATAAATTGTCCATAGGAAATGGAATGATATTCATTTTATGTAAATAACCAATTATAATTAGTGCCGCCAAATAGGTCACAATAAATAAATTATATTGTTCACGCCAGCCCAATAAATTAATAAACTACAGCACACAAAACCTAAGTAACCAATTAATTTGTGATACCTAAGCTTAAAACTACGCTCTGCTGTTGGGAATTCCTGACGTAAAACAAGCAATGTAATTGGTCCTGACAAATAAGCAAACACAACGATAGACGATAAAAAACTTACCATTTGCACCCACGTTGGAAATGGGAGCAAGAAACATGCGCCAACGCCAGCATTTATCCATAAACAAGCAACTGGTGCAGAAAATCTATTCAATTTAGTTAATATACTTTTAGGCATAAAATCTTTACCCAAACCTAATAAAATACGTGCAGTAACGGCGGTATAAACATTTGCTGTACCTAATGGCGCTATTATTGCATCAATAAACAATACTGTAAACATAATATGAATATTGAATAAAGCCACTAAACCTAATAATGGAGCAGTTGCACCAGCAAGTAAATTTTTTTCACCCATTGTGGTGATAAATGCGAGAGATAATGACATATATAATATAAGCCCCACAATTATAGGGGCAAATAAAGAATACGGCAATGCTTTTCTCGGATTTTTTGCGCTATTTGCTAAAATTAGGCTATTTTGAAATCCAGTAAAGGCAAATGCTAAACCACTACCTGAAATAGCTATAAATACCGACTCAAGCGAAAAATGATATTTTAGATTGGCAATGCGAATATTATCCCAGCTACCGTATAATACGATTAAAATCAGCGCAATAGAGATTGGAATTAGGATTTTCCAAATGCTAATTAGCGTGTTTACTTTAGCTACATTGCTAAGAAATAAGGAGTTAAACCAAGTTAGAAATATCATTATTAATAATGATACAATCAAACCAAATGGTGACAATGTTGTTGATGTGCCATTATTAATAACTAAACTGTCAAACCAAAATCCGAGATACTGCATTGCTGATTGCACTTCTAGCGGTAAATAAACTACATAACTAAGCCAGCCAAGAAAAAGAAAAACAAATGCAGTTGTACGATTATGGGTAACACCAATGAATCTGGAAGCACCGCCCACAATAGGCAATTGCGTTGCAACTTCAGCAAAAGATAAGCCAATAATTAATGTCAGCGCCGCCGTAATAATCCACGAGAGCAACACGCCAACACCGGCAGTTTGATAGCCGTAAAAAGGAGAGAATAACCACCCAGCACCAATCATTCCGCCAGTTGAAAGTAAAATTAATTGCCAGGTTGCTAATTTACGCATAATGCATCCTTAAAAACATTGTCAATTATGTGCTTAAACGCTATCATGAAATAAGATTTGTTTGGAAATGGAATATATTCAGGATTGTAACATAATTAATTTACTATGCGGCAATAAGTTATATTGCAGTGCAACATGAATTCAAATAATTTAATTGTTTTATATGTCATTTTTAGTATAGCACATTTTACATATGAATGTGTAACTATTTTAGCTAACAGTTTGGAATTTGGTTTATGCTATAATCTGGGTTCTAAAATCTACGAGTCGCTAATGGTGATTAATCCTATACTTAAACAATTTTTTCATACTTGAATTTCACTACGCTTCTAACCTATTATTAATAGGTGTCGTCGCTTGTTTAATTCCATTATTTTGAACTTATTTGAGTATATACATAATTAATATCAAATCAATTAACTAAATTTTTTGGTGAAATAAAATATGTCTATTCCATTGTCTGTCTTACTTGTGTACTTGAATCAGTGTTCAGCGGTGAATGCGCATCCTAGTGTGATGGCGGCTATCACTAAAACTGAAAGCAACAATAACCCATGGGCGATAAATATCAATAATAAGCAAGGAAAACGCGTTCATTTAGCGTATCAGCCTAAATCGTTGGTTCAAGCGCAGGCGTGGATTAAGTACTTAGATGAGCATCATTATAATTTTGATGTGGGAATTGCGCAAGTCAATATAAAAAACGTGCATAAATATGGTTATACTACAGATCAAGCTTTGGATATTTGTACTAATTTGAAATTAGCTTCATTAATTCTAAAACAAAATTACAATCAAGCGTTGCGTGTTGCTAAATACGACCAACAAAATGCGGTTAAATTAGCCATTTCTGCTTATAACACTGGAAATTATCATTCAGGATTTGAGAATGGTTATGTGAAAAAAGTAGTTTTTAATTATCGATAGATGTAACGAATGTGATATAATCATTTTTGTAAAAATATCAAGGATTTACTCACATGCATCAAATTAAGCGCGCGTTAATTAGTGTTTCTGATAAAACTAATCTTATTCCATTTGCTAGATCATTATCTGATTTGGGTGTGGAAATTCTTTCAACTGGCGGTACATACAAGTGTTTAGTAGACAATGGCATCAAAGCTATTGAAGTGTCAAGCTATACTGACTTTCCAGAAATTATGGATGGGCGAGTGAAGACATTGCATCCTAAAATTCACGGTGGAATTTTGGCAGTTCGTGATAATTTGCAACATATAAAGCAGATGGAAGAGCATAAAATCCTTGGAATTGATTTAGTATGCGTGAATTTATACCCATTTGCAGAAACAATTAATTCAGCAAATTGTAGCTTAGAGTTGGCAATTGAGAATATTGATATTGGTGGTCCAGCAATGATTCGTGCTAGTGCGAAAAATCATAAACATGTGTTGATTTTGACTAATCCGCATGATTACAATTTAATTGTAGAGAAAATTACTCATGGCGAATTAGATTACAATACTCGTATAGAATTAGCCACAAAAGCATTCGCCCACACAGCGCATTATGATAGCATAATTAGCAATTATCTTATGAAACAGCTTGCAAATAAAGAAAACTTATTCCCCGAACAATTAACGATTCCTGCAACTTTGAAACAAACATTGCGTTATGGCGAAAATTCGCATCAATGCGCCGCGTTTTACGTTGACGAAGGTGATGTGAGTGGATTATTAGCTAGTTATACGCAATTACAGGGTAAGGAATTATCCTACAATAATCTAGCGGATAGCGATACGGCGTGGGAATGTGTGAGGCAGTTTAATGCACATGCGTGTGTAATTGTGAAACACGCTAATCCGTGCGGTGTTGCGCTTGCGGATAATACGCTAAATAGCTACAAAAAAGCATTTAGTTGCGATCCAATCAGCAGTTTTGGCGGAATAATTGCCTTTAATAAATGTATTGATGCGCAAACTGCAAATGAAATTACAAAGCAATTTGTTGAAGTGCTAATCGCGCCAGATTATGACAATATTGCGCTAGATATTTTAGCGAAAAAGCCTAATATTCGTGTGTTAAAAATTGCGTTGGCGCAGAATAATAATTTGCTTGAATATAAACGAATTGGCGGTGGTTTGTTAGTACAAACTCCAGAGCTGAAATTATTAGAGAAGGCTGAGTTAAAATTAGTAAGTAAGCGCGAAGTGAGTCTGGCTGAGCAAAATGACGTGGAATTAGCGTGGAATATTGCGCGTTTTGTGAAGTCAAATGCAATCGTGTTAGTTAAAGATGGGCAAAGTATTGGCATTGGTGCTGGACAAATGTCGCGGATAGATTCGACTAAAATTGCGTTAAATAAAGCTACACAATTTGGTTTTGACGTCGTTGGTAGCGTATGTGCTTCGGATGCATTTTTCCCATTTTGCGATAATGTGGAATTGCTTGCGGAAAATGGAATTAGTGTTATAATTCAGCCAGGTGGGTCGATTAAGGACGCCGAAGTATTTAAGGCGACAGATGAGCGCGGTATTAGCATGCTACTGAGTGGTTATCGAACATTTAGACATTAATGTAGTCATTGCTGGTATAATAATGTATGTTAACTAGAGTCTTCACTTTTTACTGAATGTTTAATTAAATAGGATAATTTACTAATTTTTACGTTCAAAGATTACAAAATATGAGTTTGTAATAATTCGAAAGCTATTTGGCAAAAACTCGCTAGCGCTCAAACAGTTTGCCAAATTACGCTATTCTTCATTAACAAACTCTATATTTTTTCATCATTCACTAAAAAATTAGTAAATTATCCTATGACGAGTAAATTAAAAAAATGAAGACTTGGGTATATTACATATTTTATAATAGCAAAAGGGTTTCTTTCGTGTTAAATACAAATTCTTCTCAAAATTCACCGTTAAATCAACGATATCTGGAGCGAATTATTCCGTTTTTAGTTGCAGCTGTATTATTTATGGAATTCTTGGACATAAGTATTATAAATACAGCAGTTCCAAGCATTGCGCACAGTTTTGAAATTAGCCCAATATTGTTGAAATTTTCTGTTGCGAGTTATTTTTTAAGTTTGGCAATTTTTATTCCGATTAGTGGTTGGTGCGCGGATAAATTTGGCACGCGCCGTACTTTTTTATTTTCTGTTGCTTTGTTTACCGTTGCTTCATTATTATGTGGAATCTCAGAAAATATTTGGCAACTAACGTTTTTCAGGTTTTTACAAGGAATCGGTGGCGCATTTATGAATCCAGTCGCGCGGATTATTGTGCTACGTTTATTTCCCGCTAAAGATATTGTGCGGATTCAAGGAATTATTTTCACTCCTGCAATGCTTGGCTATGTATTAGGTCCATTTTTGGGCGGTATGATAACTAGCTATTTAAGTTGGCATTGGATATTTTTAATTAACGTTCCTGCTGGATTATTGATAATTTATATTGGATATAAACATATTATTGATTATGTAGAGCCAAATATTAAAAGATTTGATGTGTTTGGTTTCTTATTGGCTGCAATATCTTTGTGTCTAATTACGGTATTTGTTGAGACATTAAATCATTATGATATTTTAACTAAAGAGATGGTGTTTTTGGCTGGCGTTGTAGGGGTTGGATTATTTGTTTTACTAGTTTGGCGTTGCTTGAAAAGTTCATTCCCCATTTTAGACTTTTCTTTGCTAGAGATTAAAACATTTCGTGTTGGATTTTATATAAACTTATGCATGTACGCGTTAAATGCAAGTATTGCATTTCTGCTACCACTTATGTTTCAAGAAAATTTTAATTTGAGCCCAGCAAAATCTGGACTTTTGACGTTGCCTCTTGCCGTTGGGTATTTGATTTTTCGTGGAATTGCTTCAAAAATAATCCATCGTTTTGGGTTCAGGCGTGCATTAGTTGTGAATTTAGTTTTGGTATTATTTTGGATTTTAACGCTTAGTTTGATAGGGCAATCAACTCCTGTTTATTTTACTGTTATAGTATTGTTTTTGCTTGGCGCGTCTACTATTATTGTTGGCTCATCAACTGGTGCGCTAAATTATGTGGAAATGCCCAAAGAAAATACGTCAAAAGCAACGGCAATAGATTTAACTTTCCGTCAATTTGCTTCAAGTATGGGAATTGGTTTAAGCTCATTTTTATTGACAACATTGAGTAATGTATTAGGGATTAATATATCAACTTATGGCGCTAAAATTTTCCATTATACATTTATTTTATTGACAATTTTAGTGATAATTTCAATTATAAATGCATTAAAACTAAATAAAATGGACGGAATTGCATATTGAAAGGTAATTTTAGATGAGAAAAATAATTATGTTTTTGCTAGTATTATTAGTGTTAGCATTGGTTTGGTTCAAGCTTATACCATTGTGGACGAATTCAACTACATCATTACCAAATATAGAGAATGTAGAATCAAATGCAATGGCATTAACGCCAAATGAATTCGTTCCCAATTCTCCTGCAACTAGTTTACCAGCTGTGGATTTAAATTCTATGTTGAGTAAAGGAATTAAAACGAAAATTGGAGTGGTAAAAAGCCAAGTAGCAGAAAATAATTCAACATTAAATATAAATAATAAGCCAATCGCGGAAATCCAAGCGCAATCACCGATTGAATTGACCAGCTTATTTGCTATAGAAAGTATGCAAATATTTTTGATTTCATATAATCAAGGTGGTAATGAGTGTGCAGTTAAGTATCAATTTGTGACAATCACCGATGCAGGATATCGATTAAGTGCTTTATTTGGCAATTGTTTGCCACTGAAGAATTTTACGCAAGATGCGAATAAAATCAATATCAATTTCCCAAGTAATAGTCAATACGCAAGCGAAAAAGATTTTATTGTTTATCAATATAAAAATACACAAGTAAAACAGATTGTTAAAGATAAAACAGACGCATATTATTTGAAGCGTTATGCAAGGCTAAGTGCTAAGGGAATTATGGCTCTTGCGAAAAAAGATGGTTGTGCTAGTGATGGGATTTTAAATTATGATAATGCATGTAACTGGGGTAAAAAATATTGTGCGATGTTTAAAGCGTTAAAGAAGCCTGTTAAAGATGCTGATTATAAAACTCTACATGATTTTTGTAATTGAATACTGCGAGTATATATGAAAGATGTTGCTAAGTAGTCACTAAATAAGAATGTAATTGATTTTATTGGGAGAAATTATAAATGCTAGGTGCAGATCTATTAATCGAATTTTTGAGTGAAGAATTACCTTCTCATAATTTAGAAAATTTTGCGGCAAGTTTTGCCAATTATATTAAGAATAAATTAGATTCATTTACAAATGAAACTTCACAAACTGAATACTTTATTAGTCCACGTCGATTTGCGTGCCATATTACAAATGTGCTCAATAAAGAGCCAGCAAAAGCGGTTACAAGAAAAGGTCCTGCAATAAATACTTCGCTTAAAGATGGTGTTGCGACTAATGCATTGTTAGGCTTTGCAAGATCGTGCGGTGTTGAATGGAATCAGTTGCAGCAAGGCGCCGATGGGTATTTTTATCATTCATATACTAGCAATGGCAATGAACTTGAACAAGTTTTGCCAACTATTATCGCTGATGCATTAAAGCAATTACCAGTTGCCAAAATGATGCGTTGGGGCGATACAGATTATCAATTTGTGCGTCCTTTGCATAATTGGTTATTGACTTACGATAATCAAATCATTTGTAAAAATTCACAAATAATCGGAATGACGCCAAATAATTACACATATGGTCATCGCATAATGAGTTCTGGCAAGATAGTGATTAATAAAGCGAGCGATTACGCAAATACGCTGCAAAAACATGGTTTTGTGGTGGCGAATTTTGCCGTGCGTCGTCAATTGATTACGCAACAATTAGATGATGCAGCAAGCAAGCTGAAGTTAAAAATTAACCCTATGGATGGGCTTTTAGATGAAGTAACGGCATTGGTTGAATATCCTGTAGTATTGATTGGTGAATTCGATTCACACTTTTTGGAAGTTCCTCAGGAATGTTTGATTTTATCTATGGCAAAAAACCAGAAATATTTTGCATTGCTTGATAATCATAACAAGCTGAGTAATAAATTTCTTTTTGTGGCTAATTTGGAATCAAAAGATCCACAAGTCATAATCAACGGTAATCAAAAAGTATTAAGCGCACGGTTAGCGGATGCTAAATTCTTCTACGATGTAGATAAAAAACATAATTTAGAATTTTTTGCTGAGAAGCTTTCTAATGTGGTTTATCATAATAAATTGGGTACGCAGTTGCAACGTATTATTCGCCTGCAGAATATTGCTGGCGGAATTGCGCAATTGTTCGATTATGAAAACGGATCAGAGAAAGAAAAATATATCGAATGTGTACGCCATACTGCATATCTAATTAAAGCTGATTTAACTACCGAAATGGTCGGCGAATTCCCTGAGTTACAGGGTATAATGGGCAAATATTATGCACAATTACACGGTGAAAGTGCAGAAGTCGCAAGGGCGATTGAGGAGCATTATTACCCACGCTTTAGTGGCGATTCGTTGCCAAGTAGTAGGCTTGGGGTAATTATGAGTTTAAGCGATAAATTAGAAACTTTAGTAGGAATTTGGGGTGTTGGGTTAATTCCGACTGGCGACAAAGACCCATTCGCATTGCGCCGTGCAGCGCTTGGTGTTGCGAGGATTTTGCTACAGTATAAGTTGGATTTGCAACAACTTTTAGACATAGTGTCACTTGCATTTTCTGGTGTTTCTTTAAATGCTAATACAAGTTATGAAATAAGTGATTTTATTCGGCAGCGGTTATTTAATTATTTGATTGATATTGAAGGCTATCCTAGCGATTGCGTAAAAAGTTTATTTGCTTTTAAACCATCAATATTTGTGGATATTGTTAATCACTTAAATGTATTGCAAAATTTTGCGTCTAATCCAAATAATAAATTAATTATTGAGGCGAATAAAAGGATTGAGAATATTTTAAAGAAAAATCTGCCAGAAGAACTTGAAAATAATTTGCCAGACAAGGTGTTATTTCAAACTCAGGAGGAGCATGAGTTATATGAATTAGTTTTGAGTCAGAAAGATACACATGGAGTTAATTTCGATAATAAATTTGGTAATATTGAAGATTATTTCAAATATCTTGAAAGTTTTAATAAGCCAGTAGCAGATTTTTTTGATAATGTAATGGTTATGGATGAGAATATCAATATTCGTAATAATCGCTTCAAGTTACTGAAGCAATTATATGAAATAATGAATTCTCATTGTAAATTGTCCGAGTTGTGTATAGCGATTACTTAAACATCACCATGAATCGCTTGCCTTTTTTCACGCCTGTTGCAACGTCACATGGTGAGTCGGCTAGAGTACTGTCTAATCCGTATGATGGTAGCTGTTTTTCAAAATCGCTAGAGCTTGCATAAACAGCTTTCCATGTGATACGACATGTGGATGCGTTATTAGTATATAATCCGCTAAATATAGCGCCTTGTGGAATTAAAATCTGCGATGCGCTGTCGTCATATACGTCATTTAGTACGCGAAATGTACCTATTTTAATCACGGTCATTTGTTGTTGAGATACTGGTGGTTTTAGTTCTTCCAGCGACATTAATACTACTCGAGTATTGCTAGGAATTAGACTCATGTTATTGCTAATTTGTGGTGTAGTTAAGTTTGAGCTAGTTGCACACGAAGCCAATGTTAACCCAACAAAAATGCTACAAAATAATTTTTGCATAATAATTTCCTCTAATAATATTAATGTGATTCTACCCAAGTGCTCATTTTTACCAAATAGCTTTCGAATTAATACAAACTCATATTTTGTAATCTTTGAACGTAAAAATTAGTAACTTATCCTAAAGAGTAAAATTAAAAAATGAGCTCATGATATAACTATAAATTTTATTTTTCGTGGACGGTACTTTCTGCTATATTATTGGCTTTATCATTTGTATTTTTAACCGTTGGTTCGTCCGTTTTTGGTGGTAAATACAGTGGACCTTTAAATCCACAGGCAGACAAAAATATAAGAATCGTACCAATAATTATGATTTTTTGCATAATATTATTTCTAAATTAAACCGATGGCGTAAATGCATCGGAGAAAAAATTGTTTTTATTAAGTCCAAACGTATTGCTGGCTAAATTATATACATCCTCGATCATTTTTAGATTGCCACATGCATACACTTCATGTTGTTGCAAATTCTTAAAATCCTTGGCAATTGCGGTCGTGACATATTCAGAAGCGTATCCGTTGCGTTCATCTTTAGATAAGCATAATGTAGTTTTCAAATTTAATTTATCTTGCAATTTCTCTAATAAATCAAGTAAATAAAAATCATTGACGGTACGATTTCCCCAATACAAATGGATCTCGCGCTGGTTATTGTTTGCAAACATTTCCTCAAGAATAGCTTTAATAGGTGCAAACCCAGTGCCTGTGCATACTAGCAGAATTGGATTGTCACTATCTTGAAGCTTGAAATTCCCGAGCGGTCCTTTAAAACGCATGAGCTGTTTTTCCTGTAATTCATTCCATACGTATTCTGAAAATACGCCGCCAGGATGATACCTTACGTGTAGCTCAAGTTCTCCTGCCTGTGTTGGGCTACTAGCAATAGAGTAGCTTCGATTTTTGCCACTGAGAATTATTTCGATATATTGTCCAGCATAGAAATTAAATTTTTGAGTTGCTGGTAATTTTAGTGTAAGAATAGCTGTATTGTTAATTTTAACGATTTTTTCTACTCGCGCTGGTAACATGCGAATAGGAAATCCTGCTGTATAATTTGGTATGTCCAACACGACATCATCATGTGCATATGCTTTACATAATAATGTGTATCCATCGGCTAATTCGGCTTCTGATAATGCGCTTTTATCGTAAGTATCATGGCTGATTGTGCCAGATATTATTTTGCATTTACATTCTGCACAAGCGCCATTTTTACAACCATGCGGTAAATTCAAATTTGCATTTAAGCCAGCGGTTAGAATATGTTCATTAGAATTTGCATAGAATTCTGTGTTACTTGGTAAAATAGTAATTTTTGTCATAATTGTATAAGTTCATAATGTTATTAAAATATAATTAAAGTATTTGATCCGTGAATGCGAATCATCAATAAAAAACCGATAAAGTTCAAGATTCAAAGGCAAAGAGTATACTAGCAATCATGTGGCAAGTATGTTATAATATCTGACTTCATAGCGGTGATTTAGCCGTTTTATACTGCTAAATCTGAGAAGTATAAATCAGGTGAAAAATGTGAGAAAACATGGTTAGTGATAATTATCACTATATACAGAATCAATTAATTTACCAGTTTTGTGATAACTCATGAGAGAGAAATTAATTGATTCTGTATATATGAGAGATGTTGCTATGTAATTACATTTTCTCACACGTCATACATTTTAGCACATTTAATAGAAACTTGTCAATACTTAGCGTCCACGAATCAAAGATGATGAGTATATTTGAGTGTAGCTTTGGAAGAGGGTTATAATGTTTAATTTATCAATAATAGCGCAAAATGAGTTAAAAAATAAAATTAGTCAACACTATCGTACGGATGAAAAACAATGTATAGACAATTTATTAACTACTGTTAAATTTAGTCAAGAACAAGAAAATAAAATTAAAAATTTAGCCACTGATTTGGTGATGAAAGTCCGTAATATGCGGATCAAAGGCAATGGTGTTGATGCTGTCATGCAAGAATTTAAGCTATCTTCAGATGAAGGTATTGCATTGATGTGCCTTGCTGAAAGTTTATTGCGTATTCCCGACAAAAATACTCAGGATTTGTTAATTCGCGACAAAATAACTAAAGGTAAATGGTCAGAACATACAAAAAGTGGCAATTTCTTTGTAAATGCAGCTAGTTGGGGTTTAATGATCACAGGTAAATTAGTTGCAAGTTACAATAACGAAGGGTTAAGCGCGCATTTGATTAATCTATTAGCCAAGGGCGGTGAACCGCTGATTCGTAAGGCAATGAGCATTGCTGTGCGTCTAATGGGTAATCAATTTGTAATGAGCGAGACTATTGAGTCAGCCTTAAAATCCGCCGAGAAAAAGGAAGCGTTGGGTTATAGATTCTCGTACGATATGCTGGGTGAGGCAGCAATGACGGATGAAGATGCGCTCAAATATATGCAAAGCTATATTGATGCAATAAAACAAGTTGGTATGGCAAATAATGGTCGTGGTGTGTACAAAGGTCCTGGGATTTCGGTAAAATTATCGGCAATTCACCCACGTTATCAAAGAATAAAGCGTGATCGTGTGATGAATGAATTATATCCGCGATTAAAGCAATTATATTTATTGGCAAAAGAGTATCAACTAGGCCTATTTATTGATGCAGAGGAAAGTGAACGTTTAGAAATATCATTGGATTTATTAGAGATGTTGCTAAATGACACAGATTTGGCTGGATTCAACGGAATTGGATTTGTCGTTCAATCGTATCAAAAGCGTGCGCCGTATGTGATTGATTACGTGGCAAATTTAGCTAAAGAAAGTAAACAGCGAGTGATGCTGCGTTTGGTCAAGGGCGCATACTGGGACAGTGAAATTAAGAAAGCGCAAGTTGATGGACAGTTGGATTATCCGGTTTATACGCGAAAAACGTATACGGATTTGTGTTATTTAGCGTGTGCGAATAAATTATTGCAACTGCAAGAACATATTTATCCGTTATTTGCCACACACAATGCATATTCATTAGCCGCTATTTATGTAATGGGCGAAGGTCGTGAATATGAATTTCAATGTTTATATGGAATGGGCGAAACTTTATACGATAATGTGGTTGGTAAAGATAATTTAAATGTGAGTTGTCGAGTTTATGCACCGGTTGGAACGTACGATACTCTGTTGGCGTATTTGGTGCGGCGATTATTGGAAAATGGCGCAAATTCTTCCTTTGTACATCAATTGGTGGATAAAAATATTCCGATTAGCGAATTAGTGGTGAATCCACTTGCGCAGGCAAAGATAGCTGCTGGCAAATCAAATCCATATTTTGCGAAGCCACCATTTATTTATCCGCAGGAAAGAGTTAATTCACTTGGTTTAGATTTGAGCGACGAAATTACGCTACAAAAAATGCAAGATGAGTTGAATAATTTTGCAAGCAAACAATATGCTATTACACCATTGTTGGCGAATTTTGTTGTGCCAGAAAATCGTGTCGCGGTTGCTGTCAAAAGTCCAGCGCAACAAAGCGATATCGTGGGTAATGTAATTAAAAACACGTTGGAAGATATTGACAATGCGGTAAATAACGCACGCGTCGGGTTTGAGATATGGTCGCAAACAGATGTTTCTGTTCGTGCGCAAAGTCTGTTAAAAATGGCAGATTTATTAGAAGAAAATTATATTGAATTGTTGTCAATTTTGGTGCGCGAAGCTGGCAAAACGCTGAATAATGCGATCGCTGAGGTTCGAGAAGCGGTCGATTTTTGCCGTTATTATGCTAAGCAAGCGATAAATGAATTAGATAATAGTAAAGATAAAGCATTGGGAGTTATGGTTTGTATTAGCCCATGGAATTTTCCATTAGCAATATTTTTAGGTGAAATAAGTAGCGCATTGGTCGCAGGTAATTCGGTAATAGCAAAACCTTCTGACCAAACGAATATCATCGCATTTTTTGCGGTTAAATTATTTCATAATGCTGGCGTTCCAGAAAATGTGTTGCAATTAATCCTAGGTAGCGGTAGCGTAGTTGGTAATGCATTGACTAAGCATGAACATGTTGCAGGTGTAATTTTTACTGGCTCTACGGAAGTTGCGCAACAGATTAATCGGAATTTGGCGGAGAAATCATTTACCAGTGTATTAATTGCCGAGACGGGCGGGCAAAATACGATGATTGTTGATTCAACAGCGTTACCTGAACAAGTGATTAATGATGTAATTACTTCTGGTTTTGATAGCGCTGGACAGCGTTGTTCTGCATTGCGCGTATTGTATTTGCAGGCTGATATTGCAGATAAATTTATTCACATGCTAAAAGGTGCGATGGATGAATTGCATGTTGGTAATCCATGTTTATTGAGTACGGATGTTGGTCCTGTAATTGATACACGGGCGCAGGCTGGATTATTGTCGCATATTGACAAGATGAAAAAACAAGCAAGAATTTGTTATCAAACCAAGCTGAGTGCCGAATGTCAAGATGGTATTTATGTTGCGCCAACATTATTTGAGATTGGTAGTATAAAAGAATTAGAGCGCGAGGTTTTTGGTCCTGTTGTGCATATTGTGCGTTTTGATGCTGATGCGCTGGATGATGTAATTGCAGAAATCAATTCATCTGGATATGGTTTAACTCAAGGATTACATAGTCGAGTGGAGTCAACGGCACAGAAAGTGTACAGTAACGTAAGGGCGGGGAATATTTATATCAACAGAAATATGGTTGGTGCAGTCGTTGGGGTACAACCATTTGGTGGTGAAGGATTATCGGGAACTGGCCCTAAAGCTGGTGGTCCATTATACATTCATCGTTTGGTGAATCGCAATTTATCTGTTGATGTGGATCGTGGAGATGATGCGATTAATTACCATTCTAGTGGAGGATTGGTTTCAGAAAAAGAAGTTGATTTTTCGTATTTAGATAAGTTTGTGAGCGGCTTTATTGCTTATGGGTTTGATGAACAACAATCCGCTGAATTATTGCAAATTGCGCTACAATGTAAAAAACATAGTCCATTGGCAAATCAAATCGAATTAATTGGTCCGACAGGTGAGCGTAATTTCATGTTTTTTGATAAACGTGGATATGTTGCGTGTTTTGCTGAGAATAAATTCGAAACAGCGAAGCAGGTTATATACGCATTGTCATGCAATAACGACGTTGTAGTAGCAAAGATAAATGGTAACGAAATATTTGCGAATTATTTACCGCCTCTATCTTATTTGACACAATATCCAGTTGAAGCAGTTAAATTAAATGCTGCATTGATTTCGGCAAATTACGCTAATGTAGCTTCATTAAAGAAAAAATTAGCCAAGCGTGACGGGGTAATTGTGAATTTAGTGATGGAGAGTGCTGGTGGATATAATTTACATTTGCTAGCAACTGAGCGTTCTGTCAGTATTAATGTTACCGCAACAGGTGGGAATGTGCAGTTGATGAGTATTGAAGATAATATTTAATACCAAATGTTATACTCAAACAGTTTCATTATACTTGAATCTCAGTTCGCTCCTAACCTATTATTAATAGGTGTCGTTGCTTGTTCAATTCAATTATTTTGAACTTATTTGAGTATGTTTAATTTTACATTAATCAAATTATGTAAATTTACAACAGTATTTCTACTACCACACAAAAATGTTATAGACAAATTATGTTGCATTCTAGTACAATCATGTCATGTAGTATAACCAAGGTTGGTTGTATTGTTTTTATATGATTTTACGGAGTAGCATAATTTATGAATCGTTTAGATAGTCTAGGTAGACAACGTCCGCGTTGTAATATTATTGAAGTAGAAGAACCACAAACAGAACAAAAAGATGAAAACCTTGAAATTGTGGCATTAACCCAACAGCTAACTGATTTACAGAATCAGGCTCGTACTTTAGGTCACAGGCAGCCTGATCTTCATTGTATAATTGATTGTGAAGACATTCCACCAGAAAACATTGAAGATCTTCATCAACAAATAAATGTAGCCCAAAAGACAGTTGATCAACTAAAAATTCCTTTCTTGGAAAATAAGCTTAATACATTGAGAGTGAAAAAAGATGATCTGAGGGAAGCTTTGATAAAGGTGGAGAATGAAATTAATGCATTGAAATTGCGGGATAATGATGATGGTGAAGTAAAAAATGATGAGGAGGTAAAAGAGGCGAAGGTAGATGAGTTCGAGATACCACATGAGATACAAAATCGAATATCAACCGCAATGCGTGTATTTGAGAATAGCCTTGAGTTAGTTAAAGTCTGTCAAGATCATAATACTTTTGAATCTATAGTCTTTAACGCTTGTGATAAATTAACTAGAAATATTTCGGAAATTAATAAGGGTTATACGCTTAGCATCAATACATTTAACCATCTGGTGAATTTAGCTCACATACACCTAGAGTCCGTATGTACAGGATATGTTAACGGCAAGCCTAGTGTGTGGAAACTTATTTTAAATTTTACTCATAATATTACTAGTAAAATACCAGATATACATATAGGTAATGATTTCAGCATAATGTTTTTCTTTAATATACTTAATAAGATGCGGCAATCTATCCTTTCGCAAAATCCACATCTATAAATGTAATCTTCATTCTAGAATCTAAAGTTATTAAAGAAGTTCATTTATGGAACTTCTTTAGTAACTATTTTAAAATCAATTCAAATATTTCAAGTATATACTTGAAGTACTTCATTCTTTCTTGATAATTGTTAACATAAAAAAGCAACGACGTGTATGAATAATACATTAGGAGTTTTTTTTGTCAATACGACAAAGTCCAAGATTCAAATACGATGAGTATATTTAACAACATAAAGCCACGAATTACATTTATGCTATAATTAGGACTTTAGATGTACATGATTTAAAGGTTTAAGAAAATGACAAAAGTAATAACTCTGGCGCATTATTATACGATTCCAGAGGTTCAGCAAATGGCTGATAAAGTTGGCGATAGCTTGGAATTGTCGTTATATGCAAGAGATGCTGAGGCGGATTTGATTGTTTTTGCTGGTGTTCGCTTTATGGCTGAAACTGCGAAAATGTTAAATCCCAATGCAAAAGTTGTGTTGCCACATACGAGTTCTACATGTTCGCTGGTAACTATGACGGATATTGCCAAATTAAAACAATGGCGCGAAGAACATGCGGATTACGTACATGTTTGTTATGTGAATTCGTCGGCGGAGCATAAGGCAATTTCGGATTGGACGGTGACATCAAGAAATGTGGATGATATTATTGCGCATTTGTATGCACAAGGCAAAAAAGTAATTTATTCGCCAGACAGAAATATGGGCGCATATCTGAATTTTCAATATGGTTATGATATGCCATTGTGGAGCGCAGTTTGTGAAGTACACGATAAATTCAATAAACAGGCGCTGGATGAAACATTGGCGGTAATTTCTGGAGAGAAATATCTGATTTCACACCCAGAAAGCCCTTTACCTGTGTTACAAATGTCAGATTATTTAGGCTCGACGTCGCAATTATTGGCATGGGTTAAAAATTACTCGGGTAATCCAGCTGCAGTGATTTTTGTTGCAACTGAAGATGGGATTTTGTATAACATGAAAACAGCGCGTCCAGATTTGGATATTCGGGTTGCGCCAATTTATACAGGTTGTCAATGTAATTCGTGTCCGTATATGAAATTAAACAGCGTGGAAGCAGTAAAAGCTGCGCAGGCGGGTGTAGGTGGCGTAGAAATCGATTATCTAAGCGATGATATAATCAAACGAGGACGAGTTCCTATTGATAGGATGCTGGAATTTAGCGCGAAATATTATAAATAAGGAAAAATATGCGTATACTATTAACTAATGATGATGGTTATTTAGCTCCTGGAATAAATGTTACATTTCAACATTTGATTGCGGCTGGACATGATGTTACAATTATCGCGCCAGAGCGAAATTCTAGTGGCGCAGGTCAGTCAATTGCGGTGTATAATCCAATTAGCATGACTAAAATCAATTCACAGATTTATTTTGTGACAAGTACGCCAGCAGATAGCGTGCGTCTTGGTTTGCAAGAGGTGTATGGTAGTGCGAATAATTATCCAGATTTGGTGATCTCTGGGATTAATCTTGGCGAGAATGTTGGTGAAGATGTGCTTTACTCTGGAACTGTTGGTGCTGCTCGCGAAGGTACATTACACGGCGTGCCTGGGTTAGCTTTTTCGACGCCAGGACCGTTGTATAAGAATTTGAATTCGGCGGCGGATATTGTAGTTGATTTAGTTGCCAGATTAGAGAAGAATAATCATCTTTTAGAGGAAGCATTTATTTGGAATGTAAATATACCAGATCGTGAATATTCAAAAATAAAAGGTTATGAAATTACCAAATTAGGTTCCAGAGCGTCGCATTACCCAATGCAAAAGCAAATTTTACACCGCGTGGTGATGTAATCTATTGGCAAGGTATGCAGGGTGAGCCACATAGTGCAGAATTTGGTACAGATATTGCAGCGTTTCTTAAGCAAGAATGTGTATCGATTACGCCATTGGAAGTTCTACCAACTGCATATGATCAGATGCAAATTATTAGTTGTGTAACAGTTTAAATTGTAATTATTTAATAGCACCTCTTACGTATACAGAATAAATTAATTTTTTCCTCATGAGTTATCACAAAATCGGTAAAAATTCATGTATTCTGTATATTGTAAATATTGTGGCTAAGTAGTTACTTTAATTTTTAAATAGGTATAGATATTATGCGTAAAATCAGTATAATCATTGTTTGTTTATTGGGTATTTTGAGTTGTGCAACCAGAAAAACTCCAGCACCGATTGTAAATGCAACAGCGCCAATTCAGAATAATAAACCAGTAAGGTTGTCGAATAAGAGCGCTAAAGCTCCTGTTATTAGCAGTACGAAAGATGATAAACCTACAGTGTCGAATATTGACGATGATACACCATTAGTTGTGGATAATAACGTGGTTACAACAGCTCCAGCTTCATCTACAGCAAAACCTGCGGCTAAAGATGTGGTTATTGCTACACCGCCAGCTGCCAAAGTTACAAGTGGTGGTGAATGGATTATGCCAACGCAAGGAAAAATTACGCAACAGTATACGGAAAGTAGCAAGGGTATAAATATTGACGGCAAAGAAGGTCAGGAAATCGTTGCAATCAATGCTGGTAAAGTAGTTTATAGTGGCAATGGATTAAAGGGCTATGGGAATCTGATTATTATTAAACATAATGCAACATATTTGAGTGCATATGCGCACAATAAAGTTAATTTAGTTAAAGAAGGCGATCAAGTAAGCCGTGGGCAGAAAATCGCTGAACTAGGTAGCACCGATAGTAAATCCCCGATGCTACATTTAGAAGTTCGTAAAAATGGAAAACCGATTAATCCAGAAACCTTAATTAAGCCTTAAATTGAATGTTATACAAGCTCGCGTAAACTCCATTTTTGGCTAATAATTCATCATGCTTGCCTATTTCTACAATATTTCCACGTTCTAAAACAACGATTTTGTCTGCGTTTTGAATAGTGGATAATCTGTGCGCAATAACAACGGTAGTACGATTATGCATTAACCGCTCCAATGCTTCTTGGACTAATTTCTCTGATTGATTATCTAGCGCTGATGTTGCTTCATCTAAAATTAAAATTGGCGCATTTTTTAAAATAGCCCGCGCAATTGCCAAACGTTGCTTTTGCCCGCCAGACAAGCGTGTGCCATTTTCGCCGATCATTGTGTTCATTCCTTCAGCAAGTTGCTCAATAAACTCCAATGCATTAGCTTGTTTCGCGGCTTGCATTACTTCTTCATAAGTTGATTTACCACCAAATGTTCCGTACGCAATATTGTTGTACACAGTATCGTTAAATAGAATAACTTCTTGACTTACTAGTGCAATATTAGCTCTTAGTGATTCTAGCGTAACATCTTCAAGTGAAATGTTATCTACCATTATACGCCCTTGTTGTGGATGATAAAAACGTGGAATAAGATTCGCCAAAGTAGTTTTACCGCTGCCAGAACTGCCAACTAACGCAACGTTTTCACCAGCTTTTATCTCTAGATTTACATTATCTAAAATTTGTCTCTCTGAGCTTGGATACTTAAAACTCAAATTTTGAATAGAAATAGTTCCCGACACACGGCTTAATTCACGGTTGCCACTATCTTCTTCTTCGGTGCTATCAATGAAGCTGAATACAGATTCGGCAGCGGCTAACCCAGTTTGTAATGATTGCGTAACGCTGGTGATGCGTTTCATCGGTGCAAATACCAATGCTACCGCGCTAATAAACGAAACGAAATCACCCGCGGTGAAATTTAGCGCTGCGGAACGAGCTGTTGCAAAGTACAAAATCATCGCAAGCGAAATTGATACCAAAAATTGGCTTAACCCAGTATTTAATGAGGCAGTAGCTTTTTGTTTAACGCTATTACGTTTAATGTTAGCAATGCTTTGATGAAACCGTGTAGTTTCGTAATCTTGTCCACCGAATAATTTGACAATTTTTTGTCCCTGAACCGCCTCACTCAAAATTTGCGTCATTACGCCTATTTCTGATTGATTAGTTTTGCCTAATTTTCGTAAGCGTTTGGAAAGAATTCGCACCAATACCAAGACAAATGGGAGTGTTACAACGCAAAATATGGTTAATTGCCAATTGGTGTAAAATAATAACGCAAGCAAGCCAATAATTGTAACACCATCTTTAATTGTTACCGTAAGGAGGTTGAACCCAGCTTCAGTGATTTGTGTCACATCAAATACTACGCGCGAAATAATTCTTCCTGAGTTGTTATTGTCGTAGTATTGTACAGGTAATTTTAGCAGGCGCTTAAACATGCTTTGGCGCATTTCTTCGACTATACTACTCGATAGCCAAGTTGTGTTATAATCATTGACGTATGATGCTAGCCCACGTAGCAGAAATATGCCAACAACAATAATCGGAATCACATACATTGCGGTTTTATTTCTGTCGGTAAATCCGCTATCAATAAGGTATTTGAGCACACGGGCGAACGCTGGCTCCGTTGCGGCGGCAACTGCCATTGCTGCAATGGAAATGAGGAATCGCTTCCAATGTGCAGACATGTAGCTCCATATGCGCTTATACAATTGAAATGTTGAATCTATGCTTACTTTTGTCATGTTTGGGTCAACCTATTATATACTCAAATACTTCGAGTATAGTTAAAAATTATATTGGAATTATGGATGCGAAGTGTTAGCAACATCCAAATTTAGCTATGCAAAGAAAGCTAAAGACAGTGAGTATATCATATTTAAGCGGTATAGTGTTGTTTCCAATTAAGATTATTTATAATTTAAGAATTAATTTTTATGGAAAAATTAATCTGATACAATGAGATGATATACTTGAAAGATTTGATTTGTCAAGATAGGACAAATTACTAATTTTTACGTTCAAAGATTCCAAAATATGAGTTTGTCCTATCTATTTAAACATTCAATAAAAAAGTGAGGACTGTGGTATTTAAAGGCTATAAAATATTACAAATAAAGGTTTTAAATAAATGAGTTTCAGTAAATTACTTAAGACACAATTCACACCAGTGGTGGATAAATCAGATGATGAAGTTGCGGATATATCTTTTGCCGAATATTGCGCGCAAAATCAAATTAAGCAATTAAACGATTCTAATAAAATTTATCATTCACAAAGAATTGCTCCTCAAAAACATCATATTGTGACAGATAATCAATCTCTGCAAGGTTTTGATGCATTTAGCGATTATGTGGCGCATGCGCAGTTTAGTCGATCTGATCAAAAACATTTGATTAAAGCATTGCAACAGGGTAAATACAAAATAATTGCTAGCATTGATTTGCATAATAATACACAGGCAAGAGCCTTGCAATTATTGGAAAGATTTATAGAAAATCATAGTACTTTGAGCAATTCGTGTTTGAAGATTATCCACGGAAAAGGGCTTGGTTCTGTTGATGTAATTGCTGTACTGAAAAATATGGTACGGCGATATTTGGAGCACAATGTGCGAGTTCTTGCGTATACGGCTGGTAACACAAACCAAGGTGGTGATGGTGTTACGCTGGTAAAATTACGCGATTAGTATAGCCACATTTTAGGAGTGTATATATTGAAATCAAATAAAACGGTAGAGTATATAAGTCAAGATTGGCGAACGCTACTTTCAGTAGATGAACGCAAACAATGCAGTGCAGATTTTATTCAAGAATGGTCAAAGCGTTCTTGTGGTTTATCTTGTATTTTAATGTCGCTTAAGTATTTTAAAATAAATACACCCAGTATAATAGATTTACAAAAACATGCCGTTTCAATTGGTGCTTTTTGTGACGCTGGATTAATTCATGATAAAGCTGTTGAAGTATTACATCACTATGGTTTATCTTCTAAAAGAACACATGCCACTGTTGATGAATTAGTTTTGTCTATGCAGGATGATAAACTTTTTATTGCGTCAGTTGGTCATGCATTTTCTGGTATAAAAAAACATGGGCATTTGGTTTTGGTGTACGCAACAATTATTGTGGATGGACAAACAATGATTTTTCTGAATGATCCATCGCCATATGGAAAACAGAATTATTGCATTAGCAGTGATGAATTTATATCCAGCTATAGCGGAACAGGAATTTTAATTGGATGATTAATTAATTTTGTATAGGAATTTACAAATGAATCACAAACACACCATCTAAAATTTCCGTGAAATTGGACGGTCGGAGGAATTAGGCTCAGGAGCTCGTAATTTATTTCGTTATACCAAGATTTATTCTGATGGCGTTGAACCGCAACTAATCGAAGATAATATTTTTAAGATAATCATTCCACTTGATGAGCGATTATTTATGGATGGTGAATCAATTACCCCGCAAGCTGATGATAAATATAGTTCAGTAGTTTTGGGGTATTGTAAAATTCCACGTTCAAGAGATGAAATTCAGGCTTATATACAAATATCGGATAGGGAACATTTTAGATTATCAATTTTACAGCCATTATTATTAAGCGGTAAGCTTTTGCCGACGATTCCAGATAAGCCAACCAGCCCTAAACAAAAATATTATACTAATCTATAAGAGGTAAACTTCAAATATGCTAAAATGTAGTCCTAAGCGTATCAGTTATTCTATAGCGCAAAAGTAAAAAGTCAGGGTTAAATTAAGTTTAAAGGAGTTGAAATATATGAAATGTCCATTAAATGAATGCAAAAATGGTTGTCATTGCCTAAGTCGCTATTATCTTCTTGGCGTTACAATTATTGCGGTACTAATTATCTGGCTTGGTGGGTTTAACCAAAGCTTATTTTTGGCAATTAATTCCAAACATGGAGTACTTCCAGACGCAATTTGGGATATATTTAATTTTATTGCCGAACCAAAATACTATATATTGTCGATAATTTTAATTGTAATTACGTTTTTGTTTCGACGAGAATTTACTATACGAGTAGGAGTTTTAATTATTGCGTATTACGTAATTTTTTGGTTACTAAAAATTGTAATTGGTGAGGCAAGACCATTTGCAGTATTACCATTAGACAGTTTTCATTGGATTAATTATTTAGGTGAGAAATCTGGCAAAGCAGCATATAAATCATTCCCATCGGGACATACTGGTGTTGTGACTATATTTGTATTTACATCAATTAAATTATTTTGTCAGAATAAATTATGGCTACGTGTTTTGCTATTTTTATTTTTGATTATGGTAATGTTTGCAAGAATTTGTACTGGATGGCACTGGCCTTTAGACGTGTTAGCGAGCGCTGTTATCGCGTATATATTAGTTAAAATTTGCTTATGCGTAGGCAAAAAATAATGTAACTACTTAGCAATATCTCTCATATATACAGAATAAATTTATTTTTACCGATTTTGTGATAACTCATGAGGGGAAAATTAATTTATTCTGTATATTGTAAATATTACAGCTAAGTAGTTACAAAATCATAAAGAATTATTGAAAAGGAAATAAAATGCAAAAGATTAAAGTAACAAACCCTGTGGTTGAACTTGATGGTGATGAAATGACACGGATTATCTGGCGTTTCATTAAAGAAAAATTAATTGTACCATATCTAGATGTGGATATTAAGTACTACGATTTAGGAATGGAACACCGCGATGCTACCAACGATCAAGTAACAATTGATGCGGCAAATGCAATTAAGCAATATAATGTTGGGATCAAATGCGCAACAATTACCCCAGACGAAGCGCGTGTTACCGAGTTTAAACTCAAAAAAATGTGGAAATCTCCAAACGGTACGATCCGTAATATTTTAGACGGAACGGTATTTCGTGAACCAATTATCTGTAAAAATGTACCACGTTTAGTTCCAAATTGGACGGCTCCAATCGTAATTGGTCGTCATGCGCATGCTGATCAATACAAGGCTGTTGATTTTGTAACTAAAGGCGCTGGTAAATTGACTATTACATTTACCCCTGAAAATGGCAAACCTGAAACACACGAAGTCTACGAATATAAGGGTGATGGCGTTGCAATGGCAATGTACAATACCGATGAGTCAATTCGCGGTTTTGCGCATTCATGTTTTAATATGGCGCTCGATAAACAATGGCCACTATATTTGTCAACTAAAAATACAATTCTAAAGCAATATGATGGACGTTTTAAAGATATATTCCAAGAAATATACGATGCGGAATTCAAAACCAAATTTTTGGCAGCAGGAATCGTTTACGAGCACCGTTTAATTGATGACATGGTTGCTTCAGCATTAAAATGGCACGGTAATTTTGTTTGGGCATGTAAAAATTATGACGGCGATGTACAATCTGACACCGTTGCGCAAGGATTCGGCTCATTGGGATTAATGACATCTGTATTGGTAACTCCAGATGGTAAAACGATAGAAGCCGAAGCTGCACACGGAACAGTTACGCGCCATTATCGTGATCATCAACAAGGCAAACGCACATCAACTAACCCAATTGCGTCAATATTTGCTTGGACTCGTGGTTTGGCTCATCGTGGCAAATTAGATAATAATCAGGCATTAATTGATTTTTGTCATAAATTAGAACAAGTATGTGTCGAAACAGTTGAATCAGGCAAAATGACCAAAGATTTGGCAGTATGTATTCACGGCAATAAAGTAGCTAGCGATCAGTACTTGAACACTGAAGACTTTCTTGATGCAATTAGCGTTAATCTAAAAGCGAAATTTACTGCGTAGTTACGGCTAATCATCTTTAATGAACCAACACGTTACTCTGTGGCGTGATGGTTCATTAATGTTTTTAGAAATTGTAGTTGTTACATTTTTTTATATCGGCAAAAACATTCATAAAACAAATTTGCTACGCAACTGAAGATATATTGTTTAATAAATTAGTCTTTTTTGATTATTTTCCACCATTTATGATAAAACGATTTCTTTAATATCAGATAATTCTTTAAAGTCTAAATATGTTCCGAAGGAAGTAAACCATTCTTTACATGGTTCTGAACGCACTATTCCAATTTTTTATCCAAATTATGAAACTATTATCACAAATAATCAGGGAGACTCGTTATTATCTAATTTAAAAGATTTAGTGGGAATTAATTTTGATGATAAGAAATTCGAAGAAAGACTGCTACTAGGTTTAAGGGTATACTAAGCAGGAAATAGTATGGTAAATATTATTAATTCGGCACTGAATAATATTGTAGCGTGATTAATCATATCACGCCAATAGTTGCATGTAAAAATCTATACTTTATCTGAGTCCTACTCTAATTTATTCATCATTTACCTGCGGTAATTATTGAATTATCGTTTTGGAGTTCTATAAATTTAAAGAATCTGCCATAAATTGTTAATTGTTCGACTGGTATATTAAGCTTCTTTTTATTTTTATAAGCAAAAATCGTGGTACTACTTACGCTAATAACATTTAAATTGATTAGTTCATTATTGTAATGCACCAAAAAAAATCCATCTGTATTACAGGTATTTGAAATTATATAAAGTTGATATAACCTTTGTTTAACGCCAAAATCATGATCATTTATCTGATAATTAGGAACATTATCGTTTTGAACTTTAATTGCAAAGAAATTATTATGGTCTATCTCAGCACTTTTTAGATAAATTCTAATGCTAGATTCGCCTTTGTTAGTAATAAAATCATTCATATTATTGTACGCAGGAATATCAATAAAATTATCAATAGCAAGCAATTCTGCAGTAGAACAATTAAGATTTTTGGCTACAGCCTGCAAAGATGATAAATTAGGAACACATTTTTGCGTCATTAAACGATAAAATGGTTGATATTCAAACGCCATTTTTATAGCTAACCCATGCATGGTAAGATGCTCTCTTTGCATGATTAAATTTAGCTTATCAATAACATTATCAATGTCTGGGACATGAATTTTTTCTTTCACAAGATAAACCTCTTAAAGACTTTGACAATAAAATAAACAAAATAGATTGACAGCATTATTAATTTAGTGTATAATACCGCCACATATCATTAATGATAACTATATAGATTATGTGAGTAAATTATATCATTAATATATAGCTATTTTAAGTTAAGATATGTCTTAAACTTGCGTAATTATATCATGTCTGCAAAATATATTTTATAATTTTTTGAGAGGTGCAATACATAATAATTTACAATCTCAAGCCAATATTACGCAAGAGGTTTAGAAATAATCTAGATGGAGTCTATTATTTTGAATATCTATAGTTTAATAAATTTTTAGACCTTTTGCGTATACTGATCACTTCTATTATTCAATTAACTAAGTTGTCAGATTAAATATAAGCTAATATAATTTTTTTGCAATAAAAAATTTGAGATTAATTTATATTCGGTATCTTTTATCATTGTTTGTAATTCATATTCCTGAGTATTATCATAAGTTATATATACGATTAATGAACTATTAATTTGTGATAAATCAGCCACTATAATTTTATACAACTCATAGTTTATAATCAATACGGAATGTAGAAAATTATTATTCTCTAGCCATGTTATATATGATTCAACATTTATAAAGTATAGGATTTTATTATCAATCTCTATAAATAATTTCTGCCAATGGGATATGATATTTACATCATCTTCAAGAACCGCAAATACGGTGTCATCATTGTATTTAATGGTGTTTGTAAACCAATTTGGTATAGCTTGTGGAATCTGTATTGTTATTTTTGTGCCAATATTTGGTTTTGACTCTATAGATAAATTGCCCCCAATACTCTCGAAATATTCTACGGCAGATGATAAACCGAAACCATGACCATTTGGTTTTAAACTTTTGCCATGTAGCACTTCTAAAAGATATTCTTGAGGAATTCCACAACCAGTATCTTCAATGATTAAAATAACCATATGCTCATTTGTTGATGTTTTAATAATAATGTTTTTAACTGGATTGGTGAGACTTTCGTAGGCATTAGTTAATAAATTGGTTATTTTTCTATACAATTGTATTGGAATTAAATAAACCCATGAATAGTGATTATTTATAAATTCAATGTCAGTGTGCCAATTTTTATTATTTTGTATTATATCATTTATAATTTCTTCCAAAACAACAAATCTAGGTAGGCTGATATTATTTGCAAGATTATCAGAAGAAGTATTTTTCTGAAAATAATTTAAAACATCGGAAGAAATTGAATATATTTGATTAATATATGTTTCCAATAAGGTTAATTCTAAATTGTCTATTCTTGTAGCTTTTAGTTTTGGCATAACCATTCTAATGCCATTAATCGGGTTATTTAGATCGTGAGCAACTCTTGCGGAAATTTGGTAAATAGCTTCATTTAATTGTTTCTCTGATAATGTTTTTTGTAGTTCCTTTATTTGTTCTCTTTCATTAATGATATGATTTGCTATTATCTCAAAGTCTTTAGTGTTAAAGTTGGCAACGGCAGTAGAACCAGAAATTACTTTTATTAAGTTCTTCATATTGTTATTTACATATCGTTTAACGGATAATAATATCAGAAAATAATTAGAAATAATCATAAATACAATTAAAAGTGTTGCTAAGACCGCTGTCATTCGCATTGAGGTGTCAAAAAAAATATTATCATAAGTTTTTTTTGTTATTATAAATCCTAAAAAATCATTATCAATATATATTGGTGTAATTCCTATAAAACTATTTGAATTATTATTACATATTGAGGGGGTTGACATACTTATATTGCAATCTTTTAGTGATAAATTATCTAATGATTTGACTAGTTTAATATTATCCAATTTTGATTTTTGTTGAAGTGCCATAAGAGTTAAATTTATGGCGTAGTTATTATTTAATAAGGTATATTTTGCTATTTCAGATACAGTCACAGTATCTAAAACAAACAAATCTTTTTTTAGTATATCGATTTTATTATTTTTATAAAAATTCTGACTAAACCAAATCAATAGCATGAGCAAAATAATTTGAATTATAGCTGAAATAAATAAAACTTGTGAAAATATGCTCTTAATTTTTGGCAATTGCTTAGTCTGCATAATTAAAGCCATTATTTTTGATTGATAAAATTAGATATTGATTTGATCTATAAAAATGTTGATTTTTTATGCTAACGCCTGTAATTCCATTAAAATTTATATTTAATATATCTCGTGGGGTAGTAAAGTGATTTTGTTCTATTGCATTCAATATCAGGTTCATTGCGTCATATGTGTAAACTGACATCATATTAGGTGGGGATAAAAATTGTTGTTTATATTCATTTAAAAACTGTTTAAGTAGTTTGGTTTCCTGTAAAAAATCAATATTTCTAATAGTATATGCATGTATGTTTTTATCTTTTAATCTCACATAAACACTTTGATTGGATGATGAGCCAAAATTTTCTGTTCCAACAAATATTATTTTATGGTCATTCATATGATTTATAATTGTAGTTGAATTTACAGCATTTGTAAGCATAATAATATAACTATACCGTTTCTTTGCGGTAAACAATTGGAGTCTGCTTTCAAAAGTATTATCATTTGAAATAAAGTCAAATGAATCATATGAAATATTTTTGTGAGCTAATACGCTGGTATATGCTTGTTTATACTTTAATAAGTCACTTCTATCTATTTCAGTGATAATTAATACATTATTAATTTTATCAAATTTTTTATAAAGAAATTCTACCATTTTTTGGGACTGATAGTCATAACTTGGTTCAAATATGAAGAAGTTATTTGGCAGTTGATCTATTTGATTCGTACTCGCATAGGATGTGAAAATTGGAATTTTGTCGTCTTTTTGTTTTTTGGCAATAAGTAACAAATCTGCTAAATACTCGAATCCAATTATTGCAGCACAATGATCTTGTAGCATTGTATTATATGCTGTTAATGGAGAAAGTGGTCTATTATCATAAAAATAAGTTTTTAAATTTATATTATTTAGCTTTTTTTGGTTCAATGCAAGATTGGCTGCATTTATAATAGCAGTCTTGTATTCTGGCAAAGATAATTCAATTTTGCCAGTCAAACATAACAGAATTGGATCAGCTATTGTTGTAAATGGCGAGAAAAGCCAAAATGAGTAAAAAATTATTTTTATGATTTTCATTTATATAACTACTTTAAGTATAGTTCTGTTATTATTTCAGTCATCTTTGCAATCAATGGTAAACAGCTAATGGTAATTTCCATAGGAATTGCATTTTTGCTCAAGCTAAGTAGATAGTCAACCGTTTTAATAATATCATCAGTTTGTATTATTTGATCTAATGCAAATTTTCTACCGACAGCCATTTCTGTTGCAACCATAGATGGGCAGATATTTGTAACTTTTACATCATAAACAGACATTTCTTTTGATAATGATTCAGTATATCCCGATAATCCAAATTTTGAAGCAGCATATATACCAGAAAATGGCATTGCGACTTTTCCACCTAATGACGATACATTAATAATATAACCATCACGTTGGTTTTTCATCTGCTGTGCTACATATTTAGCGACATAAATAGCACCATTTAAATTAATTTCAATTAATTTTTTTATTGCTTCATCTGAGACATCTGTAGTTCCTCGTTGTAATACAGCTGCATTATTAAATAATAAATCAATGTGTCCATGTTGAGTAATGATTTGCTGTATACAATTTTTGACTTGTGTATTATCAGATACGTCAATTGCTATATGGGAAGAATATCCGCCAGCATCAAGAATTTGTTGGTTTACAATTTTTAGTTCTTGTTCATTCCGAGCTAGCAATATAACATAATAATTTATGCTTGCCAAGTGTATTGCTACGGATTTGCCTATGCCACGACTCGCCCCTGTTACTAGTGCTATTTTTCTCTTCATTATTAGACCTTAAGATGATGCTTGTTAATTTAAAATACTTGTTTATGTTAGAATCAGTTTACAATAAAAATTTGTTGATTGTTGCACAAAATTTCTCATTTTCTTCTAGGTGAGGATAATGCGATGATTTATCAAATATTATACTATTTGAATTATTATCAAATGCTCCCAAATAGCCATTCATGACTTGATCATGGAAGCCATTAATTACGACATATTTGTGTAATAATTTATCTAAATTAAGACTCAAATTAATATTAGAGTACAAAGATTGGCGTACACTTATAAAAACATCAGAGTTTAATGGCAATTGTGCGTTTGATTGACCTTGCTTGAACAAATTAAACACATGCATATTAGCCCAGTAGTAATATGACCGATTTATATTATTAGCAAAAACATCCGCGATTATTTCTGACTGTTCCCATAAATCATCAATTGAGGCGCATTTAAATTTTTCAAATATTAAATTATAACGTTCAATATCATTGCTTTTTAATTGATTTAAGTCAAATAATAAATTATTTATTCGTGGTATAACAATATCATTATTCGTGCCAACAAAGATTGTAGGTCTATAATTATTATAATTAATCGAATAGTCGGCTAAAATTTTTGCTCCATAACTATGTCCAATGATACCATGTAAAATAATTCCTTGATGTTCAAGAAATCTAATTAATTCAGCTAAGTCTTCTACATTATTGGCATGATTAATTTTACCAGTAAATGAAGATCGTCCACAACCACGCTGGTCATATACGATTAAGTCGGATTGCAAATTTAAAAAATATGCCTGTTCTTGTATAAAGTATTCAATAGATGAGCAGTTTAATCCTGGACCACCATGAATATAAAGAATTGCATTTGAATTATTTAGGGTCTTAGAATATCTAGCTATATAAAAGGTATTATGTTTTATTAAATTTTTATGCATTAATTACCGCCAATAAAATTTTCTGTATTAACAATATTAGCGAATCCGAAAGCTAAATTTCGAATAGCAGATAAGTGTAATTCTTGGTTAATTGTAGCAGTTGCATCATTGACAAAGAATACATTGTATCCACGCATAAATGCATCTCGTGCAGCAGTTTCGCAACAGCAGTTTGTCATTACTCCGCTAATAATCACATCTGTAATTTCTCTAGATTTTAGAATTTCATCTAAATTTGTATCAAAGAATGCACTATATTGACTTTTGTCAATAATTGTATTGTTAGAAGCATCTAGTTCCTTTATTATCTGCCATCCATCACTGCCATGTTCAATTTTATCTCCACCCCACCACTTAATCATATGCTCAGAGTTTTTAGAGTTATCATTATGTCTAACATAAATGATTTCCATATTATGTTGATTAGCAAATTGAATGAGTTTTTTGACATTTAAGATTTGTTTTTCAGAAATTAAACCCATAGTTGAGCGAAATATTTCCTGCATTTCTATCACTAATAAAGCTGCACTTTTATGATTGATGTTATCATTATGAGTATTATATTCTTTTATATCGTTTAAATTAACATCGTAGTTCATTGTTATTATTCCTTAAAAATAAATTGTTGTTTTCAAGTTTTGAGAAATTATAATAATATTTATCTGATTTTGTACATGAATAAAAATCATGCACCATATTGACATGATTTGATAATTCGAAATTAGGTATTAATTCACGTTGTTTGATTTTTCCTAGTATTTCTATGTCAATATGTGCATAAATATCACAAAATGTATCTAAATCATTATCTGAATAAATATTAAGCATATATTGACTGGTCTGGTTGATCATTAAAAAACAACCTGTATTATTTAAAAGATAATATTCAGTAATATCATTATCTTTAATTATACTATTAATGATAATTGCAAAAGCTTTATCGGCTAAAAATGAAAATTTATTATTTGTTAAATTGAAGAAATTTTGAGTAATATTCTTAAAATGTTTTAATTCAAGTTTGCGAATAGAGTTTAATAGTTCATCGTTTGTTGTCTCTTTACCTTTTTGTAAGAAATAATCAATAGTATCATCATGTAGGGCTGTTAGTGCATCTAGAGGTTTATATTCACCAGTTAAAAGTATTTTAACGATATTTAGTTCACTAATGTTATTACATAATTCAATACCATTCATAATGGGCATTTTATAATCTGTAACAACTACGCCATATTTTTCATATTTATCATTATCATTTATTAATTCTTTTATGCTATTAAAAGTAAAACTAATTACTGTAGCATCATTAGTTTGTGATAAATCTGTATAATGTCCATCTGTAATATCATGAAAAATACATGTTTTACAAGTATTATTAATTAATTCTTGAACAGCTTTTTCTGGATCGCTTTCTGTTATTATTTTATTCGGTAAATCGATATGATGATATGCTTTTAATAATTCAACGTTGTCATCAATAAACATTGCTTTTAATGGATAATAAAATATTGGCACTATAGGCTTCACAATTTAACTCCTTGGATACAAGAATGAGGCGCTCTCTTTGTATAATCAAATTTAGCTTATCGATAACATTATCAATGTCTGGGACATGAATTTTTCTTTTATAAAATAAGCTTCTTAAAGACTTTGACAATAATATAAACGAAATAGATTGACAGCATTATTAATTTAGTGTATAATACCGCAATATATCATTAATGATAAATATATGAATTAGATGAATAAATGTATATCATTAATATATAGTTGTTTTAAGTTAAGATATATCTTAAACTTGCGTAATTATATCATGTCTGCAAAATATATTTTATAATTTTTGAGAGGTGCAATACATAATAATTTACAATTTCTAGCCAATATTACGCAAGAGGTTTAGAAGAGATCTAAATGGATGCTTTATTTTGAATATCTAGCATTTAATAACTTTTTAGACCTTTTGCGTATACTGATTACTTCTATTATTCAATTAACTTAAGTTGTCAGATTAAATATAAACTAACCAGAAGGAAATTTCATGAAAAAACCTATTATTAGTGCAGTTCAAGCTGTAGAATTAATTAACGATAATAGCATTATTACAACTGGAGGGTTTGGCAGTTGCGGGCATCCAGATGCATTAACCAAAGCACTTGAACAACGATTTATTAAAACAGGGTTTCCACGAGATCTCACCTTACTATTTGCTTCAGGTCAAGGAGATAAAAAAGAGAAAGGATTAAATCGTCTTGCTCATCAAGGATTAATCAAAACTGTTATTGGTGGATATTGGTCACTTACACCTAGATTAAGTGATATGGCGAACAGTGGTAGTATAAATGCATATAATCTACCGCAGGGAATTATCAGTCATTTATTTCGCGCTATTGCTAATGGATCATCTGGAGTAATTAGCAAAGTTGGATTAAATACTTTTGTAGATCCACGTAATGGTGGTGGTAAACTTAATAAAAACACTACTGATGAAATTGTAAAAGTAATTTCTATTAATGGTGAGGAGCAGCTATTTTATTCAAAATGCCAGCTTAATGTTGCATTGCTACGTGGATCTATAGCCGATGAAGATGGGAATATTTCAATGTCATTAGAAGTTGGTTTGCAAGATGTTCTGGCACAAGCACAAGCGACAAAAAATTCTGGAGGTATGGTCATAGTTCAAGTATTAGAGGTCGTATCATCGGATAAATTGCGTCCACAAGATGTCAAGATTCCAGGAATGTTGGTTGATTACATAGTAATTGCAGATGAACATGATCATTGGCAGACTTATGGAGAGAAATTTAATCCAAAATTTACTTCTGTACTTGGTAACAACAATAGTAGCAACGTATCAAAAATTCCATTATGCATAAGGAAAATAATAGCTCGCCGTGCATATATGGAGATATTAAAATGTGATAAACATCCTGTAATTAATCTTGGAATAGGCATACCTGAATATATATCTAATGTTGCTCGAGAGGAGGGAACAACTAATTTTACCTTAACAGTTGAATCTGGCGCAGTTGGTGGTTATCCTGCTGGTGGGTTATCATTTGGTGCATCAATTTATCCACAGGCATTCTTGGAACAATCAGCGCAATTTGATTTTTATGATGGTGGTGGATTAGATATAGCCTTTTTAGGGTTTGGAGAAATTGATAATTTAGGCAATGTTAATGTTGGAAGAATTGGGGAGCGAATAAATGGTGTAGGTGGCTTTATAAATATATCGCAATCAGCCAAACAATTAGTATTTTGCGGTACTTTTACTGCATCAGGGCTTGAAGTCGAATGTGATTCAGGGAAACTCAATATTATTAACGAGGGTAAAATCAAAAAATTTATTAAACAAGTTCAACCAATAAATTTTAATGCAAAATATTCCGCTGGAGCAATGCAAAGTGTTAAATATATTACTGAACGTGGAGTGTTTGAATTGATTAATAACCAACTTGTGTTAACTGAAGTTGCACCTGGTATAGACATTGAAAAAGATATTTTATCTATGTCTGATTTGGAAATTGTAGTATCTGATAATATAAGTGAAATGGATTCACGAATATTTTATTACGACAATATGAAAAGTTATTTTTAAATGGAGATTGTATATGAACATACAACGAAATAAAATTGCAATTGTGGGTGGTGGTTCGGTTGGAATTTCATTCTTATTACAATTAGTAGAAAATGCAATAAATGCAGAAATAAATGACCAAATTGAAATTTTGCTATTTGAGCCACAAAATATAATTGGTCCAGGTTATGCTTACCAAGCAGATTTTAAATGCAATTTATTAAATACTCGTGCTGATAGTATGTCAATAAAAAGCAATGAAAAAGTGCATTTTATATCATGGCTTAAAGCAAATGAATCGCTATGGAAATTTGATTACCCTGATGTTGAAATTTTGCCAGAATCTTTTTTACCGCGTAGCTTATTTGGATTATACCTAGCAAACATGTATGAATTAGCAATAAAACAAGCAAAGCAACATAATATTTTATTTTACCATATTAAAGATGAAGTCATAGATGCAATACCGATAAATAATCATAATAATTTACTAGACACTAAATTTCACGGAGTATTTATTATTGATCATTTAGTAATATGTATGGGAAATATGCCATCTAAACCAATTAATAATTTGAGTGGTATTTCTGGATATTTTAACAGCCCATATCCATGCAAGGAAATTGTAGAACAAATTCCAACTAATGCGTCTGTTTGTATTGTTGGTACTAGTTTAAGCGCTATTGATGCCGTTTTATCGTTAAAAGAGCATGAGCATAATGGAAATATTATCTGTGTATCTAGAAATGGTAGGCTACCTAGCGTAAGAGGAAACCTAAATCAACCGCTAAAATTAAAACAATTGACAAGAGGCGCAATAGATGAAATAGCTCAAAAAAATGGTGGATATATAACCCTTTGGAATATAGCTCAAGTATTATTAAATGAATACACAGAATTAACAGGTGAAAAGTGTGATATAGATCTTATACTCAATGCTAAGATTGGTATGCATGATTATATTGCACAAGAAATTAGTCAATCTAACTCAATGGAAAGGATTTGGCAATCTATAATATACGCCACCAACAGTATTATTGATTACTTATGGCATAAGTTATCCGACACGGATAAATATATATTCAATAAGTATTTTAGAAGCCAGTGGTTGTCTTATCGAGTATCATTTCCACTGGCAAATGCACAGAAAATTAGAGAATTACTTAGTACAGATCAATTGCACGTGTTTGGTGGAGTAAATCATATATCATATGATAATGCAGAAAATGTATTTTTAACGCATATAAACGATAGGAGAAATGGTTTAGATTCTATTATCAAAACTAAATATGTTATAAATGCCACAAGTTACTCTATTGACGTCGAGACAAATGATAATATTCCATTAGTGACAAATTTACTAAAACGTAACCTTGCGGTGTCGCATAAATTTGGTGGCTTTGCAGTTGACTATGATACGGGGTTTTTGTTAAATTCATCTGGAGTAATAAATCCTAGTATACGCGTGTTAGGAAGTCTTACTACTGGTGTATATTTTTGGACTAACGCAATGGATGTGAATGCTAGATTAGCACTAAACCAAGTAAAATATTTAGTGCGTGATCTGAAAGATAAATATTTAGTGTCTGATGATATAAAACGTAATTATGAAATTAATTCATTCGCGAATAACAACAATAATATTGCATCTTAACAATTGCATTTAATAAAGAAGAGAGTAAATTATGAAACGTGATATCAAAATTTATAAAGATTTATTTGGTAATGGATTACATAATGGTCAATTTCAGTGGATACCGTACATACAGCAAGGTAGATCACAAGTTGCTGTAGAATGGTTATACACAGCAAATGAGACTGGACAAAGTGGTGCCGAAGCATATATAGCAAATTTTTTACCAGGTTCACATGGTAATTTGCATGAACATTTGGGTTTTGAAATGCTATTGATATTATCTGGAGAGTTGCTCAATGATAATGGTGATCAATATACTGCTGGTACACTATTTATAGAAAAACCAAACAGTGTGCATCAAGTTTCTAGCAAAACAGGATGTGTTGCGTTGGTTATTCGAGAAAAATGCACACGTCCAATTACGATAACCGATATGTAAAAAGATATTGAATTGCACAGAAATATTAATAACAATTGAGTAGCACATTTATATTTGTGCTATCTCTTAAAAAGGGAATATTTATGAACGAAACTGCACAACCTCTGGTTGTAGCACCAGAAGCAACTGAAGCGGTAGAAAAAGTAACTCTTACAGGACTGTCAGGAAAATCACACTCAGCCAATTATATGTGGGGTATTTTAGCCATTGGGATTTTTGCTCAAGCAGCATTTAGTGCTGCTTTTCAAGGGATACCAACAGCAGGTTCTTTTTTACAATTGGCATATCATTTAACAACTTATGAATTAGGAATCGTACTAGCCGCAGTCACTGGTGGTATTTTTATTACCGATGTATTTTGGGGTATTCTATCCGATTGGATTGGTGAACGAAAAGTATTAATTATTGGCATGCTTGGTACTACATTAGAATTGGGAGCGATAACGATATTCCTTGTTCCAAGCAATGGTTTTGTACCGCCCTATCAATTGCTAGCACTGGTACTCTTATTAACTGGTGCATTAGGGGGATGTGTAAATGGCGCTAGTGGGCGTGCCGTGATGGGATGGTTTCCACCAAGTAAACGAGGATTTGCCATCAGTTTACGTGTAGCTGCAGTACCAGCTGGAGGCGCTATAGGTGCAGTAATGCTACCATTCTTAGCCTTAACTTTTGGTTTCCGTGGGGTGTTTTGCTTTCTTACAATATTTTCATTGTTAGCTACGATGGCAGTTATATTATGGTTAGATGAGCCTCCATTGGCACGAATGAAATTAAATAAAACTAAGTCGGCTAATTTAATACCAAATCCATTGGGGCGTTGGGATATTTGGAGGGTAGCAATTACGGCATTTCTGTTAGATCTACCACAGTTTATGGTACTCACATTTGGCTCCGTATTCTTAAATCAAATCGAACATATTTCACTAAAAACTATTGCAATTTTGTTATGTACCATTCAAGTTCTAGGTGGTATATCTCGAGTAGTAAGTGGAAAATGGACAGACTTGCAGGGGGGACGTTTTCGTAGAAAAATAGTTCATATTTATAGCTGGTGTATTGCTATTGGGTTTGTTATAATTGCATCGTATGCGTTTGTTCCTCAGTGGTTAATTACGATTATGTTTGTAATTACTGGCGCACTTGCTTGCGGGTGGCACGGTGTACATTATGCCGAGATTGCCACTATGGCTGGTGCTGAGCGTTCTGGAACTGCTTTGGGCTTGGAAAATACTATGGTCTTTGGCGGTGCTTTTGCAGCCCCATTATTAATCCCAATAGTGTTATCGGTATCTTCATGGTCAACCGTAATGTTAGTAATTTGCGTGATTCCATCAATTCTTTCAGCACTAATAATGCCCCGCGAATTAAAATAATTTCGTATTATGGTGTTTCAATAAGTTTAATTATTGTAGCATTGATATACTTTATTGTAATTACTTTTATCTATATCAAGCATAATAAAATCCGTAATTTTTAAGAAAGTTCTTTATGAAGCAAAATTATTCTCATGGAGTTATACTGTGCCTTATTGCAACATTGTCATGGGGAATAATGTTCCCTGTTATGACATCAGCGTTACACAATATAGATCCATTCACATTTACTTTATTGCGTTACACCATTGCGGGCATTGTATTTGTTGCTGTTGGATATAACAAAGAAGGAGGGAAATTATTCTCCGTTAACGGCAAACATCTATTACTCTGGATATTTGGCTCGGCTGGATTTGCTGGGTTTGGATTTTTGGTATTTCTAGGGCAACAACAAGCTGGCAAAAGTGGTGCATTAACCGCCTCAATAATGATGGCAACTATGCCAATGCTTAGTTTACTGGTGAATTGGGGACTAAAAAAATCACGCCCACCATTGTGGTCATTTGTATTTATATTATTGTCATTCAGTGGGGTTTTATTGGTAATTAGTAAAGGTGATTTATCTGCTTTGGTTACCGCACCACAAAATTACAGCGCAAACGCATTGATTATTCTCGGCGCATTATGTTGGGTTATTTACACAACTGGTGGAACTTATTTTCCACAATTTTCTCCAATCAAATATACCGCATTAACCACACTATATGGGCTAATAACTATTTACATAATCAATATATTTTTAATTTCCAATGCAATAATTCCATTGCCTACAATCACGCAAGTAGTAAGTATTATTCCAGAATTAATTTATATGGCGCTGATTGCTGGTTTTGTCGGCGTACTTTGTTGGAATGCTGGGAACAAGATAATTACACCAATAAATGGCGTGTTGTTTATGGATATTGTGCCTATTACTGCATTTACTATTTCAACTATGCAAGGAGTTATCCCGACAAATGCACAAATAGTTGGAATTATATGTACCGCAAGTGCATTGGTATTCAATAATTTGTATCAACGTAAAAGATTGAAGCGTCTAATGCAACCTTAGATTAAGTATACAATTTGAAAATTCTAAGGTGGTTCCTCTGTATTTTGTGATATAATACTGTATTACGGAATTACAGTATTATAGGAGTAATACCATGAGTGCAATTATTTCGTTTAGAGCAGATAACCATGTTAAAGCATTATTAGAGGCTTTTGCGGTTAAAAAACATATTACGAAAACAAAAGTAATTAATGAGGCCTTGACGGCTTATTTAAAAATAGTTGATGAAAAGATTACTAATCAAGTTTCAATTTTAAACGCTATTGATAAAGATGAAGATTATCTTGGTGATGAGGTATGATTTATTTGAGGGGTGATATTGTTAGTGTTTCAGCTAAAGGAAACGAAGGAAAGCCACGTCCATGTATTATAATACAAGCAAACTGGTTGAATGAAAAATCGCCACCCTCTTACATTATATGTTTATTAACAAGTGACATATACAATGAGTTAGATTTTAGACCTATTATTACACCAGATAAGGGTAATTGTTTAGAAAGAATATCACAAGTAATGACGGATAAAATTCAAGCGGTTAAAGCTAATCAAATTGGTAAAAAAATAGGTATTATCCATAAAAAAAATATGACTGAGATAGATTCATGTCTCCGAAGTTTGATCTCTCTAGCCTAATTTTTTTATCGTATGACTATTGCACATCTGCTAAACTATAATGCGCCCATTTGACAACACATTATAAAGCCTAGCGTAAATCAGATCCAGCTCTGTAATTATATTATACAATGGAGGCATAATATACAGCGTTCTTCCAATTGGACGCAGATATATTCGCTCCTGAATTGCTACAGCAAATATTCTGCAAATGATGAATTCGGGTAAATTTAACTCAAATCCAGCAATTGCGCCGATAACCCGTATTTTATCAATAAAAATGAATTTTTTCTTCAGTTTTTGCATCAATGAAATTAATTTTATCTCAGCCAACTTTACTTGCGATAATAAATCAGAATTATCCAGTAACTTCAAATAATTAAGCGCTACATTCGTCGCTAATGCATTGCAACTATGCGTATGTGAATGCGGAAAAATGCGGTTTTCAGCTCTATACACGTTGCTGATTGAGCGATTGACCACTACGGCGCTCATCGGAATACTTCCCGCGGTTAAATTTTTACCAAAACACACTAAATCTGGCTCACAATTTAACATTTCTTTGCTGACTGAATAACAACCGAGTCGACCTAAACCAACCATAATTTCATCAGCAATAATGTGTAAATCATACTGTTTTGCCAATTCAATTAACCGAATCAAGAAGTCACGGCTAATAACCTTCACGCCATTAGCTCCTTGCACCAACGGTTCAATAATTAATGCAGTTGAAACTGACGCATGTTTGCTAAAAAATTCCTCCCAATAATTATGATCAAAATTACACTCATGCCATAATGGATCATCGCAACCACTTACATATATTACATTCTGAACAAAATGATTTTCTGGAATCAATGCGCTATAATTATGTGTATAATTTTTAATCCCGCAAACACTCAGCGCCAAAATAGTTTCTCCATGATACGCCCCACTTAATGCAATGAATTTACTCCGATGCGCCTGATTATGCAACACTCTTGTTTCATAACTAAGTTTCATTGCTATTTCAATCGCACAGCTGCCATCACTGGCATATATAACTTTATCCATCTGAGTAAAAATATTCACTATCCGCTTTGATAATGCTTCTATCGTTGTATTCCACGCATTTGCTGGAATATGATGTTCAAATAATTCCAATTGCTCCAAAATACTATTAATCACCAATGGATGACGATGACCAAGCGGCTTACACCACCAACTTGAGATTGCATCATAAATATCTACACCATCAACAGTAGTTAAGTATGAGCCATTTGCTGCAACGATTTGTAAATTGGGTAATGACATGTCTGGAGTATCTGCGGGGAGCCAAGTATACGAATCTGATTTCATTGAAACACCTCATTAAAATGATTCGTCGGTTGTATACTACCATTATAAGGAATATTTGCCAACAATGGAACAGGCAATTTTTGTGTTAGATATTCTAGATTTTCCGCAAAATATTCCATATCAGGATTAATCTGATTTGCGATAAAACCAATCAACGGCAATTTATGTTGTTTTAAGATTGTCGCCGTCAATAATGCATGATTCAGGCATCCTAATTTCATGCCAACCACCAATATAATTGGGTAATTCAGCTTAGCTAATAAATCCAAATAAGTCTCATTATCATTTAATGGCACCATTAATCCACCAACGCCTTCAATTAATAAATGATCGACTAATTTAATTTGCTTGGTAACTTCATTGATTTGATTGCTGATTTTGTGTATATTAAGAGTTTTATTTTCTTTTTTTGCTGCAATGTGTGGCGCAATTGCTGGTCTGAAACTAAATGGATTAATTTGCGTAAATTCTAAATGAACATTGCTGGCTTTGAATAATTTATAGACATCTTCATTTAGTTCACCGTATTCGCAATTCATCATACCACTTGAAATTGGCTTTAATGCAGCAACTATTTGCTTACGAAATTGAATTAGATATTGCATGATTTGCACGCAACAATATGTCTTGCCGATTTCGGTATCTGTTCCAATAATTAATTTAATCTGCATATTATTCCTTACTTGCAACGATTAATAAATACACATATGTCAGAGGTAATCCAGACTCCGTGGTTAACAATTCATATGCATTATTGAGTGCCTTTAATTTAAGTTTTCCACCTAATCCGATATTGCTATTTGACTTGGCTAAATTTGTGCCAGTTAATTTAAAATGTTGCAACAAATCGCCTAAATTTTTGAAATGAATAGTCGTGCACCAACTAATGTTTTCTAATATATTAAAGCCACAATTTTCTAGCAATTCTACGTACTTATTTTGACTTAAAAACTCCAATGTATGAGGATTATCATCGACACATCGCCACGATTGTTGTAATTCATATAAACTCGGGGCAATTAATGTGGTAAAAATCAATTTACCGCCCACTGCTATAATTCTATTTATTTCATTAAACACCTTGGTTTTATCTGAAGACCATTGGATCATTAGGTTAGAAATTACTACAGAAAATGAATTATCAGCAAATGGTAAATTACCAGCATCTCCATTTACACGATGCTTATATTGTGAATTTCTAAGCATTACTCCGCTTAAGTCAAACGCAATAAAATTATCATAATTAGCTGATTTAGCGTGCTGTAATGTGCCAATTCCGCTACCTAAGTCTAAAATAAATTCATCATTATAATTGATGTCACACGAATATTTGTATAACATTTCTAATAGTTTTATTGCAGGATCACGCTGAATTTGTGCATTTAAAGCATAAGAAATTGCTGCGCGATCAAAATTATTTCTAATTAATTGAATCTCATTTTTCATGTATAAAACGCTCCATATATACTCAAAGTATTTGATTATTGGACGCGAAGTATTGATAAAAAAGCGACGACATGTATGTTAAATACATTAGGAGATTTTTTTATCAATACGACAAAGTCTAGGATTTAAAGACAAAGAGTATATGCTGATTCTGCATTAATTAATGTCGCAATAAGCTTGTTTATATCCGATTTTTCATGCGTTGCACTTAACGAAATTCGAATTCTTGGCTTATCTTTTGCTACAGTTGGGTAAAATATTTTACCGACAAGAATATCGTGTTTGAATAAATATTCATACATAAAAAATACCTTTTGTGGGTCATTATATATCAACAATTGAATGGGGGAATTATTTGAATTAGTCGCAAAATTTAACATCAAATCTCGTGAATTTATTGGACATAATTCATGAAAATAATTAATATTTGCATTTAATTTGTTTCTTAAATCCGCCCCTTGTTGAGAACAAATTATACGTAAACTAGCTCTAGTTGCAGCAACTATGGCTGGCGGTAAATTCGTGCTAAAAATATGGCTTCTAATGCGTTGTTCAAGATAATCAATAATATGAGTTGCGCCACATATAAACCCGCCATGCGTGCCAAATCCTTTGCCAAATGTACCAATAATCAAATCAACGTGTAGCCAATTTAGCCCTAATTGTTCTAGTGTGCCATATCCATTTTTACCGCAAACACCAATTCCATGTGCATCATCAATTATCAGTAAAACCTGCTCGGGATGTTCTAGCTTAAGTTGAATAAGCTTATCCCAATAAAAACAACTGCCGTCCATACTAAAAACGCCTTCACTAATGATAATATGTCTATGAATTAGATTCTGCTTTATTTTTAATATAATTTCGTCAATATTAAATGCATTAAATGTGGTGAATTTGGCTTTACTCAGCAATATTCCATCAATATGTGACGCATGACAATGCTTATCTAACCAAATATGTGTATTATTATCCACAAGCGGGCTAAAAATTCCTATATTTAATTGGTAGCCACTGCTAAATAATAAGCATTTTTCGCAACCGATCCATGCAGCTAATTCTTCAGTTAATTGTCGATGTTCCTCACTTTGACCACCTAAAAATGGCGAACCGCCACTACCAATTCCATACATTTTGCTAGCATTAATTAAGGCGTTAACAACTTCAATATGATTACTTAATCCGAGATAATCATTACTAACAAAATTAAGTAATTGCCGTTTTTTTGTAATCATATATTGATTAACATTCATGCTTTTTGTTAATTTTGTTCGAATTATTGGCAATAGCGAGTTCTGTTTTTCAATATATTTCGTCCAATTATTCATGTAAAATTCTCATATAATTCATTTTACAAAGAGTAAAATGATAAAATAGCTATACTTAACCACTTTAAAAATCGATTCATTCGAGTTTTAAAATGCGCTTAGGATATACCCAATTTTGAGAGTAATTTTTTGTCTGTATCTTGCTTATTATTATCTGAAGTTAAGAGTTTTTCACCATAAAAAATAGAATTTGCACCACTCATAAAACACATTGTTTGTTCTAATTCAGTTAAATTTAGACGTCCAGCAGAAAGCCGAATTCTTGTCTTAGGGAACAATATACGAACCGTTGCAATAACGCGAATTAGTTCAAATTTATCTAAATCCTCAACATTTTCTAGCTTTGTTCCTGCTATTTTAACTAGTGTATTAATGGGAATTGAATCAGGAGTATGTGACAATTGCGTTAATGAATGAATAAAACTAATGCGATCTTCGCGACTTTCTCCCATACCCAAAATCCCTCCACAACACACCTTTATACCCGAATTACCAACGTTAGTTATCGTATCTAATCTATCCTGAAAGCTTCGCGTGGTAATAACTTGCGAATAAAATTCTGGCGAAGTATCAATATTGTGATTATAGTAATCCAAACCCGCCATTTTGAGCGAATTAGCTTGTTCTATGGTCAAACTACCGAGTGTTGCGCACGATTCCAGACCATGTTTTTTGACTATATTAATGTATTCCGTTATTTTGTCTAATGCGCTTTTATTTGGGCTTTTATACGCCGCACCCATACATATCCGCTTGACACCATTTTGTTTAGCTTCAACAACAATTTGCTCAACTTCTTCAATTTTCAATAAAGGATTAATTTGAATCTCTGTCTGATGTTTATTACTTTGTGAACAATAAGCGCAATCTTCTGGGCAACCGCCAGTTTTAACGCTAATCAATTTACATAGCTCAATATCATTTGCAAAATTTTGCCGATGAATTTGTTGCGCGTTATTTATGAGCTCCATTAGTGGTTGTTCATATATTTTAGCTATTTCTTGTTTTTCTATTTGTGACATGAATAATTCCTTCTGGTACATTATTTGTTACTAAATCCCATGTCCTCATTTTTATTTTATTGAATGTTTAAATATGCAGAGGATAACTAACTAATTTTTTAGTGAATGATGAAAAAATATAGAGTTTGTTAATGAAGAAAGCGTAATTTGGCAAACTGTTTGAGCGTAGCGAGTTTTTGCCAAATAGCTTTCGAATTAATACAAACTCATATTTTGTAATCTTTGAACGGAAAAATTAGTTAGTTATCCTCTGCGGAATATAAAATTAAATAAGTGAGAACTGGAGTATTCAATGCATAATAATAATTGATTTTTGCATATAGATGTAATATATAGCTCGAATATAGTATATAATAACGAATATTATAAATATATTCGAATATACTCAAACAATTTCTTCATACTTGAATTTTACTACGCTTCTAACCTATTATTAATAGGTGTCGTCGCTTGTATAATACAATTATTTTGAACTTGTTTGAGTATACACCATTTTTTCGGAGTAATAAATGGCAACAAATGAAACTCTAGCAAGCTCGTGTGCAATAAAAATCAAGGAACTAATTTTGAATGGATATTTATTACCAGGTGAACAAATAAAAGGTGAGTACCTAAAAAGCTATTTAAATGTGGGATTAAGTCCAATAAGAGAAGCACTATCACGCCTAATAAGTACGAATCTTGTTGAATTTATTGATCATGTAGGATTTAGGGTTACGAAATTGGATAAAAATATGATATACGAAACATATAGATCACAAGCTAAACTGGAAACATTGCTATTAGAAGATGCCATTAATCTTGGTGGTGACGATTGGGAATCCTCAATTATTTCATCGTTACATTTATTATCCAAGAATGAAATTAAGGGTAAAAAATCATTATATAAATTGTGGAGCGATCGTAATGACGATTTTCATGGCTCATTAATCGCCGCTAGTACATTAAACAGCCTAAAAAATGTTCGTGACCAACTTATGCTAAATAAAAATTGGTATTATCGTTTAGCTTATCAAAAAATGGATAATGAGCTAATTGAAGTTAATCATTCTGAGCACCGACAAATTGCAGAATTGGTGATTTCACGAGATTTAAAGCAGGCATCAACCATATTATATAAACATAATATGTACAATGTTGAGCTTCTGATTGCAAAATTAGCTAGTCGTGGATATTTGCACGCCCAAACATAACGATAAAAAATAATCTTTATCTAATTTATTGCAATAAATAATCTTATTATCTAAACCCTGAAAATCATCATTGTTCAAATTGGTGGTTCGGTAAAAATCGCTGGCAAATCCTGTTCCATGCATTTTTATTAATGATTCTTTTTTTGTCCATAATCTGAAAAATCGTTCAATATCATTTGCCACAACAATTTGTTCAGAGTCAGAAAATACCACGGCACCAAGTTCTGCAGGCACAATGTCGTGATTGATTCTTTCAATATCAATGCCAATTCTTGCATTATGCGTAATAGCAATCACTACATAATCGCCACTATGCGAAATATTAAAATCAATTTCGGGGTATAGATTGACCAAATATGGTTTGCCATATTGGTTATAATTAATCTGCAAATTGTCAATGTTCGTATTAAGGTATTTAGCTAAATAATATTGTTTTAAGAGTTCAGATGTAAAAGCTCGAATTTGGTCGTGTCGAAATTTATAGCTATTTATCCTTGCAATAGTTGCTTGATTAAACATGAATAAATATGGCTCAAATAGGAAATCATCACTGATTTTTATTATCAATAATTCTAGTTTTATGTCATGCATACTATTCTAATTCTAATTATTATCAGGATCAAGAATAGCAGGTATTAGGTTCAAAATAGTTGCTTTTTCAATTAATTGACTTGTATTGAATACACCAAATTTGGGATATAGTTGCTTATTTATAAATGCACCTATTGTGCCGTATGAAATACTTTTATTTTCTAAAATACTCAAAATAAAGGCTATCTCTTTTGGTGACTTGTTTAATGCCAAAAAATATAGAATCTCTCGTTCGCGTTTAGTTACTTTTATTTTATCTAATTCATTGTATTGTAAGTTAACCCCAATACGTTCGTTTAAGATATCTATTTTATAGGATTGTATTGTATGTTGTATAATATCCATAACTTTTTTAAACTTCTGTTGGGCTTTTTCTTTGGCTTGATATTTAGCGTTTTGAATTTTTAGTTGTTCAGCATTTTTTTCTGCAGTAATTTCAATTGAGGTTCCAATAACTCCGATCAACGTATTATAGCTATCAAATATAGGCGACATAACATCATGATAATAGCGAGATTCTTTAGTTGTAATATCTTGTATAACATGCTCTCTTTTTACTTCATTTAAGGTTTTCACAACTTCTTTCGCATGCAATATTAGATCATATGCTATTTTCTCAGGATATATTTCATACACTGTTTTACCAATAATATCTCTATCAGATGTTGCTCCCATGGCAGTTAAGGTTTTTTTATTAATACCAACAATTTTAAAATTTAAATCTACCCAATACACATTAATTGGAACTTTTTCTGCAAAAATTTGTAATTGCATAAAAATTTTCTCGTGCTCTGATAAATTGGTTTCATTTTTTGCTGTATTACCTTTAATAGTATTAGCATTTGTAATGACTTTTTCTTTTACCATCTAATTTTTCCCTCCAAAAGACTTACTAATAATTTCTGATAACATAGTGCTATTTATGTATGGCCATTTAAAACCAAGTTGAGATAAGATATATTCAGTTTTGTTTTGTAAAACTTCAATATGCGTTAGCATTTCTAAATTAATATCTCGTAGCCATCCTTGATGTAACATGAATAATTCAATTAATTTATTCTGTTTGTCCTGTGTTAGTTGGTTATGAATAATATAAATAAATTCATCAAGTAATGTAATTCTAATATTTATATTATTATATTGCATAAACAATTCAAATAGATCAACTTTATGCGGGTTGAATACGTGGTATATATTGTTAGTATAAGATTTCTGTTGAAATAATTTTACTATAGCTGATGCTGTACAGTCAACAGGAGAAATTTCAACTTGAGTTAGTTCATGAGGTATTATTCCCAAGTAAAGTATGGCTTTCATACGAATAAAAAAAGCATTATCTTCAATATTCTCTTGATTTTTATAAGTTTGAGAATTAATAGATAAGTTACCGACGCGATAAATATTACTCGTGACATTATGTTTACGGGATTCAATTACAATTTGCTCTCCTTCATATTTAGTTTGACAATATATATTACTACAACCACGCATCAATTTATCTTTGTTATCATCTTCGGTGTAACTATAATAACTGCATTCTGGAATATAACCATCTATAAATATGCTTGTTGTTGAAATATAATGAAACTCTTTTGTTTTAGTAAGTTTAACAAATTCTAATAAATTCTTCGTAGCCTTAACATTAACTTGATAAAAAGTATCATAGTGCCCATAATGTTGAACTAGTGCTGCAGAATGAATTATGCTATCAATAATTTGTGTTAAACCTATGTAATTATTTTTGGATAAACCCAAATCATCTTTTGTAATATCAGAAGCATATACTTGAATTCTGTCTTTATATATATCAATGTTTTTATTAAAATAAAAGTTAAATTTGTCCTTCAAACGTTGATATGCATTATCATTAGATGATGATCTTATTAATAAAACTATATTATAACATGTTGTAAATAATAATTGATATAGTATATTACAACCCAAGTAGCCAGTAGACCCAGTTAACAATACATTTACCATGGGTTTAATTGACTTTTGAACGTGTAATTTCTTAATTGATTGCAAGTAATGTTCTTTTTTCTTTGACATAGCAATAATATCTTTTTCTGCCGGATTGTTTATTTTATGATACATCATTTTGATATTATAAAATTGTTTATTTAAATAATTTTTATCATATTTTATATTTGTAGATATTTTTAATGGTGTACGTAGGTTAAATATTTCATCAACACTAATTTTCAGATTGTGTTGTTGAAGATTTGCGACTAAACTAATTGCCAAAAGACTATTTCCACCAAGTTGAAAGAAGTCGGAATTAACGTCAATTTGCGTCATAGAAATAGATAATATATCTGAGAATATTTTGCAAATTATTTGCTCTAATTCATTTTTAGGTGCAGTAAAATTATTTTTGTCTGTGGTAAGATTTGGTAAGGGCAAGCTTGATTTATCTAGTTTTCCATTGATAGTAAGAGGAATCAGCTCTATCTGGATGAAGATATTAGGTATCATGTACTGTGGCAGTGATTTTGCTAGTTGCTTTATTATTTCGGCGTCATCTAATTTTTCAGTTGCGACATAATATGCAACTAAATATGTATTGTCGCTATTTTCTGATATATTTCTGTATAAAACAACTGATTGTTTTATACCTGTACATTCATTTAGTTTATGTTCTATCTCAGGTAATTCGATTCTATAGCCCCGTATTTTAATTTGATTATCATTACGCGCGATATATTGAATATTGCCGTCTGGTAAAAAGCGACATAGATCTCCTGTTTTATATAATCGTGCATTTTTAGCTTGATTTTTTTCTTCAATAGTTTGGAATGGATTTGATATAAAGCGTTCTTGAGTAAGCTCTTCTTTATTAATATATCCTCGAGCTAAACCAGCACCTCCAATATATAGCTCTCCTATAGCTCCAATCGGTAATGGTTTTAATAATTTATCTAATATATAAACCTTTTGATCTGGTATTGCTTTACCGATTAAGGAGATATTACTTATGGTCTGAGCATTTATTGGTTGGTATGTGACATGTACAGTGGTTTCAGTAATTCCATACATGTTTATTAATTGTGGCATATTTGTATAATAGTTAAACCATAATTTTAATTGTGCAAAGTTTAATGCTTCACCTCCGAATATTACATATCTTAAAGACGTTAACTTTTGTTTTACAGATTGTTCAATGGCAATCTGGCTAAATTGGTAAAATGATGATGGAGTCTGATTGAACACAGTAATATTTTCAGTCATAATTAATTGATAAAGATACTTAAAATCTCTAATTTGTGCCTGATTTGGGATTACTAATTTGCCACCATACAATAATGAACCCCATATTTCCCATACACTAAAATCAAATACGTAGGAGTGAAATAGAACCCATACATCGTCATCATTAAATTTAAACCATGAATCAGTTGATGTGAATAATCTAGCCACATTATTGTGTTGTTGCAATACTCCTTTAGGAGATCCTGTGGTTCCGCTGGTATATATAACATAAGCCAAGTTGGTACTATTCATGTGTGTATTTATATTTGTATCAGGCTGTTTGGTTAATTGCGATGCTATATTTGTATCATCAATGATCATAAATGGAATATCAAGAAAAGATGATTGAATTTCTTTAATTGTTTTATTATTTAATATGGTTTTATTTGTAAGTAAAATTTTTGCATTAGTATCTTTTAATATGTATTGTATCCTTTCAATAGGGTAATTTTGATCCATGGGTACATATGCTCCGCCCGATTTTAATACTGCCAGAATAGCAATTATTATATGCTCATTTTTTTCTAAGTATAATGCAACTAAATTCTCAGGATGTATTGAATATTTATCTTTAATGTAATGCGCTAATTGATTTGCTCGTCGATTTAATTCTTGATAAGTAAGTCTTATGCCATCATATACAATTGCAACATTATTCGGGGTTTTTAGTGTTTGCTCTTCAAACAATTTATGAATAGTTTTGTCACTTTGGTATGACATATCAGTGTTATTCCATTCATAGACTATTTTATTATATTGTTGTATGGTTAGAATATTGTATTCAGATATACATTTATTGATATTGCCTTGTTCTAAATCAAATAAAACATCAGTAAATAACTTTTGATAATGGTAGACAAATTGCTTTAAAATAGTTTCATCAGTTTCAGTAATATTATATCTTACTCGAAAATTAAGTTTTCCATTACAATATTCTTGTTCAAAAAGCAATTTCGAAGTTAGATCAATATTAAAATCAGTATTAATTTTGAGTACTGGAGCATTTTTAAAAGCAAAAGCGCTGTCTTTAAAGTTACTTTGAATAAAAAACGTATCAAGCATATTTTTATTAATTTTAATCATTAGTTCATTAATTGGATAATATCTATAATTATTTTCTCTATTTTTTAACTTATTAGTCACCATCTTATTTTGATTTAATAACTCTAAAATTGAATTATTGGGCGCTATATTGCAGCAATGAATATTTGTGTTAATTGCTACGCCAAATATTAATCCCAAATGTTCTTTGATAGAAATTGGATAACAAAATCCAAATTGATTTTGATTGGTATAGTGATAGATTAATAAAGAAAAAATACATTGACTATACATGTATGGAGTAACGCCATATTTACGTATCATTTGTGTGGATTCTGCTATATCTTTACCTGATAAAGTAAAGCGTATCTCATGTATAGGGTTTTTAGTTGACTCTAAATTATCCACTTGTTCACATAGTGTTGGCTTAAGAAAGCTTAAATCAACTGGCTCAGTATTTTTTAAGAAATTAATCCAAAAGTCATTATTGTTCGTTGCATCTTCTTGCAATTGCTCTTGTAGTTTTAGTGTTGTTGTATTAATTGCTATATATTGTTTATCTAGTGATGTCTCAATTTTATATGTGTTATTATTATAATATGCGGAGATTAAATCAAATGGTTCGTTTCCAAAAGCCCCATCCATTATTAAATGGTGCCAAACTAAAATAAAGCGATAAGTTCCATCTGCTTGATTAAAAATGGCAAACCGATATAAAGGCTCATCCATTATATTAAACGGTTGTGATACATAAGCATATATTTGATCATAGGTTGCAACGTCATTAAATACATCTAGATGCCGAATTGTTGAATTAGCTACCCAATATGGCTCAACATCAATGGCTATAATGTGGCTATTTAAAATAATATGCTCGGCAATTAATCGCTCTAATGCACCTTTAAGGCGTACAATATCTAGTGTGTTTGCTATAGTTTGATCAAACACGATATTATATTGACTAGACAACGGGTTTAGTTGCCATTCATTATAGAAAATTTTATGATAAGGTGATAGTTTAATTTTATACATTTTATTCGTATGAATTGTTAATGTCCATAAATTTTAACAATAATAATGCCAGATAGAATCAAAATAAAGCCAATTGCTGAAGCAATATTAAGCTGCATTTCGCCAAATAATATAAAAGCAAAAAGTACTGTAAAAATTGGATAGCATGATTCAATAATTGCTGCTAAACTGGCATTACTAGAACTTATACTTTTTAAAATAAGAATACTGGCAACCACGTAAATTAGGCTACTACTTATAATTAGGGCTAATTGTTTAGGATTAGATAATTTTGTAATGAAGCTACTTAAATCGCCACGCCATACAAAATATGTTGCAAACACACTAAATACTATCATAGATTCAAATAGCAACAGCTCCATGGTGCTAAAATGTTTAAGTGTAACTTGGTTAATCGTATAACCAAGGCCCCATAAAACTGCAGCACTAAGTGCTAACCAAAACCATGACATAAAAACTCCATGTTATAAATTTTTTATAGAATTTAATTTCCCAATGCCAATTGTCTCCTGATTATAGTCGCATAATAGTCGCTATTTTAGCACTATTACTACGTTATTCGCAATAGTAATTTTCATTTTTTGCTTTTTATTTACGTAACCTGCAAAATTAATTTACACAATTACTACAAAATTGGTTACAATCATTGCTGGCAATTGCAAAATTTAAAGGTTAAATAATGAGAACTCATACCCCGAAAAAACGATTTGGACAGAATTTTCTGCAAGATCAATACATAATACAACAGATCATTCAATTAATAAATCCGCAAAAAGAGCAAAATCTAGTTGAAATTGGTCCTGGATTAGGCGCATTAACGAAGCCGTTATTGGAACATGTGACGCATCTTGATGTAGTTGAGATTGATCGCGACATACTGGCTTATCTACATGAAACATATACTAGCGATCAAATAAGTATTCATGCTGGCGATGCATTGAAATTTGATTTTAGTTTCAATGGTTTACCAATTCGAGTGATCGGCAATTTACCATACAACATTTCAACTCCGTTATTATTTCACTTAAGTCAATTTAGTAATATAATTGATATGCATTTTATGCTACAACAAGAAGTTGTTGATAGAATTTGTGCTGCACCAAATAACGGTGATTATGGTAGATTATCTGTAATGTTGCAATATAAATATGCGTGTACAAAAATGATAGATGTTGCCGCGAAGTGCTTTTACCCATCTCCAAAGGTAGAGTCAGCAATAGTAAGACTAATTCCTAAACCACAAAGTGATTGGCAACATATAAATGATAAGCGGCTTAATCATATTGTTACAAGCGCATTTAGCCAACGGCGTAAAACAATTTTAAATAGCCTAAAAGGTCTTTTTACTAAAGATGAATTGCTAAATGCAGAAATTGATGTAACAAAACGAGCAGAAAATTTAACTGTGGCAGAATACATCAATCTAAGCAAGTTGCTAAATTAGTACAAAACTTGGCAAATAGCGATGTAAGCGTTTATTATTTAGTCTGGTATTCTTACAGAAATCAAATTGTCATGGATTAAACAAATAATAGTTAGTGGTTTTTATTTCCCTATTGAAAATGTTGTGGCGACTATACATTTGCAAAATAATTTAATAACTCCGATAAAATAGTTGCATAAACGTGCTCAAATTAGGTATAATATCATAGTATACTCAAACAACTACTTTATAATTCAATTATTTTTAACTTGTTCGAGTATACAAAGATTATTTAACATGAAAGGACTTCGGAAATGAAAATAACTATATTTTGCAAAGATTTTGAAGTGACAGAGGCTATAAAAGCTTATGTAACAGATAAAATAGAGTCATTAAGTAAATATATTAGTAGTGATCAAGAAGTAACGGGAAATGTGCGTCTAGGAAAAATTACTAATGCACATCAACATGGGAAAATATATTTTGCGGAGGCAAGTATTCATACTGAAGCTAAAAATTATGGGATTCGAGTAGAATCAGATGACGTTTATACGGCAGTGGATTTATTAAAAGATGGGTTAGCAAATAATATCACAACATACAAGGATAAGCAACGTACCTTGCATAAAAAAGATGCTGAAAAGTTTAAACACGAATTGCAAGCTAGTGAGTAAAAACTAATTGCATATCGAATTATGAATCCGACTTGAAATTATGGTCGGATTTTTGTTATATTTGAGTCTATAATTAAAGTTTGGAGTTGTATGCAGAACAATATTTTTGTTGAAATGTTACCATTAATTGCATTTTTTGCGGTTTATTATTTTACGAAAAATATATTTATCGCGACTGGTGTGTGTATTGTTGCAAGTTGGTTACAAGTTGGTGTGGCGTATTTTAAATATAAGAAAATTAGCAAAAATACGATGCTTAGTTGTATTTTGATTACTGTATTTGGCGGATTGACAATTATTCTACACAACAAATTATTTATTATGTTGAAGCCAAGTTTATTGTATTGGATTATGGGTTTATCAATGCTAGTTGGTCAGATTGTGGGTAAAAACGGCGTTAAGCTATTACTACAAGAGCATATTAAGCTACAAGATAAGGATTGGTCGGTACTGAATTTAGCTTGGGTCGGTTTTTTTATCGTTATGGGCTGTTTGAATTTATTTGTCGCATTAACATTTTCTGAGTATTTATGGGTACAGTTTAAAGTATTTGGCGGATTAGCGTTGATGTTGCTATTTATGATATTATGTGCTATTTACATTTATAAAAAACAAGTCAAGTTGTAGAATTAACTTCATGCATAACTAATCTCCACAATAATCCAGAATGACTTATTATATTAGATTTTAATCTATTTTACTTACTTTTTAATGAAGTTGCCTTGTTACAACCCTGAATTAACATTTTGGGGAGTTCTTCCACACGATCCGTAAAGGAAGCACTATTTGATTGTAACTATTTTTTGTGCTTGGTTTCCGATTTGTAATAACACCTCAGTAATACTTTTGCCACTTTTATTAGCAAATTCTTCAAGCGTTATTTCTTGGGTGCTGCCCTGCTTACCTATGATAACTACTTCATCACCAATTTATATTAAATTATGTTTTGATTGGCTGGTAATATCTACTATAGTCATACTCATAGAAGTTGCTCCTATAATAGGAAATTTTTGCCCCCGAATAAGTACAGACAATTCATTTTTATATGCATCTTTAGGAATTCCGTAATCAAAACCAATTCTAATAGTTGCGGTAGTTGCACTGCTGTGTGAACTAGTGAATTGCAATCCACCGTAACCAACAGGAGTTGACTTGGGTATATTTTCTATAATCATCGCAACTGAGGTTTTAAATGATTGGAAAACCTGTTTAAATAGAAATTCTTTATTTAATCCCTCAATATCAGCACCATATAAACAGTCTCCAACACGAACCATGTCAAAATGACTACCATTGAATTTTATTATTGATGCTGAATTGGAAGCATGGCGAATTGTGGATGGTGATAATTTTAGTGCATGAACCGAATCCTGAAAGAGTTCTAATTGGGTATTGGTTATACTAAAATCTGCACTTTCATTTAAGTGTGCTCTTGATAAATGAGTCATAACTCCGACAATGTTAATATTTGGTAAGTACTTTATTTTTTAATGTTTTGCAGTTCTCTGGAACCCATCCGATACATCCCAGTTTCTATATACAAGTGTACATTTAGTTGATTATTAGATTCAACGGCGAGTTTAGATAATAATTCAGCATGTTCAAAAGATCCAGTAACTTCCTCTATATGTATTTCATTATCTAATAATTCTCGAGCTTCATCTACGGTAGCTGGCGCTAACCTAATGATTTTAATTGATTTATTATTAGCATTTTTTAAATATTGATTAATTAATAAAACTTCAGAATTGTAGGCAATCCCGATATAATCTGGATTAGCATTTATAGCTTCTCCTATTAAGTTTTCTATGCCATGACCATAGGCGTTTGATTTCATTACAATACATAATTTTGTATTGTTTCCAATCAAGCATTTTATTGCATCTATATTCTCAGCAAAATTGACTGGAGAAATCTCTATAAAATTTGCATTAGCATTACTTAAATTATTCATTTATAAAACTATATTATGATGTTTAAAAATTAATCCAATAAGGAAATTAGATTCTTAGGGTTCTTTAAGTTTTCTAGAACAAAATCTAAGTCTTGTTCAAACTCATATTTACATGTCAGATCATATACTAGGCGTAATACCAAAAAGTCTTCATTGCATTTTTAATCGAAATGCAATAAATTAAATTGCAATTTCTTACCTATATGCCTGAGATTAAATTTTATCATGTATTTAGCTCGTACATTGTCAAAAAAATTACAATAAGTTAAAAAAATATGTTAAGATTGAATCTCGTGAGGTAATTAGAATGATAAATTTGTCTGCTTTACTAATTTATATGGTTACCGTAATTGCCTACAACGGTACTCCTGGTCCAGTTATTATGCTAGTTACAGGAACGCGATTATTTCATAATATTAAGTAACTATATTAACAATATTGGGGGCTAACTTAGGTTCTGTTACTCTTATGATTGTGGCGATGCTAGCCATGCTTGGAGTTATTAAAGTTAATCATAATTTTCTTAATAGTATAGTAGTTTTAGGATGTGCTTATCTTACTTTTGTTAGTGTTGGTGCAATTGTAAGTGTTATTAAGTATTATTTAAAAGGAGAACAACAATCCAACGAAATTAAAACAGCTATAATAAAGGGTGGATTTAAGCGGGGATATTCAGTTGGTGTATCAAATCCTAAAGATATTATCTTTTTTGCTGCGTTTTTCCCCCAATTTATTAATGTTACTGCTTCCAGTATTAAAAGCTTAATTATATTGGGTCTTATATGGGTGGTATTTGATTGGCTGATTCTGTTATCATATGCAGCAGTAGTGAAGAAAATGATTTCAAAAAACTACGAGATTTTATTTGTAATAATATCAAACTCTTTCATATTAATAATAGCTATAATGGGGCTTCAAGAAGTTGTTTACTCCTTATTTTCTTAAGGTGAAATTAGTTGCTGTTATTATGATAATTATAGTTTATATTTTTATTCCTTACCCTGTAATAACTTAGTTTAGTTCTTAAACATGATTTTACAGCAGTATTGGTCATGTGGTCATACGCTCTCGCAATTCAGAGAATGTAGATGGGTAATTGTTTGTTGAAAAAAATAAACCAAAACTTGCATTTTCATTGTATTTTTTACAGTATTTTTTTAGAATTTTATCTACCTGAGGAAGATGGGTCCATCTAACTACAGGGAATAAAGAATGTGCAAGATGGTAAGAGTCTCCAACTGGAAACAGATTGTGTCTGATTATAAATCCTAAAATACCAGTGAAGTTGGTTGGCCTACCGATTTCTAACTCTCTTTGGTAGTATTCAATGCTATTATCACAATCAACAAACCATCGATGCAGTGCAACATGGGCTAACCAGTAGAATAGTGGATACACAACTAATACTGGTAATATATACAAAAATAATAATTCTTTATGTAGTTCCAATAATATAAATGAGCTAACAATTATAGTTACAACAAATAATCGTAGAAAGAAGTTTAAGCTAAATCTTTCATAGGTTAAATAGCCCCAACATTCTTTAAGTCTATTAACAATTCCAGAGGGAGTTAGATAGTAAAATAACCCTATCCAAAATTTGGTTGTAGAGATTCCCAATTTTAACCCCTTATCAACCAGCTCTTGTAGATCTGGATCATGTGTCATATTCACAGAATGATGATGATCTAATACATGTGTTTTTCTTCTTACAGAGACTTCTGGCATAAAAGTAGGAAATTGATAAAGTATGTTTGTTATGAACATTCCCAATTTTAAGTTTGGGCATAATGCTCCGTGAACTGCAAAATGCCCAATTTCTTGCAAAGAGCGCATTCTGCCACTTACAAATAAAATTAATAACACTCTAATTACAAGCAAGTCAATACTGTGAAACATAATAATTGCTGTAATTATGTATAAATAGCTCCAAATAAATGGCAAAACTACAAAATATTTATCTAATTTCTTGGAAGATAAATGCTTAAAGACCAGCCTTAATTCTTCATAAGTAGCTTCACTATTATCAAATTTAATATACGAAAGATCTTTTTTATGATACAGATAATCAAAAATTTGCAATAATATTGATAACATAATGCATCCATAAGCATATAACACAAAAAGTACCTCCCATTTTTACACTGGTAAATTCAATTATTACCAAATATATTGAATTTCCAATCGAAATACAACAAAATTAAGTTGTAATTTTCTATAAATAAGGCATAATAAAAATCAAAAGCACAATTGCTTCACGCATATAAGATAAAATAGCTAGCAAAATCCTCAGCCTTAATTTAAAATTTAACAATTAACGAAGTTAACGGCGAGTCCACCAAGTGCAGTTTCTTTGTAATTGGTGCTCATGTCGTGCCCAGTTTTAAGCATTGTTGCAATTACTCTGTCGAGACTAATTTTACCGGGTAAATCTTCAAGTAATGCGAGTCTTGCAATATCGATGGCTTTACTTGCAGCAACTCCATTGCGTTCGATACATGGAATTTGGACTAAACCATTAATCGGATCGCATGTCATACCAAGACAGTGCTCCATACCGATTTCTGCGGCTTTTTCAACTTGAATTAATGTTCCACCAAGAGCTGCGGTCAATGCTCCTGCTGCCATTGAGCACGCAACACCAATTTCGCCTTGGCAGCCAACTTCTGCGGCAGAGATTGATGCCCCATATTTATAAAGCATACCAATGCAGCCGGCAGTTAAAATGAATTCGATTTGTTTTTCTTCTGTTGATTCTTCTACAAAGTTACGATAATATTCTAGCACGCCTGGGATAGTTCCTGCTGACCCATTTGTTGGAGCGGTTACTACGCGACTAAATGCGGCATTTTCTTCATTTACTGCAATTGCATAAACCATTGCAAGTAAGCGCTGGTCTTGTGGTAATACCACCAGATTTGTGCTTAATTTTTGGTATAAATTAGGCGCTCTGCGACGTACATTTAACCCGCCTGGTAGTATGCCAGATTGATGTAATCCTCGTTCAACGGAGTAATGCATTACCGCTATTAATTCTAAGGCTTCCGATTTTAATTGTTCAGGCGTTTTCCTTGTCATTTCATTGGCGGTAACTAGCTGCGCCACCGTCATATTGTGCTGTTTGCATAGATTAAATAACTCATCTGCGGTGGTAAATGGGTACGGCAGTGGGCGATCTATTGTATTAGCGGATTCTAATTTTTTGCGATTCTTTATTTGTATTTCATCAAGAATAAACCCACCACCAATTGAGAAATATTCTTTGTGAAGTACAATATGTTTATCGCTGTCATATGCAATAAAACGCATTCCGTTTGCATGTTGCGGTAGAAATTCTTTTTTATTGATAATCAAATCTTTTTCATAATCAAATTGAAGAGAATATTTATCAAGAATTAGAATTTTACCTGTTGATTTTATCTTATCAACCCTAGGATGCAAGCTATCTGGGTCGATGGTCTTTGGGTGTTGACCAGATACGCCATTTAGTACCGCTAAAAATGTGCCGTGGCCTTCACCAGTCAAAGCAAGAGATCCAAATAGCTGAATCTCTATTCTATGTACTTGTGAAATGTATCTCTCAAGTAAGGAAGCAAATTCGAGTCCAGCCTTCATTGGGCCAACAGTGTGGGAACTGGAAGGTCCTATTCCAATAGAAAACATATCTAGCGGTCCAAGCATAATTATCTCCATGCGTTATTTTTGTGTTTCAACTAATTCGTATTGTATATTTTCTTGTTGTGATGCACGTGTTTTTAATTGAGAAACTTCATTATAACGCTTTACAGCAATAACAGGTACATCAACTGGAATTTCAACAACGAGTGTTTTATCTGTTGCGACCATTTCAAGAGCCCCCAAATCTATTGGCTCTGGTTTAACTGGTTTTGGCACTAGCACTGGTGTTGGTTTTATAACTGGTGCTGAAGCTGCAACTATCGGTTCTGGTTGGCTTTGTATTACCGTTGATGGCTTATTCGCTACAGCTACGTTTTGTGTTACTGGTCTTGCTGACACGGTATGCCTTGTTTCTGTAGGCTTAGCTTGAGCTGGTGCTCGTGTTTGGCGCGCTTGATTCACAGGCGCTTCTGTGCTTGGGTTAGTTCTTTGTGCGGCTGGACGTGGAATTGGAATTTGTGGCTTACTTATAGCCTCAACTATTGCTGGCTCAGTTACTACTGGTTTAGTAATTATAGGCGTTGTAACGCTATTTAGTGGCTTAGAATTAACTGGTTTAGCAGGTCTTGCAACAGGTTGGCGTTTATTGGGATTTGTCGTGGCATTGCTTGGGCTTGACGATGGAGTTCTATTTTGCTGTTGCGGTGTGCGTCCTTGTGCTGAATTTGTTTTGCTGTATGGCGTACGTTTTGCTGGTGCACTTGGTTTTGCAGGCTCTGATTCTTGTTTAAACAATGACACCACTTTACCCCATAATTTGCCAAGGCTATTAGATGCAGAAGTTTCTTTATTTGTTGGAGCTGTTGGTGCAATATTTTGTACCATTGCCTTTTTATTTTCCGGCTTGTCTGCATTTTGGTAATTATGCATAGGATCATCTGGAGTTTCAACAAGATTATAACTAAGCTTATTGCCAAAAAGTTCTTGGCTATCATTGGATATTTTTCTAATTTTGTAAGCTGGTGAATCTAAATGTAAATTTGGAATTAGAACTATTTTAACTTTCATTCTTGATTCTATTCGAGTAACATCATCGCGCTTTTCATTAAGTAGATATGTTGCAATTTCAACTGGCAACTGTACGTGTAATGCAGCCAAATGCTGTGAATTTTTTACTACTTCTTCCTGGATAATACGAAGCACATGGACAGCGGTTGATTCTGTACCACGAATAGTTCCTACACCAGAGCAGCGTGGGCATGGAATCGTACTTGATTCTTCCAATGATGCTTGTAAACGTTGACGAGATAATTCGAGTAAACCAAATTTCGATAATTTACCCATTTGGATACGTGCACGGTCAAGACCTAGTTGTTGCTTAAAGAAATTTTCCACTTCACGTTGATTTTTAGGGTTTTCCATATCGATAAAATCAATTACGATTAGACCACCTAAGTCACGTAGGCGCATTTGGCGTGATATTTCATCGGCAGCTTCGATATTCGTTGCAAGAGCTGTTGCTTCGATATCGCTACCTTTATTTGCCTTGGCAGAATTAACATCTACTGACGTTAGCGCTTCGGTGTGATCAATTACAATAACGCCACCAGATGGAAGGCTTACAGTTCTCGAATACGCTGATTCAATTTGGTGCTCAATTTGAAAACGTGAAAACAGAGGTACATCATCACGATATAGTTTAATTCTGCTAACAAAATTAGGCATTACTTGTGCCATAAAATTGCGTGCGTGATCGTATACTTCTTCCATATCAATTAAAACTTCGGATACATCTGGCGAAAAGTGGTCACGAATCGAACGGATAACCAAGTTACTTTCTTGATAAATCAAAAATGCGCCTTTGTTTGTTGATGAGGCTGTTGTAATAGCATTCCACAATTTTAATAAGTAGCTCAAATCCCATTGAAGTTCATCAGCTGCACGACCTAATGCTGCGGTTCGAATAATGACACTCATTCCTTGCGGTACTTCTAGATGCGACATTGCTGATTTTAATTCATCACGTTCTTCACCTTCAATACGTCTTGAAACTCCACCTGAGCGAGGGTTGTTGGGCATTAGCACCAAATATCTTCCCGGTAGGGTAACGTAGCTAGTAAGCGCAGCGCCTTTGTTGCCACGTTCATCTTTTTCTACTTGAACAATCAGTTCTGTACCAACGGTTAATCTGCTAAATTCTCTATGTCTGGCGCCTTCTGGTAGATAAGCAGGATCAATTTCTTTAAATGGTAAAAATCCTTGCTTCTCCATTCCATAATCAACGAAGCATGCTTCTAACGAAGGTTCAACTCGAGTGATAAATCCTTTGTAAATATTGCCACGACGTTGTTCTTTTGAGGTGGTTTCAATGTCAAAATTAATTAATTTTTGACCCTCAACCATTGCAACTCTTAATTCCTCTTGGTAAGTTGCGTTAAATAACATTCTTTTCATTTAATTGCCTTTAAAAATCTTTTATAACAAGGCATTCTTTCGTCCAAAATGTACGTTGTGTGTTTAATTATTTTATTGCACATTAAATTATACTGTGCAATTACTTAGCTTATTATAAGTAATTTGTGTGATATTTTTTCTATCATTATTAAAATAGATTAATTGCATAACCTTCGCCTTTAGTTTAGCTTTTTATCGCATTTCCGATATAGCTAGCTTAAGCACGATTGGTATATGAGTAATTTTATCAACATATATTTACCAGCAAATCAATGCTTGTTAGTTTATCGCTTAAGTTAAAATATTAAATTCCACAGTTCAAGTTTAACGAATTAATGCTTAATTGAATTACGATTATTCAAAATTAATACATCCCATCTCTTATCGTATTAATTATGTTTATCTGTAATTGCATAATGTATATACTAATCGCAATTTAAAATTCGAATGGATCGACTTTTAAATTGGTTAAGTATATTTATTTTATCATTTTACTTTTAGCTTACGCTAGCAAACCGTAAAATGAATTGTTTTGAGTATATTTCTTAACTCGTTCTTTATATAAATCATATGAAAAATTGAACGGTTAAGGTGTCTTTTTGCATTTTATTTTTACATACACATCAATAAATATTGTTACGTCTATACCAAATAGGGTAAAATCATGCTAATTGTAAATTAATAAAATGTATCAAGGGTAATATTATAAACTAAAATGACATCAATTAGCAAAAATCAAGTGAATTTTTATTCTGTGGGTGAGGCGGATGAGCATCAACGTCTTGATAATTTATTAATTAAAATTCTTAAGGGAGTTCCTAAGAGCTATATATACCGTATTATTCGCGGTGGTGAGGTTAGGGTAAATAAGAAACGCGCAGAGGTTTCTGATAAGGTTGAAATAAATGACGTGATTCGTATTCCTCCTGTTAGAATTAGTGAGAAATTAGAAAAATCTGCTGCGCCAAAGTCTAATTTTCCAGTTTTATTTGAAGATGACTATTTTCTGATTATTAATAAACCAGATGGAGTGGCGTGTCATGGTGGTAGCGGAATTTCTTTCGGTGTAATTGAACAATTACGTCAAACATATTTAGATTACAAATTTTTAGAATTAGTGCATCGTTTAGACAAAGATACTTCAGGAATATTGATTATCGCTAAAAAACGTCAGGCTTTAGTTGCTATTCAAGATATGATTAAACATAATCAAATGCAGAAATTTTATTATGCTTTGAGCGTTGGAAAATGGGTTGATAATAAGCGCAATATTAAAGTTCCTTTGTTTAAATACCTAACTAAAGATGGAGAACGACGTGTGCGTGTGCAACATGATGAGGCTAGCAAATATGCAAATACAATTTTCACGGTTGTTAAGTCATATGGTGATTTCACGTTGGTAAAAGCGGAGTTAAAAACTGGGCGTACACATCAAATTCGCGTGCATTTGCAACACATTGACCACCCAATTGCTGGGGATGATAAATATGGCAATTTTGAATTAAACAAACAGTTATTTAAAGCTGGGTTAAAACGAATGTTTTTGCATGCTTGTCAAATCAGCTTCGTTCATCCCATTACCAACAAAGAGATATTAATTGTTGCTGATTTGCCTGATAACTTAAATAATTTTTTAGATTCGTTATAGGCAAATGTATTTAATACTTGACATGTATGACTTCATATTCCTTGACACCGCTTGGAACGTGTATTTCAATTACATCACCAGCTTGTTTTCCAATTAGACCACGTGCAACTGGTGAATTCACAGATATTTTACTTTGTTTGACATCTGCTTCATCATCACCGACTATTTGATAATTTATTTCATTATCACTGACTAAGTCTAAAATAGTGACGGTAGCACCAAAAATTATTTTACCATCTGCGCCAACTTGTTGTGGGTTTATAATGTGCGCATTGGATAATTTGCTTTCAATTTCTGCAATTCTACCTTCGGTAAAGGATTGCTTTTCTTTTGCTGCATCGTATTCAGCATTTTCGGATAAATCGCCATGGCTTCGTGCTTCGCTAATAGCAGCAATTACACTTGGGCGCACCACGCTTTTTAAGTGGTGTAACTCATCTGATAATAGTTTAGCACCATTTTCAGTCATTGGGTATTTTTGCATGATAGTTCCGTATTTAAATACAATTAGCTATCTAAAAAGATAGCTAATTTTTGGGTAGTTTGTAGTAGTTAAAATTAATTAATTACATTGCAGCTGAAGCAGCTTTTTTGTGTGATTTTTTAGCACCAGAAGCCATTTTTTTAGCCGCTTTATGGTGATGTTTTGCTTCTTTAGAAGCCATAGCGTGATGAGTTTCTGCAACAGGAGCGGAAGCGTCATCAGCAAAAGCAGAAGTAAAAAAAGCGCTTGCAACTAAAACAGCTAGTAATTTTTTCATGTGGATTTCCTTCGAAAATAAAATTAAGTAATTTTAAAAACACATTAAATTGGATTTTATTGAAAAAATTCAACTTGACCAATCACGTTTAGCGTTATTATACTAAGGTTCAAGGAAATTTGCAACAATAATTAAAAATAAATATAAAACATTTTGATATGAGAGTCTTTAACTAATATGTATTCATTAGTATTTGCAAGGTTTTTACTGGTATATTGAATTTCCTGTATTTTTTATAAATATTAAAAATTAAACATACATTTGTTGTAACTTAATGGTAAAATATGGATCTTAAATCAAATTAATTTAATCAAGTTGCTATTTTCACAATAGTGTTTGACAAACTATTTATAGGAGTATTTTATGTCTTTTTGTTCAACTGATTGCCATGAGGCATTTTTCCCGCAGGTTATAGTTGGTCACCAAGCTCCAGATTTCACAGCTCCAGCTGTGCTAGCTAATGGTGAAATTGTTGATACGTTTAACTTTAAAGCGGCAACTAGTGGTAAATATGCGGTGGTATTTTTCTACCCGTTAGATTTTACATTTGTGTGCCCATCTGAGCTGATCGCTTTTGATCATAAGATGGTAGAATTCAAAAAACTTGGTGTTGAAGTTATTGGTGTATCAATTGATTCTCATTTTACGCATAATGCATGGCGTAATACACCAATTGATAAAGGTGGTATTGGTCAAGTTGCTTATACATTGGTCGGTGATTTGACACATGAAATTTGTCAACAATATGGCGTTGAGTCATCTGGTGGTGTTGCTTATCGTGGCTCTTTCTTAATTGACAAATCTGGTGTTGTACGTCATATGGTGGTAAATGATTTACCTCTTGGTCGTAATATTGACGATATGGTTCGTATGGTTGAAGCATTGCAATTTCATGATCAACATGGTGAAGTGTGTCCAGCTAATTGGAGCAAGGGTAAGGCTGGTATGAAAGCAAGTCCAGCTGGCGTTGCTGAGTATCTAAAAACTCATGCAGATAAGCTTTAGTATTTATTACTGTTTAGTTTGTCAAATGAGGACAAAGTCATCGCGCCTTTTATGTATAATTTATACATGGATAGATGCTATTCCTAGTACTCAGTTGGCATTATGACAGCAGCAAACTGATTAAAAATGACTCACATTTTGTGGGTCTTTTTTATATTAATCATCCTTATTTAACAATATTTTCAGCAAAATTAAATGACTGCATATTTCGTTTATTTAAGTTCATGAACCATCACTTTTATTTAAATCAATTATAAATTACCGAAAATTTCGTGAATTATTTCAAAAATTAAATGTCATAATACTGTCATGGGAATCATGCAAACCCACAAAATTTTGAGTTCGTGTGTTGTGTTGCCTAAACATAATAGCGAGTCTAAATTGATGGTTGATTTAGATATTAATCTAACTTGTAAATACAGTATGCTGTATGATAAAGTTAATACATATAAAAGTAACTCTCATGAATAAAATACACAAAATTAAATTATCACCTTATCATAAAATCTTCTATAATGAATGGCAACTAAACCAGTTGTCGAGTAAATACAATATTGTATTTGATCAAACAATCAGCAACACATTGGATATTTTGCGTCTTAGAAATGCATTAGAACGATTAATTGCTGATCATTTCATTTTAAATAGCCATATTACGATTATTGATGGTGAACCACATTGGATAACTAATTCTACAATTCGTAATTTAGATGTATTTAATGGTGTTGCAACTTATGAGCAAATTTATGCTTATGTATCACAACCGTTTAATATGATAGAAGGACCATTGTATAGATTTGCGATTTTTAATCAAGCGGATGGAAATTATCGCTTTGTTTTAGTTTGGCACCATCTTTTAAGTGACGGATGTGCATTTGACGAATTAATATCCGAAATATCATTATATTACAATGGCTCTTCATATAAATGCAAATTCGATTTAAGCCAGCAGATAAAATTAATTTCATCGATAACCGATAAATTTGACAAGCAATTAAAATTAGCTGAATCTGAAAATAAACAATTCTGGAAAAATAGCCTTTCTGATTTAGAACCATTGGATTTACGTTTTATAAAATCAAGTTCTTCAGTTGTATCTGAATCAACGGCGATAAGCATAAAAGAATTAAATTTTTATTTTGAAGCGGATATTGTCAGTAAAATAAATCAATTAAAAGATAAATATGGTCTAAGTATTTATAGTTATGGACAAATTATTTTTGCAATATTGCTACATAAATATACCTCACAAAATAAATTTGGCTTATGTTACCCAGTCGAAATAAAAGAGTTTTCTGGATTATTGTTTGGGGCTAGCATAAACACTAATATTTTTCCTTTTGCAATAGATAAAAATACAAAAATATTGGATTTAATTACTCATTCTAAAAATTTTGTGAATAATGTAAGAAACAATACATTTAACCATAGGTATCTTCCAATAAATGAAATTATTGCAGAATCCGACAAGGGATTGCTAGATGTATTTTTTATACAAACTAATTTAAAAGATACTAGGTTTGATTTCGATAATGTTAATGTAATCAAAATAAATAATGATTTTAATATTGATTTACCATCTAAATTATTATTTGAGCAAGAAATAAAATATCAGTTATTGAACTACGGAGTTAGATATAACGTTACCGAAGTTGATGAAGCTATGTTAACACAATTTGTTAACCATTATCAAAAATTATTTCTGGATGTTTTATTTGATTTGGAGCAAAGTAATTCCGATAAATGTATATCTGAATATCAGATTTTAACTACAGAAGAATATAACAAAATAGTGTATGAATGGAATAAAACCGAGCGCTCTTATTCGACAAATAAAATCATTCCTCAATTATTCGAAGAGCAAGTTGAAAAAACTCCTGATAATATAGCCATAATATATGAAGAGGTTAAGTTAACCTATAATGAGCTTAATCAAAGGGCGAATCAATTAGCACATTATTTACGTAAAAGCTATCAAATACAAGGTGATGAACTATGTGTATTGTGTTTAGAGCGTAGTGAATACATGTTAATTGCAATTTTAGGTGTGTTAAAAGCTGGTGGAGCTTATGTACCAATAGATCCTGGATATCCTAAAGATAGGATAAGTTATATATTAGAAGATACTCAAGCTAAGGTAGTGTTAACTAATAAAATGTATGAAGATAGATTAACTAATATTCATATTAATAGTGTTAATCCTACTGCAATGATTAAAATATTAGCCATAGATAATCCAGCATTACAAAGCAAAATTAATCAAGAGTTAGTGGGTAATCTAGTTGTGTCAATAACCAGTCAAAACCTAGCATATGTGATATATACTAGTGGTACAACTGGTAAACCCAAAGGGGTAATGATTGAACATAGAGGCGTGGTATCATTAGTAAAAAATATTGGTTATGTTATTGTTTCAACAGAAGATAGTATAATGCAATTAGCAGATATGGCTTTTGATGCAGCCACATTTGAGATATACACAGCTTTGTTAAATGGAGCTAAACTTTTTATTCCAAATCATAAAATTGATCTTACTGCAGACGTTAAAAAAATGCAAAATTATATTATTGATAATAAAATAAGCATATTGTGGTTGACTACAACATTATTTGAACAATTATATATTCAATTAGAGGATATATTTAGTTCTCTTACTTATTTATTAGTTGGTGGCGAAGCTCTTAGATATAAAATAGTAAACAAATTGGCAAATTCTGTATATAAACCAAAAAACTTTATTAATGGTTATGGCCCAACAGAAAATACGACGTTTAGCTGTAGCTACAATATTATAAATGATAAACTACTAACTTTAGCTACTGTCCCTATAGGTATGCCTTTAAATAATCGGTTTGCCTACATATTAGATATTTATAATCAACCACTCCCATTAGGGGCAGTAGGTGAGCTTTATGTAGGTGGAGCTGGACTTGCTCGTGGATATTTAAACTTGCCTGAACTAACATCAGAGAGGTTTATTGCCAATCCATTTCAATCAGGAACAGAAAAGTTACAAGGTAAGAATAGCCGCTTATACAAAACAGGAGATCTTGTTAGATATTTATCTGATGGGAACATTGAGTACATTGGACGTAATGATTGTCAGGTTAAAATACGAGGCTATAGAATTGAATTATCTGAGGTAGAACACACAATTATTGGTTATGCAGGCATCAAACAAGCGGTTGTCTTATATGAAAAGAATCTGAAAAATAGTCATATTAATGGTCTAATTGCATATTATGTAGCAGCTGAGAAATTGGATAATGAAGAAATTATTAATTATTTATCTGATCAGTTACCACAATACATGATACCAAAGATTTTTATTCATATAACACAAATCCCTCTTACTATCAATGGGAAATTAGATAAATCAGCTTTACCAAGTCCGTCTTTTGAACAAGAGGTAAATGATTATATTGCCTCTAGAAATGAAGTCGAGCAAATAATTTGCAAGAGTTTCTCTGATATTTTTTCTATTTCCCTATCACAAATTAGCGTTAATTCTGATTTTTTTAAACTGGGCGGCGATAGTCTGCTGGTAATTAGTCTGGTAATTCAACTTCAGCAGCATAGCTTAATGATTGGTGCGGATGAAATCTTTAAATTACGTACTCCAGCTAACATAGCTCTCAATGTTAAATATCATAAAGATTATTTAAGTAAGCAATTTCATAATATCAAAGCAATGCATTATAAAATGGAAAACTTGGCAAAAAAAGATATTCTCGCCATGTCGAAGAAGAAAGAGGCCTATTTACAATCAATTAAACAGCTAAAATTTGAGCAGATACTAAAGCCAATAACAAATGTTTTATTAACTGGAGCCACTGGTCATCTTGGATGTAATATTCTACATCAATTATTAATTACAACCTCCTATAAAATAATACTATTGGTAAGGGCCTCCTCTAATGAACAAGCATATAACCGTTTAAAAGCTAAGTTTACATATTATTTTGATGAAAATATTAATGCATATCAATCCAGGATACAAGTGCTAGCATCAGATCTTAGCAAAGATAATCTAGATTTAGATGGCGCTACATACACTGATTTGAGCCAAACAATAGACAGCATTATTCATTCAGCAGCCCTAGTTAGTCATTACGGTGATCACGATGTTTTTTATCAAACTAACGTACAGGCAACTATTAATTTACTCGAATTATCTAAACTAACGCAGCTTAAAGATTTTCATTATATATCAACAATCAGTGTATTAATAGATGGGTATATACCAGAATGTAGTTATTACAGTTATGTAGAAGATGAGGGTTTTAATGATAAATTAGTACGTGGTAACAATATATATTGCCAAACTAAACTTGATGGAGAAATGTCTGTTATCAAATATCGTGAGCATGGAGTTAAAAGTAATATTTACAGAGTAGGTAATCTGGCTATAAATTCACAAAGCTATAAAACACAGGAAAATTTTGAAAATAATGCTTTTTTTCTTAGAGCAAAAACTGTGTTAAATTTGGGCATTATACCACAAGATCTAGCTTCGGTAGAGATTTCACCTGTAGATTGTACGGCATTAGCTATTGTAAAGATCTTTCAGCAAGAACACTTAAGTAATAAAATTTATCATGTATTCAATCCAAATCTAGCCAATCTCTATAAATTTTTTACCGAATATGAACATATAAATCTTAGGCTGCTACCATTCAATGATTTTATTGATACTATAATGGCACGTTTGCAACTTAAAACTGCTAACGCTGATAATAATAAATTACTTGAGTTATTTATTTTGCATCAAGGGTTTCTGAGAACTGTTAGGGATACAAATAATATTACTAAAATTGAGGTTCTACAAGATAGAACTGAAGCCATATTATCACAACTTAATTTCAAGTGGCCACATATAAGCAGTAATATGCTATCAGAGATCATTAATAAATCTTTTTAAAGGAAATTGACATGTCAAAAGCGCAATCATTAGCACAACAACAAGTTTTCCAAGTTTTAGAATATATTGCAGAAACAATACCTGCTCCATTTTGCTGGATGGATTTATCTGGTAAATTCTTAGGTTTAAATATGAAGGGTGTAGCAGCTGTTGGTGCACCAAATAAAGAATATGTAATTGGTAAGAATGTTTATGAGTTATATAAAAATGATGAAATTGCTGGAAAATTACAGCAGGATATTGATAAGGTAATTAAAACTGGCGTTGGATCACAATGTGAAGACAAGATCGTTGACACAACAACGGGTGAAACTAGATATTATATGGCAACCAGAGAACCCTTACGTAATTTAGAGGGTGAAATTATTGGTATTATTGGTACTTCAATAGAAATAACAGCTGAAAAAAATAAACAACAATTAACTGACCAACAACAAATTTTTCAGGTTTTAGAGTCTATTGCCGAAAATATACCAGCTATATTTTATTTTATGAGCTTAAGAGGTGAATTCTTAGGTATAAATAAAAAAGGGGTATTAGCTGTTGGTGCGACAAATAAGGAATATATAATTGGTAAGAATGTTTATGAGTTATATAAAAATAAAGATATTGCAGAAAAATTACAGCAGGATATTGATAATGTAATCAAAACTGGTGTTGGGTCACAACTTGAAGATAAAATTATTGATACAACAACAGATAAAACTAGGTACTATATGGCAACCAGAGAACCATTACGTAACTTCTCTGGTGAAATTATTGGAGTTATTGGTATTTCAATAGAAATTACGGCAGAAAAAGAAAAAGAACATTTAGAGATACAAAATGCTGTATATGAAGCAGAATTAAAAGCCCAAAAAGTTTTTAAAGAATGCATGAATGGCATTCAGCATTTAATACAAGAGACTAAAATTAATGTAATAAGTAATAAAACAGGAAAACATATGGAGATAAGCGATTACGATAAAAACATAGTTGTTACAAAACGTGAGAAAGAGATATTATATTTTCTTTCAATGGGCAAAGCGCCAAAAGAAATTGCTTCAGTTTTAAGTATTATAGACGGTAAAAATGTATCAAGTGGTACAGTAAGTGCATTTATAAACAAGCAATTGTATCCCAAATTTGAAGTATTTAATATCAGTCAATTGCTTGAAAAAGTAACTCTTTTAAAATTGATTCCATTCTTAAATGAAGAACTTCTTTAAAAATGAATTTTTTGTATTATTTTTCATGGTCATATATGGGGTTATTGCAAGATATAAAGTTGTTTACCTCTAGGTGATCTATTACATGGTGTTGATTTTAAAAAGTTATAATTATGATAGATAGTAAATTTTTTACGTTCCTAAATTCATTTACCGATTATGTAACAGAATTTCCCTCCAATAATATATGTAGCATTCAATTTGATCAAATTTCAACTGGAATAATGGAGATTTTGGCAGTTAATAAATTTGCAACAATGTCGCGAGATATTTTTGATGAGTTATTGCATGGTACGCTAATGAGTGATGATACGTGTTGTGGTACAAATGAAGATAAAAAACTTGAGTTTGTATTAAATTTGACCTCGGTAAATATTTATTCTAGTGATGCCGCTTTGTATACGTTAGAATGTGAAGATATGGATCGTGTGTATAATGTAGTACACAGTGTGCAAGATACAAGATTTAAAGGCATTTTCCCCTTTTTTGATGTGGAATTTATTTGTAATCAAGATAAGTTGTTGGATGAATTTATAAAGCATAAAATAATAATGCGAGTAAAACGTTAGATCAAACTGGAGAATTAAACATGGCAATTAAATAGGATTTGTGACATAAGCAATGTAACTAAAATAATTAGCAATGGTGTATAATAATGGGTGTATATAAAAACATTATAGTTATTTAAATTACCGACGTTATGCATTGCGAAAATAAAAATGAAAGATTCTAAGTAGGTTATTAGAGTTTTGTGTATCATAAAATAAGTTATAGTGATCTAAAAGGTGGTGATTAGATGTTAGATGTTGAAATTATATCAAGAATTCAGTTTGCTTTTACGATAAGTTTTCATATATTATTTCCTGCGTTTTCTATTGGATTGGGATTATTTTTGGCTATCATGGAGGGTATGTGGCTTAAAACTAAAAACCCAGTATATTATCAAATATGTAAATTTTGGATAAAAGTTTTTGCATTAACTTTTGGTATGGGCGTAGTTTCAGGCGTGGTAATGGAGTTTCAATTAGGGACTAATTGGGCTGGATTTAGCAAGCAAATTGGCAATATTTTAGGGCCATTATTTGTATATGAAGTAATGACAGCTTTTTTTATTGAGGCTGGGGCACTTGGTATAATGATTTTTGGTTGGAAAAAAGTAGGTAATAAATTACATTTCGCCTCAACTCTGATGGTTGTAATTGGGACTATGTTATCAGGGTATTGGATTATGGCGGCGAATACATGGATGCAACATCCTGTTGGATACGTTATAGAGTCAGGTAAATATATTGCTGCTGATTGGTGGGCAATAGTATTTGGAACAACTCAAACCGTTAGATGGTTGCACATGATGTTTGCAGCATATGCTTCGGCATTTTTTGTGGTATTAGGTGTATCAGCATATTATTTAGTGAGAAATCAACACATTGTCTTTGCCAAAACATGTTTCAAATTTGCTGCGATTGCAATGCTAATAGTAATGCCATTACAAATATTTGTTGGTGATATGAGCGGTGTAGAGGTATATAAAAACCAACCACTGAAAACTGCAGCAATGGAGGGGGTATGGGATACTCAAAAAGGAGCGCCATTGTTATTGTTTGCAATTCCAAGTAACCAAGCGCAAAAGAATTATTTTGAGATAGGAATACCATACGGAGCATCTTTAATTAACACTCATAAACTAGACGGAGAATTAATCGGGCTTAAAAGTGTTGCACCACAAGATCAACCACGTGCATTTGCGGTGTTTTGGAGTTTTCGTATAATGGTTGGTTTGGGTTTACTGATGATGTTTCTGGCGATAATTGCGGTTTACCTGAGTTCGAAAGATAAATTAGCTGGAAATAAATTGCTACGGGTATTTACTTGGTGTTCACCAATTGGATTTGCTGCTTTGTGGTTTGGCTGGATGGTAGCAGAGCTTGGGCGTCAACCATGGACGGTATATGGTTTAATTCGAACTCGTGACGCGGTTTCAAATATAGATCTTCATGATGTTATGATATCTCTTGGGTTGATTATTGTAGTATATGGCGTGATCTTTGGGTTTTTCTATTTTCATTTTTTAATTAAGACAATTAAGCATGGACCGCTTAATTTAGAAAAAGCAGATGAGCCATTCCAGTATATGAAATCACCAATTGCAGATGAGGAGAATAAATAATGGAATTAAGCTTAGCGTTAATGTGGTATCTATTAATTGGATTCTTACTTTTATTGTATGTAATTCTCGATGGATATGACTTGGGTATTGGTATTATGTCTATCTTTTGTAAAGATAGTGAGCGCGATATTATGATAAGTGCAATTTTACCAGTGTGGGATGGCAATGGTACATGGCTTGTATTTACTGGAGCTGCATTATACGCTGCATTTCCATTGGCTTTTAGTACAATATTGCCGGCATTATATTTACCTTTATCGATAATGGTCTTAGCTTTGTTGTTTCGGGGAATTTCGCTTGAATTCCGCCTCAAAGCACACAAGACTAAAAAATACTGGGATTTCTGGTTTTTCTTTGGCTCGTTAATGGCAACTATTTGTCAGGGTATTGTGTTATCATCATTTGTAGTTGGTTTTGCAGAATTTAATTTACCGCATAAATGGTTGCATCCGTTTGCATTTATTCCAATTGTTGGGCTGATTTGCGGATATGTATTGCTTGGTAGTAATCGATTAATCACTAAAACCACTGGTGAATTTCAAAATAAGTTCTTTAAATTATCGAATATATTGCAATATATGATGGTATTATTTGTTTTATTAGTTGCCGTATTTTCACCAATAGTGGATAGTAGGTTTGGCAAGCTTTGGTTTAACTCCCAATATACGCAATATTTTGTTGGCGTGGTGTTGCTTTCGCTGGTGTTACTGTGGTTACATCGGCATTCACTGAAATTACGTCAAGAAATTATGCCGTTTTGGTATGGCGCTGGATTATTTTTATTGAGTTTTGTTGGCTTGGTTGCAAGCGTGTTCCCATATATCGTACCAAGGCAAATGACATACGTAGATGCAGCTGCACCAGATAGTTCTTTGTTATTTATGGGGGTCGGTGCATTGATTTGCATTATTCCATTACTCATATATACTGGATATTCGTACTATGTGTTTCGTGGTAAAATAAAAACTCCAGTTGGCTATTAATAATGAAAATAATAAATAGATTAAAGAGTTCCAAATTATTTTGGTTTATTGGTATTTATGTAGTGTCATTACTCGCATATTATGTAGTGGGTGGAACGTTACATAAATTCGTCGCGTGGTTAGCTTCCTCGTGACGTTTCGAATAATATTCAAGATACCAATAAACGATTATCTACATACGTAACTCCAGGAATTCCCCATGCAGTATTAGACGCTTCAGAGAATTCAACCCATGAACGCACGGTACCCTTTAGAATTACTTTAGAGCCTTCTATCTCTACCGTAATATTATTGGCATCAATAATCGCATTTCGTTCGAATTCTTTAGTAATCTTCTGTTTTACTTCAGGTGCTGTTACTATTGAACTTAAAGGTTTAATTTTAATTTGATTATCAACATGTTTAACACCGATAATAAAACTCACATCTTTTTCAGCTTGTTGTTTTTGATAATGCCAATGCAGGTCTCCAATCAAAGTTAGCTTCCCTTTTTCAACTATAACTTTAATTTTATCTTTAGGTATAGTAACATCCCATTCAAGTGCTCTTGTAGCAGCAAGTGCAATTTCAGAATCACTACGTACCCAAAATTCATGCAACTTAACCTCTAATTCATTTGCTATTCCTTTAACTCCATCAATATTTTGGATTGCTTTTTCTACCAAATTTTTTTCTGCATAAGTTTTTACAGCACCACTGAGAGTGACGATACCCTTATGCACTCCAGTAGTAATATTAGTGGCGTCAATACTTGGAGTAAACTCCAATTTATCTGCAACATCAATTTGTATTTGTTTATCTGTTTTCATTTTTATTTCCTTTTATTACAATAAATATTTATCTAAGATAACACATGGTTCAAATATTAAGTATGCGCCCCCTAAAGGTACGTATTATAAATATGACATAGAATTAATTAACGAAAATAAAAATACTAAACACTTCTTTAATATGGGATTGTAATCCTAACATAATTAACCATTAATTCCATCATTATTCTACTATGAAATTATTTTATTTAACAACCGTAAAATCATTGCCCAAATTTTTCGGATAAATATTTAGGTTGGTCTTTTGAGCTGTAATCTCAATTATTGCCTTTCTCATAACGATTAAAGATCTTAAACAGGTGCTTAGTTTCTAGAGTGACAAAGTGAAATAAAACTCAAAATTTGAGAAATCTTGAACTTTATTGATAAACACAAAGTAGATTGCAGAAAAATAATATTTATCATCGTTCATAAATGGAAATTTGTTTCTAGTTAACATTTCAGCTCTTGTAAAAATAACTTTATAAGAGATTGTTTGTCTAATATACCATTACTTTACAGAACATATGTTAAAATAATGTGTGATTTGGAATTCATGGTAGTAAATCTGCATGTTGATTAACGTAGTATGCTTGAATTATCACTTTTTAAATGTGTGTGGTTAAGGTTAATGAAAAATACATTTTCAGTATAAAGGTTATAAATGAAATTAATAATATTAGACCGTGATGGCGTAATTAATTATGATAGCGATAAGTATGTGAAAGATGTCGAGGAGTGGAATGCAATTCCTGATAGTATCGAAGCTATTGCTGATTTAACGCAAGCTGGTTGGCGTGTTGTTGTCTGTACCAATCAATCTGGAATTAGTCGAGGATTATTTAGCATGGAGCAACTTGGCGAAATGCACGAAAAAATGCATAAAGTTGTGGAGCAGGCGGGCGGTGAAATTGCGGCAATATTCTTTTGTCCGCATACATTAGAAGACAACTGCGATTGCAGGAAACCAAAACCAGGGATGATATTCGATATTTGTGAGCGGTTTAATATTGATGATATTAGCCAGATAATGTTTGTTGGCGATTCAGAACGTGATTTGGCGGCGATTCATGCTGCTGGCGGGATTCCTGTACTTGTAAAAACAGGAAATGGCAAGAAAACTTTGAGTAAGGGTAAATTGCCACCAGCAACATTGGTGTTTGAGGATTTGTTAGAAGTTAGTAAATATTTACTTGAGAAAGAGTAAAATGACAAAAAGAAAAGTTACATTAAGAGTTTTTATTTGCTCGTGGATATTTTGGCTTATTATGGGTGGATTAATTCCGATTTATAATTTGTTGAGCCTGCCGTTATTTTTAGTAAACACAAGGTTACGTCACAGTATAATGCTTTCGTGGGCGCATTTATTTACTTGGCTTGCGAAGAATTTATCTGGCATTAAATATGAAGTTAAGGGTCAAGAAAATGTAACAATTTGGCCAGCAGTTATTGCCAGTAATCATCAGTCAATGTGGGAAACTATGGCGCTTAATACGATGTTTCCAGCGCATGTATGGATAGCAAAACGTGAACTGACTAAAATTCCATTTTTTGGTTGGGGCTTATTATCGGTATCACCAATTGCAATTGACCGCTCTAAAGGAGCTAGCTCATTGCAACAAATATTGCATCAAAGTCAGCACCGTATGCAAAAAGGATTTGGCGTATTGGTTTTTCCTGAAGGAACTCGCGTTAGATCTGGTGAGACCAAGGCGTATAAAGTTGGTATGGCAAAAATGGCAACTCATCTGAATTTGGTAATTTACCCAGTTGCGCATAATGCTGGTCGATGCATCCCTAAAAAGAGCTTTTATTTATACCCTGGGTTAATTACGGTGATAATTGGCAAACCGATTTCATCAACTGGTAAAGATCCAATGGATTTGACTTTAGAAATTGAAAATACAATTAATAGTGAAAGAGACCAATTACCCAAATAATTAAGTTGTAAATACTTAGCCGCGATATTCATAAAATACAGAATAGATTAATTTTTACCGATTTTGTGATAACTCATGAGGGAAAAATTAATTTTTCTGTATAAATGTCGCTGCTAAGTAGCTACATTAAGGTTAAATTATGGCAAGATTTTATATTGATCAAGAATTACAATTACAGACAGAAATTGCATTACCTATTGAAATGATTCGCCATATTCATGTGTTGCGTTTGCGTTTGGGTGATGAGATTCAGCTATTTAATGGCGATGGCGTTGAATATGTGGCTACGATTATTGAGTTGGAGAAGCGTAAGGCGACGGTTTCGCTAATTTCGTCATGTGCACCACAAATAGAATCGCCGTTGCATTTAACTTTGGCGATGTGTCTTATTGCTAATGATAAGATGGATTTAACTATACAAAAAGCTACAGAACTTGGAGTTAATTTAATTATTCCTATAATAAGTGAGCGTTCGCAACGATTAGACAAAGATAGAATTGAAACTCGCATTCAACATTGGCAAAAAATTATCATAAATAGTTGCGAACAGTCAGGGCGAAATATATTACCTGTGGTAAAATCACCTATTCGTTTTAATGATTTTTTATTGCAGAAATGTAATAACGATTGTAAAATTATTTTGTCACCGCATGTGAGACACCAAACTAGGCTTCCAGATGTAAGCATGAACACTATTGTGTTAATCGGGTCAGAAGGTGGGTTCACGGAGAATGAGGTTTCCAATGCACAAGCACACGGCTATGTTAGTTTATTGATGGGCAATCGCGTTTTGCGTGCAGAAACCGCTACAATTAGTGCGCTAACATTGTGTCAGATTCGTTACGGCGATTTTTCTAAATTTATGGAGTTTTAAATATATGCAAGTAAAATCTTTTTATATAATGCGCAATGTATTCATGGTTGCAGTGCCTGCAATGATTATTGCGTGTGGTCTTGGTAGTACGGATAACAATACATTACCGAATGGGACATATAATGGAACAGCTACCCCGGGGTTGAATGGAACAATGACGTCTGAGTCGTTTACGGCAACCGAGTCTGGTGGCATATATACCTTTGTTGACAGAACAACTCCGAGTACTACTATTATTTCAAATGGTGTATTTACTAGTCCAATAACTAATACGCCATGCTTTACTGGTACATTAACATAGGGTTTTTCTTCTGGAAGCAGTGTCTGTCCAAGTAACACTCAAATCCAGGTTACAGGATGTAGCATCACGAATAACACAGGCACTGGTGCGGTGAGTTTTTCTGCAACATTCAATGTGTTAAATTTAAGTGGGTCAGGTTATTGCTATTCGGGTGGTTCTATTGCAATGAATAATTATGGTGGGTAATATACTTAAATAGTATAAAAATCCCCACTTCTGCCGTATGTTGAATATTTTGATGAACCGTGGTATAAATATTGGGTTTGCTTACGGCTTCGGGGTCATACGCAGAGGAACGACACACGCCCACCATATGAAAGCTATGCCCATTTAAAGTCATCATTGGTTCAAAAATATTGCTCCAAATACGCGGTTCAGCGCAGGGATAACGTTATTGTAGCACTTTCCAACGAAAAATGCAAGCGATTTTTTGTAACCAATTAGCAACATCTTTCATATATACAGAAAATGAATTTTTTCCTCATAAGTTATTACAAAATCGGTAAAACTTAATTGATCCTGTATATTGTAAAAATCACGGCTAAGTGGTTATGATTTTTACTCCCAAACTCTAGACTTGTTGCGTTTAGCGAATGTATGCGTTATGGTAAACATGATGCATCCAATAATAAAGCAAATAATGCTATAGCTCACAAGCGAAAATTCAAATAATCCACAGATATAATTAATAATTTCTATACCAACGCCCATGCTTAAAGTTTGGATAAATACCATTAACGATACGACCATTCCTTGTGTGTATTCTTTGCCACTCATTATTATACGCATAATAGTACCATTAAAAATACCAAGCCCAAACATATAAAGGAACAACCCACCTACAAAGATATTTATGTGCGCATTGAATATTATTCCAATAATTAGACCTATAAAAGCAATAAGATTTCCACGGCTAATTAATTTGAAGAAGCTGATTTTACCAGCAGCATATTGCATAACTATGCTACTAATTGTCAGCCCGCTAATCGCGATTGCTGAATACATAATATAACTTACATAGCTTAATTTTTCGGCTTCCATGATAATCGTTGGCGCTAGACCAATCCACGCGATTCCTGGTAATATAGCAATTGAGCTACACAATGTGCCTAATAAGAAATTGCGACTTTTGGTAATATTCCAATAAGTTGTAAGAATATCTCGCATATTTAGTGATGTTACAGTCGCATTACTTTGTGGTGTATATTTAAATAATCCATAAAGGGTGATTAACCCAATAACCCCAGATATTATAAATACGTGTGGCCAAGATGTTTGTGTAAGAATCATTGCTCCGATTAATGGTCCAATTAATGGCGCTAAAATGCTAACGTTAGACATTAATGAAATAATTTTTACTGCACTTTTGTCATCAAACTTCTCATGAATTAATGCATATCCCATAGCAATAAATGCCATTCCGCTACCTTGAAAGAATCTTCCCAGCATAAATTGCGTAATATTGCTTGACACTGCAATTATTAATGTGAAAATCAGAAATAATGCATTTCCAGTTATAATTACTTTGCGTTTACCAAAACGTTCAGAAAGCGGTCCTAAAAATAATTGCAACGCGCAATTACCTAGAATATATAAGCTAAGTGATGTTGCAATTAAGCTAATAGGCGCATTGAATTGCTTGACTATGTGAATCATCCCTGGCATAATCATGTCATTAGACGCATATGTAGTAAACTCGTAAAGTACGAGAAATGCGGCAAATAGATAAAGCCGTCTTTGTTGTGTTTGCATAAAAAGTCCTGTACGTAAAATAATCTGTAATTTCAGAATGTAATTATTTGATTGGTTTTGAAATAATTAGAGCTTCGCAATCTAGAACACTTTTAACTCAAGGGTTAATGTGTATTATTTGTCTATAATTGCAGCTATAAAAGACTGCAATTAGATAATGGTGGGTGTAGATTTTCTCATAATGCCTGATTTTAGCACATTTAGAGGTGATAAATCAAATATTTTTAAAAATATCTTTTGTGACTGTTGCAACGTCTTGGGTTCCATCAACAGTAATAAATTTAACGTCAGCTTCTTTTTTGTAATAATCATTTAAGATGGCTGTTTGATTATGATATACGGTAAGTCGATTTTTAACTGTTTCTTCTTTATCGTCATCACGCTGAATTAAATCTTCGTTAGTTATATCGTCTTTGCCTATTGTTTTGGGTGGATTATGTCGTAAATGATACGTTCTACCTGATGCAAAATGAACCCAGCGACCAGATAAACGTGAAACAATATTCTCATCTGGAACATTTATTTCGATTACATAATTAATTTTAACTCCAGCATTTTTTAATGCATCTGCTTGGGCTATTGTGCGTGGAAACCCATCAAATAGGTAGCCATTTTTACAATCATCTTGCTTGATCCGTTCTTTGACCAACCCGATTACTATTTCATCTGAAACTAGTGCGCCACTATCCATCACTGCTTTAGCCTTTAATCCAAGTTCTGTGCCTTGTTTTATTGCACTACGGAGCATATCACCGGTAGAAATTTGTGGTATATTAAATTTTTGTGTAATGTGTTGAGCTTGTGTGCCTTTGCCTGCGCCTGGTGCACCAAGTAGAATAATGCTGATCATGTTTATCGTCCTAAAATAATTTGTTACAAGTATATTTTCTCTAGCAGATCATTATTATACAACATTTCATTAGATATGGTAAAATTATGGGTATTAAATGCGAATGTATAGAAGGTCTGGTATGAAAAAATTAATTGTGGCTAATTGGAAAATGAATGGGAATATTCATAAATTAGCCTGTGATCTAAATGAATATATAAATAATCCAAAAACTAATGCGGATAATATTGTTTTAGGCTTACCGAACACGCTTCTAGCTACTGCATATACACAATTGCAAACTCATAACATTAAGTTGGCGGCACAAAATATTAGCCACTTCGGTGCATGTGGTGCGTATACGGGCGAAGTAAATGCGGCAATGCTAAAAGATGTTGGTGCGCAATATGTGATTATTGGACATTCTGAGCGTAGAGAATATTTTGCAGAAACAGATACAACTTTGCAAACTAAATTACAAAATGCGATCACCGATGGGTTAATTCCGATTTTTTGTGTTGGTGAATCAGAAGAAAAACGTGATTCTGGAAACTATAGTAATTTTGTGACCAAGCAATTAAATATATTAAGCAACCTTGATGTAGAAATAAATGAGATTGTAATTGCTTATGAACCCATCTGGGCAATAGGTACAGGCAGAGTCCCAACGCTGGAACAAATCCAAGAAATGGGAACGTTAATTCATGCTTTTGCACATGAAAATCTTAGATGTGGTAAAATAACCGTTTTATATGGTGGTAGTGTATCGCCAAACAATGTGAAAGATATTTTGTCGCTTTCTGAAATCAATGGTGTTTTAGTAGGTGGAGCTTCGCTTAAAGTGTCTGACTTTAAAGCGGTTTGTGCACATGGGAGTTGCTAAATTTAGCAACTAATTATTGAATCCTAGATTTAGGATTTTAAATTTTTAGATTAAAGTATAAAAGTATGGAAATTATAAAAACATTATTGTGGATAGTTCAAATTATATCTGCGGTTTCAGTGGTGATATTGGTGTTATTACAACATGGTAAGGGTGCTGATGCTGGAGCTACATTTGGTTCTGGTGGCGGTTCTGGATCATTATTTGGCGCAACAGGTTCCTCAAATTTTTTAAGTCGTGCTACAGCAATAGGTGCTTTTATATTTTTTATAACTACTTTAAGTTTAGTAATTATGGTAAGTAAAAGTTCAAGTAGTGTTGGGGTTATGGCTGGAATGAATAATAAACCAGTTGCAAGTCCAGTTGTTGCGGCTCCAGCTCTTGTTGTTGCTTCTGCTCCAGTTTCTGCTACTAAAGTAGAAACTAGTGCTCCAGCAAAAGTGAATCAAATTCCGCAATAGATTAGTTATATAGCCGACATGGTGAAATTGGTAGACACGCCATCTTGAGGGGGTGGTAACCGTAGGTTGTGTGGGTTCGAATCCCACTGTCGGCACCAAATAAAGGACAAAGGCATTAGTATGATATCTTCTCAATATTTTCCTATAATTATCTTTATAGCAATAGCTATGATTATGGCTATTGTTTTAATTGTAGCAGGGCGGACTATCGGTTCGCATCGACCTGATGATCAAAAAAATGCGCCGTATGAATGTGGTTTTGATGAATTCGGAGATGCGCGCGTAAAATTTGATGTTCGCTATTACTTGATAGCAATCATGTTTATTTTATTTGATCTTGAAGTTGCATTTTTATTTCCATGGGCCCTAGTTTTTAAACAACTGGGGTTTTATGGTTTTATTATTATGTCAGTTTTCTTATTTATACTGATAGCAGGCTTTATTTACGTGTGGAAAAAGGGAGCGTTAGAATGGGAATAGAAGGCGTTTTTAAAGAAGGATTTGTGACCACTACCGCTGATAAAATTATAAATTGGGCGCGTACTGGTTCATTGTGGCCAATGACATTTGGTTTAGCGTGTTGCGCTGTGGAAATGATGCACGCTGGTGCATCTCGTTATGATTTGGACAGATTTGGCGTAGTGTTTCGTCCATCCCCAAGACAGAGCGACGTGATGATTGTTGCTGGTACCTTATGCAATAAGATGGCGCCGGCGTTACGCAAGGTTTATGACCAAATGCCAGAACCTCGATGGGTAATTTCAATGGGTTCGTGTGCAAATGGCGGTGGTTATTATCATTATTCATACTCGGTTGTGCGTGGTTGCGATAGAATTGTGCCCGTTGATGTTTACGTTCCAGGGTGTCCGCCAACTGCGGAAGCTCTTATGTATGGAATTATTCAACTGCAAAATAAGATTCGTCGTGAATCAACTATTGCAAGGAAAACTGCCTAATGAGAAAGATTGAAAAACTCGAGGCGACTCTTAAAGAGGTTGTTGGTGATATATACTTTAACCTGTACAAACATTATGATGAAATTACAGTAGAAGTCACCCCAGAAAATCTAATTAAGTTGATGAGCAAATTAGCTAATGATGAGAGTCTAGATTTTAAACAGTGTCAAGATTTATGTGGCGTTGATTATTTGACATATAAAAATCAAGAAAAAGATGATAGCGTAATGCGTTTTGCTGTTGTATATCATTTACTATCTTTAACTCATAATTGGCGAGTTAGAGTGAAGTGTTTTGCTACAAATAATTCTTTCCCAGTGTTGCCTTCCGTTGTAGATATTTGGAGCGGTATGAATTGGTTTGAGCGCGAAGCATTTGATTTATATGGTATTATATTTGACGGACATCCAGATTTACGTCGTATATTAACCGATTATGGTTTTATCGGGCATCCATTTAGAAAAGACTTTCCAATTTCTGGGCATCTAGAAATGAAATATGATGAAGAACAAAAACGTGTGATTTATCAACCAGTTACAATTGAGCCACGTGAGATCACGCCAAGGATTATTCGCGAGGAGGGTTACAGTGGAAGATATTAAAACTACACAAGAAACTAAAAATACAGAAGAAATTAAAAATTATACGTTGAATTTTGGACCGCAACATCCATCGGCACATGGAGTATTGCGACTCGTGCTTGAGTTAGATGGAGAAACAGTTCAAAGAGCTGATCCGCATATTGGTTTGTTGCATCGTGGAACTGAAAAGTTGTGTGAACATCGGACATTTTTGCAAGCATTGCCATATATGGATCGCTTGGATTATGTGTCTATGTTATGTAATGAACACGCATATGTGCTAGCAATTGAACGATTATTAAAAATAGAAGCACCAAAACGTGCACAATATATCCGTGTAATGTTTGCTGAGATTACTCGCATTCTAAATCATTTGATGTGGATAGGCGCACATGCATTGGATATTGGCGCGATGACTGTGTTTTTATATGCATTCCGTGAGCGTGAAGATTTAATGGATTGTTACGAGGCCGTTTCAGGTGCTCGTATGCATGCCGCATATTTTCGCCCAGGTGGAGTTTATCGCGATTTACCAGATACGATGCCACAACATCTTGAATCTAGGGTTAGAACGAAGAAAGAATTAGACAAGCTAAATTCAAAACGTCAGGGTAGTTTGCTTGATTTTATTGAAGCATTTACCGATAGATTTGATTCGTGTGTTGATGATTACGAAACATTACTAACAGATAATCGTATTTGGAAGCAAAGAACTGTTAACATAGGTGTTGTAACTACAGAACGTGCATTGAATTTAAGTTTTTCAGGTCCAATGTTGCGAGGATCTAATGTTGCTTGGGATTTGCGTAAAAAACAACCATATGATGTATATGCTGAATTAGATTTCGACATTCCAGTGGGTAAACATGGTGATTGTTACGATCGATATTTGGTGCGTGTTGCAGAAATGCGCGAATCAAATAAAATCATAAAACAGTGTATTAAATGGTTACGGGCGAATTCTGGCCCAGTTATTGTTGATGACCACAAAGTGGCGCCACCTTCACGTGAAAAAATGAAGTACGGTATGGAAGAAATGATTCATCACTTTAAATTATTTACCGAAGGGATGCATGTTCCAGAAGGCGAAGTTTATCAGGCAGTTGAGCATCCTAAGGGCGAATTTGGAATTTATCTAATTTCTGATGGTGGTAATAAACCATATCGATTAAAAGTGAAAGCGCCAGGATTTGCGCATTTGGCAGCTTTGGATGAAATGAGTCGTGGGCATATGATTGCCGATGTGGTTGCAATTATTGGTACACAAGATATAGTATTTGGCGAGGTTGATAGATAATGTTATCTACAGAATCATTACAAAAAATAGATAAAGAATTAGCAAAATATCCTGCAGATCAGAGGCGTAGCGCTAGTATGTCTGCGCTAAGAATTGCTCAAGAAGAGCGTGGATGGTTGTCGAATGAATTAATCGAATATGTGGCAAGCTATTTGCAACTTCCACCTGTACAAGTTCTAGAAGTTGCTACATTTTATGGAATGTACAATTTAAAACCTGTTGGCAAATATAAAATCACTGTTTGTACTAATTTACCATGCGCATTATCAGGTAGTGTAAACACCTTAGATTATCTGAAGCAAAAGCTTGGTATTGATGTCGGGCAAACAAGTACCGATGGTAAATATACTTTGCAAGAAGGTGAATGCATGGGGGCTTGTGGTGATGCGCCTGTATTATTGATTAACAATCACAAAATGTGTGGTTTCATGACCAAATCAGAGATTGACAAAAAACTTGCGCAATTGTTGTAGTTTAAACTGTTTGAGTATATGTAATGCGCTAATGTTGTATGGGTAGTTTATGAAATGTGTAGATACAGTTATTTGGCGTGTGGTATTGGTTGGTACAGTGGGTTCGATTGGTAATTTAGCATATGCTGAAAATACATTTAAGGTATATGATAATAATGCGATGTTGGGTTATTCTAATTCGGTACAAGCTAATGGTGATTCATTTGGTGGGTTTACTTTAAATGTGGAGGCTCTATTTGATAATAACATATGGCTTGCTGCAAATTCTGGATATTTATTATATGTTGCGCGTGCAAATTCGCCATTAAATAAAATCACAGGCGCAGAGCTTGGTGTTATGGCGGGATATGCATTTCAGATTGGACAAAGGTATAATTTGATACCATTTGTAAGCGCTAACCATGATGGAACATCAATAAGCTCTGGTAGTACTATGTCTGTTGTTTCTTATTCTGATGCTTATGGTGCTGGATTAATTCAAGAGTATGATATTTTTCCTAAAGAGCTTAAATTTAGGCTTAATACAAATTTTGCAACGCAAAATACTAAAACAACTTATGTGAGTGCAGTTTCTATGCCAGATATGCCAGAGTATACTACCTTTATAAATGTGGCACCAAGTTTGCAATGGAATATTACAGATCGAGTGACAACGCAACTGGCATATATGTATTCAATCAATACGCTTACGTTTAGTAATAATACAGGAACGGTTAATTTTTCTCTTGGAATTTTATTTTAGACCTAAAGAGGTTCTTATGGCAATTTATCAAAAAGGTGTTATTTTTGCAGATGTTGATACGAGCAAAAATGACTGTTGGACGTTAGATAACTATGTGGCAAATGGTGGTTACTTGGCGTTAAAAAAAATCTTGAGTGAACAGCTTTCACAAGATGCAGTTATTGCTGAAGTTAAAGCTTCAGGTTTACGTGGGCGTGGTGGCGCAGGTTTTCCTACGGGTTTGAAATGGAGTTTCATGCCACGTGCAATTGCTGGGCAAAAATATATTGTTTGCAATAGTGACGAGGGTGAGCCTGGTACATTTAAAGATAAAGATATTATGCAATATAATCCTCATTCATTAATTGAGGGAATGATTATTGCAGGTTATGCAATCGGTGCAACCGTTGGCTATAACTACATTCATGGTGAGATTTTCGAAGTTTATGAACGTTTTGAAGTAGCATTGGATGAGGCGCGGAAAGCTGGATACTTAGGTAAAAATATTTTAGGTACAAATTTTGAGTTTGACTTATTTGCCCATCATGGCTATGGTGCTTACATTTGTGGTGAAGAGACTGCATTATTAGATTCTCTTGAAGGTAAAAAAGGTCAGCCACGGTTTAAGCCACCATTTCCTGCTAGTTTCGGGCTTTATGGTCGTCCAACTACAATTAATAATACCGAATCATTTGCTTCAATTCCGTTTATTATGCGTGATGGTGGTCAAAAATTTATGGAACAGGGTATTCCAAACAATGGAGGTACCAAATTATTTTCTATTTCTGGGCATGTGGTAAGACCTGGGAATTATGAAATTCCGTTGGGTACGCCGTTTAGCAAATTATTGGAAATGGCTGGTGGAATGCGTGATGGCAAGCAGTTAAAGGCTGTAATTCCAGGTGGTTCATCGGCGCCGATTTTGCCAGGTGATGTGATGATGGAATGCACGATGGATTATGACTCAATCGCAAAAGCTGGTTCAATGCTTGGTTCTGGTGCTGTAATTATGATGAATTCCGATGTGTGTATGGTTAAAGCTTTAGAGCGTTTATCATATTTTTATCATGAGGAATCTTGTGGGCAATGTACGCCTTGTCGTGAAGGCACTGGTTGGTTGTATCAGATTATTCATCGTATAGAAAATGGTCAAGGTCGTGAAGGTGATTTGGAGCTTCTAGATAGTATTGGAAATCAAATGGCTGGACGTACAATTTGTGCTTTAGCTGATGCGGCAGTATTTCCTGTTCGTAGTTTTATTCAGCATTTTAGACAGGAATTTGAGCATCATATTAAGCATAAAGAATGCATGGTAAAACACAGCTGGTGCTAATGCTCTTTGTATTTGAGCGTGGTATATAATTATTTTGGAAAATTATTATAATGATTGAATTTGAATTAGATGGTAAAAAGGTGAATGCCAATAGTGGTGCGACCATTCTAGAGGTGGCGTTAAATGAAGGAAAATATATTCCACATTTTTGCTATCATAAAAAGTTGTCTATTGCGGCAAATTGTCGTATGTGCTTGGTTGAGGTAGAAAAAGCGCCAAAGCCAATGCCAGCATGTGCAACACCAATAACTGAAGGCATGAAAGTGCATACTTGTTCGAAGCTTGCCGTTGAGGCACAAAAAGGGGTAATGGAGTTTTTGTTAATTAATCATCCATTAGATTGTCCGATTTGCGATCAAGGTGGAGAATGTCAGTTACAAGATTTGGCTGTTGGCTATGGTAAAAGTGCGACTCGTTTTAAAGAAGAAAAACGAGCGGTTAGCAATAAAGATTTAGGTTCCCTAGTTTCAACGGCTATGACGCGTTGTATTCATTGTTCACGTTGTGTGCGTTTTACCGATGAAATCGCTGGTTTCCAAGAGCTTGGTATGAGCTATCGTAATAATCACGTTGAAGTAATGCCATTTATCGGTAAAACAATTGATAGTGAAATTTCAGGCAATATAATTGATATTTGTCCAGTTGGGGCGTTGACTTCTAAGCCATTTAAGGATAAATCGCGTTCGTGGGAATTATCTCGGCGTAAATCAATTGCGCCACATGATGGGCTCGGTAGTAATTTAGTGGTTCAAGTGGATAAATATCACAAAGTAGTTCGTGTGTTGCCACTAGAAAATGAATTGGTAAATGAATGCTGGTTATCCGATCGTGATCGCTTTAGCTACGAAGGTTTATACCACGAAGAACGTGCTATGAAACCGATGATTAAGCAAGATGGAAAATGGATTGATGTGAGTTGGGATGTTGCGCTAGATTATGCTGCAAAAAGCATTAATGGCGTGAAAATTGACCATGGCGCTGAGGCAATTGGTGTGCTAGCATCTGCAGTTTCTACTACAGAAGAACTATATTTATTGCAAAAATTAATGCGTGAAATTGATGTGCATAATCTTGATTATAGATTATGGCAAAGCGATTTTACTTTGGACAATAATTACAACGGTGCACAATATTTATCAAGTTCAATTGCTGAATTGGCTGCTGCACAATCAATTTTACTAATTGGTAGCGTAATTCGTGAAGAACAACCACTTTTGGCGGCTAAAATTCGTCAAGCAACTAAGCATGGTTGCAAATTAAATGTAATTAATGTGCTTGATGAAGACTTGTTGTGTACAGTTGCAAATAAGCAAGTTGTAGATCCACGTGAATTATCCTATTCGCTGGCGCAATTAGTTAAAGTCACTGGCGGTAGTGGTTCACATATTGATTTACAACATGTTGAGATTAGCGAAGCGTCACAACAAATGGCGCATAGTTTAGTGAAAGATAATTGCTTAATTATTTTGGGTGATGTTGCTAAGTCACTACCAAATTCCAGTGAAATAATGTTATTAGCGCAACAATTAGCTACGAATATAAATGCGAAAGTTTCAGTTTTGAGTACCAAGGCAAATGAAGTTGGTGCAGATTTAGTTGGATTTGTGCCATATAAATCAGCGTTTAATGCAAAAAATTCAACGCAAGGATTAAATGCAAAACAAATGCTGGAGAATCCAAGACATGCTTATGTGTTATTAAACACAGAGTTGGAATATGATGCATATAATTCAGCTCAGGCATTGAATGCATTAAAACAAGCGCAAAGCGTGCTTGTCTTAAGTGCTTATGTGACAGAAACTATGTTGGATTATGCAGATGTGATTCTGCCGATTGCGCCATTTAGTGAAACATCTGGTTCTTACGTAAATATGTTGGGTATGTGGCAAAAATTTAACGGCACAACCAGATCTTTTGGTGATAGCAGACCTGCATGGAAAGTATTGCGAGTTATTGCCAATAAGCTTGGGCTTGCAAAATTTGATTATGAGAGTATTGAAGATGTGCGCAACGAATTAGTGACGTTAAATGATGCTAAGTGTATGCTAAATAATACTGTAGAAAGCAAAAATATAATCATTACTAAGCCAAAACTAGAAGGTTCTGTAAGGGTTGGTGTTTATAACATTTATGGTGGTGATAGTATTGTTAGACGTGCTAAATCATTGCAGGAAACCAAAATTGCTAAAGCATCGCAAATTACATGCGGAATGTCTGGGCGGTTTGATCCAATTGAAATAATATAGAGGGTGGAATAATGGAATTTCTTGAACATTATTTAAGCCATGATTGGGTTTATCTAATTTGGCAAATTTTGAAAGTTGTAGTAATCATATTACCTATTACGATTGCGGTTGCGTATATTACATTGGCAGAACGCCGTGTAATAGGTTATATGCAGGCACGTATTGGCGCAAATAGGGTTGGTCCATATGGATTATTGCAACCATTTGCAGATGTATTTAAGTTAGTTTTTAAAGAAATTATTGTTCCGTACAAGTCAAGTAAAGCAGTGTTTTATATTGCACCTGTCATTACGTTAGTGTGTGCATTTATTGCTTGGGCGGTGATTCCATTTAGTCCTGAGGCGGTATTTGCCAATGTTAATGCAGGTTTATTGTATGTAGTTGCAATTACGTCACTCGGTGTTTATGGGATTATTCTTGCTGGTTGGGCTGGAAATTCTAAATATTCATTTTTGGGTGGTGTTCGTTCTACAGCAATGATTATTTCATATGAATTAGCAATGGGATTTGCATTGATTGGCGTATTGATGGTGTCTGGCAGTTTGAATCTAGTTTCTATCGTAACCTCACAAGGACACGGGATTTTACAAGGTAGCATTTTGTCATGGAACTGGCTGCCTCTTTTTCCTTTATTTCTAGTATTTTTAATTTCTGGAATTGCTGAGACAAATCGTGCTCCATTTGACGTTTGCGAAGGTGAAAGTGAAATTGTTGCAGGTTTTCATGTGGAATATTCTGGCTCTACATTCGCGCTTTTTATGTTGGCAGAATATGCTAATATGATTACCGTGTCAATGATGACGAGCTTGTTATTTCTTGGTGGATGGTTGTCGCCATTACCAGCCAGTTGGGGTCTAGTAGGTAGCCCGAATATTGCTTGGTTATTAATTAAAGTTGCGATTTTATTATTTCTGTTTATTTGGTATCGCGCAACGTTTCCTCGTTATCGCTACGATCAAATTATGCGTTTGGGCTGGAAAATATTTTTACCAGTAACATTGATATGGATTTTTGTAATAGCAGTGTGGATGATATCTCCATTGAATATTTGGTAATACTCATCGTCTTTGAATCTTGGACTTTGTCGTATTGATAAAAAAGCTCCTAATGTATTTAACATACACGTCGTCGCTTTTTTCTTAATACTTCTCGTCCACGAATCAAATACTTCGAGTATGCTTGAGTATAAGTAGTTACTGGTTTATTTGGGAAAATATGATGAAAAAGTTTTTTAAAACCTATTTTTTAACTGAGTTATTAAAAGGTATGGCTGTTACGTGGCGTGCATTTTTGGCGCCAAAAATAACGTTGATGTACCCTGATGAGAAAACGCCATTGTCGCCACGTTTTCGTGGACTACATGCATTGCGTCGCTATCCCAATGGAGAAGAACGTTGCATTGGTTGTAAACTTTGCGAGGCAGTATGTCCAGCTTTGGCTATTACTATCGATATCCATGAGCGTGACGATGGAACTAGGCGTACTACACGTTATGATATTGACTTAACAAAATGTATTTTCTGTGGATTTTGTGAAGAAGCCTGCCCAGTTGATGCTATTGTTGAAACATCAATATCTGAGTATCATGGTGAAAATCGTGGTGATTTATTTTATACCAAAGAAATGTTATTGGCAATTGGCGATAAATATGAGCCAGTAATTGCTAAAGCAAGGCTTGCAGATCGTAGTTATAGATAGGTGATAGGCAAATGATTAGTACCATTTTATTTTATTTATTTGCTTTGATAGTCGTTATTTCGGCGTTAAAAGTAATTAGTGCAAAAAATCCAGTGCATTCTGTGTTATTTCTGGTTTTAGCGTTTGTGACATCAAGCTGTTTGTGGTTAATGTTAAATGTAGAATTTCTAGCTTTAACGTTGATTCTAGTCTATGTCGGAGCGGTAATGGTGTTATTCCTTTTTGTGGTAATGATGCTTGATGTTGACATGGAAAGTTTACGTAGTGGTTTTTGGAAAAATCTACCGCTGGCTTTGGTTCTTGGTGTAATAGTTTTAATTGAAATGTTGTTAGTAATAATAACAAAACCATTAGTGATTATACCAAGTGGTAATAGTTCAGCGCTTTTAGCTAATCATGGGCTTAGCAATGCCAATCAATTAGGATGGGTTTTATATACCGAATATTCATATCCTGTTGAATTAGCCTCAATGTTGTTATTGTTAGGATTAGTGGTTGCCGTTGCTTTGACTTTGCGTAAGAGTGATAAACTAAACAATAGACAAAATATTTCACAACAAGTTGCGGTGGATAGCACAAAAGGACGTTTAGAAATAGTTAAAATGCAAGCAGAAGTTGAAAATTCATCCGAAGATATTGAGTCAAATACAGGAGATGCAAAATGATAGGAATTACACATTATTTGGCGTTATCTGCAATTTTATTTGCTATTTCTATTATGGGAATTTTTCTTAATCGAAAAAATATTATTGTAGTTTTAATGTCAATTGAGTTAATGCTCTTGGCAGTTAATTTTAATTTTATTACATTTTCTAGCTTTTTGCATGATATAGCTGGACAAATATTTGTATTTTTTACATTAACAGTTGCTGCAGCGGAGTCAGCAATAGGGCTTGCGATTTTAATCATATTATTCCGTAATTTAAAATCGATCAATGTAAGAGATATGGACAAACTAAAAGGATAATAAGATGAATGGATTACCAACGGGAATACCTTTGTATTTAACGCTAATACTAGCGCCACTTATAGCTTCTGCAATTGCTGGGCTATTTGGCTTTGCCATTGGCAAGCGTGCTAGTCACAGTATTACAATTTTGGGGGTATTGATTTCAACTATTTGTGCTTACATTATTTTTTATCAAGTACAAATTGAAGGTTTACATTACAATGGACCTCTGTATAATTGGTTTGATGTTGCCAATATCAAACTAAATGTGGGTATATTAATTGACGGTTTAACGTCAACAATGTTAGTTGTAGTGACGAGTGTGTCATTAATGGTGCATATTTATACTATTGGTTATATGGAACACGAAGACGGTTATCAACGGTTTTTTAGCTATATTTCACTTTTTACTTTTATGATGTTAATGCTGGTTACTTCCAATAATTTCTTCCAATTATTCTTTGGTTGGGAAGGTGTCGGACTGGTATCTTATTTATTAATTGGGTTTTATTATAAGAGAGAAAGTGCTACTTTTGCCAATTTAAAAGCCTTTTTAATTAATCGGATTGGCGATTTAGGGTTTTTGCTTGGTATTGGCTTAGTTTTAGCATATTTTGGTACGCTTGATTATGTAGAAGTGTTTGCCAAGGTACAAACTTTAGTTGGAGTTAATTTTCCTGGAACCGATTGGAATATAATTACGCTTATTTGTATATTATTATTTATCGGTGCGATGGGTAAATCAGCGCAATTTCCATTACATGTATGGTTGCCAGATTCGATGGAAGGTCCAACGCCAATTTCTGCATTAATTCATGCTGCAACAATGGTTACGGCTGGAATCTTCATGGTGGCGCGGTTATCGCCAATGTATAATTTGTCGCATACGGCATTAAGTGTAATTATTATTGCTGGCGGAATCAATTGTTTCTTTTTGGGAATACTTGGAATAATCCAGAATGATATCAAGCGTGTAGTTGCTTATTCTACATTGTCACAATTAGGATACATGGCTGTGGCACTTGGTTGCGGAGCATATTCTGTGGCAATATTTCATTTAATGACCCACGCATTTTTCAAGGGATTATTGTTCCTTGCGGCTGGTTCAGTTATTATGGCAATGCATCATGAACAAGATATGCGTAAAATGGGTGGTTTGGCAAAATATCTGCCAATAACCTACATTACTATGTTAATTGGTAGCTTGGCTTTAGCTGGAATTCCGCCATTTGCTGGATTTTTCTCCAAAGATATGATAATAGAATCTGCAAGTTTGGCGTATGAATCTGGTTTGCCAGGTGGTGCATTTGCGGTGTTTACGGTTTATGCGTCAGTAATTATTACAGCAATTTATTCTTTCCGTCTGATATTTATGACATTCCATGGCGAAGAACGATTCAGAAATATTTCGCACGCTACTCATGAAAGTGGCAATTCGTCGCACAATGTTTCTACAGATTCTCATGACAAACATAGTCATACAACTCATGATCATGATGATGATCATGGACATTCTGAGCCGAAAGAATCGCCATGGGTGGTTACATTACCGTTAATATTAATGGCAATTCCGTCGTTAATTATTGGTTGGATTTATCTGAAAGATTTTGTTTCGGGAAGTATCTTAACTGGTGCGGTATTTAATATCTACTGGTATGTGGAACATATTCAAAATGAAGAAACTAGTCCTGTATCAATGATTCTGCATAGTTTTACGCAACTGCCAGTATATTTGGCTTTAGCTGGTATTGTAATTGCGTGGTTATTCCATAAAAATCAACATTGGAACCAAAAATTAGTTAAAGGTTTGGGACCTATTTATACCTTACTGGAAAATAAATATTATATGGATGATTTGTATATCAAATTACTTGCACCATTGGGGCGTAATATTGGTGGCATTTTATATAAATTTGGCGATATATTTGTTATTGATGGTTTGCTTGTCAATGGTTCCGCGAAAATTGTTGCTTGGGTATCGTCAGTGGCTCGTAAAATACAAACTGGTTATGTAAATAGTGCTGCAACGTTTATTGTACTTGGCGTATTGATATTCTTAACGTTTGCTAGCAAATTGATCTTTAATTAAAGGTGTGCGTAGATGATGAATTATATTTTAACTTTAACTATATGGACGCCGATAATTGCTGGTTTGATCACATTATTAGCTGGTAAGCATGATAATTTAGCCCGTGTAATATCACTAATTGGGGCGTTGGTGTCATTTGTTTTTTCAATGATATTATTTGTAAATTTTGACTCGAGCATTGCTGGAATGCAATTTAGTGAAATGTCGCAATGGATCCCCAATCTACATATAAATTATCATTTGGGTGTAGATGGTATTTCAATGATGTTTATTACACTTAATAATTTTATTACATTGCTAGTGATTTTAGCTAGCTGGAAAGTAATTAAGTATAAAATCGCATTGTATAATAGTATGTTCTTGTTTATGACTGGTTTCATTAGCGGATCGTTTGCGTCGTTAGATGCAATTTTATTTTACGTATTTTTTGAAGCGATGTTAATTCCGATGTACCTGATTATTGGTGTATGGGGTAGTTCAAATCGTGTTTATGCGGCGATTAAATTTTTTCTTTATACGCTTATTGGTTCATTATTGATGCTCGTTGCATTGATTTATCTATATTTTGTTAGTGGCAAATCATTTGAAATATTGAATTATTATCATACACCATTAGCAATGTTGCCACAAATATTAATTTTTATAGCATTTTTCTTATCATTTGCGGTAAAAGTTCCAATGTGGCCATTGCATACGTGGTTGCCAGATGCACATCCTGAGGCTCCGACTGGTGGCTCAATGGTGTTGGCGGCAATTACATTAAAAATAGGTGGTTATGGGTTTTTGCGATTTATTTTGCCGATAGTTCCCGATGCTTCGCGCGTTCTTGCAACAACTATGATCGTGTTAGCATTGATTGCGATTGTATACATCGGCTTGGTTGCGCTTGTGCAAAAAGATATGAAGAAATTGGTTGCATATTCATCCATTTCGCATATGGGATTTGTGATTCTGGGCACATTTTTATTTGTGGGATCTAACCTGAATGTCTGGGGATTAGAGGGCGCAATTACACAAATGATTTCACATGGTTTTGTTTCTGCCGCAATGTTTATGTGTATCGGTGTGATGTACGATAGAGTTCATTCGCGCAATATCAGCGATTATGGTGGTGTTGTAAATAAAATGCCGATATTCGCCGCGTTTTTTATGTTATTTGCTATGGCTAATTCTGGGTTACCAGGTACATCTGGCTTTGTTGGTGAATTTATGGTAATCATGGGAACTACGCAAGTTAATTTGGTTTATGCGTTATTAGCTGGGACGACATTGGTTATTGGCGCAGGATATACCTTGTGGATGTATAAGCGAGTAATGTTTGGCGAAGTAACTAATCATCATGTTGCAGATATGAGCGATGTAAATGGTTTCGAATTCCTCGTGTTAGCACTTTTGGCTATTGGAGTTATTGTTATGGGTGTTTATCCCGATTTATTTGTTGCGAAAATGCATGCAAGTGTTGCGCAGTTAATTACAATTGTTGCACAGAGTAAGCTGTAGAGATGAGGTTGATTATATGAATTTTTTTCCTAATGTGATTCCAGTTCTGCCAGAGATATATGTGGCATTTATGATTATAGTAATTTTGCTGACAGATGCATTTATGCCAAAAAGCAAGCTTAATTTTAGTATTGCACAAGTTACTTTGATTGGTGCATTAATTCTTCAACTTTGGGTTTATGCTCATGTCAATGGGTACATGCAGCTTACGTTTAATAGAATGTTTATTTTAGATAATCTTGCACAGGGAACTAAGACATTTACATATTTATTAGGTATTGTTACATTGGTTTATATACGACAATATATAGCCGATAAGAAATTACTGCAAAGTGAATTTTATGCGATTTTCTTATTTGCAATATTGGGTATGCAAGTGATGATTTCTGCTAATAATATGTTAGTTCTATACGTTGGCTTAGAGTTGTTGTCATTAGCATTATACGGGTTAGTTGCATTGCAACGAGATAAAGTGCGGGCAACAGAAGCTGCGATGAAGTTTTTTATTTTGGGTGCGTTGGCGTCAGGAATATTACTTTATGGAATCTCATTTATATATGGCGCAAGTGGTGGCAAATTAGAGCTTTCACAAATTGTGAGCACAATGAGTATAATGAATGGGCAAAATACTGCGTTATTCACATTTGGTGTGGTGTTTATAGTTGCTGGACTTGCATTTAAGCTTGGCTTAGTGCCATTTCATATGTGGGTGCCAGACGTTTATGAAGGTTCTCCGCTTGCTGTTACAACGATTATTGGTACTCTGACAAAAATTGCTGCCGTTGTATTCGTGCTTCGTTTTCTAATTGGTGGCTTAATTTTATCCAGTCAATCTTGGTCGGTAATGCTTGGCATCGTCGCAATATTATCTGTTGGTTTGGGAAATATTATTGCCATAAGTCAAACCAATATCAAGCGTTTACTTGGGTATTCAGCAGTTGCGCATATGGGATTTGTTGCATTTGCATTAATGACTGTTACACGTAGCGGATTAGTTGCCACATTATTTTACACTTTAAGTTATGCAATTACTGCATTAGCTGGATTTGGCGTGTTGTTATTATTGTCCAAAGGTGAACATGAGTGTGAAAACATTAATGATCTCAAAGGCTTAAGTAAAACACATCCAGTTTATGCGGGAATTATGTTATTAGTAATGTTTTCTATGGCAGGAATTCCGCCGTTAATTGGGTTTTATGCCAAATTCAAAGTATTAGAAGCCTTGATTGCTGTTGGATTTATTAAAACCGCCGTATTTGCAGTTGTAATGTCGTTAATTGCTGCATTTTATTATTTACGTATCGTTAAGGTTATGTATTTTGATGAGCCAGCGCCACAAACAGATGCGGTATCTTGCGCGAATAATTGTCTATTTACTCGCGGAGTATTGTTTCTAAATGGAGCAATATTGGTGATTCTGGGTATTCTACCAAATGGATTGTTTAGTTATTGCGTGCGATTGCTTGGTGGATAACTCAAGCGCACCAATTTATTCAATATCTGGAGATGCAATTAGACTGCCTGTGGTGATTAAGCCGCAGGCAAAGAGCAATCAAGTTCTAGGTGTGATAAATGGTCGGCTGAAAATAGCAATTGTCGCTACTCCAGTTGATGGCAAAGCGAATGTGGCATTGATTACTTTTATGTCTAAGCTTCTTTCCGTGAAAAAACACGACATTCTTATTGCGAGCGGAGCGACCAACCATTTTAAAATGCTATACTTACCAATTCATGTGCTGGCTAAGCTAGATGAGATTATACTTGATAATCATTAGAACCTGAAATAATTTTGTTTTAAGTAATTTATACTATTGTCAATGGATGACTTATCTAATCACATGATTAATTTACTTTATTGATGTTATATTTGTTCTTAAAAATGGATTCTTTTGATTAACGGGTGACATATTTAAAATGAAATATCATCATTAATTACACGTTCCTCTAATTTAAAGTTAAATTGGTTCTTATTAGTTAGCACCCAATTTTTTCCCTTTTCACTCAATTCGCACATTTTCACTGTTCCTGATTCACCAGAGCGCCAATCTCCATCATAATAGGGATTTTGTACGATATTTATAATTATCATATCTTTTTTAGAAAGCAGCTCTATTGCTAATGCTGTTGCTACATCCTGATATCCAGATTGAGACATATGCTCTCTTATGTCACGAACCGTTGTATAGGAATCTAGTATTTGACCTTGAAAAATAAATAATAAAACAGCGATTTCATAAGGCTCTAATCCATCTTTGCTCATTAATGGTGTACTTTTAAGCTCTGAATGAAGCGTTTTACTTGATAAAAAACCTTTTAGTTGTTGCGTAATACGCGCTGAAAAATCTGAACTAGTGCTTATTTCCTGTTGATATTTAATGATTGTTCTATGTCTTATATCAAATGGAAAATCCTTATGTGATTCTTCTTCGCAAACCATTACGACATCTTTACCACTTGCAAAAGCAAAACCAATCTCATACCATACGTTGGGATTGCTCATACTTATATCAGCAAAACAAACTTCACTTTCTTTAATACCTTTTTCAATAGCTTCAATGGGAATTCTTGTTGTTGTATCATCATCTGTCCTATAAGGCTCTAATCCAGCTGCTTTAATTGCTGGTTTATATATGTTCTTACATCTATTATCAAATACTCCGCCATCAAATGGTTGAATAATAAAACACTGTTTGTTTTTCATGCTCTATCCTTACATAATTTATTTATCTATTAAAATGAAACATATCAATAAAACATACTACGTTATATTTTTAATGTCTTGCAAATATCATTTCTACCTAAACTCTTGTCTTCATGGATTTTATTAGCCATCATAGCTTTTGCATCATCACTTGCAAGTATATGACTTGGCATGCAATAAGATTAGTACCAATAAAAAATGCGTCCAGCTCAATTCCCGACGCAGTGAGTCTAGAATTGGATATGCTAAATAAAATTGACGCATTTTCCATAAATTAGTTGCATCAAAACCTTTTTCTCCATTCTCGGCAAACCTTATAGCTAATGACTCAACTATAGCTTTACCATAGCTGGCGCGTTTTTTTCCATGTTGATCTTCTTCAACGATAAGTCTACCAATATTCCAATAAGTATGAACTATTGTGGTATTAATTTGGATATAGATCTTATTACGAGAACTATTGACTAGATCTCGTACCTTTAGCCATAATTTATCCTATAAAAGAAGTAACACTAAAAAAGTGAAGGCTGGGGTAAATTTACAAAATGACTTTAATTTATTGCGGGGTATATTATACATGATAACCATAAAATACGCGGATGTTTTGGCTGTCTGATAAACGACATAGCGACATTTTTATGTACTAATTTAATTGCAACTGCATGTAGACTAATTGTCTTTGTATATTTAATTAGAGTGGCTAATTTTAAACTTATTGTAAAGATTCGCTAACCCTTGAATTACACTTGGTCGTTTCATTGCTTCTCTAACAAATCATCATAATCAACTCTTGTCATTTTTGAACATAATTTAATCCTATTTGATTAATTTTTCGATATCGCCGATTAATTGCAAAGGAGTAAGAATAGGTGAGTATCGTTTAAATACTTTGCCATCGCGAGTAATTAAAAATTTAGTAAAATTCCATTTTATTTTGGTGGTATAAAATATTCCACGCGCTTCACGTTTCAAATAATCATATAATGGTATGGTATTTTCTCCATTTACATCAATTTTTTGCATAATCGGGAATGTGACACCGTAATTTAAACTGCAAAACTGTTGGATTTCGTTTGCATCACCAGGTTCTTGATGATTAAATTGATTACATGGAAAAGAAAGAATTTCAAAACCAATTTTATTATATTTTTGATAGAGTGTTTCAAGTTCTGCATATTGTTTGGTAAATCCGCATTTGCTAGCAGTATTAACAATTAATAATACTTTATTCTTAAAATTACTAAGTTTAATCTCTGTATTATGAATGTCTTTTACCGTAAAGTCATAAATTGTTTTATTCATTATATTATTGCCTCCGTTAAGTTTACCCTCAGAATAATTGTATATACTCAAACAAGTTTAAAATAATTGAATTGAACAAGCAACAACGCCTATTAATAATAGGTTAGGAGCTCATCAAAATTCAAGTATGATGAAACTGCCTGAGTATATGAAGCTTTATATTGCAAGGTGCTTAACTGGTTGCGCAGAAGAATGATGTGTAATAATGTACCAGCCCGGTTTACGTCCATCACTAGGATTAGCAAGGTATTCATAAGCAAAAGTATAGCGTGCTTTTACGGGATCTTTTATACCTGGAGCGGTTACGCTAAAATCATAGTCACCATTGGCAACTCCTACTCCGTAGTCTGCATAAATTTGCGTATTGTACCATTTAATTACGCTAGGTTTTAGCGCTAAGAACTGTACAAAATATTCTTGGATTTGTTGATTATCAGTGCGGATTTCATCACTTTTTGTTGGTAATAATATAGCATGTGGCGCGTAATTAGTTTTTACTACATTTGCCGCAATGCCTTCTTTTAAGCTATTATTCCATTGTGTACCCAATTTGTTAGCTATTTCTTTAGTAAATAACGGATTATCCGCTGGGCATTGCCCGTTTTTAGATGGTTGTTGTGCATAAACTAAAGCAGGGCCGAAACAGATAAGTAAAGTTAAAATAATTTTTTTCATTGTGGTTCTCCATAAGATAAAGATTAATTTATAAAATACTTGATGATGATTTACTTCTACTACGGTCAGGCAATCTATACTACAGATATTCGTTGCGTCCTAATAAGTGTTATGACGAAGATCTAGGAGCTATTCTATCATGTGTGAATATTTTTGTCAAGTGATTTTAAAAGTGGTTAAGAATAGCCATTTTGTCATTTTATTTTTAGCTTATGCTAGTAAACCGTAAAATTATTTATTGTTGTCAAGTATACTTGTAAATAATGTTAGCGTTGTGTATAATAATGGATTAAATTAAACATATGTGAGGATAAAAAATGTCAATACTATTAACTCCAATACAAATCGGGGCTTGGAAACTAAATAATCGTATAATTATGGCGCCACTAACGCGTTGTCGTGCGGGTAGTGGTAGAACTGCAACCGCGCTAATGGCAGAATATTACACGCAACGAGCTAGTGTTGGGCTTATTATCAGCGAGGCAACATCAGTGTGTCCAATGGGCGTTGGTTATCCTGATATGCCTGGTATTTGGTCTGACGAGCAAATTGAAAGCTGGAAGCAAGTAACTGATTCGGTGCATAAGGCTGGCGGAAAGATATTATTGCAACTTTGGCATGTTGGTCGGTTATCTGATCCTGTATTTTTAGATGGTAAAATTCCTGTATCAGCAAGTAATATTCCTGCAGACGGTCATCCGAGCCATGTGCGACCAATTCATCCATTTGTAGCGCCTCGTGCATTGGAGCTAGATGAGATTCAAGAAGTAATTGCTGCCTACAAACAAGGTGCAATTAATGCAAAAATAGCTGGGTTCGATGGCGTAGAAATTCATGGCGCTAATGGTTATTTGTTGGATCAATTTTTGCAGGATATTTCCAATAAGAGAACTGATTCATATGGTGGATCTGTAGAAAATCGTGCTAGATTAATGCTAGAAGTAACGGATGCCATTATTGAAGTGTGGGGTGCTGATAGAGTTGGAATGCATTTGGCGCCACGTGGTGATGCTCAGTCAATGGGCGACTCAGATTTACTTGGAACTTTCAAGTATGTAGCACGCGAATTAGGCAAGCGCAAGATTGCATTTATTTGTGCTCGTGCTGCGCAAGGTGATGATAATTTGGCGTATACTTTGAAAAAAGAATTCGGTGGGGCGTATGTTATTAATCAAGAATTAAGTCAAGAAATAGCCGAGAATGCAATTCTTAACGGACATGCTGACGCAGCTGCTTGGGGTAAATTGATTATTGCTAATCCTGATCTACCAGCCCGTTTTGCAATTGGCGCCACGCTTAATACGCCAGATGTTGCAACTTTTTATGGTGGTAATGAAGTTGGGTATACAGATTATCCAACGTTCTAGTAACATCATTTATTTGTAACTACTTAGTAACATGTTTTATATATACAGATACAGAAAAATACCAGACTATGGTTTTATTATTGGACATAGCCTGGTATAGACTGAAAGCATTCAGATTATTTTGCGATTAGCAATAATTAGAATGTATGCGTTAAACCAATAGCACCTGAGCTTTGGTTGTTCATGTATCCACCAGCTGTTGAGGTTGGTGCAGTTGGCGTGCTACCTGCTTGATATGCCACATTTTGTAATGTGTTACCATACCATACTTCACCGTAGTTTATAAATACTAGTGTACGTGGGGTAATGTTCCAGTCTAATTCCACCGTTGCAGTTTGGTAACCAGAATCTGGAATTTGTTCTGCAACACCATTTACCACTTGCCATGGATTGCCGTTGATCATCATATTATTGCCATATGCATAACCGATTTTAGGTGTCCATGGACCAAAGTGATATCCAGCGCTTACGGCAAATTCTTGCATTTGGTACTGATTATTTTGTAGTTGTGCTAAAATTGCAGATGATCCATTAAAGGCAACGTTACCCCATGAACCACCAGAGTTAGCCCAAGAAGCGTAACCTAAACCGCTTGAAGTTTGAAAACCAGCGGCAGCAAATGCGCCATCGGGATCTTCATACGCTACTTCTAGCGTGTTTATATATGCGTATTGGTACGTCGGGCTTTGAAGACCTGTTGGTACAGTAGGGTTAACAGTGCCAGAAGTAAGACCAGTTGCGCTCATATATGTACCAACATCTTGCCATATCGAAGTAGTTAGGTTAACCGAGAAATTATTTCCACTCCAGCCCATACCAAAGTTATATACACCACCTGCATAATTACCATTTAAGTTGGCAAGAGTGTTGCCAGTTGAAATTGCATCAGTTTGGCCTAAATTATTAAATGAATACAATGCGCCAAATCCAAATCCGCCCCAAGTTGGTGAATCGTAACGAACAGATGCTGGTAGACGTTTTGCATATCGATCATATGTACCAAAACCTTGTACCCCATTTGCTGAGTTAAATGTATCTACGCTACCCATATTGCTACTACCATAATTGTTTAGATTACCAAATGTTAAACGTCCCCAATTACCTTGCAACCCTAAGAATGAATTTCCTGATGCCAGTGTATTCATCTGTGTGCTAACTTTTCCTGCTGTAGAAGCATCTCCGTTAGGCATTACTAAGCCACCACCACTTGTTGTAGTATATGCTTGACCTGTTGTAATGTCTAATTTGTTTTCTAATTGCCAAATTACGGATGTTTGTCCGTAAACTGGGTCACTACCTTTGATCCCGAAGTATGAACCGAAATCTTGAATACTTCCAGCCCCTGGTACTGTTGTATTTTGAAACTGATCGTTTTCAGCGCCAACAGCTATTTTTCCATACAAAGTAACTTCAGCAAAAGCGCTTACACTAGCTGATGATAAAGCTAGTGCGATTAATTTATTTCTCATAACTTTTCCATAAAATAAAAAATTGTAATTAATATGCTACTCACTACATAATTATTATGATTATTTATAAATTTACCATACTCAAAAAAGGTTTATATAAATCGTGGTTTTCGATGAACATCGCAGTGTGTGGAATCACATTCTGGGCGAAATCGTAAAACTGGGTACATGAATTTATTGAGATGGTATGATAACCTCCTCAATTAAATAATTGAATATTGATTAAATTTT